>NZ_JBICUZ010000002.1:506789-832095 GCF_043198675.1 Streptomyces sp. NPDC048734 | reverse complement strand
GTTTCCTCACACCCGCGGGATAAAACCGGTCGGGCCCCCGCCACCCCCCCCCCGGCGGGGGGGGGGGGGGGGGGGGGGGGGGCGGGGGGGCGGGCCCCCCCGGGGGCGGGGGGGCGGGGCCGCCCCCACGCCCAGGCCGTGCGGAAGCGGTTCCGGGGGGTCACTCTGGTGTCATGACCGGTTCCATCGAACAGGGCTCCAGCCAGACCCATGGGAACACGCACATCCTGCATTTCCTGGTGCGGCTCCCGCGGCCCGTGGAGACGGTCTGGCCCGCCCTCGCCACCGCGGAGGGCCTCTCCGGCTGGTTCGGCGCCGTCGACGTCCTCGAACCCCGGCTGGGCGGCGTGATCGGTCTGCCCGGTCTGGGTGCCGGGCAGGTCACCGCCTGGGACGTGGAGCGGGTCGCCGAGTACACGGTGGACAGCGGCGGGCGGATGCGTTTCCACCTGGAGCACGACGACGGCGGCGGCACCGCCCTGCGCTTCACCCACGAGTTCCAGGGCGAGGGCGAGACGGAGTCCCGCTGGCGGGCTCGCTTCGAGCAGATGATCGAGCGATTGAGGGGCTGAGGCGGGCGCCGTGGAGCCGGGGCCGTGGGGCCGGACCGCCGGGACGTGGCGGTCCCCGCGTTCATTCGCCGATGTCCTCGTTCCACAGCGCCGGGTTCGCCGCGACGAAGCCGCGCATCAGCGCGACGCACTCGGGGTCGTCCAGGAGCACGATCTCCACGCCGTGCCGGGCGAGCCAGTCGTGGCCGCCGTGGAAGGTGACCGCCTCGCCGATCACGACGCGGGAGATGCCGAACTGGCGGACCAGGCCGCAGCAGTACCAGCACGGCGAGAGCGTCGTGACCATCGTCGTCCCGCGGTACGTCCGCTGCCGTCCCGCCGCGCGGAACGCCGCCGTCTCCGCGTGCGTCGAGGGATCGTCGTCCTGCACGCGCCGGTTGCGGCCGCGGCCGAGCAGCGTGCCGTCGGGGCCGTGGAGCGCGGCGCCGATCGGGATGCCGCCCTCGGCGAGCCCGGTGCGGGCCTCCTCGACGGCGCCGGCGAGCCAGGTGCGGGCGGTCGCCTCGTCCAGCGGGGCCGGCTGACGCATGTGCACTCCTTCCGCCGGCGGTGAGGTCCCCGGCCTGATCCAGGAGGAGAGGACCTCAGGACCCGGCGGGCCCCTGGCCGTCGTCGGGCTTGCCCTTGTCGTCCTTCTCGGTGTCGTCGAGCGACTTCAGGAACTCGGGGTTGTCGTCCGGGGCGACCCACTGCCGCTGCCGCGGGCGGCCGCCGCGGACGCCGGACCAGCCCTCGGCGGCGGGGCTGCGCCTCTTGCCCGCGACGAGCCACGAGATCGACCCGACGAGCGGGAACAGCAGGACGAGGATCGCCCACAGCGGCTTGGGCATGTGGCGGATGTCGTCGTCCTTCGTGCTGATGCAGTCGATGAACGCGTAGACGCTCAGCGCCAGCGGCACCAGGAACATCAGTACCCGCAGCATGGGGTCTCTCCAGCGCAGAGGGGACGGGGCCGCGAGGACGGGCCCCAGGTACGGGGCCAGGGTAGCCCCTCGGGGATACTTGACCGCATGGCTTACGACGATCTTCGTTCCCTGCTCAGGGCGCTGGAGCGCGAGGGCGACCTCAAGCGCATCAAGGCCGAGGTGGACCCGTACCTGGAGGTCGGGGAGATCGTCGACCGGGTGCAGAAGTCCGGCGGCCCCGCGCTCCTCTTCGAGAACGTGAAGGGCTCGGCGATGCCCCTCGCGATGAACGTGTTCGGCACCGACCGCCGCCTGCTGAAGGCGCTCGGACTGAAGTCGTACGCGGAGATCTCGGACCGGATCGGCGGGCTGCTCAAGCCCGAGCTGCCGCACGGCTTCGTGGGGGTCCGCGAGGCGTTCGGCAAGCTCGGCGCGATGACGCACGTCCCGCCGAAGAAGGTGAAGGACGGCCCCGTGCAGGAGGTCGTCCTGCGCGGGGACGAGGTGGACCTGGAGCAGCTGCCGGCGCTGTTCACCTGGCCGCAGGACGGCGGCTCGTTCTTCAACCTGGGGCTGACCCACACCAAGGACCCGGAGAGCGGGGTCCGCAACCTCGGGCTCTACCGCCTCCAGCGCCACGACCGGCGCACGATCGGCATGCACTGGCAGATCCACAAGGACAGCCGCAACCACTACCAGGTCGCGGCGCGCCGGGGCGAGCGGCTGCCGGTCGCGATCGCCTTCGGCTGCCCGCCGGCCGTCACGTACGCCTCCACCGCGCCGCTCCCCGGTGACATCGACGAGTACTTCCTCGCCGGGTTCCTGCAGGGCAGGCGGATCGAGATGGTCGACTGCAAGACGGTCCCGCTCCAGGTCCCGGCGCAGGCGGAGGTCGTGCTGGAGGGCTGGCTGGAGCCGGGCGAGATGCTCCCGGAGGGGCCGTTCGGCGACCACACGGGTTTCTACACGCCGCAGGAGCCGTTCCCGGCGCTGACGATCGACTGCGTGACGATGCGCAGGCGTCCGCTGCTCCAGTCGATCGTGGTGGGCCGCCCGCCGACCGAGGACGGCCCGCTGGGCCGTGCGACGGAGCGGTTCTTCCTCCCGCTCCTCAAGATCATCGTCCCGGACATCGTGGACTACCACCTGCCCGAGGCCGGTGGTTTCCACAACTGCGCGATCGTCTCGATCGACAAGAAGTACCCCAAGCACGCGCAGAAGGTCATGCACGCGGTCTGGGGCGCCCACATGATGTCCCTGACCAAGCTGATCGTGGTCGTCGACGCCGACTGCGACGTCCACGACCTGCACGAGGTCGCCTGGCGGGCCCTCGGGAACACGGACTACGCGCGTGACCTGTCCGTCGTCGAGGGCCCCGTCGACCACCTCGACCACGCCTCCTACCAGCAGTTCTGGGGCGGCAAGGCGGGCATCGACGCGACGCGGAAGTGGCCCGAGGAGGGCTACACCCGCGACGGCGGCTGGCCGGAGATGGTCCTGTCGGACCCGGAGACGTCCGAACGGGTGACGCGGCGCTGGAAGGAGTACGGACTGTGAGTTCGGCATCCGCGGCGATCCCGCGGCCGGGACGCACGAAGGCCTTCCTGCGCCTGGTGATGATCGAGCACTCGGTCTTCGCGCTGCCCTTCGCCTACATCGCCGCGCTGACCGCGATGTTCGAGCTGGACGGGAACATCCACTGGGTCCGGCTGCTGCTGGTCACGGTCTGCATGGTGGGTCTGCGCACCTTCGCCATGGCGGTCAACCGCATCATCGACCGCGAGATCGACGCGCGGAACCCGCGCACCGCCCAGCGGGAGCTCGTCACCGGCGCGATGTCGGTGCGGCACGCCTGGACCGGCGCGCTGATCGCCCTGGTGGTCTTCCTGGGCTCGGCGGCCCTGCTGAACCCGCTCTGCCTGGCCCTGGCCCCGGTCGCCGTGATCCCGATGGTGGTCTACCCCTACGGGAAGCGCTTCACGGACTTCCCGCAGGCCGTCCTCGGTCTCGCGCAGGCGATGGGTCCGATCGGCGGCTGGCTGGCGATCACGGGCGAGTGGTCCTGGGACGCGGTGATCCTGGGCCTGGCCGTCGGCGTCTGGATCGGCGGCTTCGACCTGATCTACGCCTGCCAGGACGTCGAGGCCGACCGCGAGACCGGCGTCAGGTCGGTCCCGGCCCGCTTCGGCGTCCCCGCCGCGATCCACGGTGCCCGCGCCTGCCACGCCGTCACCACGGCCCTGCTCGTCTGGTACGCCCTCGCCACCGGCGCCGGTGCCTTCTTCTGGCTGGGTCTGCTGATCGTCGCCGGGGCGTTCGTCTACGAGCACACCATCGTGCGCCCGCACGACCTGTCCCGTCTGAACAGGGCGTTCTTCTCCACGAACGGCTTCATCGGCATCAGCCTCTTCGTGTGCGCGCTGATCGACCTGCTGGTGCGCGGCCTCACCGTCTAGTCCGGTCCGGAGCAGACGGTCCGGTCCGGTCCGGACCACCGTCCCGTTCGCCGGTACGCTCAAGGTGTGAACGCAGGAGAAACGCAGCGCGTGCCTTGGATCGTGGGGGTGTCCGGGGCGTCCGGGACGCCGTATGCCGCCGCCGTGCTGCGTGCGCTGCTCGCCGGGGGCGAGAGCGTCGACCTGGTCGTCAGCCGGGCCTCGCGGCTCACGCTGCTCGACGAGACGGGGATCTCCTTCCGGGACGCGCACTGGCGGGACGACCTGCGGGAGTGGCTCGCGCGGGGCGCCGACGGGAAGCCGGACGCCTTCGACGTCGACGTCGAAGGGGACGCCGTGCGGTACTGGGCCGCCGGTGACCTGGCGGCGGGGCCGTCGTCGGGGTCGTACCCGGCGAAGGGGATGCTGATCGTGCCCGCCTCGACGGCCTGTGTCGCGGGCGTCGCGCTGGGGCTGTCCAAGGACCTCCTCCAGCGGGTGGCCGGTGTGACGCTCAAGGAGCGCCGCACGCTCGTCGTCGCCGTCCGGGAGACCCCGCTGAACGGGCAGACGCTGCGGCACCTCGTCGCCCTGGACGACGCGGGCGCGAGCGTCGTGCCCGCCTCCCCGGCCTTCTACGCGGGCGCCACCCACATCCAGGACCTGGTCGACTTCGTCGCCGGCCGGGTCCTCGACGCGGCGGGCGTGGGACACGGCCTCTACCGCCGCTGGAAGGGCGAACTCGGCGGCGGCGCCCGTCCCGCCTGAGGCCGCGCCGGAGAACAGTGCCACCAGCACCACCTCGCACGACTCCAGTAACTCTTCAGACCTCTCAGACCTCTTCATCGGAAGGCTCGATCGCATGGACGCGGTGGACAGGCAGCTCATCCAGGCCCTGAGGGAGAACGGCCGGGCCTCGTACGCGGAGCTGGGGCGCCTCGTCGGCCTGTCGGGACCCAGCGTCACCGACCGCATCAACCGGCTGGAGGCGGCCGGCGTCATCACGGGCTACCGGGCCACGGTGAACGCCGCCTCGCTCGGCCTGGGCGTCACTGCCCTCATCGGCATCTCCCTCTCCGACGCCGCCGACCACGAGGACGTGGCCGCGCGGATGAAGGACCTCGGCGAGATCGAGGACTGCTGGTTCATCGCCGGCGACGACTCGTTCATGCTCAAGGTGCGGGCGAACGACGTCGACGGGCTGGAGCGGATCATCCGCCGGCTGTCGGGGACGAAGGGCGTGTCCCGGACCCGTACGACCATCGTGCTCTCCACCAAGTGGGAGAACCGGGTGGGGGAGCTTCCGGAAGAGGTCTGACGGCCGGGTCCGCGGGTCGGGTCCGGCGGCCGGGTCCGCGGGTCGGGTCCGACGGCCGGGGCCGGCAGCAGGGTCCGCGGGTCGGGTCCGGCGGCCGGGTCCGGCGGTGTCGGGGCGTACGGTTGACGAAGTCTGTCTCAGGGCGAACGGAAGAGGTAGGGGCATGGACGTCGGGCTCAAGCGCGAGCTGGAGCAGAAGGTCGGGGCCGGTGAGCGGCTGACCCGCGAGGACGGCATCGCGCTGTACGAGTCGGACGACCTGGCCTGGCTGGGCGGACTCGCGCACGAGGTGCGGACGCGCAAGAACGGCGACGTCGTCCACTTCAACGTCAACCGGCACCTCAACATGACGAACGTGTGCACGGCCTCCTGCGCGTACTGCTCCTTCCAGCGCAAGCCGGGGGAGAAGGACGCGTACACGATGCGCATCGAGGAGGCCGTCAAGCTCGCGAAGGCGATGGAGTCGGAGAACCTCACCGAGCTGCACATCGTCAACGGCCTGCACCCGAACCTGCCGTGGCGGTACTACCCGCGCTCGCTGCGCGAGCTGAAGGCCGCCCTGCCGAACGTGTCGCTGAAGGCCTTCACGGCCACGGAGATCCACCACTTCGAGACGATCAGCGGTCTGTCGGCGTCCGAGATCCTCGACGAACTCATCGACGCAGGCCTGGAGTCCCTCACCGGCGGTGGCGCGGAGATCTTCGACTGGGAGGTCCGTCAGCACATCGTGGACCACCGCACCCACTGGGAGGACTGGTCGCGGATCCACCGCCTGGCGCACGAGAAGGGTCTGAAGACCCCGAGCACCATGCTGTACGGCCACATCGAGGAGCCCCGCCACCGCGTGGACCACGTCCTGCGGCTGCGTGAACTCCAGGACGAGACCGGCGGCTTCCAGGTCTTCATCCCGCTCCGCTACCAGCACGACTTCGTGGACATGAAGGACGGCAAGATCCGCAACCGCCTTCAGGCCCGCACCCAGATGGCGACGGGCGCGGAGGCCCTCAAGACCTTCGCGGTCTCCCGCCTCCTCTTCGACAACGTCCCGCACGTCAAGGTCTTCTGGGTCATGCACGGCGTCCAGACCGCCCAACTGGCCCTCCAGCACGGCGCGGACGACATGGACGGCTCGGTCGTCGAGTACAAGATCACCCACGACGCCGACAACTACGGCACTCCCAGCAAGCTGACCCGCGAAGACCTCCTGGACCTGATCCGCGACGCGGGCTTCCGCCCGGTGGAACGCAACACCCGCTACGAGATCATCCGCGAGTACGACGCCCCGGACCCCGCCCGCAGGGACTCCCCCCAGCCGATGCGGGTGTGACGGGCGACGCCTGCCCGTGACCACGGGCGAGCGGTCCCACTCAGGGGGCGCGGGGAACCGTGCGACCGGCCTCCGCCGGGCCCGCGCCCGCCGTGTCCCGCCGTGCCCCCGGGCCCGCGCACGCGAGTCCGCGGGCCGGGGCCTGGTGGTGGACGCCGGGACGGCGGCACGCGCCCCCTCCTGGCGGTAAGGACTACAATTCGCCCGTGTCCCTTACCTTCACTCTCGATCCCGCCATCACCCCCGACCTGCGCGACGGCCTCCTGGACCTCTGGACGGACGTCTCCAACGCGGGCGGGGCCGTGGGTTTCGTGCCACCCGTGACGCGTGAACTCGTCCGCCCGGAACTGGTCCGCCACCTCGCGCAGATGGCCGAGGGCCGCACCCGCCTCCTCGTCGGGCGGGACGAGGCGGGCGAGGTGGCGGCGACCGCGTTCCTCACCTTCAACACGCACCGCCTGATGACCCACTGGCTGTGGCTGTACACGGTGATGGTGCACCCGCGCCACCAGGGCAAGGGGTACGGCCGCGATCTGCTCGCCGCCGCCGCCGACGCGGCCCGCACCTTCGAGGGCGTGGACGCGATACGGCTCGGCTGCCGGGGTGGCCTCGGCCTGGAACGCTTCTACGCGTCCTGCGGCTACAAGGAGGTCGGCCGTGTGCCGGGCGCGATCAGGGTGGCGCCGGGCGACGACCGGGACGACGTCACGATGCTGCTCCCGCTGACCTGACGGCCCCCGGTCCGCCCCCGCTGCGGGACCGGGAGCCGGGCGTGCTTCACTGGACGGTGCCGGATGGGGACCTTCGGGACCTTTTCACCTCCCCCAGCGGGGGGCCCAGAGACGGAAGAGTGGGTTGAGATGCTCCGCTACACGCTGATGCGCCTCGGTGTCTTCGCAGGCTGCTTCGCGGCCGTCTGGGGACTCGTCTACCTCGGCGTCTTCCCGCGTGGCCTGGGCGACTCCAACGGCATGTGGATCGTGCTGCTCGCGCTGGTGCTGTCCGCGCCGATCAGCTTCGTCCTGCTGCGCAAGGAGCGTGACCGCGCCTCGGAGACGGTGGTGCGCCGGGTGGACCGGCTGAAGGCGGGCCTGGAGTCCAGCCGCTCCCAGGAGGACGAGGCGGCCGACTCCCCCCATGCCCAGGGCCAGCCTTCGTAAGCGCGGGCGTAGGCGTCCGTTCCCGACGGGCGGGACCGTACGGGCTGCGGTGAACGGCTGAGGCCGGGACCGCGGCCCGTTCGCATGTGCCCGTGCGTGTCACGCACCCGCGCGGCTGTCCCGTGCGGCTGTCCCGTGCGGCTGTCCCGTTCGGCTCGCATGTGCGCCTGCGGCGGTGCCAGATGTGCAACCCGAGTGACGCCGATGTGGCGCCATGGCGGGTCGTGCCCAGTCCCCTGGTGCGCGGCAGCGGTGTCCGTAGATGTCAATTTTCGAGAGAAGTAGCAGTTCAGGGGTGTTCTCGGCGAAGAAGTGCCCGTTCGCCTCGCCAATGGCGCCATTCGTGTGCCATGATGGCGTCATGGACCTCGCCCCCTATGTCGACCACCTCCGGCACGAGCTGGCCCTCGCCGCGAACGCCGGTGGTGACGACGACGCCCGCGCCCTCGCCGAGCGGCTCACCGCCCCCCTGGAGTCCGCCGCCCGCCTGGCCCTCCTCAACGCGCTGTCCGCCGCCATGGGCGAGGTCACGCGGGAGCTGGCGCCGGGCTCGGTCGACGTGCGACTGCGCGGACTCGACCCGGAGTTCGTGGTGACGGCACCGCCCGCCGCCGAGCCTTTCCGCGAGGCGCGGGAGCCGCTCGCGACCCCGGCAGTGCCCGCCCCGCCGCCCGCGGACGCCGACGACGGCGCCATGGCGCGGATCAACTTCCGTCTCCCCGCCCACCTCAAGGCCCGCGCCGAGGACGTCGCGGCGGCGGAGGGCCTGTCGGTCAACGCCTGGCTGGTGCGGGCCGTGTCCACCGCGCTGGACGACGGCGGGCGCGCGGGCCTGCCGGGCCACGCCAGGGAGGCGGGCGGCCGGGGCTTCACCGGCTGGGTCCGCTAGAACCGGCCGGCGCGTACCCGCCCGTACCGGCCCGCACCGGCCACCGCGCGCCACCCCCTTTCACCGGCGGACCGCCGATCCGCCGACGTCACTCGTCACCCGCCCCACCGGCGGGAACACCCCACCGAGCCAAGAGGACGGCACAGCCATGCCTGCTTTCGAGACCCCCGAACCGATCTCCGTCGTCCTCGAGCTGGAGGTCGGCACCGCCCGCGTCACCGCGGGCAAGCGCACCGACACGGTCGTGGAGGTGCTGCCGCGCGACGGCTCCGACGACAACGACGTACGCGCCGTGCAGCAGACCCAGGTCACCTGCTCGGGCGGTCGCCTGACGGTCAGGACCCCGAAGAAGCGGTCCCCGTTCGGCAAGCCGGGCGCCGTCGAGGTGAGCGTCGAACTGCCCGCCGGATCGGATGTCCGGGGCACCACGGCCATGGGCGGCTTCTTCTGCGAGGGCCGCTTCGGGGACGTCACGCTCAAGACCTCGCTCGGCGACCTCCAGGCCGGCGACGTGGCCGGCGCCGACCTGAGGACCGACCTCGGGGACATCCGTCTGACCCGCGCGAGCGGGGACGCCGAGGTCGTCGGCGCGGGCCGGATCGAGATCGGCACGGTCGCCGGCGCGGCGACCGTCAAGAACGGCAGCGGCGCGACCGGGATCGGCGAGGTGACCGGCGCCCTGAGGGCCAACGCGGCCAACGGCGACATCTCCGTCGCCGTCGCGCACGGCACCGTCGTCGCCAAGTGCGCCAACGGCCGCATCGAGATCGGCGTCGCCCACGCCGGCGTCGAGGCGGTGTCCTCCAACGGCCGCGTCCGCGTCGGCGACGTGACCCGCGGCCGTGTCGACCTGCGCACCTCCGTCGGTGACGTCGAGGTCGGCATCCACGCGGGCACCGCCGCCTGGCTCGACGCGACCACGAGGTTCGGCACCGTGCGCAACGCGCTCGGCTCCGCCGACGGCCCCGCCGACTCCGACAGGACCGTCGAGGTGCACGCCCGCACCGGCGCCGGCGACATCCTCGTCCGCCGCGCCTGATCTCCCCGTATCTCGCCCCTCCCCACCCCGGAAAGGGAAGCGGCACGACCTCCACGCACACGTCCGCGCCGACCGCCGCGAACGGGACGGCTCCGGCGATCACCGCCACCGGACCGCGCAAGTCCTACGGCGAGGAACTCGTGCTCGACGGCATCGACCTGAGCATCGCCGAAGGCACCGTCTTCGCGCTGCTCGGGCCCAACGGCGCCGGCAAGACCACCACGGTGGAGATCCTCTCCACGCTCGTCGAAGCCGACGCGGGCGAGGCCCGGATCGCGGGCCGCCACCTGACCCGGGACGCCGAGGAGGTGCGCACCCTGATCGGCGTCACCGGCCAGTTCTCGGCGGTCGACAACCTGCTGACCGCCGAGGAGGACCTGCTCCTCATGGCGGACCTGCACCACCTGGACCGGCGTGAGGGCAGGCGGCGGGCCGCCGACCTGCCGCGCTTCAAGGCCGGCGCCGGGCGGTGACCGCCGCTCTCCTCGGCCGAGTCCGCGGTCCCCAACTAGTCTTGGTTCCCATGGGTGCCGTGAAGACCAAGCGGATGCCGCGTGCGGTCCGTGAGCAGCAGATGCTGGACGCCGCCGTGGAGACCTTCGGGCGACGCGGGTACATGGCCGCCTCGATGGACGAGATCGCCGAACTGGCGGGTGTGTCCAAGCCGTTGGTCTATCTGTACCTGAACTCCAAGGAAGACCTGTTCACCGCGTGCATCCGGCGCGAGGCCGAGGCGCTCGTCGAGGCGGTGCGCGCGGGGGTGGACACGGAGCTGACGGCCGACCGCCAGCTCTGGGACGGCCTGCTGGCGTTCTTCGCGCACACCGGCCGCCATCCGCACGCCTGGTCCGTCCTGCACATCCAGGCCCGCACCCACGGCGAGACGTTCGCCGCCGAGGTCACGGCGATGCGCGCGGAGATCGTGGCGTTCGTGACCCGGCTGATCGCGGTCGCCGCCCGCGAGGCGCACCGCGACCCGGACCTGCCCGAACGGGAGGTGGCGGGCCTGGCCGAGGCCCTGGTGGGAGCCGCCGAGTCCCTGGCCGCCTGGGCCAACACCGCCGAGTCGGTCACCCCCCGCCAGGCGGCGGCCACCCTGATGAACTTCGCCTGGGCGGGCCTGGGCAACCTGATGACCGGCCGGCCCTGGTCCCCGCCGGAGTCCTGAACGGCGGGGTCCTGAACGGCGGGGTCCTGGACGCCGGAGTCCTGAACGGCGGGGTCCTGGACGCCGAAGCCCTGGACGCCGGAGTCCTGGACGCCGGACGCTCAGCCGGCCGGTGCCACCGGCTCCACCCGCCCCCGCACGTGCACGCGCCCCTCCTCGCCCGCCCCGCGCAGCTCGAACCGCCGTCCGTCCGCCGCGAAGGCCACCGTGCCCGGCAGCAGGACGGGTGCGCGGAAGTCGGCGTGGACGTGCGCGGCGGCCGGGGTGCCGTGGGCGGCGAGGCAACGGGCCGCCGTCCACATGCCGTGGGCGATGGCGCGGGGGAAGCCGAGGAGACGGGCGGTGAGCGGGGAGAGGTGGATGGGGTTGCGGTCCCCGGAGACGGCTCCGTACCGCCGTCCGACGTCGGCGCCGAGCCGCCACTCGTCCACCACCGGCAGGGGGCCCTCCGCGCCCTCCGCGCCCTCCGAGCCCGGCGGGGCCTGCCCGGCCTCCTGTCCCGGTGTCCGGTGCCGGGCGAGGTAGGCACTCCGCGACTCCCACACCCGCTCCCCGTCCTGCCGCAGCTCCGTGACGACGACCGCCTCCGTGCCGCGCCGGTGCGGGGCCAACCGGTCGACGTGGACGAGGAGTTCGTACGTCCCCGTGGCCGGGAGGGGCCGGTGCCGGGTGAGGGAGACCGACGTGTGGACGAGGCCGAGCAGCGGGAGGGGGAAGGCGCGGCCGCTCATGATCCGCATGGCCAGGGGGAAGCCCAGAACGTGTGGGTAGGTGATCGGCAGGGCGTCGTCGCCGGTCGGGAAGCCGCACACCCGCTCGTAGGCGGCCAGCCGGGCCAGGTCGACGCGCAGCCGGGGCAGGGCGAGCCGTTCGCCGGAGAAGGCGACGCCGGGGCGGGGCCGCTTGAAGGGCGACAGGAGCGCGCCGCGGACGAGGAGCGGGCCGAGAGCCGGGGGAGCGGAGGGCGCCGGGGTGGTCACGGTGTCCGCCTCCCGTCGGCGGCGCGCGCTCCGGCCGGCCGGTTCCGTTTCTTCCCTCTGCACCGCTGCCCCTCTCCCAGATCCTTACCCTGAAGTAAGGTTACCGCCGGTAAAGCCACCGGGGGTCCGCTCCGGAGGTTGCACAGCCCCGGCCCACGAACACCCCCGAACCCGCACGATCCCCACACGTCAGCCCCGTACGATCCCCTTCCCGACCCGGGAGCGCCCCCCTTTCCGCTGGTCCGTCCCGGTTGAACGCCTCGACGCACGAGGCACGTACCTCATGCAGCAAGCAGTCCGGTCGCTGCACGCCCAGGGAGCCGCCCGTGTCCACCCCGTACTCGTCCTCCACCCCGGCCTTCGCCGGCTACGACGCTCCCCCCGCCCTGGTCGAACCCGAGACCCGCAAGCTCGACGGCGCCGTGCGGGAGGCGGCGATGCCGGTGTTCGCGCGCCCCGTGACGCACGGCTCGCTCGCCGAGCTGCCGTTCGACAACGCGGGGGCGGCCCCCGACGCGGTGGTCCTCAGCCGCAGGGACGCCGAGGGCCGGTGGTCGGACGTGACGGCACGGCAGTTCGCCGCCGAAGTCCTCGCCGTGGCCAAGGGGTTGATCGGTGAAGGGCTGGCTCCGGGCGACCGGATCGCCATCATGGCCCGGACGAGGTACGAGTGGACGCTGCTCGACTTCGCCGCCTGGGCGGCCGGACTGGTCACCGTCCCCGTCTACCCGACGTCCTCCGTCTTCCAGACGCGGTGGATCCTCCAGGACTCCGGCGCGGTCGCCCTCGTCACCGAGACGGTCGGGCAGGCGGCGGCCGTCGGCCCCGAACGCGACCGGCTGCCCGACCTGCACCACATCTGGGTGATCGAGAAGGGCCACGTGGACCGCCTCGCCGAACTGGGCGAGCAGCACGTCCCGGAGGCCGAGGTCGACGTCCGCCGGGGCATGCTCGTCCCCGACACCCTCGCCACCCTCATCTACACCTCGGGCACCACCGGCCGCCCCAAGGGCTGCGCGCTCACCCACGGCAACTTCTTCGCCGAGGTCGACAACGCGATCGAACTGCTCTACCCGGTCTTCAAGTCCTCCACCGACGACCTGTCCGTCCTCCTCTTCCTCCCGATGTCGCACGTCTTCGGCCGGATGGTCGCCATCGCCTGCGTCCGCGCCCGCGTCCGCCTCGGCCACGCCCCGAGCCTCAAGGCCGACGAACTCCTCCCGGACCTGGCCGCGTTCAGACCCACCTGCCTGCTCGCCATCCCCTACATGCTGGAGAAGATCTTCAACACGGCCCGCGCGAAGGCGGAGTCGGGCGGCCGGGTGTCCACCTTCGACCGCGCCGTGAACACGGCCGTCCGCTACGGCGAGGCCGTCGAGGCCCACAACGCGGGCGGCAGCGGCCCCGGCGCGACCCTGCGCGCGGCCCGCGCCCTCTACGACCCGCTGGTCTACCGCCGCCTGCGCAACGCGATGGGCGGCCGGGTCCGGCACGCCATCTGCGGCGGCTCCCCGCTGGGCCGCCGCCTCGCCGCCTTCTACACCGGCGCCGGCATCGAGATCTACGAGGGCTACGGCCTCACCGAGACGACCGGCGCCTCCACGGTCACCCCGCCGATGAAGCCCCGCCTCGGCACCGTCGGCTGGCCGCTGCCCGGCACGAGGATCCGGATAGCGGCCGACGGCGAGATACTCGTCGCCGGCGGCCACGTCCTGCGCGGCTACTGGGACCCGGCGGCCGGCGGCGTCGTCCCCGCCGCCCCCGACGGCTGGCTGGCCACCGGCGACATCGGCGAACTCGACGACGAGGGCTACCTCACGATCACCGGCCGCAAGAAGGAACTGATCATCACCTCCGGCGGCAAGAGCGTCGCCCCCGCCCCGCTGGAGAACTGGCTGCGCTCGCACCCCCTGATCTCCCAGGCCATGGTCCTCGGCGACGGCCGCCCCTACGTCTCCGCCCTGCTCACCCTGGACCCCGACGGCCTGACCCACTGGCGCCAGATGAACGGCAAGCACCCCGTCCCGGCCGAACTCCTCCTCGACGACGAGGAGTTGCTCGGCATCCTCCAGCGCGCCGTCGACGAGGCCAACAAGCTGGTCTCCCGCCCCGAGTCGATCCGCCGCTTCGCCGTCCTGCCCCGCGACCTCACCGAGGCGGGGGGCCACCTCACCCCCTCCATGAAGCTGCGCCGCGAGGCGGTCCTGCGGGACTTCGCCGACGCGGTGGAGGGCCTGTACCGGCAGTAAAGGGTTCGCGGGGGGACATCACGGCCGGGGAGGATGCCGGTCGTGAACGCCATCGAGTTCTTCCACCACCCGTCGGCCGACAGCCCCGCCCACCCGGACCAACGGGTGTGGGGCATCCGCGTCGACGGGACGGACCTGCGCACCCTCGTCGGGGAGGCCACGTACCCGCTGTGGCGGGCCGAACTGGCGGGGGAGTTCGACGACGAGGCCGAGGACGAGAGGGAGACCACCGAACAGGTCCGCGTGCAGCACGACGGCCTGGGCGTGACGGAGTTCGAGGACCACTTCCGCACGGCGGGGGACACCGTCCCGCTCCTCGGCTGCTCCTGCGGCATCTGGGGCTGCTGGCCCCTCATGGCCAGGGTCACCCTCACCCCCACCACGGTGACCTGGTCGTCCTTCCGCCAGCCGTACCGCGAGCAGTGGGGGGAACTGGCGATGGGCCCGTACGAGTTCCCCCGCGACGCCTACGAGGCCGCGCTGGCGGCTCCGCCGGTGCTGGACGGGGACCCGCTGCTGCCGTAGGGGAGGAAGCGCGCCCAGGCAACGGGGGAGAGGCTCAGGGCGGGACCGCCGGGATTCTTGGAGTCACGGACGTGGACGGTGGTGGGGCAGGCGGCGGCTTCGAGGCAGTCGCCGCCCTCGCCGCCGCTGTAGGTCGACTTCCGCCAGGTGTAGGCGGCTTCGAGGCAGTCGCCGCCTTCGCCGTCGCTGTAGCTGGACTTGAACCAGGTGAGGTTCTCGCTGCTCATAGCTCCTCCAGCTTCTTCTCGATCAACGTGCGGGTTTCTCTGGGCGAGAGAGCCATTGCCCGCATGATTCCATAGCGTTCAGCGATCTTCCGGACCTCTTCCGGGTCCGTGATCAGCCGGGGATAACCCTGTGCCTCCGTATACGCCACCTGTGTGTGCTTCTTGGGGGTCAGAAGGTTGAACGCATTGCCCAGGTTGGGGTGTTCCTCCACTTTAGTCGGCATTACCTGGATCTCTACGCTTCGCATGACGCTTACTGCCAGCAGCCGTTGCAATTGCTCCCGATGGACCTCTCGTCCGCCGATCGGCCGGTCCAGCACCACCTCCTCGATCACATAGCTGATGACTGGTGCGGGCCAGCGCTCGAACAGCCTTTGCCGTGTTAGCCGGTCGGTAACCCGCTGCTCGATCGTCTCCTCGCTCAACAAAGGGCGACGCTTGGCGAACACGGCGTGCGCGTGCCTCGATGTCTGGAGAAGCCCGTGCACGGCGTGATTGGCATAGAAATGCAGCTCAACCGCCTCCGCCTCCAGCGCCGCGTACCCCCGGTACCACTCCGGATGCCGCGTCCGGACCCTGCTCATCGCCTCCCGCACCTCGGGGATCGCGTCGGCGAGCATGCCCCCGGCGTCCAGTAGGGCGTCCGCCTTCTCCAGCACCTCCGGCCGGATCAGCCGTACCCCCCGCTCCATCGAGGAGATGGCGTCCGGGCCGTACCCGACCAGCACGCCGAAGTCCTTCTGCGTCAGCCCCTTCCGTTCGCGCAGCCGCTTCAGCATCTTGCCGAGCGCCGTGAACAGTCCCGTCGTCCCGTCGGACTCCGCCGGTGTCTCCGGCCTCCGCTCGCGTTCTTCCTGCATGTCACCCCACCGCCTTCGCACGTGCCCATGAGCGCTCCGACACCCCGTACGCGCACCTCCCCGCAGTCGTACGGCTACGGAGAGTCGCCGAGTCGCCCCTGGTCAGGGTAGGGACAACGGGCCACGCTCGGTGATGTGAACTCCGAAATCTCCACCCAGACCTCAACCACCCTCGGGGAACTGACCCTCCGTTTCAGCTCCACGCCGCGGGGTGCCCGGCTGGCCCGGCGGCTGACGGCGCAGCAGCTCGACGCCTGGGGGCACCCGCACGGCGGGGACGCCAACGACACCGCGCAGCACGTCGTCGCGGAGCTGGCGGCGAACGCCGTGACGCACGGCCGCGTGCCGGGGCGGGACTTCGAACTCCGGCTGCTGCTCCTCCCCGAGGACACCCTCCGCGTCGAGGTGAGCGACGCGCGGGGCGACCGGCGGCCGCGGATCGTGACGGAACCGGACGCGGAGGGCGGCCGGGGCCTGGTGCTGGTCGCCGTGCTCGCCAGGACGTGGGGCGTCGACGAGCGGGAGCCGGGCAAGACGGTGTGGGCGGAGATTTCCCTCGCCGCCCGGAGGAGGACCGCCCGCTAGGCGCGGGCGATCAGGTAGGCCTGGGGCACCTTCTCGTCGAGGTCGGGCTCCGGTGCGCGGACCGTGCGGGACCGTACGGAGAAACCGGCGTCGGTGAGCAGTTCGGCCATGGCCTCCGGCCGGCGGCGGTGGAAGTCCAGGGAGACCGGGTGGCCCCACGGCCGGTCGTGGTGCTTGGGCTCGTCGCCGACCTGGAAGGCGAGGAGGGCGTGGCCGCCGGGCCGCAGGACGCGCCGGAACTCGGTGAAGAGGCGGGGGAGTTCCTCCACCGGTGTGTGGATCGACGAGTACCAGGAGACGAGGCCGTCCAGTGAGCCGTCCTCGTGGGGAAGCTCCAGCATCGAGCCCCGCTCGAACCGGATCCCCGGATTCTCCCGCCGCGCCACCGCCAGCATCGACTCCGACAGGTCCAGCCCGGACATGGACAGTCCCAGCGACGCGAGGTGCCCGGTCACCCGCCCCGGCCCGCAGCCGAGATCGGCCACCTCCCCGCCGGGGCCGACGAGTTCGGCGTACACCGCGAACACGGCCCGGTCCCACGGGAGCTTCGCGTGCAGGTCACGGAAGCGGTCGGAGTAGTCCTCGGCGACGGCGTCGTAGAAGGTGCGGGTGGCGGTGAGGAAATCGGGGGCTTCGGTCATGCGCGGGACCGTAGCCGGTCCCTCCGACACCGGCCCGGCGGCGGCGCCGAGGCCGGTGCGGAGCCCGCTATTCCGGGGATTCGCCGGACTCCCCGGTCTCCCCGGGCCCCCCGCGCCCCCGCGCGACGCCCGCACCCGCCCCGGCGCCGACGGCCATGCCCAGGCCCATGCCGAGGGAGAGGCCGAGGCCGAGGTTGTGGAAGACGGTCAGTCCGAGCGCGACGCCGAGGGCCGTGCCGATCCCGAGCCCGGCAGCGAGGCCGGCCGGCACGGCGGCCGCGGCCCCGGAGTCGTCGGAAGTGCCGTTCCCTTCCTCGCCGTTGTCCATGTGATCCCCCGTGTTCCGTCCGGTCGCGTACCGTCCTGCGAAGTGCGGGCTCCATTGTCGCGGACGGCCCCGCCGGGCGGCGCCCATCAGGCCGGGGGAGCCCCGCCGGCCACGTCGTCCGAGGCCAGGGCCCGGCAGGTCGGTGTCGAGCGGCCCGTGTAGTCGGCGACTCGGCCTTCGTAGAGGACCCTTCCGCCGTGGCGGCCGGGGCCGGGGCCGAGGTCGATCAGCCAGTCGGCCCGGCGTACGACGTCCAGGTTGTGCTCGATCACGACGACCGTGTGGCCCCGCTCGACGAGCCGGTCCAGGACGTGCAGGAGCGTGTCGACGTCGTCCATGTGCAGCCCGGTCGTGGGCTCGTCCAGGACGTAGACGGTCGGACGGTCCGCCCGGCGCAGTTCCTTGGCTGTCTTGATGCGCTGGCATTCCCCGCCCGACAACGTGTTCAGGGTCTGGCCCAGGCGCAGGTATCCCAGTCCGACGTCGGCGAGGGGGTGCAGGGCGTCGGTGACGGCCGGGTCGGGGAGCCGGGCGACGGCCTGGTCCACGGTGAGGTCGTCGATGTCGGCGATCGACAGGCCGTCCACCGTGTGGGCCAGGGCCTCCGCGGTGAAGCGGCGGCCGTGACAGGTGTCGCAGACGACCTCCTGGCCGTCCAGGAAGGCGAGGTCCGTGTACAGGACCCCGAGCCCCTTGCAGTCCGGGCAGGCCCCCTCGGAGTTGGCGCTGAACAGGGCGGCCGGGACCCGGTTGCGGCGGGCGAACAGCGCGCGGAGGGCCGGGGCGACACCCGTGTACGTGAGCGGCGTGGAGCGCCGGCCGGTGCTCACCGGCCGCTGGTCGATCACCGTGGCGGCGTGCTGCTCCGCCAACTCCCCCGCCAGACTGGACTTGCCGGAGCCGGCGACCCCGGTGAGGACCGTCAGCACTCCGGTGGGGACCCGCACGGTGACGTCGCGCAGATTGTTGCGGCGGGCGTCCGTCACGGTGAAGTGACCCGTCGGGCGACGGGGGTCGGGCGCCGGCGGCCGACGCCGGGTCAGGGCGCGACCGGTCGGGGTGCCGGCCTTCCGCAGCCCCGCGAACGGCCCCTGGAACACCAGTCGCCCGCCCGCCGCACCAGCGCCCGGCCCGATCTCCACGATCTGGTCGGCGTGCGCCATGACGGCGGGGTCGTGCTCCACCACCAGCACGCTGTTGCCGCTGTCGCGCAGCCGCTCCAGCAGCCTGATCATCGACTCCACGTCGGTGGGGTGCAGCCCCACGGTCGGTTCGTCCACGACGTACGTCATCCCGGTGAGGCTGGAACCGAGGTGCTTGACCGTCTTGATCCGCTGCGACTCCCCGCCGGAGAGCGTCGGGGTCGCCCGGGCGAGGGTGAGGTGACCGAGCCCGATCGTGTCCATCGCCTCCAGCCGGGCCGTGAGCGCCTCGACCACGGGCGCGACCCGGGCCGAGGTGATTCCGCGGACCAGGCCCACCAGTTCCGTGATCTCCATGCGGGCCACCTCGCCGATCGTGCGGCCCCGCACGGTCACCGCCCGTGCCGCCTCGTTCAGCCGGTCACCGCCGCACTCCGGGCAGGCCCGCGCCCTGGTGAAACGACGGATCGTCTCCCGTTTGCGGTCCGACAGGTGGTCGGAGGTGTGCAGATGGATCCGCTCGAACCGCTCGACGACGCCCTCGTACCCGGCCGGTGGCCGGCGGCCCAGCCGCGCCGCCGCCTCACCGCCGTACAGCAGCGCCTCCCGTTCCGCGGGACTCCACCGCCGCAGCGGGGTGTCCGGGTCGAAGGCGCCGATGTCGGCGTACCGGGAGTACCAGTAGCCGCCGTTGCCGAAGCCGGGCAGCAGGATCGCGCCCTCGGCCAGTGAGCGGTCCAGGTCCAGGAAGCGCTCGACCGCGCTGACCACCACCTCGCCCAGCCCCGAGCAGGTCGGGCACATGCCGGCGGGGTCGTTGAAGGAGAAGCGGTTCGAATCGCCCACCTGCGGCCGGCCGATCCGCGAGTACAGCAGCCGCAGATACGTCCACGCGTCCGTGATCGTGCCGACGGTCGAGCGGGCGTTGCCGCCGATCCGACGCTGGTCGACGACGACCACCGGCGTCAGCCCGCCGATGTGCTCGACGTCCGGGCGGGACCACTTCGGCAGCCGGTTGCGGGTGAACGGCGGGAAGGTCTCGTTCAACTGGTGGCCCGCCTCGGCGGCGATCGTGTCGAACACCAGTGACGACTTGCCCGAACCGGACACCCCGACGAAGACGACCAGACGGTCGCGCGGGATGTCGAGGTCCAGGTCGTCGAGGTTGTGGGTGCGGGCGCGGCGCAGGCCGATGTGCCGCGCGGCGTCACGGTGCCGGGTGACGTGTGGTTCCGGGGCAGCTCCGTCAGTGGTGTGTGCCATGTCTGCCACGCTAGGAAGGGATGTGGCCACATCCTGACCGCAACCGTGGGGAGGATCCGGTCATGGCGGATGTCACCGAGCGCATGCTGGCCCTGCTGTCGACCCTCCAGACCGGCCGGCCCTTCAGCGGGGCGGAACTCGCCCGGCGGCTGGACGTCAGCCCGCGCACCCTGCGCCGGGACGTCGACCGACTGCGCGGCTACGGCTACCCGGTCGAGACCCGGCCGGGCCCCGGCGGCCACTACCGGCTCGCCGCAGGGCGGACCATGCCGCCGCTCGTCCTCGACGACGACGAGGTGGTGGCCGCTTTGCTGGCGCTCGCCTCCCTGGCCGCCGTCGGACCGGCCATGGAGGGCGGAATCGACGACGCCGCGACCCGCGCCTACGGCAAGGTCGACCAGTTCCTGCCCGCCCGGCTGCGCCCCCGCGCCGCATCGATCCGGGCCGGCCTGGAGGCCAGTCCCCAGCACGCCCCGCACGTCACCGCCGAGCGGCTCGGCACCGTCGCCGAGGCCACTGCCCACCGGCAGATCCTGACCTTCGCCTACACCGACGCCCGCGGCCGTCGCACGGACCGGCGAGTGGAGCCGTACCGGCAGGTGCACCACCTCCTGCGCTGGTACCTGCTGGGGTGGGACGTCGAACGGGCCGACTGGCGCGTGTTCCGCCTCGACCGCCTCACCGGCCCGCTGCGCACCGGCGAGCACTTCGCCCCGCGCCCGCTGCCGGCCGAGTCGGCGACGGAATACCTCCGCCAGGGCCTCGGCAGGGGCAGGGAACGGGTCGAGATCCTGGTCGAGGCACCCGCCGCCGAGGTCACCGACGCCCTGCGCTTCCAGGACGCCGAGATCCACGCCACCGGCGCCGACCGGACCCGCGTCACCCTCTCCCTGGACTCCTGGCAGTGGCTGCTCCTCCACCTGGCCTTCCTGGACGCGGACTTCCACATCGTGGCAGGACCGCGCTTCGAGCAGGCCTGCCACACCTTCGCCGGACGCCTGCTGAGGGCGACGGAGGTGCGCGGGAGGACTTCGGGGGAAGGCGACGGTCTCGTCCGTGACGGCAGCACGTGCGGGGGGCGAGGTGCGTGAGGGGACCGCGGTGTGCGCGGGGCCGTCGCGGAAAGGCAGGAGCCCCGTCGCCTTGCGGCGCGGGGCTCCTTGGGTACTGCTCTCAGAGACTTGCGTCAGGGAGTGGTGCGATCAGACGGGGGTGACGTTCTCCGCCTGCGGGCCCTTCGGGCCCTGGGTCACGTCGAAGGAGACCTGCTGGTTCTCCTCGAGCGAACGAAAACCCTGCGCGTTGATCGCGGAGTAGTGGACGAAGACGTCGGGGCCGCCGCCCTCCTGGGCGATGAAGCCAAAGCCCTTTTCGGCGTTGAACCACTTCACGGTTCCGGTAGCCATAAGCCCTCCTTGGGCCCAAAGGGTTGCCCTGCTCCAGAACCCTGCAAGCGTGAAAGCTAGTGCCGCACAACTGCATACGTCTGAAAACGACGAGAGCCCGCGGTTACATGCTCCGCAGGCTCTGTACTGCAAGGGAAACCAAACTGCAACTTGCGGGCGAGCCTAGCACGCGGGCAGCCGAAAGCAACAGAGGTCAAGATCACGTCGCCCGGACGTTTGAAGATCCGGTAAAGGGAGTTGACGTCTGCCGTCGCAGGGGGTGGCCTCCGCAGGCTACCGGACGGGGTCTATCGTCGCGATGTGGACAATTCTCGCACCCGGCCGCGCGTCGGCCACATCCAGTTCCTGAACTGCCTGCCCCTGTACTGGGGGCTCGCGAGAACCGGCACCCTCCTCGACTTCGAGCTGACCAAGGACACCCCGGAGAAGCTCAGCGAGCAACTGGTGCGGGGAGACCTCGACATCGGGCCCGTCACCCTCGTCGAGTTCCTCAAGAACGCCGACGACCTGGTCGCCTTCCCCGACATCGCCGTCGGCTGCGACGGTCCCGTCATGTCCTGCGTCATCGTCTCGCAGGTGCCGTTGGAGGAACTGGACGGCGCCCGCGTCGCCCTCGGCTCCACGTCGCGCACCTCCGTGCGCCTGGCCCAGCTCCTGCTCTCCGACCGCTACGGCGTCCGGCCCGACTACTACACCTGCCCGCCCGACCTCAGCCTGATGATGCAGGAGGCCGAGGCGGCCGTCCTCATCGGCGACGCGGCCCTGCGGGCGAACCTGCTGGACGGACCGAAGTACGGCCTCCAGGTGCACGACCTCGGCACGCTCTGGAAGGAGTGGACCGGCCTGCCGTTCGTCTTCGCGGTGTGGGCCGCCCGCCGGGACTACCTGGAGCGCGAGCCGGTCATCACCCGCAAGGTCCACGAGGCCTTCCTCGCCTCCCGCAACCTCTCCCTGGAGGAGGTCACCAAGGTCGCCGAGCAGGCGGCCCGCTGGGAGGCCTTCGACGAGCAGGTCCTGGAGCGGTACTTCACCACGCTGGACTTCCGCTTCGGCCCCGCACAGCTGGCGGCCGTCACCGAGTTCGCCCGCCGCGTCGGCCCGACCACGGGCTTCCCGGCCGACGTGAAGGTGGAGCTGCTCCAGCCGTAGCGCAGGCTCTAGGCTGCTGGCGGCCCCACGGGGGCTGCGGGGCCACGGGCCCACGGGTCTACGGGTCTACGGGGGAGGGGTGGACGTGATGCAGCCGCTCGGTGCCGACGAACCCACCGAGGTGGGGCCCTACCGGCTGCTCGGCCGGCTCGGTTCCGGCGGGATGGGCCGCGTCTACCTGGGCCGCAGCGCCGGCGGCCGCACGGTCGCCGTGAAGATCGTGCACCCGCACCTCGCGCTCGACGAGGAGTTCCGCGCGCGCTTTTGGCGCGAGGTCGACGCCGCCCGGCGGGTGGGCGGCGCCTGGACCGCGCCGGTCCTGGACGCCGACCCGGCGGCGGACGTCCCCTGGGTCGCCACGGCCTACGCGGCCGGGCCCTCGCTGGCCGCGGCGGTGGCGGGCGGCGGCGCGCTGCCCGAGCACACGGTGCGGGTGCTGGGAGCGGGCCTCGGCGAGGCGCTCGCGGCCGTCCACGGGCTGGGCCTGGTGCACCGGGACGTGAAGCCCTCCAACATCCTGCTCACCGTCGACGGCCCCCTGCTGATCGACTTCGGCATCGCCCGCGCCACGGACGGCACCGCGTCCCTCACCTCGACCGGCGTCTCGGTCGGCTCCCCCGGCTACATGGCCCCCGAGCAGATCCTCGGCGAGAGCGTCACCGGCGCGGCCGACGTCTTCTCCCTCGGCGCGGTCCTGGCGTACGCGGTGACCGGCGAGCCCCCGTTCCCCGGCGACTCCTCGGCCGCCCTGCTCTACAAGGTGGTCCACGAGCAGCCCGAACTGGGCCGACTGGACGGGGACCTGCGGGACCTGGTCGCGGCCTGCCTGGCCAAGGACCCGGCCGCCCGGCCGGCCCCCGCCGAGGTCGCCCGCCGGCTCGCTCCGCAGGGGGCGGCCCGGCTGGTCGCCTCCGGCTGGCTGCCGGGGAGACTGGTGGAGCAGGTGGGGCGGAGCGCCGTACGGCTCCTGAACCTGGAGGCGACGACGGGGGCGGGCACCGGGGCGGAGCCGGTCTCCGGGCCGGTCGGCTTCAGCAGTGCCTCGGTGGGGTTCGGCAGCGCCTCGGCGGAGGAGGCGCGGGCATCGCCGGAGGAGGCGCGGGCTTCGGCCACGGTGGGGGAGTTCGGGCCGCCGCCGGTGATGCCGGGTGCGACGCCGGGTGCGACGCCGGCCGTCCCCGTGCCGCGGGTCGCCGACGGTGACGGTGACGGGCGGCCGGGCAGGGTGTCCCTCTCCCTCGCGGCCGCCGCGACGCCCGGCGAGGGCGGGCGCGGGCGGCGGCTGAGCTGCACCCTGGCGCTCGCGGTCGCCGGCGCGCTGGCTGCGGTGACGGTGGGCTCGGTGTTCGTCCTCGACCTGATGCCGGGCTCCGGTTCCGGCTCCGGCGACAAGGACAGCGCCGCGGGCAGCGACGCGTCCACCCCGGCCCCGGCGGGCACCGCGCCCCCGGCCGCGTCCGGGGCGGTGCCCGCCGCCTACGTCGGCACCTGGGAGGGCCAGGGCAGCGGCCTGGGCGGCCGGCTCCCCATGGGCACCTTCCGCCTGACGGTGGAACAGGCCGCCGTGGGGGAGGAGTTGGGGCGGCTGCGCCAGACGGACGTGCTCGGCGGCGTCTGCCTCGACGTCCTGACGCTGAAGAAGGTGACCCCGCAGGAACTGACCGCCACCTCCGTCGGCGCGACGACCAACCACAGCGGCTGCAACCCGGCCGCCCACACGGTGCGGTTGACGCGCACGGGCGACGACCTGACGTACCGGTCGGAGAGTTCGGCCGAGGGCGACCCGGTGGCGCGGATGTCCAGGGTCGAGTAGCCGAGGAGCGGGTGCGCGGCCGGGCGGCGAAGGCACCGGCGACGAGCGAAGAGGGAGGGGGAGTTCCTTGACCGGCGTACCGATCGACGCGCTGCTGATCGCCCTCGCCGTGGTGTGGGGCGCGGCGGCGGGAGCGGTGCTGCCGCGGGCGGCGTACCGGCTCTCGGTGGAACTGCAGGAGGAGGGGGACGGGGACGGCGAGGGGGTGGACGCGGGGGAGGTGCCCGGCTTCGTCGATCCCGGCCCGCGCCGTACCTGCCCCACCGGCCACCCCCTGCGCGGCTGGCTCGGACCCGCGCGCTGTCCGGGCTGCCCCGGCACGAACCCGCCGTACGGCCCCGGTGCCCTCCGCCTCTCCCTCGTCACCGCGCTGCTCTGCGCAGGCCTGGCGCTCGCCACCGGCGTCCGGCCCGAGCTGGCCGTGTGGCTGGCGCTGACGCCCGTCGGGGTGCTGCTCGCGGCCGTCGACCTGCGGGTGAGGCGGCTGCCCGACCCCCTCACCCTGCCCCTCGCGGCCGCCGCCCTCGCCCTGCTCGGCGTGGCCGCGCTGCTGCCCGAGCACGCCGGTGACTGGACGACGGCCCTGCTGGGGTCCCTCGCGCTCGGCGCCGGCTACCTCGTGCTGCATCTCGTCAACCCCGGTGGCATGGGCTTCGGCGACGTGAAACTCGCCCTCGGCGCGGGCGCCGTCCTCGGCTGGTACGGCTGGGCGACGGTCATGCTGGGCACCCTCGCCGGGTTCCTGTCCGGCGCGCTGTACGGCGGCGTGCTCCTGCTCGCGGGCCGGGCCGGGCGCAGGACGGCGATCCCGTTCGGGCCGTTCCTGATCGCCGGCGCCTGGGCCGGCGTGCTGATGGGGGCGTACGCGGCCTGAGGTGAGCCGGTCACAGGCGCTGGCGTAGGCTGGCCGGGTCCGTCCACAACCCTTGACGAAAGGGACGCTCCCGGTGACCGAGAAGACCGACCTCCAGTCCGTCCTCGACCGTGCCGCCGAGGGTGGGCGGATCACCCCCGAGGAGGCGCTCGCCCTCTACCGCGACGCGCCCCTGCACGCGCTGGGCGCCGCCGCCGACGCCGTGCGCCGCCGTCAGTACGCCGGCATCGAGCACATCGCGACGTACATCATCGAGCGGAACATCAACTACACGAACGTGTGCGTCACGGCGTGCAAGTTCTGCGCCTTCTACGCGGCGCCGAAGGACACGGCCAAGGGCTGGACCCGCGACCTGGACGACATCCTGCGCCGGTGCGCGGAGACCGTCGAACTCGGCGGCACCCAGATCATGTTCCAGGGCGGACACCACCCGGACTACGGCGTGGAGTACTACGAGAAGCACTTCTCCGCCATCAAGAAGGACTTCCCGCAGCTCGTCATCCACAGCCTGGGGGCGAGCGAGGTCGAGCACATGGCGCGGATCTCGAAGGTGTCCGTCGAGGAGGCGATCACCCGGATCCACGCCGCCGGGCTCGACTCCTTCGCCGGGGCCGGCGCCGAACTGCTCCCCGCCCGCCCGCGCAAGGCGATCGCCCCGCTGAAGGAGTCCGGCGAGCGCTGGCTGGAGATCATGGAGATCGCGCACGGTCTCGGCGTGGAGTCCACGTCGACCATGCTGATGGGCACCGGCGAGACCAACGCCGAGCGCATCGAGCACCTGCGGATGATCCGTGACGTACAGGACCGGACGGGCGGCTTCCGGGCCTTCATCCCGTACACCTACCAGCCCGAGAACAACCACCTCAAGGGCCGCACCCAGGCGACCCTCTTCGAGTACCTGCGGATGATCGCGATCGCCCGCCTCTTCCTCGACAACGTCCGTCACATCCAGGGCTCCTGGCTGACCACGGGCAAGGAGGTCGGCCAGCTGTCGCTGCACTACGGCGCGGACGACCTCGGATCGATCATGCTGGAGGAGAACGTCGTCTCCTCCGCCGGCGCCAGGCACCGCTCCAACCGCCTGGAGATCATCGACCTGATCCGCAAGGCGGGCCGCGTCCCGGCGCAGCGCGCGACGACGTACGAGCACCTCGTCGTGCACGACGACCCGGCGAACGACCCCGTCGACGAGCGCGTCGTCTCCCACATCTCGTCCACCGCGATCGAGGGCGGCACCGCGCACCCCGAGCTGAAGCTGCTGGCCTCCAACTGACCCGCCCGTGCTGACGATCCACGCCGCGGACGAGGTCCGTCACGTCTGGGACGACGACCCGGCGCCGATCGAGGGCGGCGCCGTCGCCGTCCAGGGCACCCGGGTCGCGGGCGTGGGGCCCCTCGCGGAGCTGGAGCGGCGGTTCCCCGGCGCGCGCGTCCGGCGCTGGCCCGGTGTGCTCGGCCCCGCCCGCCTCCACGAGGGCCCCCTGCCGGACGCCCCGAGCCCGCGCGAGCGCGTCCACGCGGTGCTGAAACTCGGCGCGGTGGCTGTCCTCGCGGAACACGCCGGCTCCCCTGAACTCCGGGCCGCCGCCGAGCGGGGCGGCGTCGTCGTGCTGCCGCTGGCCCGGCCGGCCGCGATCACCGAGACCGGCCGTGCCGACCTCGCCGTCTTCGACGCGGACGGCGCGTGCCTCGCCACCGTGTGCGCGGGGCGGCTGGTGCACCGGCGTCGCTAGGGCGCGACGGCCGACCGGGCGCCACGTCACCCGGAGAGGGCCTCCGCGAACGCACCCGAACTCTGCTCCACCCCGCTGCAGTTGGTCAGCGCGTCGTCCGTGGCGGTGCCCTCCTCGCACTGCTGGTCCCGGAACGTCGACCACATCGACACCCAGGAGATGCCCTTCTCCTCGGCGAACGCCCGCACCTGCGCGGCGTCCGCCAGCGTGAACGTCTCGCCCGCGACGTCGTTGACGCCGATCATCGAGGTGAGCGCCATGCCCTTCCAGGCGTCGGCGTCCGCCGTGCCGAAGACCTCCTTGAGCTGGGCGTGCGCGGCGGTGGCCGAGGTGACGGCGTACCCGCCCATGTCCCCGGCGTACGACTCCCCGTAGTTCATCGTCATCAGGTTGACGGCGGACACCTGGACGTCGTACTTGTTCGCCGAGGTCAGCAGCGCGAGGCTGTCGGAGTCCAGCCCTGACGGCATCACCGGGAGGGTGAACGAGACCTCCAGGTCCGGGCGTTCCTCCTGGAGCGCGGCTATCGCCCGCGAGCGCAGGGCGACCGAGTCGGCGTCGGTCAGCTCGTCGCCCTCGATGTCGAAGTCGGCCTGGGTGGAGCCGGCCGCGTCGAGCGCCGCGCCGTAGGCCTCGGCCAGCTCCGCCACGCTGTCGCAGGTGGCCGCCAGTTCCTTGCCGGACGCGCCGCCGAAGGAGACCCGCGCCGAGGCGCCCGTCGCGGTGAGCGCGGCGACCCGTGCGGCCACGGTCGCGTCGTCGACCGCGTAGGCGCCGTTCCACTCCGGGGTGCAGCCACTGCCGCCGGAGATGACGAAGGCCAGGTTGTACGTCGAGGGGGAGCCCGCGGTGTCGTTGGCGGAGGCCTCCGCGGCACTGACGTAGGGGGCGTACGACGTGCCGGACGTGCCGGACGTGCCGGACGTGGCGCCGGGACTGGGACCGGTACTGGCTTCGGTGCTCTGTCGCGGTGTCGCGGATGCCGCGTCCGACGTGCCGCCGGACCCCGCGGAGCATCCCGCCATGGCCAAGGCAAACAGGCAGGTGAGCCCGGCCGCCGGCCTCAGGAAACTCCTCATTGCGCATGCACCCGCTCTCGTGATTTCTGTCTCAGGACGGAAACAAAGACCGTTCCCGAACTCGAAATGTCTCACATTCGGGCGACCCGCATCGAGACGTCGAACGCACAGCCATTCAATGGACAAATGTGATCACAAGCGGACTGTTTGACGCCCAAAAGGGGCGATCGGTCCGCCGCTTTCGCGGGTCGGTCACGTGGTCGTTCGCCCTTTCTCTCAGGCAAGAGACAGGTTCGGCCGTTCTTCATGGCTGTCTCACAAGAAGACCAGAGTTCGGGGCACATAAAGGCTCCCTAATATCCGGGGAATGCATTCCGAGCCTGCCATCGAAAGCCGTGCCGCCGCTCGCGGTCGCCGTCGCAAACGCGGCAACGACTCCGCCGCCGAGGGCCCCGTGTTCGTTGACAACTCCGGACGCCGGTCCAGGCTGCTGCGCCGGATCGGCCTCCTCACGGGCGTCGGTTGCCTCGTCTACGCGGCCGTCCTCGGCGCCGCCTTCATGGGCTGGGGCACCTCGCTCAACCCGTCCTCGCTGCTGCCGTTCGGCGGCAACGCCCAGGAGGGCCAGGGCCCCGGCGGGATGCGCCCGGACGGCGGCCTCGGCAACCAGATCGGCCTGCCGGGCGGCACCCCGCCCACCGGCACCGCCTCCCCGTCCCCCTCCCCGTCCGTCTCCGCCTCCGCGGCCGCCAACTGACCGGAACGCAGCCACCCCCATGACGACGACTCCCTCCCGCGGCCGGCGCCGCGCCCCCTCCCGCATCGGACGGGCGGCGGGCAAGGCCGCGGCCCTCCAGAAACCCCGCGTCATCCTGGCGGGGCTGCTGCTGCTCGCGCTCACCAGCGTGATGCTGCTCGACGGCTACCTGCGCGCCGAGGTCGGCGGCGACCAGCGGGTCCGCACCGGGGCCAGCGCGAGCAAGGTGCCCGACGCCGTCCTCGACGGCGGGCCGATCCTCACCTTCCGCGGCGGCCGGGCCACCACCGTCTCGGTGCCGGACAAGACGATCGCGCTCACCTTCGACGACGGCCCCAACCCCACCTGGACCCCCCAGGTCCTGGAGATCCTCGAGAAGTACGACGTGCCCGGCACGTTCTTCCTGGTCGGGTCGATGGTCTCGCGCTACCCGGGCATCGTGAAGGACATGGTCGACCAGGGCAGCGAGGTGGGCATCCACACCTTCACCCACGTCGACCTCTCCTACCAGAGCGACGCCCGCGTCGACCGCGAGATGCAGCAGACCCAGCTGGCGCTCGCGGGTGCGGCGGGCATCACCACCACGCTGTTCCGCGCTCCGTACTCCTCGAAGACGGACGCCATCGACAACTACAGCTGGCCCGTCTACCAGCGGCTCGGCGAGGACGGCTACACCAGCGTCTTCGTCGACACCGACAGCGACGACTGGAAGCGGCCGGGTGTCTCCAAGATCATCGAGTGGGCCACGCCGGAGGACGGCAAGGGCGCCTCGGTCCTCTTCCACGACGCGGGTGGCGAGCGCTCCCAGACCATCGCCGCGCTGCCGGCGTACATCGAGAAGATGAAGGCGGCCGGCTACACCTTCACCACCATCAGCGGCGCGATGCAGGAGGAGCGCGCGGCGGCCCGCGAGTCCTCCGGGCAGCAGGAAGCCGGTGCCGGTGCCACGGACGAGGCTGCTGCCGGGGCTGCCGGGGCTGCCGGGGCTGCCGGGGCGGGTGCGGCGGACGGGGCCGGCGGGGCCGCGGCCGGGCTCCAGGCCGCCCACCGTGAGGCCACCGGGATGTCCCTGTACGAGGGCAAGGCGCTCGTCGCGGCGGTCGCCGTCGCCGAGTGGACGGTGCCGACGCTCTCCGTCGGCCTGGCCGTCGTGGGCGTGGCCGTCATGGGCCGCTTCGGGATGATGCTGATCCTCGCCCGCCGCCACCACCGCAAGCGCAACAGACGCCGCTTCAGCTGGGGACCCACCGTCACCCGGCCGGTCAGCGTGATCGTCCCGGCGTACAACGAGAAGGAGTGCATCGCCAACACCCTGGAATCACTGGCGCGGAGCACCCATCCGATCGAGATCATCGTCGTGGACGACGGATCGACGGACGGCACGTCCGAGATCTCCCGCGAGGCGGCCGAGGCCCTGGGCATGACGAACGTCCGCGTCATCCGCCAGGAGAACGCGGGCAAGCCGGCCGCCCTCAACAACGGTGTCCGCAACGCCAGTTGCGACATCGTCGTGATGATGGACGGCGACACGGTCTTCGAACCCGACACCGTGCGGCATCTGGTCCAGCCGTTCGCCGACCCGAAGGTCGGCGCGGTCGCCGGCAACGCCAAGGTCGGCAACCGCAACACGGTCATCGGCGCCTGGCAGCACATCGAGTACGTCATGGGCTTCAACCTCGACCGCCGCATGTACGACCTGCTGCGCTGCATGCCAACCATCCCCGGCGCGATCGGCGCCTTCCGCAGGGACGCCGTCCTGGAGGTCGGCGGCATGAGCGAGGACACCCTCGCCGAGGACACCGACATCACCATCGCCATGCACCGCGCCGGCTGGAACGTCGTCTACCAGGAACACGCCCGCGCCTGGACCGAGGCCCCCGGCTCCCTCAAGCAGCTGTGGTCCCAGCGCTACCGCTGGTCCTACGGCACCATGCAGGCCCTCTGGAAGCACCGCAAGTCCCTCACCGACAAGGGTCCCTCGGGGCGCTTCGGACGCGTCGGCATGCCGCTGGTCGTCCTCTTCCAGATCGTCACACCGGTCTTCGCCCCGCTGATCGACGTGTTCACCGCCTACTCGATGATCTTCATCGACTTCCGGGCCTCCCTGCTGGCCTGGCTCGCGGTCCTGGGCGTACAGCTCGTCTGCGCCGCGTACGCCTTCCGCCTCGACCGCGAGAAGTACCGCTACCTGCTGATGATGCCGCTCCAGCAGCTCGCCTACCGCCAGATGATGTACCTCGTCCTCATCCACTCCTGCATCACCGCCCTCACCGGCGGCCGGCTGCGCTGGCAGAAGCTCAAGAGGACCGGCGAGGTCGGGACCCCGGCCGGGGTGAGCTGAGTGGGGGCGCACAGCAGGGGCGCGGCCCGCGGCCCGGCTCACGGCCCGGCCCGCGGCACGGCACGGCGGGCCGCCGTCACGGAGAACCCGTCCGGTTCCGGTCATGGTTCCGGTCCCGGTCCCGGTCCCGGCCTCGGTTCCGGCCTAGGTTCCCCTCCCGGTCCCGGCTCGGGCTTCGACTCCGTCACGGACACGGCTCCCCTGCTCGCGGTGGGGGCGCCGCCGATGGGACCGCCGGATGCGGGGGCGCCGGATGCGGGGGCGCCGCCGGTGGCGGGGCCGCGGGCGGCCGGCCGTGACCGCTATTTCGACAGCCTCCGGGCCCTCGCCCTCATCCGGGTCGTGGCGTACCACACCTTCGGCTGGGCCTGGGCGGGCCTGGTTTTCCCCTCCATGGGCGTCATGTTCGGCCTGGCCGGCACCCTGATGGCGAAGTCCCTGGAACGCCCGGCGCTCACGGTGGTGCGCGGCCGCCTGCGCAGACTCCTGCCGCCCTTCTGGTTCTGGGGCGCCTTCGTGGTCGTGGCGATGCTCCTCCACGGCTGGATGCCGGACTGGCGGATCGTCTACTGGATCGTGCCGCTGGGCGATCCGCCGGGCAACGCCTGGGGCGAGCAGGCCTGGGAGATCCTCTGGTACCTGCGCACCTACCTGTGGTTCGTGCTGCTCTCCCCGCTCCTGCTCCGGCTGTTCCGCCTCGCCCCGGTCCCCGTCCTGGCCGCGTCCCTCGCCCCGGTCCTGGTCCTGAACTTCGCCTGGGCCGGGCCGGACAACCGCGTCGGCACCGCCCTGTGGGACCTGTCGACGTACCTCTTCTGCTGGATGCTCGGCTTCGCCCACCGCGACGGCGTGCTCCAGCGCGCGAAACCGGCCCCGGTGGCCGTCCTCTCCCTCGCGGCCATGGCGTACGGCGGCTGGTACGCCTTCGCGCACCGGGCCGAGTACGGCACCTACGACCTGGACGAGAACCCGCTCGCGCAGGCCTTCTGGTCGGCCGGCTTCGTGATGCTGCTGATGTGGGCGAAGGCGTACTTCCGGATCGACTTCGCCGGGCTCACCCGGCTGGGGCGCCTGAACCGGCTGGTCTCCGTCTTCAACGCGCGCGCGGTGACGATCTACCTCTGGCACGAGATCGCCCTGGTGCTGGCGGTCCCGCTGATCGACCGGTTCTGGGACGTGCCCGCCTTCGAGGCGTACCTGCCGCTGGAGAGCCAGTGGTTCCTGTTCGCCGTCGGCTGGCTGCTGATCGTGGTGTTCGTGCTGCTGGGCGGCTGGGTCGAGGACGTGGCCGCCCGGAAGAAGCCGAGGCTGCTGCCGTGAGGGCCGGCCCCCTGCTGCCACAATGGGCGGGTGACCCGTGCTTCCCTGAACAAGCAGCCCCACGAAGTCGCCTCGATGTTCGACCGCGTGGCGGAACGGTACGACCTCACCAACGACGTCCTCTCGCTCGGCCAGGACCGCAGGTGGCGCAAGGAGGTCGCGCGCGCCGTCGACGCCCGCCCCGCGCAGAAGGTCCTCGACCTGGCGGCGGGCACGGCCACCTCCTCCCTGCCCTTCGCCAGGACCGGCGCCTACGTCGTCCCCTGCGACTTCTCCCTCGGCATGCTCCAGGTGGGCAAGCAGAAGCACCCCTGGCTGCCCCTCACCGCGGGCGACGCGACGAGGCTGCCGTTCAAGGACGACACCTTCGACGCCGTCACCATCTCCTTCGGGCTGCGCAACGTGCAGGACTTCGACGCGGCCCTGCGGGAGATGCACCGGGTGACGCGGCCCGGCGGACGGGTCGTGATCTGCGAGTTCTCGCACCCGACCTGGGCGCCCTTCCGCCAGGTCTACACCGAGTACCTGATGCGCGCCCTGCCCCCGGTCGCCCGCGCGGTGTCCTCCAACCCCGACGCGTACGTCTACCTCGCCGAGTCCATCCGCGCCTGGCCCGACCAGCCCGCCCTCGCCGAGCACCTGCGCAAGGCCGGCTGGTCGAAGGTCGCCTGGCGCAACCTCACCGGCGGGGTGGTCACCCTGCACCGGGGCTTCAAGGAGGACTGACCGGCGGACCGGCCGGCGACGGGCGGACCCGTGAGCGGCCCGGCCGCAGGCCGGCGGGTGCCGGGCCGGCCCTCAGCACCTGACCGGTTCGAAGGGATCCCGCGGCGCGGCCAGTCCGCGCCGCACCCCGCCTCCGCCCGGCGCCGGCAGCCGTGGTTCGCGGACGCCCGCGCCGCCGCCCTCCCCCTCCGCGAAGTCGAACCACACGGTGACGACCGTCCCGCGCGGCACCTCGGCACCGGGCGGCGGGTACTGCCGTACGACGTGGTCGACGACGGCCCGGTGGAAGTCGGGCCGGTCGGGCGCGGCCGGCAGCACTCCTTGCGGGGCGGCCGCTTCGCGCGCGTCCACGGCCATCAGACCGACGAGCCTCGGTACGCGCACCTCGGGTGTTTCGGGCCGGATGAGCACGGACGTCACCCCCTGCGGTACAGGAAGGGTAGCCGCGCGAGGAGTCCGTCGGAAGCCCCCGGTGCCTTTCCGTGACGATCGACTACTCACGGCCACGTAAATGGAGTTGGGTCCTCCGTTACAGGTCCAGCCGGTAGCAGTGCGCCTCCCGCCGTGACTCGGGGGTGGTGAACACGTCGGCGAGCCGCATGCCGAGCCGCCGGGTCACGGCGATGGACCGGGCGTTGGACGCGGCGACCATGGCCACCACGCTCGGCACCCCCGCCTCCCGCACCCGTTCCAGCGTCATCCGCGCCGCCGCCGTGGCGTACCCCTGGCCCCAGTGCTCCCGGCCGAGCCGCCAGCCGATCTCGATCTCACCGGTCGGGCCCCACTCCCGGTCCCAGGGCTGGGCGCCGGTGAAGCCGACGACCCGCTCGGACCCGTCGAGCATCGTCCACAGGCAGAACCCGCGCTCGGCGTCGTGCCGGCGCTGGCGGGCGGTGAGTTCCTCGTAGACCGAGAGCCCCGCGGAACGGCCGCCGTGGAACTCCATGACCTCCGGGTGGTCGAAGACCCGGTGCCACGCCACCGCGTCCTCGTCCGTGGGGACGCGCAGCCGTACTACGGGCGGAACTCGGTTCACGGGGCAGCCCTTCAGCAGGTTGATCGATGCTCCTGAATAGACTGCCCGTGTCCAGTGCCGGTCGGCACGCGATTCCGAACCTTGGGGAGAACCCGCCGTGACCGAGCCCCTCTCCGAAAACACCGCCGATGTGATCGTGGTCGGCGCGGGGCCGGCCGGCTCCACGACCGCGTACCACCTCGCCAAGGCCGGCCTCGACGTACTCCTGCTGGAGAAGACCGAGTTCCCGCGCGAGAAGGTCTGCGGCGACGGCCTCACCCCGCGCGCCGTCAAGCAGCTCGTCGCCATGGGGATCGACGTCTCCGAGGAGGCCGGCTGGCTGCGCAACAAGGGACTGCGCATCATCGGCGGCGGCGTCCGCCTCCAGCTGGACTGGCCGGATCTCGCCTCCTTCCCGGACTACGGCCTCGTCCGCAAGCGCGACGACTTCGACGAGCAGCTCGCCCGCCAGGCCCAGAAGGCGGGCGCCCGGCTCTACGAACGCTGCAACGTCGGCGCCCCCGTCGTCGACGACCGCACCGGCCGGATCACCGGCGTGCACGCCAAGCTCGGCGAGGAGAAGCGTGAGGTCACCTTCCGGGCCCCGCTCGTCGTCGCCGCCGACGGCAACTCCACCCGCCTCTCCCTGGCGATGGGCCTGCACCGCCGCGAGGACCGCCCCATGGGCGTCGCGGTGCGCACCTACTTCACCAGCCCCCGCCACGAGGACGACTACCTCGAGTCCTGGCTCGAACTCTGGGACCGGCGCGGGCCGGGCGAGGACCGCCTGCTGCCGGGCTACGGCTGGATCTTCGGCATGGGCGACGGCACCTCCAACGTGGGCCTGGGCGTCCTCAACACCTCCGACTCCTTCAAGGAACTGGACTGGCGCGAGGTCCTCAAGGCCTGGTGCGCCTCCATGCCCGAGGACTGGGGCTACACGCCGGAGAACATGACCGGCCCCATCCGCGGGGCCGCGCTGCCGATGGCCTTCAACCGCCAGCCGCACTACACGCGCGGGCTGCTGCTCGTCGGTGACGCCGGCGGCCTGGTGAACCCCTTCAACGGCGAGGGCATCGCCTACGCCATGGAGTCCGGTCAGCTCGCCGCCGACGTCATCGTCCAGGCCCACGCCCGCTCCACCCCCGCGGGACGCGAACTCGCCCTCCAGCGCTACCCCCGCGTCCTCAAGGACACCTACGGCGGTTACTACACGCTGGGCCGCGCCTTCGTGAAGCTCATCGGCAACCCGAAGGTCATGAAGATCGCGACCCAGCGCGGCCTGACGCACCCGCTGCTGATGAAGTTCACGCTCAAGATGCTCGCCAACCTCACCGACCCCACGGGCGGCGACGCGATGGACCGCATCATCAACGGCCTGAGCAAGGTGGCACCCAAGGCCTGACAGGACGCACGGGGCCGGGCGGCCACCCGACCGCACGGCCGTGGCCGCGCGTCCTCGCACCCCCGGAAACCCCGAAGGGAAAAACCGGCAGGGAAAAGCCCGAAGGGCCGCAGCCCCCGAGCGGCTGCGGCCCTTCCGGTGGATCCGTGTGTCGCGGATCCGTACGTCCCTGTCTCAGAGCACCCGCACCGCACCCGACGCCGGGTAGCCGGAGAGGTCCTGGATCACCACGCCCTTGGAGGGGTTGGCCGCGTCGAGGTACTGGCCGTCCCCGATGTAGACGCCCACGTGGTACGCGGAACCCTTCCCGCCCCAGTACAGGATGTCGCCGACCTGGAGATTGGACAGCGACACGTCCGTGCCGGCCATCGACTGGTCCTGCGAGACCCGCGGGAGGTCCACGCCGACCTGGCGGAACGCGGCCTGCACCAGGCTCGAGCAGTCCCAGGCGTTGGGGCCGGTGGCGCCCATGACGTACGCGTCGCCCACCTGGGCCCTGAGGAAGGAGACGACCGTCGCGACGCTGCCGCTCGCCGGAGCGGAGGCGGTCGTCGAGGTGGTCGTCGCGGTGGCGAGGGCGGTCCGCTCCGAGGAACGGGACACGGCGGCCTCGGCGGCCGCCTTGCGGGCCTCCTCGGCCTTCTTCTTCGCCTCGGCCTTCTTGGCGGCGGCGAGGTCCTTCTTCGCCTCCTCGGCGGCCGCCGCGGCGGCCGCGTCGCGCTCCGCCTCGAGCTGGTAGTTCGCGGCGGCCTGCTGCGTGGCGTTCGCGGACTGCGCGATCTGTGCGGCCACGTCGCCCGTCAGCACGGGCAGCTCGAGCGTCTGTGCCACCGGCTCGGCGGCGTTGGCCGATCCGGCCGCGGTGGCCACGGCCAGCGAGCCGAGTACACCACTGGCGACTCCGGCCCGCATCGCGATCGTCGACGCGCTGCGGCGGGGCTTCCGGTGGCTGCGTATGTGAGCGGTGTGGGACATGGGTACAAGCGGTATCAGGGTGTCCTCCATACCTTCAAGAAACGTGTGCTGCGCCACAATTGCTCAACGGGGCGTCCGAACACCTGCCACAGCGCCCTTTATTGACGCCGTAACGGACATTGCGGACGCAGGCGGTCAAGCCTGTGATCATGGCCTTTCGTCGTTACGTCCGGATTGCCCCGCGCCTACCACTGGTGGAGATCGTTGGCCAAGCCCGGCTCCTGGCCGGCCTCCCCGAGTGTGGCGGAGGTCACGGAACGATTACCGGAAGGCCCGCGTCCGACGCGAGCGGTGCGACCGGTTCCGCTCGTGAACGCGCGCACGCGTCCACATCGGCCCCCGCGGCTCCCTCCGACGTGTGAACGGATCCACTACCAAGGCACCCCGTCCAGCGCCAATTTGCATGCAGCGGAACCATCTTGATATAGAGACGCCCCCTGCGACCTGCGGTGACGAGCGTAAATGTCACTTCTTGTGATCACTCTGACGCTTCGCGTACGAAGATCACCGCTGATATGACTTCATGATCCTTCGTCAGGTGGTGGAGATCACAAAGCTTGTGCAATACCCCGTGTCGCAGATCACAGAGCCGCAGGCATAGGATGCGAGGCAGTTGGGCTTGTGACCTGCTTCACATGTTCGCGATCTTCGTCGGTGACGGTGGAGTTCGTGGGGCCGGTGAGGCGGACGCGAGCCCCGACATCGCCAGCAGTCAGTGCCGACTGAGAGGAGCGAGGAGCGGTGAACGCGTATGCGCCCATCCTCGTACTGGGAGCCCTCGGGGCAGGCTTTGCGATCTTCTCCGTGGTCATGGCCACGCTGATCGGGCCTAAGCGGTACAACCGCGCCAAGCTCGAGGCCTACGAGTGCGGTATCGAGCCGACCCCCACGCCGGCCGGCGGCGGGCGCTTCCCCATCAAGTACTACCTGACGGCGATGCTCTTCATCGTCTTCGACATCGAGATCGTCTTCCTCTACCCCTGGGCCGTCACCTTCGACGCCCTGGGGGTTTTCGGGCTCGTGGAGATGTTGCTCTTCGTGCTCACCGTCTTCGTCGCCTACGCCTACGTGTGGCGGCGCGGCGGCCTGGAATGGGACTGAGGGGCCTTTAAGCCATGGGACTCGAAGAAAAGCTGCCGAGCGGTTTCCTGCTGACCACCGTCGAACAGGCCGCGGGCTGGGTGCGCAAGTCGTCCGTCTTCCCCGCCACGTTCGGCCTCGCCTGCTGCGCCATCGAGATGATGACCACCGGCGCGGGCCGCTACGACCTGGCGCGCTTCGGCATGGAGGTCTTCCGCGGGTCGCCTCGCCAGGCGGACCTGATGATCGTGGCCGGCCGGGTCAGCCAGAAGATGGCGCCGGTGCTGCGGCAGGTCTACGACCAGATGCCGAACCCGAAGTGGGTGATCTCCATGGGGGTGTGCGCGTCCTCGGGCGGCATGTTCAACAACTACGCCATCGTCCAGGGCGTCGACCACATCGTCCCCGTCGACATCTACCTCCCCGGCTGCCCGCCGCGCCCCGAGATGCTGATGGACGCGATCCTCAAGCTCCACCACAAGATCCAGAACTCCAAGCTGGGCGTGAACGCCGAGGAAGCGGCCCGCGAGGCGGAGGAAGCGGCGCTCAAGGCCCTGCCCACGATCGAGATGAAGGGGCTGCTGCGGTGAGCGACGCCAACGGCACCGGCGCAGGGGCCGAGGGGACCAACCCCGAGAAGGACCTGGCCGCCTCCAACCTCCCCGGACAGCGCGGCCAGGGCGGCGAGGAGATCCGCGTCCAGCGCGGCATGTTCGGCGCGAACAACGGCGGCGACACCTCCGGTTACGGCGGCCTGGTCCGCTCGGTGCGCCTGCCCGGCGCGACCTCCCGCCCCTACGGCGGCTGGTTCGACGAGGTCGCCGACGAACTCGAGGGCGCGCTGGAGGAGCAGGGGCTCCTCCCCGAGAACGCCATCGACAAGACGGTCGTCGACCGCGACGAACTCACCTTCCACGTCGAACGCGAACACCTCGTCCGGGTCGCCCGCACCCTGCGCGACGACCCGGCCCTGCGCTTCGAACTCTGCACGGGGGTGAGCGGCGTCCACTACCCGAACGACAAGGGCCGCGAACTGCACGCCGTCTACCACCTGCGCTCGATCACCCACAACAGGCTGATCCGGCTCGAGGTGAGCGTCCCGGACTCCGACCGGCACGTCCCGTCCCTGGTCTCCGTCTATCCGACCAACGACTGGCACGAGCGCGAGACCTACGACTTCTTCGGGATCGTCTTCGACGGTCACCCGGCCCTGACGCGGATCATGATGCCGGACGACTGGCAGGGCCACCCGCAGCGCAAGGACTACCCCCTCGGCGGCATCCCCGTCGAGTACAAGGGCGCCCAGATCCCGGCTCCGGACCAGCGGAGGTCGTACTCGTGAGCACTCCCCACCCCTCGCCCGGCCACCACCCCTCGTCGAGTCCCTCCGGGACCACCTCCTCGGCGGCATCCGCACGCGAGACCACCGAGGGCACCGTCTACACGGTCACCGGTGGCGACTGGGACGAGGTCGTCCAGTCCGCGGCCCGCGCCGACGACGAACGCATCGTCGTCAACATGGGGCCCCAGCACCCCTCCACCCACGGTGTGCTCCGCCTGATCCTGGAGATCGACGGCGAGACGGTCACCGAGGCCCGCTGCGGCATCGGCTACCTGCACACTGGCATCGAGAAGAACCTCGAGTTCCGTACGTGGACACAGGGCACCACCTTCGTGACGCGCATGGACTACCTGACGTCCTTCTTCAACGAGACCGCCTACTGCCTCGCCGTCGAGAAGCTCCTCGGCATCGAGGACCAGATCACCGACCGGGCCAAGATCATCCGAGTGCTCCTGATGGAGCTGAACCGGATGTCCTCCCACCTGGTGTGCATCGCCACCGGCGGCATGGAACTCGGCGCCACCACGATCATGATCTACGGATTCCGCGATCGTGAACTGATTCTCGACATCTACGAGCTCATCACCGGCCTGCGGATGAACCACGCGTACATCCGCCCCGGCGGACTCGCCCAGGACCTGCCGCCCGGCGCGGTGGACCAGATCCGCGAGTTCGTGAAGAAGATGGAGAAGAACCTCCCGGAGTACGACAAGCTCGCCACCGGGAACCCCATCTTCAAGGCCCGCATGCAGGACATCGGCTACCTCGACCTGGCGGGCTGCACGGCCCTCGGCGCCACCGGCCCGATCCTGCGCGCCACCGGCCTGCCGCACGACCTGCGCAAGGCACAGCCCTACTGCGACTACGAGACGTACGACTTCGACGTCCCGACCGCCGACTCCTGCGACGCCTACGGCCGCTTCCTGATCCGCCTGGAGGAGATGCGCCAGTCGCTCAGGATCGTCGAGCAGTGCCTGGACCGGCTCCAGCCCGGCCCGGTCATGGTCCCCGACAAGAAGATCGCCTGGCCCGCCCAGCTCGCCCTGGGCCCGGACGGCCTCGGCAACTCCCTCGACCACATCAAGAAGATCATGGGCACCTCCATGGAAGCCCTGATCCACCACTTCAAGCTGGTCACCGAGGGCTTCCGGGTCCCGCCGGGACAGGCGTACGCGGCCGTCGAATCCCCCAAGGGCGAACTCGGGGTGCACGCCGTGTCCGACGGCGGCACCCGCCCCTACCGGGTCCACTTCCGCGACCCGTCCTTCACCAATCTCCAGGCCATGGCGGCGATGTGCGAGGGCGGCCAGGTCGCCGACGTGATCGTCGCCGTGGCATCCATCGACCCCGTGATGGGAGGCGTCGACCGGTGACCACCTCTTCTTCGGAGCAGGGCGTCAGCCTGGGCATGCCCGAGCTGCCCGCGCCCGCCTACCCGGACGACGTCCGAGCCCGGCTGGAGACCGACGCGCGCGAGATCATCGCCCGCTACCCCGACTCCCGCTCCGCGCTCCTGCCGTTGCTGCACCTCGTGCAGTCGGAGGAGGGACACGTCACGCGCACCGGGATGCGGTTCTGCGCGGACGTACTGGGCCTGACCACCGCCGAGGTCACCGCGGTCGCGACCTTCTACACCATGTACCGGCGCCGGCCGAGCGGTGACTACCAGGTGGGCGTCTGCACCAACACCCTCTGCGCGGTGATGGGCGGGGACGCCATCTTCGAGGCGCTCCAGGACCACCTCGGCGTCGGCAACGGCGAGACCACCGACGACGGCAAGGTCACCCTGGAGCACATCGAGTGCAACGCGGCCTGCGACTACGCGCCGGTCGTGATGGTCAACTGGGAGTTCTTCGACAACCAGACCGTGCAGAGCGCGAAGCGACTGGTGGACGACCTGCGGGTCGGCCGTACCGTCTCGCCCACGCGCGGGGCGCCGCTGTGCACCTTCAAGGAGACCGCCCGGATCCTGGCGGGATTCCCCGACGAGCGCGAGGGCGCCGTCGACGCGAGCGGCAGCGCGGGACCGGCGTCGCTGGTGGGCCTTCGCCTGGCGAAGGGGGAGGCCGCACCCGCGCGCGTGGTCCATCCACGCGACGGCGGACCGCACGACGTGCCGCAGGACCGGGCCGTGCACGACCCGTCACCGACGCGGCACCTCAGTTCGCACGACGCGCCGCAGGACACGTCGGCCTCCGACCCCGCCCACCCGGCAGGGCCCACCGCCGAGGAGGGGGAGTGATGACCTTGGCACCCGAACTGAAGGACACCGGCCCCGAGAAGCTGCTGGCACCCGTGCTGTCGGCCTTCTGGGACGAGGACAGGTCCTGGACGCTGGACGTGTACCGAAGGCACGAGGGGTACGAGGGGCTCCGCAAGGCGCTCGCCATGTCGCCGGACGACCTGATCGCGTACGTCAAGGAATCCGGCCTGCGCGGCCGCGGTGGCGCGGGATTCCCCACGGGAATGAAATGGCAGTTCATTCCCCAGGGGGACGGAAAACCGCACTATCTGGTGGTCAACGCCGACGAATCGGAGCCGGGAACCTGCAAGGACATCCCGCTCCTCTTCGCGAACCCGCACAGCCTCATCGAGGGCATCGTGATCGCGTGCTACGCCATCAGGTCGTCGCATGCCTTCATCTATCTGCGGGGTGAGGTCGTCCCCGTTCTGCGGCGGTTGCACGAGGCCGTGCGCGAGGCCTACGCGGCGGGCTACCTCGGCGAGAACATCCTGGGCAGCGGACTCGACCTCGAACTCACCGTGCACGCCGGCGCCGGCGCGTACATCTGCGGTGAGGAGACCGCGCTGCTGGACTCGCTCGAAGGCCGCCGTGGTCAACCGCGGCTGCGTCCTCCTTTCCCTGCCGTCGCGGGCCTCTACGCGTGCCCGACTGTGGTGAACAACGTCGAGTCGATCGCGTCGGTTCCCGCGATCCTGCAGAACGGCAAGGAATGGTTCAGGTCGATGGGCAGTGAGAAGTCCCCGGGCTTCACGCTCTACTCGCTCAGCGGCCACGTCACCAGTCCCGGCCAGTACGAAGCGCCCCTCGGCATCACCCTCCGCCAGCTCCTCGAGATGAGCGGCGGCATGCGACCGGGCCACCGCCTCAAGTTCTGGACGCCGGGCGGCTCCTCCACCCCGATGTTCACCGACGAGCACCTCGACGTCCCTCTCGACTACGAAGGAGTGGGTGCCGCGGGTTCCATGCTCGGCACGAAGGCACTCCAGTGCTTCGACGAGACGACCTGCGTGGTGCGGGCCGTGACCCGCTGGACCGAGTTCTACGCCCACGAGTCCTGCGGCAAGTGCACACCCTGCCGGGAGGGCACCTACTGGCTGGTGCAGCTGATGCGGGACATCGAGGCCGGCAAGGGCGCCATGTCCGACCTCGACAAGCTCAACGACATCGCCGACAACATCAACGGCAAGTCCTTCTGCGCCCTCGGCGACGGTGCCGCCTCGCCGATCTTCTCCTCGCTCAAGTACTTCCGCGAGGAGTACGAGCAGCACATCACGGGCCGCGGCTGCCCCTTCGACCCGGCCAAGTCGACGGCCTGGGCCGACCGTACGGAGGTGAACGCATGACGGTGACCACCAGCGCTCCCTCCGGGGGCGGAGAGGCGGCTCTCCCGCCGGAGGATCTCGTGACGCTGACCATCGACGGCGTGGAGATCAGCGTGCCCAAGGGCACCCTGGTCATCCGGGCCGCCGAACAGCTCGGCATCGAGATCCCGCGCTTCTGCGACCACCCGCTCCTCGACCCGGCCGGCGCCTGCCGGCAGTGCATCGTCGAGGTCGAGGGCCAGCGCAAGCCGATGGCGTCCTGCACGATCACGTGCACGGACGGGATGGTGGTGAAGACGCAGCTCACCTCCCCGGTGGCCGAGAAGGCGCAGCACGGCGTGATGGAGCTGCTCCTCATCAACCACCCGCTGGACTGCCCGGTCTGCGACAAGGGCGGAGAGTGCCCCCTGCAGAACCAGGCCATGTCGCACGGCAACGCCGAGTCCCGTTTCGAGGGCCGCAAGCGGACCTACGACAAGCCCGTCCCGATCTCCACACAGGTGCTGCTCGACCGTGAGCGCTGCGTGCTGTGCGCCCGCTGCACCCGGTTCTCCAACCAGGTCGCGGGTGACCCGATGATCGAACTGATCGAGCGGGGCGCGCTCCAGCAGGTCGGTACCGGCGAGGGCGACCCCTTCGAGTCGTACTTCTCCGGCAACACCATCCAGATCTGCCCGGTGGGCGCGCTCACCTCGGCGGCCTACCGGTTCCGTTCGCGGCCCTTCGACCTGATCTCCACGCCGTCCGTCTGCGAGCACTGCTCGGGCGGCTGCGCGACGCGCACGGACCACCGGCGCGGCAAGGTCATGCGACGGCTCGCCGCCGACGACCCCGAGGTCAACGAGGAGTGGATCTGCGACAAGGGGCGGTTCGGGTTCCGGTACGCCCAGCAGCGCGACCGGCTCGACACCCCGCTCGTGCGCAACGCCGAGGGCGACCTCGTACCGGCCTCCTGGCCGGAGGCGTTGCAGATCGCGGCCCAGGGGCTGCTCGCCTCGCGCGGCCGGACCGGCGTCCTGACCGGCGGCCGCCTGACCGTCGAGGACGCCTACGCGTACAGCAAGTTCGCGCGCGTGGCGCTCGACACCAACGACATCGACTTCCGCGCGCGCGTGCACAGCGGCGAGGAGGCCGACTTCCTGGCGTCCAGGGTGGCGGGCCGCGGCCGTGACCTCGACGGCAGCGGCATCACGTACACGACGCTGGAGAAGGCGCCCACCGTCCTGCTCGTCGGGTTCGAGTCCGAGGAGGAGGCGCCCGGCGTCTTCCTGCGGCTGCGCAAGGCCTGGCGCAAGCACGGGCAGAAGGTGTTCTCGCTGGCCACCCACGCCACCCGCGGCCTGGAGAAGGCCGGCGGCACGCTGCTGCCGGCCGCTCCGGGCACCGAGACCGAGTGGCTGGACGCGCTGACCAGCGGTGTCGGCCTGGAGGACGAGCCGGGGAGCCGGGCCGCCGAGGCGCTGCGCGCCGGCGGCGCGGTGATCGTCGTCGGTGAGCGGCTCGCCGCCGTCGCGGGCGGCCTCACCGCCGTCGTACGCGCGGCCACCGCGACCGGGGCGGACCTGGTGTGGATCCCGCGCCGGGCGGGGGAGCGGGGCGCCGTCGAGGCGGGCGCGCTCCCGTCGCTGCTGCCGGGCGGACGCCCGGCCACCGACCCGCGCGCGCGGGAGGAGGTCGCCGCCGTCTGGGGCGTCGCCGAACTCCCGCCGCGCTACGGCCGGGACACCGGGCAGATCATCGAGGCCGCCGCGCGCGGCGAACTGCAGGCACTGCTCGTCGCCGGGGTGGAGGTGGCCGACCTGCCCGACCCGTCGCGCGCGCGTGAGGCGCTCGCCGAGGCCGGCTTCGTGGTGTCGCTGGAGCTGCGCCCCGGCGAGGTCACCGACCGTGCCGACGTCGTCCTGCCCGTCGCCGCGGTCGCCGAGAAGGCGGGGGCCTTCCTCAACTGGGAGGGCCGGGTGCGCTCCTTCGAGGCCGCGCTCAAGCCCGACCAGATGACACGCCGTCCGGCACCGACCGACGCGCGCGTGCTGCAGATGATCGCCGACGCCATGGACGTCCACCTGGGCCTGCCGGACCTGCGCACCACGCGCGCGGAACTGGACCGGCTCGGTGCCTGGGACGGGCCGCGGGCCGCCGCGCCGCTGGACACCGCCGGCGTCCTGCCGCGGCCCGCCGCCGGTGAGGCCGTGCTCGCCGGGCACCGCCTGCTGCTCGACCAGGGCCTCCTCCAGCAGGGTGACGAGGCGCTCGCCGGCACCCGGCACGCCGCCCACGCGCGCGTGTCCGCCGCCACGGCCGCCGAAGCCGGCGTCAAGGACGGCGACACGCTCGCCGTGACCGGCACCGCGGGGACGGTGGAACTGCCCCTGCGGATCACCGAGATGCCCGACCGGGTGGTGTGGCTCCCGCTGAACTCCACGGGCGGGGGCGTCGCCTCCGACACCGGGGCCCGGCCCGGCTCCCTCGTCCGCATCGGCCCGGCGACGCTCGCCGCCGAGGCCCCCAAGGAGGTGGAGGCATGAGCTTGTACCTCGCCGCTGAAGACCTCTCGATGTTCGGCCGCGATCCCTGGTGGCTGGTCGTGATCAAGGCGGTCTTCTGCTTCGCCTTCCTGATGCTGACCGTGCTGTTCTCCATCGTCTGGGAACGCAAGGTCGTCGCCTGGATGCAGCTGCGCATCGGCCCCAACCGGCACGGCCCCTGGGGCATGCTCCAGTCGCTCGCCGACGGCATCAAGCTGATGCTCAAGGAAGACCTGATCGTCAAACGCGCCGACAAGGTGGTGTACGTCCTCGCGCCGGTCGTCGCGGCCATCCCGGCCTTCATGGCGATCGCCGTGATCCCCTTCGGCCCGGCCGGCAACGAGATCTCGATCTTCGGGCAGCGCACCACGATGCAGCTCACCGACCTGCCGATCGCGATGCTCTACATCCTCGCGGTCGCCTCGGTCGGCATCTACGGCATCGTCCTCGCGGGATGGAGCTCCGGATCCACCTATCCACTCCTGGGGGGCCTGCGCTCCTGCGCGCAGATGATCTCGTACGAGATCGCGATGGGCGCCGCGTTCGCCTCGGTGTTCCTCTACTCCGGGTCCATGTCGACGTCGACCATCGTCGAGCAGCAGCAGGACCGCTGGTACATCCTCCTGCTGCCGGTCTCCTTCGTCCTCTACATCGTCACGATGGTCGGCGAGACGAACCGGGCCCCGTTCGACATGCCGGAGTCCGAGGGCGACCTGGTCGGCGGCTTCAACACCGAGTACTCGTCGATCAAGTTCGCGATGTTCATGCTCGCCGAGTACGTGAACATGGTGACGGTCTCGGCCGTGGCGACCACGCTCTTCCTCGGCGGCTGGCGGGCCCCCTGGCCGGTCAGCACCTTCTGGGAGGGCGCGAACCACGGCTGGTGGCCGATGCTCTGGTTCGTCGTCAAGGTGCAGCTGCTGCTGTTCTTCTTCATCTGGCTGCGCGGCACGCTGCCCCGGGTCCGCTACGACCAGCTCATGAAGCTCGGCTGGAAGGTCCTCATCCCGGTCTCGGTCGTCTGGCTGATGCTCGTCGCGACCGTGCGGACCCTGCGCAACGAGAACTACGACTTCGCCGACATCGCCCTCTACGTCGTCGGCGGCGTCCTGGTCCTGCTGCTGCTCTCCTTCGTCGCGGACATGTTCCGCGACCGCGGCAAGGCGGAGCCGGCCCCGGCCGAGCCCGCCGCCTTCGACCCGATGGCGGGCGGGTTCCCCGTACCGCCGCTGCCGGGACAGGAGCTGCCGCCGGTGCCCAGGCGCCGTCCGCGCCGGGAGCGGGAGCTGATTGTCAGTGGTGGGTCCGATACTCACAGTGACGGATCTCTGGAGGGAAAGGAGGCGTCCGATGGCTGAGGAGCCCAAGGAGGCCGGGCAGCCGAAGCCCGGCTTCCAGAACCCGGTAGCCGGTTTCGGCGTGACCTTCAAGGCCATGTTCAAGAAGCGGCTCACCGAGCAGTACCCCGAGCAGGAGAAGACCACCGCTCCCCGGTTCCACGGACGGCACCAGCTCAACCGCCATCCGGACGGTCTGGAGAAGTGCGTCGGCTGCGAGCTGTGCGCGTGGGCCTGCCCCGCCGACGCCATCTACGTCGAGGGGGCCGACAACACCGAGGAGGAGCGCTACTCCCCGGGCGAGCGGTACGGGCGCGTCTACCAGATCAACTACGCCCGCTGCATCCTGTGCGGCCTGTGCATCGAGGCGTGCCCCACCCGCGCGCTGACGATGACCAACGAGTTCGAACTGGCCGACAGCAGCCGCGCCAACCTGATCTACACCAAGGAGCAGCTGCTGGCCGGCCTGGACGAGGGCATGGTCGACAGTCCGCACGCCATCTACCCCGGCATGGACGAACAGGACTACTACCGGGGCCTGGTGACGGAGGCCGCGCCCGGCACCGAGCGGCAGGTCGCGCTCTCCCGGGGCGAGGTCCCGCAGGAGGCCGCCGCCACGTCCGGCGAGGGCGAGCCCGCCTCCGGGGAGGTGATCGGCCGATGAGCGCTCAGCTCGCCGCCTACTCCACCTCCACCGGCGAGGCGGTCCAGTTCTGGGTGCTGGGCACCGTCGCGGTGATCGGCGCCCTGTGCACCGTCTTCATGAGGAGGGCCGTGCACAGCGCGCTCTGCCTCGCCGGAACCATGATCGTCCTGGCGGTGTTCTACCTCGCCAACGGCGCCTACTTCCTGGGCGTCGTGCAGATCGTCGTCTACACCGGCGCGATCATGATGCTGTTCCTGTTCGTGGTGATGCTCGTCGGCGTCACCGCCGCGGACTCCCTGAAGGAGACCATCAAGGGCCAGCGCTGGCTGGCCCTCGTCTGCGGCCTCGGCTTCGGCGTCCTGCTGGTCGCCGGCATCGGCAACGCCTCCCTGACGGAGTTCGGCGGCCTCACGGAGGCCAACGCGGGCGGCAACGTGGAGGGCCTCGCGGCCCTCATCTTCACCAAGTACGTCTTCGCCTTCGAGATCACCGGCGCCCTGCTCATCACGGCCGCCGTCGGCGCCATGGTGCTCACCCACCGCGAGCGCACCGAGCGGGCGAAGACCCAGCGCGAACTGTCCGAACAGCGCGTCCGCGAGGGCGTCCACCTGCCGCCGCTGCCCGCGCCCGGCGTGTACGCGCGGCACAACGCCGTGGACGTCGCCGGCCTGCTGCCCGACGGCACCCCCTCCGACCTCACCGTCAGCAAGACACTGCGGGAGCGCGGCCAGGTCCGGGACGTGTCCGCCGAGGCGCTCAACGACCTCAAGGCGATCGAGCAGCGCTCCGCGGAGCGCCTGGAACGCACCCCGATCGAGCCGCCGACCTTCAAGCGGGCCGAGGAGGCGTCGAAGTGAACCCCGTCAACTACCTCTACCTCGCCGCCCTGTTGTTCACGATCGGCGCGACGGGCGTCCTGATCAGGCGCAACGCGATCGTCGTGTTCATGTGCATCGAGCTGATGCTCAACGCCTGCAACCTCGCGTTCGTCGCCTTCTCCCGCATGCACGGCAACCTCGACGGCCAGATCATCGCGTTCTTCACGATGGTCGTCGCCGCGGCGGAGGTCGTGGTGGGACTCGCGATCATCGTGTCGCTGTTCCGTTCCCGCCACTCGGCCTCGGTCGACGACGCCAGCCTGATGAAGCTGTAAGGGGTCGGAAGAATCGTGGAGAACCTGATTGCGCTGCTGATCGCGGCGCCCCTGCTCGGAGCGGCCGTCCTCCTGGTCGGCGGCCGGCGGCTCGACGCCGTCGGCCACTGGCTCGGCACACTGCTGGCGGCCGTCTCCTTCGTGATCGGCCTCGTCCTCTTCGCCGACCTGCTCGGCAGGGACGCCGACGACCGCACACTCACGCAACACCTGTTCAGCTGGATCCCGGTCGAGGGCTTCCAGGCGGACGCAGCCTTCCGCGTCGACCAGCTGTCGATGACGTTCGTCCTGCTGATCACGGGCGTCGGCTCGCTGATCCACCTGTACTCGATCGGGTACATGGAGCACGACGAGCGCCGCCGCCGCTTCTTCGGCTACCTGAACCTGTTCCTGGCGGCGATGCTCCTGCTGGTCCTCGCCGACAACTACCTGCTGCTGTACGTCGGCTGGGAGGGCGTCGGCCTCGCCTCCTACCTGCTGATCGGCTTCTGGCAGCACAAGCCCAGCGCCGCCACCGCGGCGAAGAAGGCCTTCCTGGTCAACCGCGTCGGTGACGTGGGCCTGTCGATCGCCATCATGCTGATGTTCACCACCTTCGGCACCTTCGCCTTCGGCCCCCTGCTCGGCACGCCCGAGGAGGCCGGACTCGCCGGTGGGGCGAGCGAGGGCACGCTCACCGCGATCGCCCTGATGCTGCTGCTCGCGGCCTGCGGCAAGTCCGCCCAGGTGCCGTTGCAGTCCTGGCTCGGGGACGCCATGGAGGGCCCGACGCCCGTCTCGGCCCTCATCCACGCGGCCACGATGGTGACCGCCGGGGTCTACCTGATCGTCCGCTCCGCGGCGATCTTCAACCTGGCGCCCGACGCCCAGCTCGTCGTCACGATCGTCGGTGCCGTCACGCTCCTGTTCGGTGCGATCGTCGGTTGCGCCAAGGACGACATCAAGAAGGCCCTGGCCGGTTCGACCATGTCGCAGATCGGCTACATGGTGCTGGCCGCCGGCCTCGGCCCCATCGGCTACGTCTTCGCGATCATGCACCTCGTGACGCACGGCTTCTTCAAGGCCGGCCTGTTCCTCGGCGCCGGTTCGGTCATGCACGGCATGAACGACGAGGTCGACATGCGCAAGTACGGCGGCCTGCGCAGGTACATGCCGGTCACCTTCATCACGTTCGGCCTCGGCTACCTCGCCATCATCGGCTTCCCGGGCCTGTCCGGCTTCTTCTCCAAGGACAAGATCATCGAGGCCGCCTTCGCCAAGGGCGGCACCGAGGGCTGGATCCTCGGCGGCTGCGCGCTGCTGGGCGCGGCCATCACGGCGTACTACATGACGCGCGTGATGCTGCTGACGTTCTTCGGCGAGGAGCGCTGGAGGAACCGGCCCACCCGCTCACCCGAGGCGCCGAGCGCCGAGCCCGCCGCCGCACACGGCGACGGGGCCGCATCCGGCCAGGTCGCCGCCGCGACGGGGGAGCCGCACCCGCACGAGTCCCCGAGGTCCATGACGATCCCGATGATCGTGCTGGCCTTCGGCTCGGTCTTCGCCGGTGCCTTCTTCAGCATCGGCGACCGCTTCCTGCACTGGCTGGAGCCCGTCACGGGGCACAGCCACGGCGACGCGCCGGTCAGCGCGCTCACGGTCACCCTCGCCACCATGGTGGTGCTGGTGATCGGCGTCGCGGTCGCCTACCTCCAGTACGGCCGCCGCCCCGTCCCGGTCGTCGCCCCGCGCGGTTCCCTGCTCACCAGGGCCGCCCGCCGCGACCTCCTCCAGGACGACTTCAACCACGTCGTCCTGGTCCGCGGCGGCGAGCACCTCACCCGGTCCCTGGTGTACGTCGACCACACCCTGGTCGACGGCGTCGTCAACGGCACGGCGGCCTCGGTCGGCGGTCTCTCCGGGCGCATGCGCAAGCTCCAGAACGGCTTCGCGCGGTCGTACGCGGTCTCGATGTTCGGCGGTGCGGCGGTCCTCGTCGCCGCGACCCTGCTGATGAGGGCGGTCTGATACCGATGTCCTTTCCTCTGCTGACAGCGACGGCGGTGCTCCCCGCGATCGGGGCGGTCGCCACGGCCGCCGTCCCGGCCGCGCGGCGCGACGCCGCCAAGACGCTGGCCCTGCTGTTCTCCCTCGCCACGCTCGTCCTCGCGATCGTCGTCCTGGTCCGCTTCGACCCGGACGGCGACCGCTACCAGCTCACCGAGTCCCATTCCTGGATCGCCGAGTTCGGCGTCCGGTACGAACTCGGCGTGGACGGCATCGCGGTGGCGCTCATCGCGCTCACGGCGCTGCTGATCCCGTTCATCGTCCTCGCGGGCTGGCACGACGCCGACCCGCTGGAGACAGGCAACAAACGGTGGCGGCCGACGCAGGGCTTCTTCGCCCTGATCCTCGCCGTCGAGGCGATGGTGATCATCTCCTTCGAGGCCACCGACGTCTTCCTGTTCTACATCTTCTTCGAAGCCATGCTGATCCCGATGTACTTCCTCATCGGCGGCTTCGGGGACCGGGCCCACGAGCACGGCGAGGAGACGGCGTCCACCCAACGGTCGTACGCGGCCGTGAAGTTCCTGCTCTACAACCTGGCCGGCGGGCTGATCATGCTGGCCGCGGTGATCGGGCTGTACGTGGTCGCCGGGAACTTCTCGCTGACGGAGATCGCCGAGGCCCGGGCCAACGGCTCGCTCGACATGGCGACGAACACCGAACGCTGGCTGTTCCTCGGCTTCTTCTTCGCCTTCGCCGTGAAGGCGCCCCTGTGGCCGCTCCACACCTGGCTGCCCAACGCCATGGGGGAGGCCACCACCCCGGTCGCCGTCCTCATCACGGCGGTGGTCGACAAGGTCGGCACCTTCGCGATGCTGCGCTTCTGCCTCCAGCTCTTCCCGGAGGCCAGTAAGTGGGCCACACCCGTGGTCCTCGTCCTCGCCGTGGTCAGCATCATCTACGGCGCGCTGCTCGCCGTCGGGCAGCGGGACATCAAGCGGCTGGTGGCGTACGCGTCGATCTCGCACTTCGGCTTCATCATCCTGGGCATCTTCGCGATGACCAGCCAGGGCCAGTCCGGCGCGACGCTCTACATGGTCAACCACGGCATCTCGACGGCCGCCCTGATGCTGGTCGCCGGCTTCCTCATCTCGCGGCGCGGCTCGCGGCTCATCGCCGACTACGGCGGTGTGCAGAAGGTCGCCCCGGTGCTCGCCGGCACCTTCCTGATCGGCGGGCTGGCGACCCTGTCGCTGCCGGGACTGGCGCCGTTCGTGAGCGAGTTCCTGGTCCTGGTGGGGACGTTCTCGCGCTATCCGGTGATCGGCATCGTCGCCACGTTCGGCATCGTCCTCGCCGCGCTCTACACCCTCGTCCTCTACCAGAGGACGATGACCGGTCCCGTCAAACCCGAGGTCGCCGCGATGCCCGACCTCCGCGCGCGTGAGCTGATGGTCGTCGCCCCGCTGATCGTTCTGCTGATCTTCCTGGGCGTCTACCCGAAGCCCGTCACCGACATCGTCGACCCGGCGGTCAAGCAGACACTGTCCGACGTCCAGGAGAAGGACCCCCAGCCCGAGGTGGAGGCGGCCAAGTGAGCACAGCAGTCGTCCACAGTCTGTGGACAACCGCGGCCGACCCGATCTCGAAGATCGACGCGCCGAAGATCGAATACGCACAGCTGTCGCCCACCCTGATCGTCGTGGGCGCGGCCGTCGTCGGGATCCTGGTCGAGGCGTTCGTGCCGCGCAGGTCCCGCTACCACGCCCAGCTGTTCCTGTCCGTCGTCGCGTTGACCGCCGCGTTCGCCGCGGTGGTGGCGCTGGCGGCGGACGGATACGGCACCACCAAGGCACACATCGCGGCGATGGGCGCGATCGCGGTCGACGGACCGGCGCTGTTCCTCCAGGGCACGATCCTGCTGTCCGCCCTGGTGGGCCTGTTCACCTTCGCCGAACGGCGGCTCGACCCCGAGGCGCACGGCAACCGCGTCGACTCCTTCGTCGCCCAGGCCGCCTCGGTGCCGGGCAGCGACAGCGAGAAGGCGGCCGTCAAGGCGGGCTTCACCACCACCGAGGTCTTCCCGCTGCTGCTGTTCGCCGTCGCGGGCATGCTGGTCTTCCCGGCGGCCAACGACCTGCTGACCCTCTTCATCGCCCTGGAGGTCTTCTCGCTGCCGCTGTACCTGCTGTGCGCGCTGGCCCGCCGCAAGCGGCTGCTGTCCCAGGAGGCGGCGGTCAAGTACTTCCTGCTCGGCTCCTTCGCCTCCGCGTTCACCCTGTTCGGCATCGCCCTGTTGTACGGGTACGCCGGCTCGGTGTCGTACGCGACGATCGCGCAGGTCGTCGACGGCACGGTCACCAACGTCAGTCCGGCCCTCGCCGACACCATGGGCAACGACGTGCTGCTGCTCATCGGCGCCGCGATGATCGTCATGGGGCTGCTGTTCAAGGTGGGCGCCGTGCCGTTCCACATGTGGACGCCGGACGTCTACCAGGGTGCGCCGACCCCGGTCACCGGCTTCATGGCCGCCGCCACCAAGGTGGCCGCCTTCGGCGCGCTGCTGCGGATCCTCTACGTCGTGCTGCCGGGCCTGCGCTGGGACTGGCGGCCGGTCATGTGGGGCGTCGCGGTCGTCACCATGCTGGGCGGCGCGATCGTCGCGATCACCCAGACCGACATCAAGCGGCTGCTGGCGTACTCGTCGATCGCGCACGCCGGGTTCATCCTCGCGGGTGTCATCGCGACCACGCCGGACGGTGTCTCGTCGGTCCTGTTCTACCTGGGCGCGTACTCGTTCGTGACGGTCGGCGCGTTCGCCGTGGTGACGCTGGTGCGCGACGCCGGCGGCGAGGCGACGCACCTGTCCAAGTGGGCCGGGCTGGGCCGCCGGTCGCCGCTGGTGGCGGCCGTGTTCGCGGTGTTCCTGCTGGCCTTCGCCGGCATCCCGCTGACCTCGGGGTTCGCCGGGAAGTTCGCCGTGTTCAAGGCGGCGGCGGAGGGCGGTGCGGCGCCGCTCGTCGTGGTCGGTGTGATCTCGTCGGCGATCGCCGCGTTCTTCTACATCCGCGTCATCGTCCTGATGTTCTTCAGCGAGCCGCGGCCCGAGGGCCCCACCGTCGCCGTGCCGTCACCCCTGACGATGACGACGATCGGGGTGGGCGTGGCGGTCACCCTGGTGCTCGGCGTGGCACCGCAGTACTTCCTGGACCTGGCGAGCCAGGCAGGAGTGTTCGTGCGCTGACCTGCGGAGCGTGTGCGACGGCCCCGGTTCCCCGCGGAGGGGGCCGGGGCCCGTCGTGTGCGCCGGAGCGTGTGCGCCGGAGCGGGTGCGCCGGAGAGGGTGCGACGGGCACGTCCGGCGGGCCGCTCCGGCCGGTGCCCGGCATCGGGTGGGCGTCCGGCGTCCGGTGGGCCTCCGGGCGGTCTGCGCGGTCGCGGGACCCCGCGGTCGCGGCATCCTGCGGCCCACGGATCACCGCGGGCCTGTGGACAACTCCGGCGGTGTCGGTCCGGACCCCTATCGTGGACGCAGTGGTCGAGGACGACGTACGGGGGACGGGACGATGCGAGGGACGGGCGGGATCAGGGAGATGCCAGGAACCACCGAGATGCCGGGCACGGAGAGCGAGGCGCTGGCCACGCTCCACCGGGTCTTCGGGTACGAGGCCTTCCGGGGCGAGCAGGGCGAGGTCATCGAGCACGTGGTGGCCGGCGGGGACGCGGTCGTCCTCATGCCGACCGGCGGCGGCAAGTCGCTGTGCTACCAGATCCCCTCCCTGGTCCGGCCGGGCACGGGAATCGTCGTCTCCCCGCTGATCGCGCTGATGCAGGACCAGGTGGACGCGCTGCGGGCGCTGGGCGTGCGGGCCGGCTTCATGAACTCCACGCAGGACTTCGACGAGCGGCGCACGGTCGAGGCCGAGTTCCTGGCCGGCGAGCTGGACCTGCTCTACCTGGCGCCGGAGCGGCTGCGCCTGGACGCCACGCTGAACCTGCTGTCGCGCGGCAAGATCGCGGTCTTCGCCATCGACGAGGCCCACTGCGTGTCCCAGTGGGGGCACGACTTCCGCCCCGACTACCTCACCCTCTCCCTGCTGGGCGAGCGCTGGCCCGACGTCCCGCGGATCGCGCTCACCGCCACGGCCACCCACGCGACGCACCAGGAGATCACGCAGCGGTTGCGCATGCCGACGGCCCGGCACTTCGTGGCGAGCTTCGACCGGCCCAACATCCAGTACCGGATCGTGCCGAAGGCCGACCCCAGGAAGCAGCTGCTGAGCTTCCTGCGCGAGGAGCACGCGGGTGACGCGGGCATCGTCTACTGCCTGTCGCGCAACTCCGTCGAGAAGACCGCCGAGTTCCTCTCCCGCAACGGCATCGAGGCCGTGCCGTACCACGCCGGCCTGGACTCGGGCACGCGCGCGGCACACCAGTCGCGGTTCCTGCGGGAGGAAGGCCTGGTCGTGTGCGCGACCATCGCCTTCGGCATGGGCATCGACAAGCCGGACGTGCGGTTCGTCGCCCACCTCGACCTGCCCAAGTCGATCGAGGGCTACTACCAGGAGACGGGCCGCGCGGGCCGTGACGGACTGCCCTCGACGGCCTGGATGGCCTACGGCCTCAACGACGTCATACAGCAGCGCAAGATGATCCAGTCGAGCGAGGGCGACGAGGCGTTCCGGCGCCGGGCCGCCGCCCACCTCGAGTCGATGCTGGCACTGTGCGAGACCGCCCGGTGCCGCCGCGGGCAGCTGCTGGCCTACTTCGGCCAGGAACCGGACCCGAAGGGCTGCGGCAACTGCGACACCTGCCTCACGCCCCCGCAGACCTGGGACGGCACGGTCGCGGCGCAGAAGGTGCTGTCGACGGTGGTGCGGTTGCAGCGGGAGCGAGGCCAGAAGTTCGGCGCGGTGCAGATCGTCGACATCCTGATGGGCAAGCGCACGGCCAAGGTGATCCAGTTCGACCACGACCAGCTGTCGGTGTTCGGCATCGGCGAGGAGCTGTCCGAGGGCGAATGGCGCGGCGTCGTGCGGCAGTTGCTGGCGCAGGGGCTGCTCGCCGTCGAGGGGGACTACGGCACGCTGGTGCTCACGGACTCCAGCGGGGAGGTGCTGCGCCGCGAGCGCGAGGTGCCGCTGCGCAAGGAGCCGGAGAAGCCGGTCACGGCGAAGACGTCGGGTTCCTCCACCGGCAAGGGCAGGGCGAAGGCCGCCGCGGTCGAACTGCCTGAGGCACTGCTCCCCGCCTTCGAGGCCCTGCGCGCCTGGCGCGCCGAACAGGCCCGCGAGCAGGGCGTGCCGGCGTACGTCATCTTCCACGACGCCACGCTGCGGGAGATCGTCACGGCCTGGCCGACGTCCGTGCGGGAGCTGGGCGGGATCAGCGGAGTCGGTGAGAAGAAGCTGGCGACGTACGGGGAGGGCGTGATCGGCGTGCTGGCGTCGCTGGGCGAGGCACCGGACCCGGCGTCCGGCGCCACCCTGGACTCCGGCGCCGCCCCGGCGTCCGGGACGGCCTCGGGCTCCGGGAGAGCTTCGGGATCTGGCAAGGCCTCCGACGCCGTGTCCGCCGCGGGCGGGGCGCCCTCCGCCGACGGGGCCGACGACTACTGGCCCGAGATGGACGAGGAACCGGAGCCCGAGGACTGGATATAGGCGACAGGACCCCTGACCCCTGACCCCGAACCCCTGACCCCTGGGACCGGAGCGCCGGGCTCCAGCCGTCCCCGGTCGGGGGTCAGCTCAGGGCGGTCAGCCCCGGGGCGAAGGTGATCAGCAGCGGGAGCAGGGGGACCAGTGCCGCCGCGGTCGTCGTCAGGGCCCGGTGTCTGGGCAGCAGCCGTGGGGGCGGCTGGAGGAGACGGTCCACGCGCTCGCCCAGCAGGCGGCGGGAGGACGCGCAGGACAGGATGCCCCGGTGCTGGTTCAGTTCGATCAGCGCGAGGGCCGTCGTGAGGTGACCGCAGCGGCGGGACGCCGTGTCGTCGGCGGAGAGTTCGACCAGGCGGTGGGTCTGGTCGCAGAAGTGGGCGAACAGCGGGACGCGCGGGAATCCGGTGGCCAGCGCTGTCGACAGGTGCAGCAGCCAGTCGTGGTGGGCGCGGGCGTGACCTCGTTCATGGGCGAGGACCGCGTCGATCTGGTGGGAGGTGAGGCGCTGCAGGGCACCGGTGGTCACGATCAGCTGGGACGGGCTGCCGGGCATCCACCAGGCGTCCGGGTAGTCGTCCTCGAGCACCAGCAGGGGGCCCCGGGCGGGAGGCAGTCCCGCGGGCAGGTCGGGCGCGCGCTCCCGCAGGTGGGCGCGGGCCAGGCCACGGCGCCGGCGGGCCTCGACCAGCTCGCGGGCGAGCATCGCGGTGGTCCAGGCGGCACCGCAGGCCAGCAGCAGCGTGAGCGCCGTCGCCCACACCGGGGCGGTCGAGAGGTCGTATGCCTCTGTCACGGCCGGTGGCGCCGGGGCGAAGACCTGGGTGCGGACGGTGTGGAAGACGGCGGCCGCCCCCAGCACGAGCGCCGTCAGACAGCACAGCAGCACCGTGGCGACCAGGCACTGCCACACCCACAGCGCCACCACCGGCTCCCGCTCGGGCCACTCGGCCCGGGTCAGCGCGCGCGGGACCGGCACGGCGGCGGTCAGGGCGACGACGCTCAACAGGAGCAGGCAGAGGGTCATTGCCGTGGGCTCCGGATCCTGGTCGGGGAGGACGGGTCGGTGGCGACGGGTGGTTCCGTGTTCCGGGACGGTGGGTGCGGCGGGCCCGGTGCGAGGACCGTTCCCGCCGTCAGTATGACGGCGGGAACGGCCGGAGTCAGCCCGTGCGGACCCGCCCGCTCACCTCGCCCAGACCGACCCGCAGCCCGTCCGGGCCGGGGGCCCAGGCCGACAGGGTCACCACGTCCCCGTCCTCCAGGTACGTCCGCTCGCCGTCGGGGAGTTCCAGGGGGTCGCGGCCGTTCCAGGTCAGCTCCAGAAGGGAGCCGCGCTGGTCGTCGGCCGGGCCGCTCACCGTGCCGGAGCCGTAGAGGTCGCCGGTGCGCAGGGAGGCGCCGTTGACCGTCAGGTGGGCGAGTTGCTGGGCGGCCGTCCAGTACATGGTGGAGAAGGGGGGCTCGGAGACGACATGGCCGTTGACGGCGACCGAGATGCGCAGGTCGTAGCCGGCGGGCTCGGTGGCGGAGTCGTCGAGGTAGGGCAGCAGGGGGTGGGTGCGTTCGGGGGGTGACAGCCGCGCCTCCTCCAGCGCCTCCAGCGGGGTGATCCACGCCGACACCGAGGTGGCGAAGGACTTCCCGAGGAAGGGGCCGAGGGGGACGTACTCCCAGGCCTGGATGTCGCGTGCGGACCAGTCGTTGAGGAGGCACAGGCCGAAGACGTGCTCGCGGAAGTCGGTCAGCGGGACCGGGCGTCCCTGCCGCGACGGCGTGCCGACCACGAAGCCGACCTCGGCCTCGATGTCGAGCCGCCGGGTGGGGCCGAAGACGGGGGCCGGATCGGTGGGCGCCTTGCGCTGGCCCGACGGGCGGACGACGTCCGTGCCGGAGACCACGACCGTGCCGGCGCGGCCGTGGTAGCCGATCGGGAGGTGCTTCCAGTTCGGCAGGAGGGTGTCCGCGGCGTCCGGGCGGAAGATGGCGCCCGCGTTCCGGGCGTGGTGCTCGGAGGCGTAGAAGTCGACGTAGTCGGCCACCTCGAACGGCAGGTGCAGGGTCACCGAGGAAAGGGGATGAAGGAAGGGGAGCAGCGTCTGCCGGTGGGAGGGTTCCGTGACCCATTGGGTCAGGGCTCGGCGTACCTGGGACCAGACCGTACGGCCCGCCGCCAGCAGCGGGTTGAGGGTCGGGTGGCCGAGCAGGGCCGCGTGCGGGGAGCCGAGGGCCCGGGCCGCCGCACCGGCGTCGAGCACGTGGTCGCCGAGCCGGACGCCGACGGTCCGCTGCCCGGAGCCGGAGTCGGGGCCGGGGCCGGACAGGGAGAAGACGCCGTACGGGAGGTTGTGCGGGCCGAAGGGGTCGCCCTCGGGGAGGTCGAAGGGGGCCAAGGGGGGCATCGGGTGCTGCCTCGCTTTCGTGCTCGCCATCTGTTCGCCAGGTCTGCCCTTGCGTTCACCACGGCCGGGTGCCGGCCGTGCGCAGGAGCTCCGCGGTGCTCTGCGGGTGCGCCGAGCCGCGGCACACGTTACGGCCGACCTCGCGGGAGGGACACCGCGGCGACACGGGAGTGACACAGGAGGCCGGAGACCGGGCGGCCCGGCCGGAGCGCTCCGCGTCCGTCCGGACACGGCAGGTTGTCCACAGCCCGGTCCGCAATCTTGACGGAGCGGTGCGAAAGGGGAGACTCTGGACGGGTGCCGGAAGGCCTCGGGGAGGGGGCGTTCCCACGGCACCTTTGGGGGGCGGATGGCCACAGGGGAGGCCGGTCTCGCGTCGGCGCGGCATGTTCCACGGCCGAAACGGCTGGAAGAGACCATGCGCGCCAGACTCGGCCGGGAATGCGTGTACGTGCCGTCGTGCCGGTTCGGGCTGTTCGTGGCCTTGCGCCACTGGTGCCCGCCGGGCGGACGGGTGCTGATGTCGCCGGTGAACGACGACGTGATCCTCTTCGTCGTGCTCGCGGCCGGACTCAGGCCCGTGCAGGCGCCGTTGAACCCGCTGGACGCGTCGATCGACGTCGACGCGGTGCCGGACGACCTGTGGGCTTCGCTGTCCGCGGTGCTGACGACGAACCTGTACGGCAATCCGGACGACGCGCCGAGGCTGCGTGCGAAGTGCGACGCGTCGGGGATTCCGCTGTTCGAGGACGGGGCGCACGCCATCGGCAGTGAGGTGGGCGGCCGACCGGTCGGGGCCTGGGGCGACGCCTCCGTCTTCAGCCTGTCCAAGCACGTCGGCGCCAAGGCGGGCGGCTTCCTGTCCTGCGCCGACCCGGGCCTGCGCGAGGCCCTGGAGGAGACCTGCGAGGACCTGCTGCTGCCCGGTCGGCTCACGGCCGAACTGGCCTACACCGTCCGGCCGTACGCGGAGGCGGCGGTGCGTGGGCTGCGGTTGCGGCGCGCCGCGTGGGCCACGATGCGGCGGCTGGGGCTGATGGAGCGTGAGGACATCCGGATGCCGTTGCGGCCCGAGGCACTGGCCGGGGCGGTCGGTGCGGCGCCCGACCTCGCCGCGAGCGACTCCTGGGTCCGGGTCGACATGCACGACTACCGGTTGCGTTCCGGAAACCTGCGCCTGGGCCGGATCGGCCGCGGACTGGACCGTCTCGACGGGGTCCTGGCCGCCTGCCGGGCGGGCACGGGGCGACTGCTGTCCACGCCGTGGGCACGGCCGGTCCCGCGCGGTGGCACGGAGGCGGCGGGGGAGGCGGGTCTCCGGGCCGAGGCGTCGGGCGACTCACCCGGCGCCGGGCAGGGATCCGGACCGCCGGCCGTCGCCCGAGCCGTCCGCCGGCCTGTCGCCCCCATTGCCCCCATTGCTCCCGTCGTCGTTCGGCGGGACCCCCAACCCCTCTTCAGAGTGCCCCTGTTCGTCGCCGACCGGGACGCCGCGATCGCGGCTCTCGCGCGGCGGGACATCGTCGTCGGGTACCTCTACGATCCACCGCTCGACGACTACGCGGGTGCCGACTTCACCGACCTCTCGCCGGATCCGACGGGGGCCCGGTGGTTCGCCCGGCACGCGCTGCCGGTCGATCCGCTGCGGGCACGTGAGGTCGTCGACGTACTGGAGGAGTCCGGCGCGCGGCCGGCCGAGGCGCCGGGAGGGCTGGAGCCGACCCGTGGCTGACACCCAGGCCGGAACACACGCCGCGACCTCGGCCGAGGCACGGGCCGGCGCCGAAGCCGTGGCGTCCGTCGGGGCCGGAGCCGGAGCCGGGGCCTCCGCCGGGATCGGAACCGGTATCGGGACCGGTATCGGGACCGGAACCCGAGCGTCCGCCGGGACCGGTACCGGGGCACCCGCCGGGACCGGTACCGGGGAGCGCACCGGGGCCGGTCCCGGTGCGCAGGCTCCCGCCCCACCCGGGACGCGGGTCCCTGTCCCCTCCCCGGCACAGGCGGGTGGCTCCGGCGGTGGGCGGGACTCCGACTCGCTGTTCCGGAACGCCTACTTCCTGATGCTCAGCACCGGTGTCTCCGCCGTGCTCGGCCTCGGCTTCTGGCTCGTGGCCGCCCGTTACTACACCGAGGAGGCCGTCGGGCAGGGCTCCGCCGCGATCGCCGCGATGCGCCTGCTGGCCAGCATCACGGCGACGACGATGATCGGGGCGGTCGTCCGCTTCGTCCCGCGCGCGGGACGGGCGACCGGTTCCCTGGTGTGGCGGGCGTACGCGGCGAGTTCGGTGGTGGTCGCCGTCGCCGCCGTCGGCTTCCTGCTCACGCTCGACACGTGGGGGGCGTCGTACGCGCCGCTCGGCACGCCGGTCGCCGGGGCGGCGTTCGTCGTCGCGTGCGTGGCCTGGGCGCTGCTCACCCTCCAGGACGGGGTGCTGACCGGACTGCGCAGGTCCGGATGGGTCCCGGTCGGCAACGCGGTGTTCTCCATCGGCAAGCTGATCCTGCTGGCCGTCTTCGCCACCGCGCTGCCGGCGCTCGGGATCTTCGTCTCCTGGGCCGCCGCCATCGCCCTGTCGACGGTGCCGCTGGGCTGGCTGATCTTCCGCAGGCTCATCCCGCGCCAGGCCGCGGCCGACCGGGACCTGGAACCGCCCGGGGGCCGTGAGATGGGCCGGTTCCTGGCCGGGGACTCGCTCGGCGCGCTGTTCAGCCTGGCGATGGTCAACCTGCTGCCGGTGATGGTCGCCGTCCGCTTCAGCGCGGCGGAGAACGGCTACTTCTACGTGGCGTACACCGTCGGCGGCACGATGGAGTTCATGGCCATCAACATGGCCTCATCCCTCACTGCCCACGCCTCGCACGACCCGCGCCGGCTCGCCGACGGCGTCCGCGGGGCGCTGCGCCGGATGACGCTGGTGCTGGTGCCGGTGGTGCTGGTGCTGGTGGTGTTCGCGCCGCAGATCCTGTTGCCGTTCAACGAGGACTACGCCGAACACGGCACCACCGTGCTGCGGTTGCTGGCCGCCGGGGCGCTGCCGCGGGTCGTGGTGGAGCTGTACATCGGGGTGCTGCGCGTGCAGGGCCGCACCGGCGTGCTCGCCGCGCTCCAGGGCGCCATGTGCACGCTGGTCCTGGGCAGCGCGGCCGTACTGTTCACCCCGGCCGGGATCGCGGGCGCGGGCTGGGCGGTGCTGCTGAGCATGTCGCTGATCGCCGTCGTGTCGGTCGCCGGGCTGCGGGCGGCGCTCCGTGACGGCGGCCGGGTGCCCGCCACCGCGCCGACCGACGCCCCGCCCGCGGACCGTTCCGTCCCGGCTGCCCCGCCCGCGGACCGCACCGCGCCCGCGCCCGCGACCACGCCCGCCCCCGCGACCACGCCCGCCCCCGCGTCCGCGACCAGGACCGACGGCACGGTCGAGGCGGGCGGCGCGCGCGGGGCCCGGCTGAACGCCACCGCCGGGTACGGCACGAGTTGGGCGCGCCGGGCGGCGTACGAGCACGGGGCCTGTGACGAGGACACCGTCGCGCTGTTCATAGGCCGTCCCGGATACGAGCGGGAGGCCCTCCAGGCGGACACCCTCGCGGTGATCGTCCGCCCGCACCGGGGCGCACCGCCGGCCGAGCCCGGCGAGGGACGGAGCGTGCCGGCGCCCGACCCCGGGGCCGACGGCCTCCGGGCCGAGCGCGGACAGCGCCGGCTGCGTGCCGGACTGTGGTGCCTCCTCGGCGTCGCCACGGTGTCCTACGTCGTGGCGCTGCGGAACCTGCCGTGGCTCGGCGGCCGGCTCACGGGCGGTCTCGCCGAGCCGTTGAGCGGGCGCGGGATGCTGGGTCTGCTGCCCGGCCCGGCGCTGCTCGCCGGGGGAGCGCTGATCCTGCTGTTCGTCGCCGCCGTGACACTGCTGGCGCGGCGCGAGGTGCGGCTGCCCGGCACGGCGCTGGGAGCCGTGGTCCTCGCGCTGTACGCCGTACCGGTGGCCCTCGGACGGGAACCACGGGCACTGGGTGGGACGTTCCCCACGCAGACGGCGGATTTCTTCGCGCGGACCCTGGGTCTTCCCGGCCCCGACCCGCTGCTGCGCTGGGTGCCGCCGGTCTGTCAGCTCCTGTGCCTCGTGCTGCTGTGGCTGCTGCTCGACCGCGCCGACCGGCGCTTCGGTGACCGGCGCTTCGGCGACCGGCCGGTCGGGCGGCTGCCGTGGGCGGCGCGCTGGGGGATCGTCTATCTCGCCGCCGTGGGGGGCTGGGCGGGGAGAGAGACGCTCGCGCCCGCCGCGCCGCCGACGCTCGGCCTGCTGTTCCTGCTCGTCCTGCTCCTGTCGCTCCGCCGTGCCGAGCCGCCGTCGGAGCCCGTGCCGGATCCGCACCTGTCACCGACGGACGACGGAAGCGGCCCAGGCGCCCCGAACACACCCAGCGACCCGTCCCGAGACTGACCAAGCTCAGAGCCGAACCGCCAGGGGGGAACCGTCGTGCGTCCGCCAACCACTCCACGGGAGAGATCCGAGCCGGAGCCCGCGACCGCTGCGGGTGCGCCGGGTCCGGCGGGCGGGGAACCCGTGGGCGATCTCTCCGACCTGCCACCGGGACGCCCCTGGCGGCACGCCGCGCTGCACCCCGCGCCCGCGCTGCTCGTCGCGCTCGCCCTGTGGGGCTGGGCGGTGACCAGCACCGACGTCTCCGATCTCGACGACTTCGGTCTCGTCACCGCCGCGCATCCCGCCTTCTGGGCGGGACTGACGCTGCTCACCGTCGGCTTCTGGGTCACGCTGCGCGGCCCGCGCCGCCACCCCCTCTGGGCACCGGCGTACGTCGTCGCCCTGCTGGTGATGGAGCGCGGCACCCAGGCGGTGCTGTACCCGACGCCCCTGTACGCCTGGGCGTGGAAGCACGACGCGGTCGTCGACCACCTGCTGACGGCGGGCCGGCTGGAGGACGCGGACGCGATCGGCGACATGGCCGTCTACGACCAGTGGCCGGGCTTCTTCGCCGCCCAGGCCACGCTGGTACGGCTGCTGGGCGTGGACTCCGCCGCGCACGTCATGGCGTGGTGGCCGCTGGTGTCCGGCCTGATGCTGCTGCTCCCGCTGCTGCTGCTCTACCGCACGTTCACCGAGGACCCGCGGCTGATCTGGACCGGAGTCTGGCTCTTCTGCGTCGCCAACTGGGTCGGCCAGGACTACTTCTCCCCCCAGTCCGTGGCCTTCGCCCTGCACCTCGGCGTGCTGGCCGTCGTCCTGCGCCGCTACGGCCGCCCCGGCCGGTCCGCCGAGCGGCAGCGGCAGGCCGTGTGGACGGTGCTGCTCACCCTGCTGGTCGTGGCCGTCGTCATCACGCACCAGCTCACCCCCGGCATGCTGATTGTCTCGCTGGCCGCCCTCTTCCTCACCCGCCGCTACCGCGACAAGGTCCCGCTGATCACGGTCGTCGTGATCTTCCTGGCCTGGTGCCTCACGGCCGCCCTGCCCTTCCTCTCCGCGACGATGCCCGACATGGTCCGCTCGATCGGCGACATCGGCGGCAACGTCTCCACCGGCTACGGCGCCACCCCGACCGGCACCGGCGCGGTGACCACGTCCTGGGCGGCCCGGCTGCTGTCGGCCTCGGTGCTGCTGCTCGCGGTGGTGGGCGCGCTGCGCCGGCCGGTGCTGCGCGACCGCGCGATGCCGCTGCTGCTGATCGCGGCGGCCCCCCTGCCGATGCTCGCGGCGAGCAGCTACGGCAGCGAGATGATCTTCCGGGTGCTGATGTTCATGCTGCCCGGCGCGGCCTTCTTCGCCGCGGCGGCCCTGCTGCCGCAGGTGCGCACGCTGACGGCGACGGAGAAGTCCGGTCGGGCCGAGCCCCGCCGCCACCTGTGGCTGCCGCCGCTCGCCCTCCTCGTCGGCACGCTCGCCTTCGTGCCGAGCTACTCCGGCAAGGACCGCATCAGCTACTTCCCGCCGGCCGAGGTGGACCTGGTGCGGCAGGTCGTCGACCGGGCGCCGGACGACTCCCTCGTCGTCGCGGCCGACCGCAACTACCCGCTGGCCTTCGCCGACTACTGGAGAGTGGACCACTACTGGTTCCTCGACGACGACCGCGAGCACGTCGACGCCATCGTGCGCGATCCGGCGGCCGTACTGGCCCGCGACATGTCCGCCGTGGAGTCACCGGGCCGGGCCTATCTGCTGTTCACCCGCGGCCAGTTCGCCGACGCCGAGATGAACGGCCTGCTCAGCAAGGGCCAGTTGGACCGCATCCGACGGTCCGTCGACGCCTCGCCCCTGTTCGAGCGGATGGCGGGTAACGACGCCGGGGTGGCCTACGTTCTGAAGGAGACGGGCCGATGACACCGCGGGAACTGGTCGTACGGGCACTGCCACCGCTCGGCGGCTGGCTGGCGCTGTCCGCACTCGCGCTGCCCGACGGCTCCGTGCTGAGGGGCGCGGCCATGGTCGCCTTCCTGGCGGCGGGGCCGGGCGCCGCCGTGCTGAGGATCTGCGGTCCCGCGCTGGCCGTGGTGTCCGCCGCGGGACCCGTGGAGCGCCGGGACCCGGCCTTCGAGCGCCACTCCGACCTGCTCGAACGGCTGATGCTGGCCGTCTTCGTCAGCGTGGCCCTCGTACTGCTGGCCGGGACGGTGTTCATCGCCACGCACGCCTTCAGCGCGCAGCGCGTCCTGCTGACGCTCACGCTGCTCACCACGGTCGCCGCGTTCTGCCCGCGGCTGCGCGCCTCCCCACTGAGGACTGCGAAGGGTTCTGCTCTGTGAGGTTGCCCCACCCCGGCGACGACGGCCGCCCGTCCGGCGGCGACGACCACTCACCTCGTGACGAGGGCTACCCGCCTCGCGCCGACGACCATTTGCCCGGTGGCGGCCACTTGCCTGGCGACGACCATTTGCCTGGCGGCGGCCACTCGCCCGGCGGTGGCGACCGTCCGTTTCCCGGCGACGGCCGGGCTCAGCGGCACCGGCGCCCGCGTGACCCCGGCCCCGCGTCCCGGCCTTGCGCGCCCCACCCCCGCGCGCCCCACCCCCGCGCGCCCCACCCCCGCGCGCCCCGCTCCGCGGGCACCGGTCCCCGAGCCGGACCTCGTCCCCGCTTCCTCACCGTCGCCGCGGTCGCCTGTGCCGTCCTGGTCGTCGTCCTCCTCCTGCGGGGCGGCACCGGCCTGGGCGACTCCGGTTCCGGGCCGGGGCCGGGCGGGTCGCGGCCCCCCGCCCTCGGTGGCAGGTGCGCGCCGACCGCGCTGCTCGAACCGCCCTGCGGGGCCTGGTTCGGCGCGTTCGTGCCGCACAGCAAGGACAACCTCGCGGAGAAGGTCCGCGGCTACGAGCGGCGCATCGGTCGCAAGCTCGACATCGTGTACACGTACCACGACATGTCCCTGGTCCAAGGGGAGCGCCTGGAAGGGCAGTTGCTCACCCCGGAGGAGCAGCGCGTCGCCGGTGCGGAACATCTGCTGCTGCTGTCCTGGGAGAGCAAGTGGTGGGGCGGCACGAAGGCGCAGCAGCCCACCTGGAAGCAGATCGCGGACGGTGACCTGGACGCCTCGGTCATCGACGTCCAGGCCGCGCGGGTCAGGGAGTTCGGCGAGAAGGTCTTCCTCTCCTTCGACCTCGAGATGGACACCCGCACGCCCGCCAACGGCACCCCCGAGGACTACGTGCGCGCCTACCGCCACATCCACGACCGGTTCCGGGAGCTGGGCGTGACCAACGTGGTGTGGACGTGGATCACCACCGGCTATCTGGGGCACGCCGACCTGATCGAGCGGATGTACCCGGGCGACGACTACGTCGACTGGGTCGCCTACAACCAGTACAACTACTACCGGTGCCACGACGCGGGCTGGCTCTCCTTCGCCGAGACCCAGCGGGCCACGCACGCGTGGATCCGCGAGAACATCTCCGACGACAAACCGCTGATGCTCTCCGAGTTCGGTACGGCCGACGACCCGTCCCGGCCGGGACGGCAGGCGCAGTGGTACGCGCAGGTGCCGGCGGTCCTGAAGGGCCTGACGGGCGTCAAGGCCGCGCTGCAGTGGAACTACCGCGACCCCGGCCCGCACTGCGACCTCGCGCTGGCGGGTGACGGGGCCTGGGCCAGCCTGCGCAAGGCGGTCTCCGACCCCTATCTCAACCAGCCGTTGGGGTGACCCGGACGAGCCGCGGGCCGGGTGGTTCCCAGGGTCTCTCGTTCGGATCACGCCGGGCTCCCTGATCCGGCCTGATCCGAACGAAAGACGCTAGCCCGCGAACACGGGCCCGCGCAGTACCGCGCGGGCCCGCCGGTACCAACGCCATCCCACCGTCCTCGGACCGTCCCGGTACGGCGCGACCCGTGCGCCCCCGCCGGCCAGCCAGTTCTCCACATCGGCGACGGTGTGGGAGCGCCGCACGATGAGCCGGGCGATGCGGTACGCCTCGTCCCGCTCCGAACTCAGCGCGTGCCGCACGGCGGTGGCCGTCTCGTACCCGGCGGCGGCCGCCATGCGCCGCACCCGTCCGCTGTTGTAGCCGTGCGGATAGGCGAGATGGTGCACGGGATGCCCGAGGGCGTCCTCCAGCACGGCCCGTGACTCGCTCAGTTCGCGGGCGAGGTCACGGGGCGGCAGGGTGTCGAGCTGGGCGTGCGTGACGGTGTGGCTGCCGACCTCCATGCCGGACTGCTCCAGCCCGGCGGCCTGGGCCAGCGTCATCATCGGGGCGGGCGGCAGCAGACTGCGCCCGCCGGGGCTGATCGCGCCGGTGGTGAGGTAGGCGGTGGCGGCCAGGCCGCGTGCGGCCAGCGCCCCGGCGGTCGGTCCGGGCAGGTCGGCGAACCCGTCGTCGAAGGTCAGCAGCACGGGCCGGTCGGGCAGCGGCGCCCGCCCCGCGAGGTGGTCGGCCAGCGCACTCACCGTCACGGGCGTACGGCCGCTGTCGACGACGGCGTCGAGATGCGCCGCGAACTCCTTCGGGGTGACGGTGAACTCCGCTATCCAGTCCGGCGGTTCCTCCATCACGGCGTGGTACAGGAAAACCGGGATGGCCTCGCCGCCCGCCCCCGTCATCGCGACCTCCCGGCCGCTCCGGTCACTTCGGCCCCTCCGGTCACTTCGGACGTCGGCACGGCGCGCAGCGCACGCCGGGCGCGCAGATAGCCGACCGGCCCGTACACCATCCCCTTCCGCTGCAGCCGGGACAACCGGCGTGGCCACGGATGACCACGGTCGTCGTGCCCGCCCGGAACACCCGGAACGAACGGAACGCCCGGAGTGCCCGGAGCGCCTGAGGTGCCCGGAGCACCCGGCACGCCCTCCGCGCCCCGGGCGTCCGTGTTCCGGGCCGCAGTCAGCGCGCGGCCGTGCGCGAGTCCGCGGGGGAGCAGGGCGAGGAACGCCGGCAGCAGGGCGGGCCGGTTGACCAGCAGAGCGGTGAGGTAGGCGGTGAGGCCGGCGCCGTAGCCGTACGCCTGCGTCTCCAGGTCCTGCCAGGTCTCGCGGTGGTGGTGCCAGACCAGGGCCTGCGGGGTGTAGTGCAGGCGGTGCCCCTGGGCGAGCACGCGGACGAAACCGTAGAGGTCGTCGCCGCCGCGCGCGAGCGTCCCCGCCCCCGTCGCGGGGTCGAAGCCGCCGACCGCGCGCAGCACGCCGGTCCGGAACGCCATGTTGGCGCCGGACCCGAACCGGCCCGCCGTGAACGGGAACAGCGGCTCGTCGGCGGGCGGGTCGACGGGGTCGTACGTCCGTGGTGTGAAGCCCTTCGCGAAGCCGCCGTGGCTCTCCAGCAGCACCTGGGCGGGGGTGCGCAGCCGGGCCGGCAGGATCAGCCCGGTGGCGCAGCCGAGGCCGGGGTCGGCCGCGAAGGGCGCGGTGAGTTGGGTCAGCCAGCGCGGGTCGGCGACCACGTCGTCGTCGGTGAAGGCGACCACGTCGCCGCGCGCGGCCGCGAGGCCGGTGTTGTGGGCGACGGCGAGACCGGGCACGGGCTCGGTCACGTACCGCACGCGCTCGGCGTACTTGCGTCCGACCAGGTCGCGGGTCGTGTCCGTCACCGGGGCGTTGTCGACGACGACGATCTCGAAGTCGGGGTGGTCCTGGGCGAGCATCGAGTCGAGCGCGTGGGCGAGCCGGTCGGCGCGCTCACGGGTGGCGATGACGACGGTGGTGAACGGGAGGGCGCTCCCCGCAGCGGCCGGTGCCGGTGCCGGTGCAGGTCCGCTGTCCGGGTGCCGCCGGGCCAGTTCGGTGAGGACCGCTCTCGGGTCGGCGCCCTCGGGCACCCGCCCGAGCAGTGCGGCGACCGGCCGACCGCCCCTGCGGACCAGGAGGAAGACCTCGCCGTGCGTCACGGGCGGGCTGCCCGGGCCGGGTCTCAGCACACCGCCGCCGTCCGACTCCGGCCCCGGCCCCCGCTCCGGCCCTCGCTCCGGTCCTGGTTCCAGGTCCAGTTCGGCGACCTGCACCGGCTCGATGGCGAGGTACCTCTGGATCTCCCGCCGTACACGTGTCACGTGGGACACGAATCCTCCCCCTCCACTCCCATGGACCGTCGGAACCCGTCGGAACCCGTCGGAACTTCTCGGAACGCGTCGGAACTTCTCGGAACGCGTCAGGAACGTCTCAAGGCCGGCGCAGCCGCCCGACAACCCCCAGCACCCGTACGGCCGTCGCCGCCAGCCGCGGCCGGTTGCGCACGAAGTGGTGCGCACGGCGCGAGGGCTCCCGGCTGAGCCAGTGGAGCGCGGCGCCCGCCCCCGGACGCGTCCACGCCCCTTCGTAGACGGGCAGTTCGCCCGTCTTCAGTGAGTCCTTGTACTCGGCGGCCCCCCGGCCGAGGTCGAGCAGGCCGATGCCCTCGGCGGCGGCCGCCTCGGCCATCCGCAGGTGCAGCACCAGACCGGGCGAGTACTTCGCGAACCCGGGGTCGTAGGCGGGGAACCAGCAGGCCAGCACGGCCGTCGAGCGCAGTCCGAAGTGCGCGGCGACCGGCTGCCCGCCTGCGTAGAGGACGGACAGGGTGCCGCAGCAGTCCGGGCCACGCGTCCCCCGGGCGAGCAGGTGCACGAGCCGGGTGATCCACTCCTGCGCGAACCGGTCCCGGCGGCCGGTCCTGCGGTACTGCGCGGACTTCCACGCCATCAGCGTGCGCAGCACGGCCGGGTCCCGCTCGTCGAACACGAACCGCAGGTCACCGACCTGGCGGCCTAGCCGGCGCTCCTTGGTGAGCGTCGTCTTGAGGAACTTCGGGGACTGTGCGCGCAGGACGGACTCGTAGGTCTCGTACCCCTTCTCCACGTCGATGACGTAGGAGGTGTACTCGGCCGCCGCGTGTGGGACGAACAACTCCTGCTCCGCCTCCAGGTTGTCGAAGGCGAAGCTCGACAGGGAGCAGGCCCGCAGGAGTTCGTCCGCGTTCAGCCCGAGACCCGGGCCGAGGACGGCTCCCTGGGAGTCCGAGACACCGTGGGCGAGGGCCTGGCCCCGGCCGAACCGGCCCCGCTCGTGGGGCAGGAAGCCGACCGGCTCGCGCCCCTCGTACACCACCGCCACGCGCGTGCGGGGCCGCACGCGGCCCACGGCCTCGGCGAACTCCGGTTCCATGAAAGGGTTGCGCGGAGCCGTCGACGCGGCGCGCAGCGCGCGCCACCGCTCCCGTTCCCCCTCGCCGAGATCCTCCGGACTCAGCACACGAATACGTCCGCCGCTCAACCTGACCCCCCGATCAAGTCCCCCTGGACTGCCAGGACGGTACCGCTCCAGGTGCCGGGGGCGGTAGGTAGCGGACCATGTTGTTGCCAACCGGTGCATAGGCATTGAACATCCCTGTACCCGGCGTTGCGGCAGAAAGCCGTTTCCCGCATGAACGGTGCCGAACGGGATGGGGAGGCGCCGGACGCGGGACGGAACGGACCCCGGACGCGTGACGGAGCGTGGCAGGAGCAGGAGCAGGAGCAGGAGCAGGAGCAGGAGCAGGAGCAGGAGCGGGAGCGGGAGCGGGAGCGGGAGCGGGCAGGGTCGGGGCCCGGGCGCGGGAAGGCCTGGGGCCCGGACGGGAAGGCGGCGGGCGCCGAACCGGAAGTGAGCCGGAGCCCGTTGCGGTCCGTATTCTCTGATCATGGCCGCACCCACCGCACCCGCCGCGCGCCGCGCGTACTCCCTCGTCGCCACCGACCTGGACGGAACGCTCCTGCGCGGCGACGACACCTTCTCCGACCGTTCGCTCGACGCACTCGCGAGGGCCACGGCCGCAGGCGCCCGCCACCTCGTGGTGACCGGTCGGCCGGCCCCCCGCGTACGGCCGCTGCTGGAGGTCCTGCGCGGACGAGGGCTCGCGGTGTGCGGACAGGGCGCGCAGCTGTACGACGTCGGAGCGGACCGTCTGCTGTGGTCGGTCGCCCTGGACCGGGAGCTGGCCGAGACGGCGCTCGGCAAGATCGAGGCCGAGGTGGGCGAGGTGTACGCGGCGGTCGACCAGGACGGCGTCGACGGACTCACGCTCATCGAACCGGGCTACCTGATGCCGCACCCGACGCTGCCGGCCCTGCGCGTCGGAACGCGCGACGACCTGTGGTGCGAGCCGATCAGCAAGGTCCTGCTGCGCCATCCCACCCTGTCCGACGACGAGTTGGCGGCGACGGCCCGTTCGGTGGTCGGCTCGCTGGCCACCGTCACGATGTCCGGGCCGGGCACGGTGGAGCTCCAGCCGTGCGGCGTCACCAAGGCGACCGGACTGGCCCTGGCGGCCGAGCACCTCGGACTTCGGCCGGCAGACACGATCGCCTTCGGCGACATGCCCAACGACCTCCCGATGTTCGACTGGGCGGCGCACGGCGTGGCGATGGCCAACGCCCATCCGGAACTCAAGGCGGTGGCCGACGAGGTGACGACGTCGAACGAGGACGACGGCGTGGCCGTCGTCCTCGAAAGACTGTTTCCCTAGTCCGGCAGTCCGGCAGTCCGGCAGTCCGGCGGGGCCCCGTCACCGGGGCCCTCGCCCCCGTGGGCCGGCGGGGGCAGCCGTCAGTAGGCGCCGAAGACGTTGTCGATCGAGCCGTACCGCTGGGCCGCGTAGTTGCAGGCGGCGGTGATGTTGGCGACCGGGTCGTACGGGTCGAAGGCGGTGCCGGCCACGTGGTACGCGGCGAAGGTCGGGTCGATGACCTGGAGCAGGCCCTTGGACGGGATGCCCGCGGCCGCGTTGGAGTCCCACAGGTTGATGGCGTTCGGGTTGCCGGAGGACTCCCGCATGACGTTGCGGTAGATGCCGTCGTAGGTGCCCGGAATGCCCTTTTCGGCCATGATCGCGAGGGACTCGCGGATCCAGCCGTCGAGGTTGTTGGTGTACCCGGCCGTGGTGGTGGCGGTCGTGGTGGCCGCGGAGGCGCTGGTCGAGCCGATGAGCGGGAGGGCCAGCACGGCGGCGCCGGTGGCGGCGGCGGCGAGGGTGCGGGCGAGGCGGGTGCGGCGGTGCTGAACGGCGGCAGGCATGACGAAAGGTTCCTCTCCGGCGCCTACGAGGTGAGCTGTCGGGTTCGGACTGGAAAGTGCCCGGCCGGCCGCCGCGGGGATGCGGCGACGCGACTTCACCCCGAGCCGGCCCGGTACGTGCGTGACGTACGGTCCGGCGACTTACCTGGGTCCCCCGCTCCTGCCGTGCGTGAGTGTCGGTCGATGGGTGCCGGGCGGCGGCAGGATTAGGCGTCTGCCCGACAGGCCGGGAACGTATGCGAGAGCGCATGTCCGGAACAAGTGCCGGATTCACAGATGGTCCCTATTGACCTTGATCAGAGGTGTATGCCCGCTTGATCCTTTGCGTGCGTCAAGCGTCAACTCGCCGACGCGCAAAGCGGAATCACAGATTCCGTGGCGGGTCGGCCGCACGTGTGCGCAGTGAGCCAACTCACCAGCATCCACAAGAGGGGTGAAACGGGCATTGAGTGTGAAGTCCCTTTTAAAGGGGCGCGCATGGGGTGCGTCTTCGCCGGGTCCGGTGGAGCGCCGTCTCGCCGTCCCCCTCTGTGCGCGTGCCCCCTTCCGGTGGGGCCTCGCCGCTGTTGCCGTGGGCGGGTGCGTGCCGAGGTGTGGTCGCGGAGTCGGCCAGGGGTGTGCCGACGGGTGTGCCGGTGGGGGCTCGCTCGTCGGCGGGTGCCGCGCGTGGGCGTACCGGAGGGTTCCGTCGGGCAGACGGATGCGGAGGTGCTCGTGGACCGTCTCGCGGGGGAGCGCGGAAGAGGGTGGGCGGATGCACAGGTACGTGGTCCCCTCCCGCGGGGAGGGTGGGTCCGGCGACCGTGGCCGGGAGGGGGCGAGGTCGGCCGGGCGGGGACGCCGGCCTGTTTCGCCGGCCGTCCCGGCCGCTCGCGCCGGTCGCTCGCGCCGACCGTTCGTACCGATCGATCGGCGACATAACGGGCGCGATCCGGCGCCGTCCGGCCGCTCGGGGGACGCCTCCCGGTCGAGCGAAGTTCGAGACGGGGGGACGTGGGGCCTGTCGGTGATCGAAACGTGACCGGATACGCTGACTTGAGTGAGGGCAGCGACCTATCGACAAACCGCGTAATCGCCAGAAGACACCAGCAGACAGGAGACCCCTCGTGACCGTCGTCGGGCCGTTCGGGCTGAGCGTGCGGGACCAGGCTCTGGAAGCCGATGTCCAGGCCGGATTGACGGCTGTCGAGGAAGGCTTGCTCGAGGCCACCAAGAGCGAGGTCCCGTTCATCACGGAAGCCGCGCAGCACCTCGTCCGGGCGGGCGGGAAGCGGTTCAGGCCGCTGCTCGTGATGCTCGCCGCGCAGTTCGGCGACCCGTACGCGCCCGGCATCGTGCCCTCCGCCGTGGTGGTGGAGCTGACCCACCTGGCCACGCTGTACCACGACGACGTGATGGACGAGGCCGAGGTGCGGCGCGGAGTGCCCAGCGCGAACACCCGCTGGGGGAACTCGGTCGCCGTCCTCACCGGCGACTTCCTGTTCGCCCGTGCCTCGCACATCCTCGCCGACCTCGGGCCCGAGGCGGTGCGGGTGCAGGCGGAGGCGTTCGAGCGGCTCGTCACCGGACAGATCCTGGAGACGGCCGGGCCGACCGACGGCCGGGACCCCGTCGACCACTACCTCGACGTGCTCGGCGGCAAGACCGGGTCGCTGGTCGCGGTGTCGTGCCGGTTCGGCGCGATGATGTCGGGCGCCGACGAGACGGTCGTGCACGTGCTCACCCAGTACGGCGAGCGGCTGGGCATCGCCTTCCAGCTCGCCGACGACGTGCTCGACATCGCGTCGGACTCGCACGAGTCGGGGAAGACGCCGGGGACGGACCTGCGGGAGGGCATCCCCACGCTGCCGGTGCTGCGGCTGCGCGAGCGGGCCGCCCGGCTGGCCCTGCCCGAGGACATCGCGCTGTGCGAGCTGCTCGACTCCGACCTGAGCGACGACGCCCGGCTCGCCGAGGCGCTGACCGCACTGCGCGGCCACCCCGCGCTGGAGCAGGCCCGACGGGACACCGTGCGGTACGCCAAGGAAGCCCGGGCGGCGCTGGTGCCGTTGCGGGAGTGCGACGCGAAGGTGGCGCTGATGGAGCTGTGCGACGCGGTGGTCCACCGGGCGGGATGAGACGCGGTGGACCACCGGGCGGGTGACGCGTACGGGGCCGGTCCTGCCCCCCTCACCCGGTCTCCGCCCCCCTCACCCGGTCTCCGCCTCACGTCACACGGTCTCCGCCCCCCACGCCACCCGGTCTCCGCCCCTCACCCCACCCTGACACCCCCGCCCTCGCGTCATACCCCAGGCGTACGTCGACTTGGGTCCTCGGGTTGACGTATGCGGGTGGCCGATTTGGTCAGATGGGAGCTACGGAAATCACCACTCCTCACCGATTCGGGTGAGAATGGCGGCTCGGGTGGGGGACGCTGACCCGCGCGACGACCGGCCGCCGCCGACGACGGAGGTAAGGCACACATGGCACCGTACGCATCCGACGACAGCACGCACGCCGGGGAGGCCGACGATCTGCGGGTCGGGCGGCGCAGGGCGGTGCGGTACATCGTTCCGGTCACCGTGGTGGGTGTCGCGGCGGCGACGATCGGGCTGGTCCCGGCGCTCGCCGACTCGGGGGACCCCGACCTGCCGAAGATCACCGCACAGCAGCTCATCGAGAAGATCGCCGCGTCGGACGTACAGCAGCTGTCCGGCACGGTGAAGATCACCACCGACCTCGGCCTGCCCGACCTGGGCGGCCTGGAGAGCGGGCTGCTCTCCGGAGCCACCGGGGGCGACGACGGCGGGTCCTCCGCCGACCCCTCCACCAAGCTCACCGAACTCGCCTCCGGCACGCACACCCTGCGCGTCGCCGCCGACGGCCCGGACCGGCAGAAGCTGTCGCTCCTGGAGAGCGCCGCCGAGTACAGCCTCATCCGCAACGGCAAGGACGTGTGGGGGTACGACAGCGCCTCCAACGAGGTCTACCACTCCACCGCGAAGCAGGCAGAGGCGGCCGAGTCCGTCCCGGCCACGCCCAAGGACCTCACCGACGAGGCCCTGAAGGCCGTCGACGACACCACGTCCGTGACCGTGGACGGCACCGTCCAGGTGGCCGGCCGCGACGCCTACAAGCTGCTGGTCGAGCCGAAGCAGTCCGGTTCCACCGTCGGCGCGATCAGTGTGGCCGTGGACGCGAGGACGGGACTGCCGCTCAAGTTCACGCTGACCCCGGCGAGCGGTGGCGCCGCCGTCGTCGACGCGGGCTTCACCCAGGTCAGCTTCGCCAAGCCGAGTGCCGCCACCTTCGACTTCACCCCGCCCAAGGGGGCCAAGGTGACCGAGGGGGACGCCGCGGGCGGGGTACCCACGCCGCCCAAGGGCGCGGAGGAGGACTTCGCCAAGGACCTGGCCGGGCTCGACGTCCTGGGTGAGGGCTGGACCTCCGTCGCCACCTTCGACACCGGCGGCGAGGGCGTCCCCTCCACCGGTGACCTTCCCGACGCGGGCGGTCTCGGCGGGTTCCTGGACTCCTTCGGCGACAAGGTCGACGGCAAGTTCGGCACGGGCACCGTCTTCTCCACCCGCCTGGTCAACGCCCTGGCCACGGACGACGGCAAGCTCTACGTCGGCGCCGTCACCAAGGACGCCCTGGTGAAGGCGGCGAACGCGGGGCGGTAAGTACCCTGAGGTGAACCGACGATCGGGGGAACCGATGGACGACGAGCCGGCGGTACGGGCACTGCCCCGCACGCCCGTTCCGGGCGGCGTTCCGGGCGGCGTCGGTGCCGCCGGCGCGTACGGCGTCACCGAAAGCGACGGCGACGGCATCACCGACGGCGACGGCATTACCGACGGTGACGGCACCACCGACGGTGACACCGTCATCCGCACGCGCGCCCTCACCAAGCGCTACCGCGGTGGACAGCTCGCCGTCGACGGCCTCGACCTGGCCGTCCCGGCGGGCAGCGTCTTCGGCTTCCTCGGTCCGAACGGCTCCGGCAAGACCACCACCATCCGCATGCTGATGGGCCTGATCGAACCCACCTCCGGCACGGCGCGGGTGCTGGGGCACCCCATGCCCCGCGCGTCCCGCGCCGTGCTCCCGCACGTCGGCGCCCTCATCGAGGGCCCCGCCCTCTACGGCTTCCTCTCCGGCCGCGACAACCTCCTGCGCTACGACGCCGCCGACCCGACCGCCGACCCCCGCACCCGGCGCGTCCGCGTGGCCGAGGCGCTGGACCGGGTGGGTCTGACGACCGCCGCCGGCAAGAAGGCGAAGGCGTACTCGCTCGGCATGAAGCAGCGGCTGGGCCTGGCCGCCGCCCTTCTCCAGCCCCGTCGGCTGCTGGTCCTGGACGAGCCGACCAACGGTCTCGACCCGCAGGGCATGCGCGAGATCCGCGTCCTGGTGCGGGAGCTGGCGGCGGACGGCACCACCGTCTTCCTCTCCTCCCACCTCCTCGACGAGATCGAGCAGGTCTGCACGCACGCGGCCGTCATGGCACGTGGGCGGCTCCTCACCCAGGGGCCGGTGTCGGACCTGGCGGCCCGCGCGCGCGGTCGGCTCGCCGTGACCACCCCGGACACGACGGACGCGGCCAGGGTGCTGAAGGAACAGGGCGTGGCGGACGTCGTCGTCACCGAGGACCGGGTGACGGGTGAGCCCGCCGACCGTGAACTCGCCGATCTGAACGCGGCGTTGGTGACGGCAGGCGTCCGGGTGCGCGGCTTCGGCGTGGAGCGGGCCTCCCTGGAGGACGCGTTCGTCGCACTCACGGGGGAGGGTTTCGATGTCGCGGGCTGAGCGGGCTGAGCGGGCTGAGCGGGCCGAACGTGCCGAAGCGGTGGCCGTATCGGCGGCTGCATCGGAGGTGGCACCGAAAGCCGTACCGCGAGCCGCACCGCGGGACGGGGAGAGCCTCCGGCGGGTGAGCCCGTTGTGGGGCCTCGGACTCTTCCGCAGCGAACTGGCCGTCACCCTGCGCCGCTGGCGCACCCTCGCCCTGCTCGGTGTGCTGGCGGCCGTACCGGTGCTCGTCGGGATCGCCGTGAAGATCGAGACCGGTGATGGATCGGCCGGCGGTCAGCGGGGCGGCGGCGGTGAGGGACCGGCCTTCATGGCGCAGATCACCAACAACGGTCTGTTCCTGGTGTTCACGGCGCTGGCCGCGACGCTCCCGTTCTTCCTGCCGATGGCCGTCGGCGTCGTCGCGGGGGACGCGGTCGCCGGCGAGGCGAACTCCGGCACCCTGCGCTACCTCCTCGTCGCCCCCGCCGGCCGCACCCGCCTGCTGCTCGCCAAGTACGCGGCCACGGTGATCTTCTGCCTGCTGGCCACCCTGGTCGTCGCGGTGTCGGCGCTGGCGGTCGGCGCGCTGCTGTTCCCGCTCGGCGACCTCACGACCATCTCCGGCACCCGCATCTCCTTCGCCGACGGCCTGGGGCGGGCCCTGCTGATCTCCCTGGCCGTCACCGCCTCGCTGCTCGGCGTGGCCGCGCTCGGAGTGTTCGTCTCCACGCTCACCGACAGCGGCGTCGCGGCCATGGCGACGACCGTGGGCCTGCTCATCACCGTGCAGATCCTCGACCAGATCCCGCAGCTGCACGCGATCCAGCCGTACCTCTTCTCCCACTACTGGCTGTCCTTCGCCGACCTCATGCGCGACCCGGTCCACTGGGAGGAACTCCGCAAGAACCTCGGCCTCCAGGCGGTGTACGTCGCGGTGTTCGGATCGGCGGCCTGGGCGCGGTTCACGGCGAAGGACGTGACGGCGTGACGGCGTGACGGTGCGGCGGCGTGACGGCGTGAAGATGTGGCGGCGTGACGGCCCACGCCCGCCGGCTTCCCCGTGGCGGGCGGGCGCGGGCCGTCAGCCGGTCTCGAACGGGTAGCGGCCGTCAGCCGGTCTCGAACGGGTAGCGGGCGAGCGGCGCGGGCTGCTCGAAGAAGGTCTTCGCGCGGGTCAGCGCCTGCGTGTCGGTCAGCACGTCACCCGGCTTGCTGCCGTTCCCCAGCAGCACCCCGCCGAACCGCATCCGCAGGTACGCCGCCGAGTTCCCCAACGCGCCGACCAGCGGGTCCGCCACCGACTGCTCCTCCTCGGCGAGCACCGTGACACCCCACAGGGTGCGCCCGGCGAGGGTCGCCTTGAAGTCGACGCCGGGGGTGCGCAGCCAGCCGGACCAGTGGTCCAGGTAGCGCTTGGCCTGGCCGGACAGCGTGTACCAGTACAGCGGCGAGGCGATCACGATGTCCGTCGCCGCGAGCGTGGCGTCGAGCAGCAGGGCCGCGGCGCCCTCGGTGGGACGGACGTGGTCGGTGTCGTGGCGCAGGTCCTCGAAGTCGGGCAGCGGATGCTCGACGAGGCTGATCCACTCCTGCTCCACGTCGGCCGGCAGTTGCTCGGCGGCCGCACGGGCGAGCTGCTCCGTGTTGCCGCCGGGACGGCTGCTGCCCAGCACGAACAGGAAACGGCGAGTGCTCATGGGTTCCCCAAAAAGTCGGCGTGCGGTCAATACGCGCATCTGCATTATATGCGCGTGCAATCAAAGGTGCCAGGGGGCGCCCGGAACCCCGTGAGCGCCTCCGCGGCCGCCGCCAGGGCCAGCAGCACGCTCTCCCGCCCGTGTGCCGCCACCGCCTGGAGCCCCACCGGGCAGCCGTCCGAGCCGACCCCCGCCGGAATGCTGATCGCCGGATGCCCGCTCAGGTTGAACGCCCACGTCAGCGCCGTCGAATAACGCTCGCCGGGGCCGTCGTGGCCGTGCGCCGGATCAGGGGTCGTAGGGGTCAGCAACAGGTCCGCCCGGTCGAAGAGGGCGGCCAGCCGACGGTCGTTGACGTCCCGTGCTCCCCGGACCGCCGAGGTGGCACCCGGCCCGCGCACCGCGAGCCAGACGGGCGCGGGGTCCTCCAGCCGTACCGGCGCCCCGGACCGCGACAGCCGTACGACGCCGGCGTCGGCGAGGCGGTCCACGGCGGCCCGGGCGAGGGCCAGGGGCTCCGGGCGGGGGTCGGCGAATCCGAGACCGGGGGAGAAGACGGCGGTGGGCGCCCCGAGCCGCCGCCCCGGACCCGCTCCGGACAGCACCGCCCGGCCGGACAGCACCGCCCAGTACGCCGCCGCGTCCGCCGCGTGCCGTGCCAGGACGCCCGGCGCCGCCAGCCCCGTACGGTCGGGGGACGGGAAGCGGCCGTTGGTGACCTTCAGCCCGAGGACGCCGCACCAGGCGGCCGGGATGCGCACCGAGCCCGCGCCGTCGCCGCCGGTCGCCAGCGGCACCAGACCGGCCGCGACCGCCGCCGCCGCACCGGCCGAGGAGCCACCCGGCGTGCGGTCGGCCCGCCAGGGGTTGACGGTACGGCCGTGGGCGCCGAGACCCCAGGTCCGCCAGGGGGTTCCGGGCCCGGGCACGGCCGTCGCGCCCACCGGTACGCAGCCGGCGGCCACCAGCGGTCCCGCCGTCCGCAGCCCGTGCCGCCCCTTGACCCCGATCGGCACCCCCGCGAGCGGCAGCCGCTCACCGGCGGCGACCCGCGCGTCCACCTCGGCCGCCCGCTCCGCCGCCGCGTCCTCCCACACCTCGGCGAACGCCCCCAGCGCACGGTCCGTCCGCTCGATCCGCTCCAGGGCCCCGCGCACCACGTCGACGGCCCGCAACCGCCCCTCCCGTACGGCGGCCGCGAGCCCGACGGCAGAGGAGGCGGGCGCTGACGCGGGCGGGGGTTCCCGCGACGCGGACGGATCCGCGCTCAGCGCGTCCGCCGGGCGGTCGTGTCCGTGAGGCGGATCAGGGGTGCCGTGTCGCGGGGCGGGGGGCCCGACAGGTCACCCAGGCGCCAGTCCTGGACCCACGGCACCCGGTACACGTCGACGGCCGACTCGATCAGCCGCACCCGCTGCGCCAGCGGGCGCGGAAGCCGGCCGGGCGCGTCCGCGACCAGCACGACGGAGTCCAGGTCGAGGCCCGCCGGTGCCTGCCCGCGCCGGAAGACCTCCAGGGCCCGCAGCGCCGACTCCAGTCCGGCCGCGTGGGTCCGGGCCACGAGCAGCACGGACGGCGGGTCGTGCGGACCGGGCCAGTCACGTCCGCAGTCGTGGCCGCCGTAGACCGCGGCGAGCGTGGAGGCGCCGGCCCCGCCGTGCGTGCCGAGCCAGGAGAAGCGGCGGGGGCCGGCCGCCGCGCCGTACGGCCACGGCGGCGGCTCCGGCGCGGGCACCGGACCGCGGATCCAGATCTCCGGTCCCGGCCGCCGCCCGTCCCTCGTCCGCATGCCCGCACCCCTCGTCGTCGCCACCGCCCGCCGCGCGGCCGGACCACCGCCGGATCCCCGTGGCCGCGGGTCCTTGGAACGAGGCTGTGACGCCGCGGTGACGTGCGGACGGGCGTGAGCGGAGAGACTCAACATTACGTGTACGCCTGGGTGCACGGGTGATGAGTGCAACGTACGTGCACGGCGACGTGTCAGGGTGAGGAACCGATGTCTCGACTCAGCCGCGAGAAGAAGCGGGCACAGCAGTACGACGGGGGGCCGGCCGTCGCGGTGGCGCCGCTCGACGTGCGCGTCTCGGGGGGCGGGCCGGCGAGCATCGGCGGCGTTCCCGTCGTCGCCGCCGACGGGCAGGAACTCCAGCAGGCCGTTCTCGGCCACCTCCACCGCATCGCCCTCGCCACCGGGCACCCGGTGCTCGCCACGGTCCACGACGAGCGCATCGGCTACGTCGTCCCGCTGCGCGTCGAGCCGGACGGTTCCAGCCATTTCGCGGGCGAGCCCCTACGCGTGCCCCCGCAGAGGGAGCCGGACGACCGGCCGTCGGCCCGGCCCACCGAGGTGCTCACCCCGCCGACCCCGCCCGCTCCGCCGACCCCGCCCGCGCCGCCCGCCGAGGGGCGGACACCCACCGGACCGGACCGGCCCACGCACTTCCCGCACCGCGAGCCGTCGGAGCCGCGGGACGAGGTCCCGGGCGCGGCAGCCGCCCCGACGGGCGTCTTCGGCCCACCGCCGGTGATGGACCGTACCCCGCAGGACGCCCGCCCCGGCCCCGTGCCGGAGCCGGGGCGGGACGCGCAGCCGCACCGGGGTTCGCAGCCGGTCCAGGCCCTCCGGCCGTCCCCGGTCTCCGACCCGGTCCCGCAAGGGGTTCAGTTCCCGCAGCCGGTCCAGGCCCCCCGGCCGTCCCCGGTCTCCGGCCCGGTCCCGGATCCGGTTTCCGACGCCGTGCCGCGCCCGGTCTCCGGCCCGGTCCCGGATCCGGCCTTCGACGCCGTGCCGCGCCCGGCTGCCGACCCCGTGCCGCTCCTCGACCCCGAGGTGGCGCGGGGCTTCGAGCCCGATCCCGAGCCCAGGCCGACCCCCGCCCGCGGCTTCGACGCGGTGGCGGAGGCCGTGCTCGGGGACGACCCGCGCTCGCTTCCCGGCGCCGACGGGACGCCCGCCCTGCTCGGCGAGCCGATGGCGCGGATCAACGAGGCCGTGCGGGCGGGGCGCACGGACACGGCCGCGGCGCTCGCGGAGCGGACCGTGACCGAGGCCTCGGCGACGCTGGGACCGGAGCACCCCGAGGTGCTCCGGCTGCGCGAACTCGCCGCGTACATCGCCTACCTGGCCGGTGACCCGGTCCGTTCCTTCCACCTCTCGCTCGACCTGGTCGGCATCCACCGCCGTCACCGGGACGCGGAGGCCGCGTACGGCAACGTGCAGAGCGCGGCGACGGCCTGGCGTGCCGTGCGCGACCCCTTCCAGGGCCTGAACCTGGGCACCGAACTCCTGAGCCTGTGGACCGAGTTGGCCACCGAGGACGGACCTGCCGCCGAAGACGCCGAGGAGTTGGAGTCGGCCCGGTCCCGGATGACCAGGCTGGCCCGACGGGCCCGCGACGCGGGCGCGGGCCCGCAGGGTTAGGGGACGAGCCGGCGGGGCCGAGGGGCGAGCCGGCAGGGCCCGGACCCGGTCCCGCGGGGGCGGGGAACGAACCCGCGGGGCCGGGGCACCGGCCCCACGGGGCGCACGCCTACTGCGACAGCGTCCACACCGCGTACGCGAGCGCGTCCGAGTTGCGGTTGAGCGCCGTGTCGTTGACGTTGGCGGTGGTGTCGCAGGAGGAGTGGTAGCAGCGGTCGAAGGCCTGTCCGGCCGTACCGCCCCACTTGGTCACCTGCGCCGCCGTCTTGGTGCGGCTCGCCCCGGTGAACAGGCCGCCGACCGGGACGCCCGCGCTCTTGAAGGGCGCGTGGTCGGAACGGCCGTCGCCCTCGGTCTCGATCTCCGTGGCGACGCCGATGCCCGCGAAGTAGTCCTTGAAGGTCTTCTCGATGGCAGGGTCGTCGTCGTAGACGAAGTAGCCGGGGTTCGGCGAGCCGATCATGTCGAAGTTGAGGTAGCCGCTGATGCGGGCGCGGTTCGTGGAGGACAGGCTGTTGACGTAGTACTTGGAGCCGACCAGGCCGAGTTCCTCCGCGCCCCACCAGGCGAATCTCAGGTGCTTGGTGGGCTGGTAGCCGGTGCGGGCGACGGTGAGGGCGGCCTCCAGGACGGCCGAGGAACCGGTCCCGTTGTCGTTGATGCCGGCGCCGGAGCTGACGCTGTCGAGGTGCGCGCCGGCCATGACGACCTGGTTGGTGTCGCCGCCCGGCCAGTCGGCGATCAGGTTGTAGCCGACCCGGCTGGACGCGGTGAACTGCTGGATCGTGGTGGTGAATCCGGCGGCGTCCAGCTTGGCCTTCACATAGTCCAGGGAGGCCCGGTAACCGGTGCGGCCGTGGGCGCGGTTGCCGCCGTTGGCGGTGGCGATCGACTGGAGCTGGGTCAGGTGTGCCTTGACGTTCGCCACCGGGATGTCGGGCGCGGCGGCGATCGCGACGGGCTCGGGGGCGGGGGCCGCGCCGGCTATGGATCCGGTGGCGAGCAGCGAGGCGGCCGCGACGACGGCGGTCGCCGTCGCCCGCCCGGAAACGGAGAGCTTCATGGTGGGGGGCTCCGGGTTCCAGAGGGGTTCCCCGCGGGGTGGCCACAGGGAACCCACAGTGAATGGGGTGCCTGGATGGTGAAGCTGTGGCCAACTCTCCGTCAAGAGTGCTATCAGGACAGCGAGTTCACCTGGCGGACCCCGTCGCCGCCGCTCCGGCTCACTGCACGCAGAACTCGTTCCCCTCCGGGTCCGCCATCACCACCCACGTCCCGGACGGTTCCCTCACCTCCCGCAGCACGCTCGCCCCGAGCGCGGTCAGCCGCTCGACCTCCGCCTCCCGCCGCTCCGCGCCGGGGTGCAGGTCGAGGTGGAGCCGGTTCTTGACCGTCTTCTCCTCCGGCACCCGCTGGAACAGCAGCCGCCGCCCCAGTCCGGTGCCGGTGTCCGCGTCGAAGGGGTCAGCGGGATGCCGTACGGCGATCAGGTCCCGGAAGGCCGGGCGGCCGTGGTGCTCCACCGTCGCCGCGCCGGGCAGCGCCCCGAGTCCCAGCAGGCGCTCGACGAGCGCACTGTTGTCCTCGACCGCGTAGTGCAGGGCGGCGGCCCAGAAGTCCGCCTGGGTGTGCGGGTCGAGGGAGTCGACGACGAGTTTCCAGTGGACGGGAGTGGGTTCCGCTGTGGGTGTCTCGCTCATGTAACCAGTTATAGTGGTTACATGAGCGCACGGGCAACGGAAACGCCGGAACATCCGGAAACACCAGGTGGTCCCGGGTCACCGGCCGGTCGGCTCCCCGGCCTGACCCTGGTCTCGCACGACGGCCGGCCCTACCGCTTCGACCCGGGCGCCCTCTGCCTGGAGCTGCTGGTCACCGGCGGTCCCGGCGCCTTCGCCCGCTACGAGGTGCTGCACGAACCCGCCGACCTCGTCGCCTGGGCCGTCCGCAGCCGCCTGCCCGAAGGGCTGGAACCCACCGTTTCGGACGCGGAACTGGGCCGGGTGCGCACCGTACGCGACGCCCTCTTCCTCCTCACGGCCGACCGGGCCCACGGCCGCCCGCAACAGCCGGAGCACCTGGACGCCCTCAACGCGGCCGCGGCCGAGGCCCCGCTCGTCCCCCGTCTCGCCCCGGACGGCACCCGTGCCTGGGCCCCCGGCGCCACCGGCACCCAGCTGCTCTCGACCGTCGCCCGCGACGCGATCGACCTCTTCACCGGCCCGTACGCGCACCGCGTCCGCGAGTGCGGCGCGCACGACTGCCGACTCCTCTTCGTCGACACATCCCGCCCCGGCCGCCGCCGCTGGTGCGCGATGGAACACTGCGGCAACCGCGAGAAGGTGCGGGCACACCGGGCCCGCGGACGGCTCGAATAGGGCCTGTCCGGTCGAGTGGGGCCTGTCCGGCATGATCCGCCGGACAGGCCCGAGGGGCTTTCGCCCGGATCCCGCCGGCGGCGCCGCCGGGATCTCCGCGGTGACCGGGACCCGGCGCCGCCGGGATCTCCGCGGTGACCGCCGGCTACGGCCTGGCGACGGGGGAGACCTCCGGCACTTCGACCGCGGACACGGACGCGGACGGCGCCGCGCCGTCCCCCCGTACGGCGCCGGCGATGGCGTCCGTCGCGGCGGGGCCGCCCGTCACGGCGGGGCCGGGCACTCCGGCCTCGGCGGCGAGCAACCGGGATGCCCGCAGCGCCCGGGCCGTCCGGCGCGAGGTGCGCCACGCGTCCCCGGTGAGCAGCACCAGCGCCAGCCAGACCAGCGCGAAGCCGGCCCAGCGCTCGGGCGGCATGGCCTCACCGAAGTACAGGATGCCGAGCAGGAACTGGAAGACCGGCGCCATGTACTGCAACAGGCCCAGCGTGGACAGCGGCACCCGGATCGCCGCCGCGCCGAAGCACACCAGCGGGAACGCGGTGACGATGCCGGTGGAGGCGAGGAGTGCGGAGTGCCCGACCCCCTCGCCGGTGAAGGTGGAGCCGCCGTGCGCCGACAGCCACAGCAGATAGCCGAGCGCCGGCAGGAACTGGATCGCGGTCTCGGCGGCCAGGGACTCGACCCCGCCGAGGTCGACCTTCTTCTTCACCAGCCCGTAGACGGCGAAGGAGAAGGCGAGGCAGAGCGAGATCCACGGCGGACTGCCGTATCCGACGGTCAGCACGAGGACGGCGGCCAGGCCGACACCGACCGCCACCCACTGCGCGGGCCGCAGCCGCTCCTTCAGGAGCAGGACACCCATCGCGATGGTGACCAGCGGGTTGATGAAGTAGCCGAGAGAGGCCTCGACGACGTGGCCGCTGTTCACGGCCCAGATGTAGACGCCCCAGTTCACCGTGATGACGGCGGCGGCCACGGTGACGAGCGCGAGCCGGCGCGGCTGACGCAGCAGTTCACCGGCCCACTTCCAGCGCCCTGCGACGATCAGCGCGACGGCGACGAAGGCGAGGGACCACACCATGCGGTGGGCGAGGATCTCGCCCGCGCCTGCGGGTTTGAGCAGGGGCCAGAAGAGGGGGACGAGCCCCCACATCCCGTAGGCGGCGAAACCGTTCAGCAGACCTGTCCGGCTCTCACCGGCCTTGGACTTCCCGGCCACGGGCCCCTCCTCCTGACGACCGCACCGCCTCGTGGCAGGCGCGCGTGGTCGAAGGTAACGCCGGACACCCCCGCCTGTCATGTCCGTATCGCCATACGGTCATGACAGGCGGAGGGCGGCGCGACAGGTCAGCCCTTGAGCGCGGCGGAGACCGCCTCGGACAGCGGGGTGGTCGGGCGGCCGGCCAGCCGGGACAGGTCGCCGGTGGTGACGACCAGCTCGCCCTTCTCGATGGACGCGTCCACGCCGGCCAGGATCGTGGCGAACGGCCCGGGCAGCCCGGCGCCGGTCAGGATGCCGACCAGGGTCTCGGTGGACACGGCGTTGTAGGCGATCTCCCTGCCGGTCTGCCGGCTCAGCTCGGCCGCGTACTCCGCGAAGCTCCACGCCTCGTCGCCGCCCAGCTCGTACGTCGTGTTCTCGTGCCCCTCGCCGGTCAGTACGGCGACCGCGGCGGCGGCGTAGTCGGCGCGGGAGGCGGAGGAGACGCGGCCGTCACCGGCGGCGGCGACGACGGCGTCGTGCGCCAGCACCGGGGCGAGGTTCTCGGTGTAGTTCTCGTGGTACCAGCCGTTGCGCAGCAGGCTGTAGGGGAGACCGGAGGCCAGCAGGGCCTTCTCGGTGGCACGGTGGTCGTCTGCCAGCGCGGCGCTCAGGCTGCCGGGCGCGCTCGTGTACGCCAGCAGCGCGACGCCCGCCGCCGCGGCGGCGTCGATGACGACCTGGTGCTGGGCCGGGCGGCCCTTGTCGAACTCGTTGCCCGAGATCAACAGGACCCTGTCGCCGGCGGCGAACAGGCCGTCGAAGGTCCCGGGGTCGTTGTAGTCGGCGACCGCGAGCTTCACGCCGCGCTCGGCGAGGTCGGCGGCCTTGGCCGTGTCGCGCACGACGGCCGTGATCCCCTCGGCGGGGACCTTCTCCAGCAACTGCTCCACGACGTGGCGGCCGAGGTGTCCGGTGGCTCCGGTGACGACGATGCTCATGATGCAGAACTCCTTGGGGTGCGGTCTGCAACTAACCCTAAGGCGTGCGCTAACCGAGAGAAAGTACCCACTTTGAAGTAAGGTACTGGTGTTCAGGTGCGTGCCGGTTCCGGGTGAGTACCGAGCCGGGCAGTACCGAGCCGGGCGGTGCTGCCGCACGGCCGGGTCGGGTGCCGTCGGCATCCGTAGGGGGAGCGCCACCGGCATCCGTACACGCAATACGCGAAGGCCCGGAACCGTCACGGTTCCGGGCCTTCGCGTACGTCGCGTCGCCGTCGCTCAGCCGACGACCGTCCAGGTGTCCCCGCCCGCCAGCAGCGCCGCCAGGTCCCCCTTGCCGTGGCGGTCGATGGCCGCGTCGAGCTGGTCGGACATCTGGGTGTCGTAGACCGGCCGCTCGACGGAGCGCAGGACGCCGATCGGCGTGTGGTGCAGGGTGTCCGGATCGGCCAGCCGGGACAGCGCGAACGCGGTGGTCGGGGACGCGGCGCGCGCGTCGTGGACCAGGATCTCGGACTCGTTCTCCGCGGTCACCGTCACCACCTTGAGATCGCCGGTCGCACGGTCCCGCACGACCCCCCTGGACCGGTCGGCGCCGAACCGGATCGGCTGCCCGTGCTCCAGCCGGATCACCGCCTCCTCGGCCGACTCCCGGTCCTTCAGCGCGTCGAAGGCGCCGTCGTTGAAGATGTTGCAGTTCTGGTAGATCTCCACCAGCGCCGTGCCCGGATGGGCGGCGGCCTGCCGCAGCACCTCCGTCAGGTGCTTGCGGTCGGAGTCGATCGTGCGCGCCACGAACGACGCCTCCGCGCCGAGCGCCAGCGACACCGGGTTGAACGGTGCGTCCAGCGAGCCCATCGGCGTCGACTTGGTGATCTTGCCGACCTCGGAGGTGGGCGAGTACTGCCCCTTGGTCAGCCCGTAGATCCGGTTGTTGAACAGCAGGATCTTGAGGTTCACATTGCGCCGCAGGGCGTGGATGAGGTGGTTGCCGCCGATGGACAGGGCGTCCCCGTCCCCGGTCACCACCCACACGCTCAGGTCGCGCCGGCTGGTGGCGAGCCCGGTCGCGATCGCCGGGGCCCGCCCGTGGATCGAATGCATCCCGTAGGTGTTCAGGTAGTACGGGAAGCGCGAGGAGCAGCCGATGCCCGAGACGAAGACGATGTTCTCCCTGGCCAGCCCCAGCTCCGGCATGAAGCCCTGGACGGCGGCCAGGATCGCGTAGTCACCGCAGCCGGGGCACCAGCGGACCTCCTGGTCGGACTTGAAGTCCTTCATGGACTGACGGCCCTCGGCCTTGGGGACGAGCGAAAGCGCCTCGATCGTGCCCGTGCCTTCCGTGGACGTCTCAGCCATCGATGGCCTCCTTGAGAGCCGAGGCGAGCTGTTCCGCCTTGAACGGCATGCCGTTGACCTGGTTGTACGAGTGCGCGTCGACCAGGTATCTCGCCCGGATCAGGGTGGCGAGCTGGCCCAGGTTCATCTCCGGGATCACGACCTTGTCGTACGCCTTCAGCACCGTGCCCAGGTTCTTCGGGAACGGGTTCAGATGCCGCAGGTGGGCCTGCGCGATCGCCTCCCCGGCCGCCCGCAGCCGCCGTACCGCCGCGGTGACGGGCCCGTAGGTGGAACCCCAGCCGAGGACCAGGGTTCTCGCCCCGTGCGGGTCGTCGACCTCGACGTCCGGCACGTCGACGCCGTCGATCTTGGCCTGCCGGACGCGGACCATGAAGTCGTGGTTGGCCGGGTCGTAGGAGATGTTGCCGGTGCCGTCCTGCTTCTCGATCCCGCCGATCCGGTGCTCCAGACCCGGCGTGCCCGGCACCGCCCACGGCCGGGCGAGGGTCTGCGGGTCGCGCTTGTACGGCCAGAAGACCTCGGCGCCGTCCTGAAGGGTGTGGTTGGGACCCTGCGCGAACTGCACGGCCAGGTCAGGCAGCTCGTCCAGCTCGGGGATCCGCCAGGGCTCGGAGCCGTTGGCGAGGTAGCCGTCGGACAGCAGCATCACCGGCGTGCGGTACGTCAGCGCGATCCGGGCCGCTTCCAGGGCGGCGTCGAAACAGTCGGCGGGCGTGCGGGGCGCGACGATGGGGAGCGGGGCCTCGCCGTTGCGCCCGAACATCGCCTGCAGCAGGTCCGCCTGCTCGGTCTTGGTCGGCAGACCGGTCGAGGGCCCGCCCCGCTGGATGTCGACGACCAGCAGCGGCAGCTCGAGCGACACGGCGAGCCCGATGGTCTCCGACTTCAGCGCCACCCCGGGACCGGAGGTCGTGGTCACCGCCAGCGACCCGCCGAAGGCGGCCCCGAGCGCCGCGCCGATGCCCGCGATCTCGTCCTCGGCCTGGAAGGTGCGCACGCCGAAGTTCTTGTGCCTGCTCAGCTCGTGCAGGATGTCCGAGGCCGGTGTGATCGGATACGACCCCAAGAACAACGGCAGGTCGGCCTGCCGCGAGGCGGCGATCAGCCCGTACGCCAGCGCCAGGTTCCCGGAGATGTTCCGGTAGGTGCCGACGGGGAACGCCTTCGCCGCCGGGGCGACCTCGTAGCTGACCGCGAAGTCCTCGGTCGTCTCGCCGAAGTTCCAGCCCGCCCGGAACGCCGCGATGTTGGCGGCCGCGATGTCCGGCTTCTTCGCGAACTTCGACTTCAGGAACTTCTCGGTCCCCTCGGTCGGCCGGTGGTACATCCACGAAAGGAGGCCGAGCGCGAACATGTTCTTGCTGCGCTCGGCCTCCTTGCGGGTGAGGTCGAAATCCTTGAGGGCCTCGACGGTCAGTGTGGTCAACGGGACCGGGTGGATCTGGTAACCGTCGAGGGACCCGTCCTCCAGCGGCGAGGCCGCGTACCCCACCTTCTGCATCGCCCGTTTGCTGAACTCGTCCGTGTTGACGATGATCTCCGCACCGCGCGGCACATCGCCGATGTTCGCCTTCAGCGCCGCCGGATTCATCGCGACCAGCACGTTCGGAGCGTCACCCGGCGTGAGGATGTCGTGGTCGGCGAAGTGCAGCTGGAACGAGGACACGCCGGGAAGGGTGCCGGCGGGCGCCCGGATCTCGGCGGGGAAGTTCGGCAGCGTCGACAGGTCGTTGCCGAACGACGCCGTCTCCGAGGTGAAACGGTCACCGGTGAGCTGCATGCCGTCACCGGAGTCCCCCGCGAACCTGATGATCACCCGGTCGAGACGGCGTACGTCCTTCGTCCCGCCCGGTTTGCGCTGCTCTCCCACGACGGCTGCGTCCGTTCCCTCGCTGCCGTCGGCCTGTTCCGCTGGGCTGCTGACCTGACTGGTCACTGAACTGGACCTCCCTCGAGGTGGCTGTCCGGGGGAGCGGTCTTCCCGCAGACCCTCCCTGGATCAACCCTACGTCTGTAAGGGTCGCCTCCCTCGGCCATTCGCACGAAGGTCACTGCCCTGAGCCGGCCCGGCACCCCGACGTGCCATGATTTCCGACTGCCCAGGATGTGCGAGAAGGCACGACGAAGGAAAAGCGCTCTTTCGCCGTTCTCAGGATTTGAGATAGGTGAGGACCGCGAGAACGCGCCGGTGATCCCCGTCGCTCGGGGACAGCCCGAGCTTCAGGAAGATGTTGCTGACGTGCTTCTCCACCGCGCCGTCGCTCACCACCAGCTGCTTGGCGATCGCCGAGTTCGTCCGCCCCTCGGCCATCAGCCCCAGCACCTCCCGCTCCCGCGGGGTCAGCCTGGCCAGCACGTCCTGCTTGCGACTGCGCCCGAGCAGCTGCGCGACCACCTCGGGGTCCAGGGCCGTGCCCCCCTCGGCCACCCGCACCACCGCGTCCACGAACTCCCGCACCTCGGCCACCCGGTCCTTGAGCAGGTAACCCACCCCCCGGCTGGAACCGGCCAGCAGTTCGGTGGCGTACCGCTCCTCCACGTACTGCGACAGCACCAGCACCCCGAGCCCCGGATACGACTTGCGCAGCAGTACGGCGGCCCGCACCCCCTCGTCGGTGTGCGTCGGCGGCATCCGCACGTCGGCCACGACCACGTCGGGCAACGCCCCCTCCGCGTCCAGCTCGGTGACCGTCTTCACCAGCGCCTCGGCATCCCCGACCCCGGCGACCACGTCATGCCCCCGGTCCGTCAGCAACCGCGTCAGCCCCTCCCGCAGCAACACCGAGTCCTCGGCAATGACCACCCGCACCCTGACCTCCACGCTCTCCGGCCCCCCAGCCACGACCCGTCCGCGAAAACCCGTCCGTCCACGGAACAGCCCCAGCATCCCAGCAATCGCCCCGCGCCGGGGGAGTCCGGCGACGACGACAGGAAATCTTCGGCAGGGGGGCGCCCTCAGGCCTGCCGCCCCGGCCCAAGTCCGAAGCCGACCACGAACGGCTGGTGGGGACGCCGCGCCCGACTGGACCGGGAGTGGTGCCCTGGCCGAGGCTCGGGCGGGGTCCTACGGGGCGCGAGGGCGGAGTCTGTACGGCGCGGGGGGAGTTCCCGCACGGGGACCCTGTACGGGGGGTACAGGGGGAGCCCGCCGGGGTTCAGGGCGGAGCCCTGGGCGGGGTGGAAAGGGGCAGAGCCCTTGGGGACCGGGACGGGACGGGAGGGAAGGGGCGGGACGGGACGGGAGGGAAGGGGCGGGACGGGACGGGACGGGGCGGCGGAGGGACGGGAAGGGACGGGACGGGGCGGCGGAGGCGAGGAAACCCCTACTCCCCACCCCGCCAGGGCAGCTCCGCCGTCACCCGCGTGGGCCCCCCGGCCGGAGAGTCCACCACCAGAATCCCGTCCACCGCGTCGAGCCGCCCGGCCAGCCCCGCCAGCCCCGACCCGCCTGAGGCGTCCGCACCGCCCACACCGTCATCGCTCACCTGCACCAGCAGCCGGTTCTCCGACCGCCACACGTCCACGGACGCCGACCTCGCCCCACTGTGCTTGCTGACGTTCTGCAGAAGCTCGGACACGGTGAAGTAGGCGATCCCCTCGATCGCCGCGGCCGGCCGCTCCACCAGGTCCACCTCCACCCGCACCGGCACCGTGCACCGCGAGGCCACCGACGACAGCGCCGCGTCCAGCCCCCGGTCGGTCAGCACGGCCGGATGGATCCCCCGCGCCAGGTCCCGCAGCTCCTGCAACGCCGTCTTCACCTCACCGTGCGCCTCGTCCACCATCCGTGCCGCCTCCCGCGGATCCTCCCGCAGCTTCTCCTTCGCGAGGCCCAGATCCATCGCCAACGCCACCAGCCGCGCCTGCGCCCCGTCGTGCAGATCCCGCTCGATCCGCCGCAGGTCGGCCGCGGCCGTGTCGACCACGACCCCCCGGTCGGACTCCAGCTCCACCACCCGCGACGCCAGCCGCGACGGCCCGAGCAGCCCGTGCACCATCACCCGGTCCACCGTCGTCAGCGCCCGCACGATCCACGGCGTGGCCAGCGTGAACAACAGCCCCACCAGCGCCGTCACGGTGATCTCGAACGGGTTGTCCAGGTACACCCGGTGCCCCTCGTCGCCGTACAGCTGAAGGCCGTCCTGCCCGCCGTACAGCGGGAAGAGCCAGAACCACAGCGGATACGTCAGCGTCGTCCAGCCGTACGCCCAGAACACGACCGCGACGGAGAAGGAGAACACCGCCCACGGCAGGTGCAGCACCGCGTACAGGACGTGCCGCCAGGACGTGCCGCTCCTGAGCACCGCGCCCATCCAGGCCAGTGCCCCCCGGCCCCGCGGCCGCAACGGCTCCGGCGTGGCCACGTCCAGCCCGAGCAGTCCCCGCGCCCGCGCCCGCTCCACCGCTCCGAGGCCACGGCACGCCGCCAGTCCCGCCGCCAGTACGGGCACCCCGAGGAACGTCACCAGCAGGCCCGCCCCCACCGACAGCATCGTGACCGCGAAGGTGAACAGCACGATGCTGATCGGCAGGCTCAGCAGCACGTAGGCGAACTCCCGCCAGGCACGCGCCTCGACCGGTGCCCGCAGCGCGGCCGGCAGCCGGTGCCGCCGGCGCCCACCGGCCCCGGCCCCGGGCGTCCCTCCGTGCCACGAACGGTCCCCGTGGCTCCCGGGGGCCCCGTGGTCCAAGTGGTCCAAGTGGTCCAGGTGGTCCCCGTGGTCCCGGTAGTCCCCGTACTGCCCGTACTGCGTGGCCATCGGCGTCGTCCGTTCTGCTCGTCTCGTCCGCAGGTGTCGTCCCCTACCTCCACCCTCCTCCGCGGCGACCCCGCGGACCATGGAGTCCGTCGGCGTCTTGGAAGGGGGGTTTTCCCCACCCCGGGCGTCGGGGGCGGTCAGGGCCGCACAGCGCCCCGCGGCCCCGCGGCGGGGGCACCTACTCCGTCGGCTCCGTCGGCTCCGTCCGGTCCCGCCAGGGCAGCTCCGCCGTCACGGTCGTGGGCCCCCCGACCGGGGAGTCCACGATGAACAGCCCGTCCACGGCGCCCAGCCGGTCCGCCAGCCCCCGCATCCCCGACCCGCCGTCGAGCCGCGCACCGCCCCGGCCGTCGTCGGACACCTGGATGAGCAGCCGGTTCTCCGACCGCCACACGTCCACGGACGCCGACCTCGCCCCACTGTGCTTGCTGACGTTCTGGAGCAGCTCGGAGACGGTGAAGTAGGCGATGCCCTCGATGGCCGGCGCCGGTCGCGCCGGCAGTTCGGCCGTCACCTGCACCGGCACCGTGCACCGCGAGGCCACCGACGACAGTGCCGCGTCCAGTCCCCGGTCGGTCAGCACGGCCGGATGGATCCCCCGCGCCAGGTCCCGCAGCTCCTGGAGGGCGAGCTTCACCTCGCCGTGCGCCTCCTCGACCATCACCGACGCCGCGTCCGGGTCCTCCAGGAGCTTCTCCTTGGCCAGGCCGAGCCCCATCGCCAGATTGACCAGCCGCGCCTGCGCGCCGTCGTGCAGATCCCGTTCGATCCGCCGTAGATCGGCTGCGGCGGTGTCCACCACGACCCCCCGGTCGGACTCCAGTTCGGCGATCCGCCGCTCCAGCTCGTCCGAGGGGCACAGCAGGGCCCGCACCATCGCCCGGTCCGCGTTGGTCAGCCCCCGCGCGAGGAAGGGCAGCACCGGCCACAGCACGAACAACGACACCAGCGCCACCGTGAAGGTGAGGATCCCCCACGGCAGCCGGACGAAGTCGTACAGCACCGTCCGCCAGGCCACCGGGTCCTTCAGGACCAGCCACATGCCCTGGAGGACGTTGCCCGCCCGGCGCAGCGGCAGCGGGCTCGGCTCGTCGACCCGCACCGCGAGCAGCATCCGCGCCCGGCCCCGCTCGAACCGGCCCATCAGCCGCGCCCCCAGCAGACCGAGGGCGAGCAGCGGCAGCCCGACCACCGTGAGCGTCAGCGTGGCGCCGGTGAACAGCACCGTCATGACGTAGACGAAGCCGACGACCGACAGGGGCAGGTTCGTCAGAAGGTGGGCGATCTCCTTCCACGTCTGCGGGTCGTAGGCGAACCGGACGCGCGGCAACGGCTCGTCGCGCCCCGGCGCACCCGGGCCGACGGCGGGCACGGCGGGCACGGCGCGCGGACGCGCGGCCGTGGGAGCGGCTTTGGATACGGTCATGTGCGTCAGCGTGCCGCGCGACGCGCTCCCGCGCCATGGAGTTCGCCGCCGGGAGTGCCTGGGGAAAACCCCACCCCCCTCGCCCCGGCCGTGACGGCCTGCTTACCGTGTCTTTATCAGGCCCTAGACTCCCGTGCGTACAGATCGTCGAACAGGCCGAGGTCGGGTCGGGGAGCGAGGGACGGACCGTGCCGCAGTCGTCGCAATCAGCGCTGAGGGAACCGGCGGTCGTCGTGGCGTCGGACTACTTCGACTCCTACGCGGTCGTCGGACTCCTCGCCGTCATCGGCGTGCTCTTCGTCGCGGTCGCGTTCGGCGCGGGCCGCCTGCTGCGCCCCGTGGTCCCCACCCCCGAGAAACTCCTGACGTACGAGTGCGGCGTCGACCCCGTCGGCGAGGGCTGGGCCCACACCCAGGTCCGCTACTACGTCTACGCCTTCCTCTACGTCATCTTCGCCGTCGACTCGATCTTCCTGTTCCCCTGGGCGACGGTCTTCGCCGCCCCCGGCTACGGTGCGGCCACGCTCGTGGAGATGTTCGTCTTCCTCGGCTTCCTGGCCGTGGGCCTGCTGTACGCCTACAAGAAGGGCGTCCTGACATGGACGTGAACCCGTCCACCCCCGAGCCGGTGGCGACTCCCGAGCCGGTACTGCTCCCCGAGCCGGTGCGGATCCCCCCGACCGAGCAGAGCCGGGAGCAGAGCCGGGAACGGGGCAGGCTCGGCGCCCTCGCCCGTCTCGCCCCGGAGCCCATGAAGGTCGTCCTGAACTGGGGCCGCCGCTACTCGCTCTGGGTCTTCAACTTCGGCCTCGCCTGCTGCGCGATCGAGTTCATCGCCGCCTCCATGGCCCGCCACGACTTCATCCGCCTGGGCGTCATCCCCTTCGCGCCGGGCCCGCGCCAGGCCGACCTGATGGTCGTCTCCGGCACGGTCACGGACAAGATGGCCCCGGCCGTCAAGCGCCTCTACGAGCAGATGCCCGAGCCGAAGTACGTCATCTCCTTCGGCGCGTGCAGCAACTGCGGCGGCCCGTACTGGGACTCGTACTCCGTCACCAAGGGCGTCGACCAGATCATCCCCGTCGACGTGTACGTCCCCGGCTGCCCGCCGCGCCCCGAGGCGCTGCTCCAGGGAATCCTCAAGCTCCAGGAGAAGATCGCCCGCGAGTCGCTGGGGGAGCGCTACGCCACCGGAACCGACCGCCCCTCGACGGCGGCCCTCCAGAGCGGGCTCGTACGGCCGCCGGCCACGGCCGGAGACGGAGACGCGGCCGACGACGCGCAGGGGGACGCCCGATGACCACCGTCGGCTGGCTCCCCGCCCCCGCCGAGGACCTCTTCGGCCCGGAGGCCACCGCCGAGGAGTCGTACGAGGTCCTGACGGTCGACGTACCACCGCGGTCCTGGACCGCGGCGCTGCTCGCGGCCCGCGACCGGCTGTCCTGCACCTACTTCGACTGGCTCAGCGCGGTCGACGAACCGGGCGCCGGCTTCCGTGTCCTGGCTCACGTCGTCGCCCTGGCGCCGGTCCGCCGACTGCTGCTGCGCACGACGGTCCCGCACGAGGCCCCGACGCTCGCCTCCGCCGTGGACGTCTACGCGGGCGCGGCCTGGCACGAGCGCGAGACCCACGAGATGTTCGGCGTCGTCTTCGACGACCATCCGGCCCTGGACCACCTCCTCCTTCCCGAGAACTTCGAGGGCCACCCCCTCCGCAAGGACTTCGTCCTCGCCGCCCGCGTCGCCAAGGCCTGGCCCGGCGCGAAGGAGCCCGGCGAGTCCGAGCACGGCGGCCCCAAGCGCCGCCAGATGCTCCCCCCGGGAGTCCCCGACCCCAACGAATGGGGCCCCCTGAAGGGCCAGCTCCCCCCTGCCCCGACCCGCCCCGCCCGAGCACCCCGTACGGCCCCCGGCGACCGCCCGGCCCGCACGGCGGGCGACCGCCCGGCCCGGCGCGCACGAACGGCGTCCGAGGGCTCGGCCAGCCAGACGGCAGAACAGGGAGCAGACCTGGAAGCGAGCCGGGAAGCGGGCCGAGCGGCGGGCGAAGCGGCGCGCCAAGCGGCAGGCCGGCCTGTCGGGGCCGCGGAGGCGCCACCCACCGCACCCACCGCGCCTACCGCACCCACCGCGCCCGCACCCCCCGCACGGCGGGCGCGGACGGCCGCCGAGGGCTCGGTGAGCCAGTCGGCCGACCGGACCCCGTCCCAGTCCACCATCCGACCGCGAACCCCGTCGGCGGCCGGAACCGAGGGCGCTTCGGCTCCTGCCACTCCCCGGAGCGCCTCCGGAGCCGGCCCCCGCCGTTCCCGAAGCGCGAGCGAGGGATCGGCCTCCCAGCGGGCAGCGGACGTGTCTCCAGGGAAGCCGTCTGCGGGCGACGAGTCCCCGGCCCCGGAGTCCCCGGCCCCGGAGTCCCCGGCCCCGGAGTCCCCGGCCTCAGGCGGGACGCCTCCGGACCGGACGGGCGCCGACCCTGCCGCTCCGGACTCCTCGGCGCCCGAACCCCCGGCGGTCCCGTCCGGCGCGGCGTCGTCCGCCTCGTTGTCCGCCTCCGAGGGTTCCGCCGGCCGTCGCTCGGCCACCGGCAGCGGGGCGTCCCGCCGCGCGCAGGCCCCCCGCAGCGCCGACGCCCCCTGGCACCACGCCCGCCCCGCGTTCGACGATCCGCAACGGGACCCGAGGCATCCCGATCCCGACACGGATCACCCGGACGCCGCGGAGGCCCCGGACGCCGCACCCGCCCCCGAGACCGACCGCTCCAAGACCGACCGCTCCGGGGACGACCGCTCCGGGGACGACCGCGCCGAGACCGACCGCTCCGAGACCGACCGCTCCGGGGACGACCTCCCCGAGACCGACCGCCCCGACAACGACACCCCCGCGAACCCTCAGGGAGGCCCGCAGTGAACGACGCTCTCGACGTCGCCCTGCGACTCCTGATCGTCTTCGTCGTCTTCCTCACCTTCCCCCTGATCGTCGGTCAGGCCGAGCACAAGGTGATGGCCCACATGCAGGGCCGCCTCGGCCCGATGTACGCCGGTGGCTTCCACGGCTGGGCCCAGCTCATCGCGGACGGCGTGAAGTTCGCGCAGAAGGAGGACATCGTTCCCGCGGGCGCGGACCGCCGTATCTTCCAGCTGGCCCCCGCCGTGGCCCTGCTCCCGTACCTCCTGGTCCTCCTCGCCATCCCCATCGGCCCCGGCGAGGGCGCCGTCGGCGAGGTCGTCGACGCCGGCGTCTTCTTCGTCCTGGCCGTCATGGGCGTCGGCGTCCTCGGCTCGCTCATGGCCGGCTGGGCCAGTGCCAACAAGTTCTCCCTCCTCGGCGGCCTGCGCACCGCCGCCCAGCTCCTCGCCTACGAACTTCCGATGCTGCTCACCGCCGCCTCCGTCGCCATGGCGGCCGGCACGGTGTCCCTCCCTGAAATCGTCGACGCCTTCGAGTGGTGGTGGCTGCCCTGGCAGATCGTCGGCGCGATCGTCTTCTTCGTCGCCGGCCTCGCCGAACTCCAGCGCCCCCCGTTCGACATGCCCGTCGCCGACTCGGAGATCATCTTCGGCGCCTACACCGAGTACACCGGCCTCCGCTTCGCCCTGTTCCTCCTCGCCGAGTACGCCGGAATCGTCGTCCTGTGCGGTCTGACCACCGTCCTCTTCCTGGGCGGCTGGCACGGCCCCTGGGGCGCCGACGGCCTCGGCTGGGTCTGGACCCTGCTGAAGTCCGCCGTCCTCGCCTTCGTCGTGATCTGGTTGCGCGTCACCTACCCCCGCTTGCGCGAGGACCAGCTCCAGAAGCTGTCCTGGACTCTCCTCGTCCCCCTCTCCCTCGCCCAGATCGCCCTCACCGGCGTCGTCAAGGTGGTGATCTCCTGATGTCCCGCCCGTCACCCGACCACCGCCCCTCGACGACGCCCTCCGCGCGGCCCCGCCCGCCGATTCCCGGCTCCGGCCTCGCCAAGGGCCTGGCCGTCACCCTCCGCACGATGACGCGGAAGACCGTCACCGAGCAGTACCCGGACGCCCAGCCCGATCTCCCGCCCCGCACCCGCGGTGTGATCGGCCTGTTCGAGGAGAACTGCACGGTCTGCATGTTGTGCGCCCGCGAGTGCCCGGACTGGTGCATCTACATCGACTCCCACAAGGAGACGGTCCCGGCGGCGACCCCCGGCGGCCGCGAACGCAGCCGCAACGTCCTCGACCGCTTCGCCATCGACTTCGCCCTGTGCATGTACTGCGGCATCTGCATCGAGGTCTGTCCTTTCGACGCACTGTTCTGGTCCCCGGAGTTCGAGTACGCCGAGACCGACATCCGCGAACTCACCCACGAACGGGACAAGCTCCGCGAGTGGATGTGGACCGTGCCGGCCCCGCCCGCCCTCGACCCCGGCGCGGAGGAACCGAAGGAGATCGCCGCCGCCCGCAAGACGGCCGAGAAGCTGGCTGCCGCTCGGACCACCCCGGAGACGGAGACGCGGACCGCACCGGCGGCGCAGGACACCCAGGCGAACCAGGCCACTGCGCCCGGACCGGACAACCCCCAGGGAGGCGAGGCGTGACCCTCGCTCAGGCACCCCAAGGCTTTCTCTCCCCGACCGGCGTGGAGATCGCCTTCGTCCTCGTCGGCCTGGTGACCTTCGGCGCCGCCCTCGTCACCGTCACCACCAAGCAGCTGGTGCACGCCGCCCTCTGGCTGGTGGTGGCCCTCGGCGGCCTCGCCGTCGAGTACCTCCTGCTCACCGCGGAGTTCATCGCCTGGGTGCAGGTACTGATCTACGTGGGTTCCGTCGTCGTCCTCCTCCTCTTCGGTCTGATGCTCACCAGAGCGCCCATCGGCCGCTCCCCGGACGCGGACTCCGGCAACCGCTGGGCCGCCCTCACGGTCGCCGTCGCCGCCGCTGCCGCCCTCGTCTGGGTGGTCGTCGACGCCTTCCGCGCCACCTGGATCGACCTCGACGGTCCCGCCGCCGGCTCCACCGAGGCCACCGGCGCGAGTCTCTTCCAGAACTGGGTCCTCCCCTTCGAGGCTCTCTCCGTCCTGCTCCTCGCGGCCCTGGTCGGCGCGATCGTCCTGTCCCGCAAGGCGAAGGCGGAGTCGAGCTCTCCCCCTCTGAACTCCCGAGCCGCCGGCAAGAGTTCCCCGTCCGTCCCGGATGCCCGGAAAAATCCGGCCGAGCAGGAAGGCGCCCGCTGATGCACCTCGCCTATCCCGCCGTCCTCTCCGCCCTCCTCTTCTGCACCGGCCTGTACGGCGTCCTCGCCCGCCGCAACGCGATCCTGGTCCTGATGTCGGTCGAGCTGATGCTCAACGCCGTCAACCTGAACCTCGTCGCCTTCGACGTCTGGCTCAGCCGGACCGCCGAGGAGACCCTGCACTCCGGTCAGGCCCTGACCCTGTTCACCATCGCCATCGCCGCCGCCGAGATCGGCATCGGCCTGGCGATCGTCCTCGCCGTCCACCGCAACCGCGGCACCGCGGACATCGACAAGCTCCGCGACACCGCCGAGGGCCACGAGAGCGCCGTCGGCGACGAGCCCGCCGGCGCCGACGGCACCGACCCCACGGCCGAGAAGGCTGAGGCCACCGCGTGACCACGACCACCCTCGCCGTCCTCGTCCCCCTCCTGCCGTTCCTCGGTGCCGTCACCGGCCTGCTCCTCGGCCGCACCGCCCCCGGCTTCGTGCGCCCGCTCGCCGTCCTGCCGACCCTCGCCTCCCTCGTACTGGCCGTGACCGTCGCGGTACGCCAGGGCGGGGACGCGGCCGTCGACGCCGCCACCGAGCTGACGCCCACCGGCTCCGTCCCGATCGAACTCGCCCTGCACATCGACGGCTTCGCCGCCCTCGTCGCCACCCTGGTCGGCCTCGTCGCCACCTGCGTGCAGATCTACTCGACGGGCTACCTGCGCGACGACCCGCGCTACCCCTCGTACGCCGCCCTCGTCTCCCTGTTCACCTCCGCGATGTTCCTCGTCGTCTACTCGGGCGACCTGATCGTGCTGCTGGTCGGCTGGGAAGTGATGGGCATCTGCTCCTACTTCCTGGTCGGCCACTACTGGGAGACCCCGGAGGCCCGCGCCGCCTCCATCAAGGCCTTCCTCGTCACCAAGCTCGGCGACGTCCCCTTCCTCATCGGCCTGTTCGCCCTCGCCACCGACGCCGGCTCCTTCCGGATCACCGAGGTCCTCGGCACGGTCGCCCACGGCGGACTCGACCACCCGACGCCCATCGCCCTGCTGCTCCTTGCCGGTGTGGCCGGTAAGTCGGCCCAGTTCCCGCTGCACACCTGGCTCCCGGACGCGATGGCCGGCCCGACACCCGTCTCCGCGCTCATCCACGCCGCGACCATGGTGGCCGCCGGTGTCTACTTCGTCGCCCGTCTCCTCCCGGTGTTCGAGGCCTCCGGGGCGGCGATGGTCGTCCTCGCCGTCATGGCCGCCGTCACCATGGCCGGATCGGGTCTCGCCGCGCTCGCCCAGGACGACATCAAGCGGGTCCTCGCCTACTCGACGATCGGCCAACTCGGCTACATGACCGGCGCCCTCGCCGTCGGCGACCGCGGCGCCGCCGTCTTCCACCTCCTCTCCCACGGCGCCTTCAAAGCCCTGCTGTTCCTCGCTGCCGGCGTGATCATCCACGCCGCCGGCACCAACTCGCTGGCCGCCATGTCCCGCATGACCGGCCTGCGCGACCGCGTCCCGGACGCCTTCTGGACGATGACCGTGGCCCTCCTCGCGCTCGCCGCGATCCCGCCCTTCAGCGGCTTCTTCTCCAAGGAGACCGTCCTAGGCGCCGCCGAGCACGTCTCCACCGGTCACACCGAGCACGCCCCCGCCGCGGCCGGCTGGATCGTCCTCGTCGCCGGCCTGCTGACCGCCGCCCTCACCGCCGCCTACGCGACCCGGCTGTGGCTGCTGGCCTTCAGCGGCCGCGGCGCCGAGGCCCCGGACCACGGCCGCCAGCCCCTGACGATGACCATGGTGCTGTGGGTCCTCGCCATCCCGTCCCTCGCCCTCGGCGGGTTCGCCTACCACTCGCTGCCCGACTGGTTCGACGGCCGTGACCTCGCCCCGACCCTCATGACCTCCGTCCTCGGCACCGGCCTGGCCCTCGTCGGCGGCCTGGCCGTCTACAGCGCATGGCGGCACACCACCGCACTCGCGGCCCGCTTCCCGCTCGGCGCCGTCGCCGCCCACCCCGAGGGCGACGCCGGACTCGTCGAGGCCGAGGCCATCGCGACTCACACACCCGCCTACGGAGACGTGGCCTCCGCACCCGACCCGGCAGACCCCGGACGGCTCCTGCTCGGCCCCCTGCACCGCCACGCGGCCACCGGCTTCCACCTGGACGCCGTCTACACCGCCGTGTTCGTCCGTCCGGTGCAGGCCGCAGCGAGCCTCGTCCGGTTCCTCGACCGCGAGGTCGTCGACACCTACGTACGCGGCGCGGGCACCCTGCCCCGCTGGCTCGGCGCCGCCGTACGGCGCGCCCAGACCGGCAACGTCCAGACCTATGTGAGCGCGCTGCTCGCCGGCACCGTCGTCCTGGTGGTCGCCGCCGTCCTCGTCGCCGCGGGAGCGTGAGCAGGCGTGATCGATATCAGTGAGTCCCTGATGCAGTTCCTTCTGGCATTGATCGTGGCCGGCCCACTCCTCGGCGCGGTCACCGCTCTCCTGCCGGCCCCGCCCGGCCTGAAGGGGAAGTCCCCCGAGCAGGCCGTCCTGCGGCACGGTGTCACCGTGACCGGCGTGATCCTCATCGCCGCGATCGTCCTCGCGCTCGGCTTCGACCACGACCAGCCGTCGAAGATGCAGGCCACGACCGACATCAGCTGGATCCCCGCACTCGACGTGCGCATCCACCTCGGCATCGACGGCATCTCCCTCCCCCTTCTGGTCCTGACCGCGCTGCTGACCTTCCTGTGCGCGCTCTACTCGTACTTCAACCTGCCCGCGGGCCCGAGCCCGAAGGCCTTCGTCGCGCTCCTGCTCGTCCTCGAAGCCGGCACCCTCGCCACCTTCGCCGTCCTCGACCTGCTGCTGTTCTTCCTCGCCTTCGAGATGGTCCTGATCCCGATGTACTTCCTCATCGCACGCTGGGGCGGCGCGGGCCGGACCCGGGCGGCCTGGAAGTTCATCCTGTACACGCTGCTCGGATCCGTGGTCATGCTGCTCGGCCTGCTCCTGATCGGACTCGAGGCGGGCACCTTCGACATGGTGGCACTCGCCACTGACAACGGCCGGTCCCTGACCGCATCCGTGCAGGTCACCGCCGTTCTGGCAATCGGGATCGGGCTCGCGGTGAAGACCCCGATGTGGCCCCTGCACAGCTGGCTGCCGGACGCCCACACCGCCGCCCCGACCGTCGGCTCGGTCCTGCTCGCCGGCGTCCTGCTGAAGATGGGCACGTACGGGTTCGTCCGGATCGTCCTCCCGGTCGCGCCCGACGGTTTCCACACCTTCGCGCCCTACCTCGCCGCCCTCGCCGTCGTCGGCATCATCTACGGCTCCCTGGCCTGCCTCGCCCTCGCCAAAGAGGGCGCCAAGGGTGACCTCAAGCGCCTGATCGCCTACTCCTCCGTCGGCCACATGGGCTTCGTCCTGCTCGGCATCGCCTCCACGACCCCGACCGGCGTCAACGGCGCCCTCTTCGCCAACATCGCCCACGGCCTCATCACCGGCCTGCTGTTCTTCCTGGTCGGCGCCCTGAAGGACCGCACCGGCACCACCGACCTGGACACCCTCGCGCAGGAGACCGGGGCCGCCCTCTACGGCAAGGCCCCCCGCCTCGGCGGCCTCCTCGCCTTCGCGGCGGTCGCCTCGCTCGGCCTGCCCGGCCTCGCCGGGTTCTGGGGCGAGATGCTGGCCCTGTTCGGCGCCTTCGACCCCGCGGACGACCTCAGCCGCCCCGCCTTCCTCACCTTCACCGCGATCGCCGCCTTCGGGACGCTCCTGACCGCGGCTTACCTCCTCGTCGTGGTCCGCCGCGTCTGCATGGGCGCCGTCCCGCAGGACGCCCCCCGCCTCACCGACGTCCGCGCCTACGAGTTCGCGGCCTGGACACCGCTCGTCGTCCTCACCGTCGTCGCCGGCCTCTGGCCCAAGGCACTCCTCGGCCTGACCGACCCGGCCGTGCAGCAGCTCCTCGCAGGAGGCAACCGATGAGCCACCTCGCCGCCGCCCCCTCGCTCGTCCAGTCCGTCGACTGGCTCGCCATCGCCCCACCCACCCTCACGGCGGTCGTCGCACTCGGCGTCCTCGTCGCCGACCTGTTCGTGCCCGACAGCCGCAAGCCGCTCCTGGGATGGCTCTCCGTCGCGGGCCTCGCCGCCGCCACGGCCCTGCTGCTGCCACTCCTGGACGGCGATCGCTCCACGTTCTGCCTGACCGGCGACACACGCGTGTGCAGCTACACGGCCGACCACTTCACCCTCGTCATCCAGTTCCTGGTGCTGGGCGGGGCGCTCCTGGCCGCCCTCCTGTCGGTCACCGCCCTCAAGGACGAGCGCGGACGGCTCCCCGAGGGCGAGTTCTGGTTCCTGCTCCTGTCCTCCGCCGCGGGCGCGGCCCTCCTGCCGGCCTCCCGCGACCTCGCCACCCTCGTCGTCGCCCTCGAGGTCGCCTCCCTGCCCGCCTTCGCCCTCGTCGGCATCCGGCACGGCGACCGCCGCTCCTCCGAGGCGGCCCTGAAGTTCTTCCTGTCGTCCGTCACCGCGACCGCCGTCAGCCTCCTGGGCATCAGCTTCGTCTACGCCACCTCCGGCACCCTGTACCTCACCCAGGTGGCCGACCGCCTCCAGGACGTCGACGGGCAACTGCACACCCTCGCCCAGACCGGCGTCGCCCTCACCCTCATCGGCTTCGCCTTCAAGACGGCCGCCGTCCCCTTCCACTTCTGGGTCCCCGACACCTACGTCGGCGCCCCCCTCCCCATCGCCGCCTACCTGTCGGTGGTCGGCAAGGCCGTGGGCTTCTCCGGCCTCATCCTCGTCACGGTCGTCGCCTTCCCGTCGTACGCCGACGTCTGGGGTCCCGCGCTGGCGGTGCTGGCCGCCCTCACCATGACCGTCGGCAACGTCGGCGCCCTCCGCCAGCAGGCCACGCGCGCGTACAGCGCCGTACGTCTGCTCGCCTGGTCCTCCGTCGGACAGGCCGGCTACCTCCTCGTCCCGATCGCCGCCGCCGCGTACTCCGACGACCCCGAGCACGCCGTCGGCTCCACCGTCGCCTACGCCCTCATGTACGCCGCCGTGAACCTGGGCGCCTTCGCCGTCGCGGCCCTGGTCGGCCGTACGCACGCCGCGAACCGCGTCACGGACTACCAGGGCCTGTACGCGAGGAACCCGCTCTCCGCGCTCGTCCTGGCCTTCTTCCTGCTCTGCCTCGCCGGACTGCCGCCCGGCATCATCGGACTCTTCGCCAAGGTCACCGTCTTCTCGGCCGCCGTCGACGCCGGCCTCGGCTGGCTCGCCGTCGTCATGGCGGCCAACGTCGTGATCGCCCTGTACTACTACCTCCGGTGGACGGCGCTCCTCTTCCGCGCACCCGAGGACGAAACCGGCAAGCACCCCGTTTCCGCGCCCCTGACCGTCGCGATCACCCTCACCGCGGTCCTCGGCATCACCCTCTCCGGCGCCCCGCAGCTGGTTCTGCGCTTCGCCGACACCGCCCTCTTCTGAGCCGCCACCCGGACGGCCCACGCCCGCCGCCGGGAGCACAAGGGAACCCGGGGCCCTCGTCTGGCGTTGTCCAAAACGGGAGGTTCCACTGGACGTGGCACCACGACACCAGCGGAACCGCAGATCAGAAGGCGAGATCCGCAAGCGAAGGGTTCCCTGCCGCACGATTTGGAGGGCGTACCGTGCACCGCCGGCACAACGGGCTCAGGACCGCAGTACTCCTCGGGGCACTGTCCGCACTCATCATCGTCATCGGTAGCCTCTTCGGCCGCACGGGGCTCGTCGTCGCGGTCCTGATCGCGCTCGGCACCAACGCGTACGCGTACTGGAACAGCGACAAGCTGGCCCTGCGCGCCATGCGCGCCCGCCCAGTGAGCGAGTTCGAGGCCCCCGGCCTGTACCGCATGGTCCGCGAGCTCTCCACCCAGGCCCGCCAGCCCATGCCCCGCCTGTACATCTCCCCGACCGAGGCCCCCAACGCCTTCGCCACCGGCCGCAACCCGCGCAACGCCGCAGTGTGTTGCACGGAGGGCATCCTGCGCCTCCTCGACGAGCGCGAACTGCGCGGCGTCATCGGCCACGAGCTGAGCCACGTCTACAACCGCGACATCCTCATCTCCTCGGTGGCCGGCGCCCTCGCCTCGGTCATCATGTTCCTGGTCAACTTCGCCTGGCTGATCCCCGTGGGCCGGTCCAACGACGACGACGGCCCCGGCATCCTCGGCATGCTGCTGATCATGATTCTCGGCCCGCTCGCCGCCGGCCTCATCCAACTGGCCATCAGCCGCTCCCGCGAGTACGAGGCCGACGCCTCCGGTGCCCAGCTCACCGGCGACCCCCTGGCCCTCGCCGGTGCCCTGCGCAAGCTCGAACTGGGCACCAAGCAGCTCCCGCTGCCGCCCGAGCCCCGCATCGAGACCGCGAGCCACATGATGATCGCGAACCCGTTCCGCCCGGGCCAGGGCCTCTCCAAGATGTTTTCGACGCACCCGCCGATGGCGGAGCGCATCGCCCGTCTCGAGAAGATGGCAGGACACCAGTGAAGACCATCCTGAACGTCATATGGCTCATCCTCAGCGGCTTCTGGCTGTTCCTCGGATACGTGTTCGCGGGCCTGCTGCTGTGCGTCACCATCATCGGAATTCCCTTCGGCGTCGCGGCTTTCCGCATCGGCGTCTACGCCCTCTGGCCCTTCGGGTACACGACGGTCGAGCGCCGTGACGCGGGAGCCCCGTCCTGTCTCGGGAACGTCCTCTGGCTGGTCCTCGCCGGCTGGTGGCTGGCCCTCACCCACATCGTCACCGGCATTGCCCTGTGCCTCACGGTCATCGGCATCCCGTTCGGCATCGCCAACTTCAAGCTGATCCCGGTCTCGCTGCTCCCGCTGGGCCGCGAAATCGTGCCCACGGACCAGCCGTTCGCCGCACGTTGAGCGCCGTACGCCGACCACGGCGGTCGGAGCGGGGTTGTCCACAGCCCGCTGCTTTTCCACAGGCCGCCCCCGATGTCAGTGGCAGCCCGCACCATGAACACATGACGGAGAACGAGCAGGCGAAGGAAACGCCCGCAGGATCCCGGGCCCACGCCCGACCCCACCGGGCGTCCCGCATACCCGGCCGGCGCGTCCACACCGCGTAACGGGCTCCGGTCATACGGGTCCGATCCCGGTGTGCTCCGGCGTCACGGGTGCCGCCATGGGGACCGCCGACCCCGGCTACGCCACATCCCTACCGCGCCGGCGTCCCGCCCGTCGGCGCCCTCACCCGCCCTGTCCGACCCCTCTCCCCGAACCCATCCGCGCCCGCACCCCGTACGCGGCCACACCCATCGCCAGCACACCCGCCCCCATGACCACCGAGGTTCCCGGCAGCGCGAACGCCAGGACCAGGCAGCCGAGGAGGCCCACCGCCGGCAGGGCCCGCCTCAGCGGGGCCGAATCCAGAGTCCACGCCGAGGCGTTGGCCACCGCGTAGTACACCAGCACACCGAAGGAGGAGAAACCGATCGCGCCGCGCACGTCCACCGTGGCGGCGAGGACCGCGACCACCACGCCCACGGCCAACTCGGCCCGGTGCGGCACCTGGAAGCGCGGATGCACGGCCGACAGCACGCCGGGCAGATGCCGGTCCCGCGCCATGGCCAGCGTGGTCCGCGAGACACCCAGGATCAGGGCCAGCAACGAACCCAGCGCGGCCACGGCGGCCCCCACCCGCACCACCGGTACCAGCCCCGGCACGCCCGCGGCGCGCACCGCGTCCGTCAGCGGCGCGGCAGCCCGCCCGAGATCCCCCGACCCCAGCACGGAAAGGACGGCGACCGCCACACACGCGTACACAACCAGCGCGATGCCGAGCGCGAGCGGGATCGCGCGTGGGATGGTCCGCGCCGGATCCCGCACCTCCTCGCCGAGGGTCGCGATGCGCGCGTACCCCGCGAAGGCGAAGAACAGCAGGCCGGCCGCCTCCAGCACCCCGCCGAGCCCTCCGGAGGCCCCGATGTCCAGCCGTCCGGCGTCGGACTCCCCGGAGCCCAGACACACGACGACCACGGAAGCGAGGACCGCCAGGACCACCGCCACGATCAGCCGCGTCAGCCAGGCCGACTTGTGGATGCCGCCGTAATTCACCGCGGTCAGGACCACCACGGCCACGACCGCCACCGCGTGCGCCTGCCCCGGCCAGACGTACGCCCCGACCGTCAGCGCCATCGCCGCGCAGGAGGCCGTCTTGCCGACCACGAAGGACCAGCCCGCGAGATATCCCCAGAACGGGCCGAGCCGTTCACGCCCGTACACGTAGGTGCCGCCCGAGGCCGGGTACAGCGCGGCCAGGCGGGCCGACGACATGGCGTTGCAGTAGGCGATCACGGCGGCGAGCGCGAGTCCGAGCAGCAGCCCGGAGCCGGCGGCACGGGCGGCGGGCGCGAGGGCGGCGAAGATCCCGGCGCCGACCATCGAGCCGAGCCCGATGACCACGGCGTCCCCGACGCCCAGGGTGCGCCGCAGCTCGGCGGCCGATGCGGGCTGTGTCATGGGTCGCACCCTACTGAGCCGGGGAACCACCGGGTGTCGTCAGGACGTCGTCCCCGGCGACACCGTAGGAACGGGCCGTGGACGACGCGCGGACGCACAGGCCGACCGGAGCGAGATCACAGCTCCGGGACGGTGCGGGCACAGCGCGGAAGGGCAGGGTCAGGACATGAGCATCATCAGCTGGATCATTCTGGGGCTGTTGGCCGGGGTCATCGCCAAGGTACTGCTGCCGGGCCGGGACCCGGGCGGCTTCATCGGCACCACCGTCATCGGTGTGGCGGGCGCGTTCATCGGCGGTTGGATATCGGCCCGCTGGCTGGACCACCCCATCACCAAGGACTTCTACGACGGCGCCACCTGGGCGGCGGCGATCGGCGGGTCGCTGGTGCTCCTGATCGCCTACCGCATCCTGTTCGGCAACTCCCGGGACTGATCGCGATCCCGTCGTTCCGGCGTCGGTTTCGAGCCCTCCAGCCCGCCCGCCGTACCCGTTGCCCGTCCGACCGCCGGGACGGACGGGCAGAGCGACTGCTGCCGTGGCGCCTGCCCTTCCGTCCCGCTGCCAGGTCCCGGGGAGCCAGGAGCTACCGGTAGTTCACGAACTGCAGCGCGAAGTCGAAGTCCTGACCCTTCAGCAGGGAGATGACGGCCTGGAGGTCGTCACGGCTCTTGGAGCTGACGCGCAGTTCGTCGCCCTGGACCTGGGCCTTGACGCCCTTGGGGCCCTCGTCGCGGATGAGCTTGGCGACCTTCTTCGCGTTGTCCTGGGAGATGCCCTCCTTGATCTCCGCGAAGAGCTTGTACTCCTTGCCGGAGAGCTGGGGCTCGCCCGCGTCCAGCGCCTTCAGCGAGATCCCGCGCTTGATCAGCTTCGACTGGAAGACGTCGAGGACGGCGTTCACCCGGTCCTCGGAGTTCGCCTCCATGAGGATCTTTTCTCCGGACCACGAGATCGAGGCGCCGACGCCCTTGAAGTCGTAGCGCTGGGAGATCTCCTTGGCGGCCTGGTTGAGGGCGTTGTCGACCTCCTGCCGCTCGACCTTCGAGACGATGTCGAAACTGGAGTCGGCCATGTCCTGTGGCTCCTTGATATCGGGGTGCGTATCGGATGCGTGTCGGCGTGTGTGGGGCTGCCGTCGAGCCCGGCGTGGGACGCGGGCCGCATCCGGACAAGCCTAGCCACCCGGCCCGGCCGCGGCGGTGAGGAATCCGGGTGGCGAAGCACCCCTTCCCATCGGGTATCGTTTACGTCGTTGCCGGAGAGCACCGCCGAAGAGCGGTTCGAACGGCGGCAAACCCGGCGGTGTGCCCGAGCGGCCAAAGGGAGCAGACTGTAAATCTGCCGGCTCAGCCTTCCCAGGTTCGAATCCTGGCGCCGCCACGCTGAGTAAGACCCCCTCCGAACTGCGGAAACGCAGGGCGGAGGGGGTCTGCTTCGTTTCCGGCCGCTTCCTCTGGTCCGGACGGGCGGTAGGGGGCGGCGCTCGGCTCATCGGTCGCCGGACGACGGCTCCACCGATGCGCTGACCCCGATGCCGACCCCGTTGCAGGCCTGGATCCCAACCCGCTGCGGGCTTGGACGCCGGCCCCGCTGTCGGCCCGAACGGTGTCCGCGACGCCGGCCGCGAGGCCTACCCCGCTGCCGGTCCGGACGGTGGCCCCGCTGCCGGTCCCGACGCCTCCTCCCGCTCCTGTGTCTTCGCGGCTTTCCGCACGTCCGCTTCGACGTCGGTACGGGGTCTGTTCTCGTCCTTGGCGTACTCCGTGAGCGCGGCCTGGGCGTCGCGGGCGAGGTCGCGCCAGGCGCGCCAGGCGGTCTCGTAGGTGTCGGTCTGGGCCTGGGACCAGGGGGCCGCCGTGGGCGCGCCGTAGGTGTCCCGCAGGTGCAGGACCCTCGCGTGCGCCTCGTCGGCCGCACGCTGTTTCGCCACGAGTTCCTCGAAGGTATGTGCCATATGTAGCGATGCTAGGGAGAGGACGCCGGTCGCGCGCGGCGAACGGGGCGTGCGTTGCCGCGCGGTACCCACGTGGCGCACTGGGGCAGACTGAGCGCATGTCCAGCCGCCGCAGAACCTGCCCCGAGTGTCGTCGGGAGATCGCCGTCGTCGCCGGACGGTTCGCCCGGCACGACCCGCCCGGCGCGCGCGAGAACGGCCGGCTGACGTCCTGCCCCGGCTCGCGCAGCACGGCACAACTGGGTGCCGTACAGCCCTCGTTGGACGGATACGTGGTGTCCGACATCCCCGGCCAGTTGCCCTTGTTCTGAACGCGCCCGGCGGCGCGCTCAGTTGCCCGCGACCGACTTCACCGCCACCGGTACCGGCGTCGACCCGGAGACCAGCTCCAGGGTCAGGCCGGCCGTCGCCGGGGTGTCCAGCAGCTCCGCGAGCACGGCGGCCACGTCGTCGCGCGGGACCGAACCGCGGCCGGTCCGGGCCTCCAGCCGGACGCGGCCCTTGCCCGGGTCGTCCGTGAGGGAACCGGGGCGCAGGATCGTCCAGTCGAGACCGTCCAGCCCCTGGACGTACGCGTCGGCCTCGCCCTTGGCGCGCAGGTAGACGTCGAAGACCTCGTCGCCCCGGCGGTCGGGGTCGGCACCGTAGGAGGACACGACGAGGAAGCGGCGGACGCCCGCGCGGACCGCCGCGTCCGCGAACAGGACCGCCGCGCCCTTGTCGACGCTCTCCTTGCGGGACGTTCCGCTGCCAGGGCCGGCGCCCGCGGCGAACACCGCCGCGTCCGCGCCCCGCAGGACGTCCGCGACCTCCGGCTCCGACGCCGACTCCAGGTCCAGCACGACCGGTTCGGCGCCGACGGCCCGCAGGTCGTCGCCCTGCTCGGCCTTGCGGACGATGCCCGCGACCTCGACTCCGCGTGCGGCGAGCAGACGCTCCAGCCGCAGCGCGATCTGACCATGACCTCCGGCGATGACAATGCGCATGCCTTCGACCGTACGCCCGGCCGGGCCGTACGGCGCGTCACCGGTGCCGGACACCGTGTCCTGCGGTCGTCGTGTCCCGCTGCCGCCGTGTCCCGCTGCCGCCGTGGCCCGTGGACACCGGACCCCCGCGAGCACCGGACCCCGACGAACACCGGATCCCGACGAACACCGGACCCCGGCCTACGGCAACATGCTCCGCCCCTGCCGTGGCAACCCCAGTTCCTCCTCCGCCGCCGAGTCGCAGTACTCGCGCACCGCGCTGGTGCGGGCCACCACCCGCCCCCGGTGGATCACGATCCGGCTGTACGCCAGCGACAGCGCGCCCGCCAGGCGGTCGCCGCGGACGGCCAGCAGGTCGGCGGGGAAACCCGCCTCCACCCGCACCTCGGGCAGCCCCAGGGCCGCCCGCGCGGACGTGCTGACGGCGTCGTACGCCTCCTCGGGGCGCAGGCCGTGGCGGGAGGCCAGGAGGTACGCCGCCTCCAGCGGGTCGCCCCGGCCGACCGGGTTGGAGACGTCCCGGAGGGTGCCGCTGCCGGCCGCGACCCGGACGCCGGCCGCGCGCAGCAGCCGTACCGGAGGCGTGTCGCGGCGGTCGGTGGTGCCGCAGCCGCCCTGGGGGAGGCACACCACCGTCACGCCCGCCGCGGCGAGTTGGTCGGCGGTGCGGGCCGCGGCCTCGGCGGGGAGGCGGGCGAGGGCGGCGCACGGGCCGAGGGTGACGCCGGGGCGCAGTCCGCCCGCCATCGCGGCCAGGCGGGCCAGGCGGGCCGGGTCGGCGGCGTCGGTGTGCAGGTCGACGGGGCAGCCGTGTTCGGAGGCGACCTCCAGGACGGCCTCCACGTAGCCGGTCGGGTCGGGGTCGAGGTCCGGGCAGCCGCCCACCACCGAGGCGCCCATCTTCAGGGCGTCCCGCAGCATCGCGAGCCCGTCCGCGCCCGCCGCCCCGGTCAGCAGCCGGGGCATCGCCACCGTCGTCACCTCGGCCAGCCCGCGCAGCGAGCGCCGGGCCTGGAGGACGGCCGCCAGCGAGCCGAGCCCCTGGACGTCGCCGACGCGCACGTGCGCGCGGGACGCCGTCGCCCCGTGCCCGAGTTGCAGCAGGGCGGCCTCGGTGGCCCGGCGCTGGACGTCCTCGGGGGTGTACGAGACGGGGCCGTCGGTGTCCGCGGAGAGCGCGGTGTCGGCGTGGGCGTGGGGTTCGGCGGGGGCGGGCAGCAGGAGGTACCCGCCGAGGTCCACGCGGGTGCCGGTGCCGGGGGCGGGGTCGGCCGTCAGGCTCCCGACGGTGCCGACCGCCTCGATGTGCCCGCGGCCCAGCCGTACGTCCACGGTCCGGCCGTCCGTGAGGCGGGCGCCGCACAGCAGGAGGACGCCGGGGTCCTGCTGCCCGTCCGGGGAAGCCGGCGTCCCGGACGGCGGGGGCGGCTGCGGCTGGCTGTCGGGCATCGCGCTCCAGGGGCTCGGCAGAGAGTGGGGGCTCGCTGCCCGGGGCTCGGGCAAGATCACGCAGAGTGAGTCGAGCCTAGGGCGGCCGTCCGGCGCGGTCGGGGAGGAGCGCAATAGTCGTACCGGTGTGGTCCGGTGGGCCGGAGGGGCTCAGGAGCCGTGTGCCGCCTGGGCGGAACGGGGGTCGGCGGGGTCGGGCGAACGGATTTGGGTGAACGGCTGCGGACCGTGTAATGTCTTCATCGCTCGCCCCAATAGCTCAGTCGGTAGAGCGTCTCCATGGTAAGGAGAAGGTCTACGGTTCGATTCCGTATTGGGGCTCTGGTGGGTGAGGTTCCCGTCGTGAGGCGGGACCTGATCCCATCAAAGCGGTGTAGCTCAGTCGGTAGAGCAAGCGGCTCATAATCGCTGTGTCACCGGTTCAAGTCCGGTCACCGCTACTGACAGTAGCCGATTGTGGGGTCGGTCCTTCGATCGGCTACTCTTTCTTGCGTATATGTCCCATCCGTTCGTCAAGGAGCACTCACGTGGCTGCCACCGACGTCCGCCCGAAGATCACGCTGGCCTGCGTGGAGTGCAAGGAGCGGAACTACATCACCAAGAAGAACCGGCGTAACAACCCGGATCGACTGGAGATGAAGAAGCACTGCCCGCGTTGCAATGCGCACACCGCGCACCGCGAAACGCGATAATTCAGGCTCGTACGTGAGGCCGTCCCCGAGTGATCGGGGGCGGCCTCACGTCGTTGAGCGACCAGTACCGGTCAGTAGAGCGACGCAAGAGCAAGCAGGAGGTGCCGAGCCGATGGCGCTCGACCAGTCCTTCGTGGGGCGGACCTACCCGCCCACCGATCCCTATGAGGTCGGCCGGGAGAAGATCCGCGAGTTCGCGGAGGCCGTGGGGGACACCAACCCGGCCTACACCGACCCGGAGGCCGCCAAGGCGCTCGGGTATTCCGACGTGATCGCCCCGCCGACCTTCGTGTTCTCCATCACGTTCAAGGCCGCGGGCCAGGTCGTCCGGGACCCGCAGCTCGGTCTCGACTACAGCCGGGTGGTGCACGGCGACCAGAAGTTCGCCTACCGGCGCCCGGTGCGGGCCGGTGACCGGCTGACCGTGACCTCCACCATCGAGGCGATCAAGTCCATGGCGGGCAACGACATCGTGGACGTCCGGGGTGAGGTCCACGACGAGTCCGGCGAGCACGTCGTGACCGCCTGGACCAAGCTCGTCGCCCGCGCGGCGGAGGAGGGCTGACATGGCCGCGAAGATCTCCTACGACGACGTCGAGGTCGGCACCGAGCTGCCGGCGCAGTCGTTCGGTGTGACCCGGGCCACCCTCGTCCAGTACGCGGGTGCCTCCGGGGACTTCAACCCGATCCACTGGAACGAGAAGTTCGCCAAGGAGGTGGGCCTGCCGGACGTCATCGCGCACGGCATGTTCACCATGGCCGAGGCGGTCCGCGTCGTCACCGACTGGACCGGCGACCCGGGCGCCGTCGTCGAGTACGGCGTCCGCTTCACCCGGCCCGTCGTCGTCCCGAACGACGAAGAGGGCGCGACCATCGAGGTCAACGGCAAGATCGGCGCCAAGCTCGACGACAACACGGTCCGCGTGGACCTGACCGCGACCAGCGGCGGGCAGAAGGTGCTGGGGATGTCCCGGGCGGTCGTACGACTGGCCTGAGCCCGACCCGGTCGTAAGACCGGTGCGGGCGTGGCCGGCCCGGGGCAGGCCGGCCCGGGGCAGGCCGGCCCGGGGCCGGAGAGGTCCTCACCGACACCGGTGGGGTAAGGGGCGCCCTCCCTTGTGGGGCGCCCCTTACCCGTGGTGAGTGCGCGGCCGGGGCCGTCGGTGCCGTCTCGTAGGCTTGGGCGCGTGCTGGAACTCCACGACGCCCCGCTCGCCCCGCTGACCACCTTCCGGCTGGGCGGCCCCGCCACCCGGCTGGTGACCGCGACGACCGACGCCGAGGTGGTCGCCGCCGTGCGCGAGGCCGACGCCGACGGCACGCCGCTGCTCGTCATCGGCGGCGGATCCAACCTCGTCATCGGCGACAAGGGATTCGAGGGCACCGCCCTGCGCATCGCCACCAGCGGCTTCGACCTCGCCGGTACGACGCTGGAACTGGCCGCCGGTGAGGTGTGGACCGACGCCGTCGCCCGCACCGTCGAGGCCGGACTGGCCGGCGTCGAATGCCTGGCCGGCATCCCCGGCTCGGCCGGCGCGACCCCGATCCAGAACGTGGGGGCGTACGGCCAGGAGGTGTCCGCCACGATCTCCGAGGTGATCGCCTACGACCGCCGCACCGGTGAGACGGTCACCCTCGGCAACGAGGAGTGCGCCTTCTCCTACCGGCACAGCCGCTTCAAGGCCGACCCCGACCGCCATGTCGTCCTGCGCGTCCGCTTCGCCCTGGAGGACGCCGACGGGCTGTCCGCGCCGCTCCGGTACGCCGAGACGGCACGGGCCCTTGGGGTGGCGCCCGGTGACCGGGTGCCGCTGGAGCAGGCCCGCGAGACCGTGCTGAAGCTGCGCGCGGGCAAGGGGATGGTCCTGGATGCCGAGGACCACGACACCTGGTCCGCCGGGTCCTTCTTCACCAACCCGATCCTCGACGACGCCGACTTCGCGGTGTTCCACGCGCGCGTGAGGGAGCGGCTCGGCGAGGACGCCGTACCGCCCGCCTACCCGGCGGGGGAGGGGCGCACCAAGACCTCCGCGGCCTGGCTGATCGACAAGGCCGGCTTCACCAAGGGCTACGGCAGCGGGCCCGCCCGCATCTCCACCAAGCACACCCTCGCCCTCACCAACCGCGGCGAGGCCACCACGGAGGACCTGCTGGCGCTGGCCCGGGAGGTCGTGGCCGGGGTGCGGGAGGCGTTCGGCGTCACGCTGGTCAACGAGCCGGTGATGGTGGGGGTCGGGCTGTAGGGCCTGTCCGGCGGCGCCTCGGAGCCCGCCGTGGGCGCCGTGGGCGCCGTGCCGGTGGGCAGGGGGCGGCCGCGGGCCAAGGGCCTCCCCCGATCCGCAGCCCCGGCGGCCGCGGACGCCCCCCGTCTCGATGGTGGTCCTCCTGGCATCTCCTGACTCCCCGCAGCACGGTTGTTTCCCGGTCGGTGCGGCTGAAATACGGCCGAAACCCCCGCGTGGGACCCGCGGCGCCGCCCCTATGTGGGCGAAAGGGATCCGGGGAGGCGCGCGTGACGGTGGGCGGGACGCAGGGGACGGCCGGGGAGGAGCAGGGCCTGTTCCGCCAGGCCCTGGCGGAACAGGAGGCCCGCACGCGGGAGCTGTTCCGGCGGGCGACCGCGGTCGGTCAGGAGTGGGCCCGCGCCAAAGAGGGCGGCGGACCGCCGGACGGCCCCGCGACCGAGCGGATGCTGCGCGAACTCGCGGACGCCGAGCAGGAGCGGGACGGGGCCGCGCGGCGGGCGTTACGGATGGCGCGCGGCACCCTGCTCGCCGTCCGCCACCTGGCCGACGGGACGCACGGCGGGGCCGCCGACCCGGCGGGTGACCGGGCCGAGGCCCTGGTCCTGCTGCGGGAGGCCCGCGAGCCGGAACCCGTCACCGAGCGGGAGACGCGGTCCCGGACGGCCGTCACCAAACTCCTGATCAGACTGCTGGTGCCGCCCAGCTGGACCGGGCGGCCGCCCGGTTCGCCGCCCGCGAGGACAGCCGCGACCGCGTGCTGCCCTGGGGGGCGGGACGCGTCGCCCCCGGTGGCCCGGACCGCGGCCCCGGCCGGGACCGGGCCGCGGAGCCCGCCTCGCCGTACGCCTCCGCCCCGGACGACGACTTCGAGCCGGAGCCCGTGCCCGTCGCCGTGCCGCCGGCGGCGCACTGGGAGGGCCTGACCGAGACCGCGGCCATGGCCCGCCGGCCCGGCTGGCCCTCGCCGCACTGCTGGTGCTCGTCGAACTCCCGGTGTACGTCACGCTGTTCCTGGCGATCCACGACGGGACGCCGGAGGGCAGGCTGAGCGCCTACCCGCTGTCGGCCGCCGTCGGGGTCGTCATGACGGCCGGACCCTTCCAGGCTGGACGGCAGTGGCGGCTGGACGGCAGTGGCGCCGGCGCGGGGCCACCGCCTCGCTGTGGGTGGTGCTGTCGGTGGCGGCGCTGGCGTCGGTGTGGGGCTGGGCCGCCTGGTACCTGGGCGATCTGCGGGCGCGGATCGTGTTCCGGGACGCCCCCGACGGGGCATGGAGGACCTCGCCCGCCAGATGGGCGTCGACCTGACCCCGGCACCCACCGTGCTGGAGCAGCTCCACCTGGACCAGCACACGGTCGCCGTCACCTTCATCTCGCTGCTGCTGCTCTCCGGCGGTATCGCCTTCCTGCTGGCCCTGTCCGAGGAACACCCCTTCGTCGCCGCCTACCGCCACCATCACCGCAACCTGGAGAAGGCCGAGACGGCACTCTCGCGGGCCGTGGCCGCGGCGGCGGGAGCCCGGCGTGAGCAGGAGACGCAGGCGGAACGGGCCCAGGAGCGCGGCGAGGCGCTGGCCGCCGAACTGGCCGCGGTGGACGCCGTGTTCGAGGCGGCCGCGCACGCCTACCTCGACGGTGTGCAGGCTGCCTCGCACGATCCGGCGGTCACCGAGGGCGCGATGCGGCTGTCGGCCCGCTACCCGCTGCTGCCGGAACCCGTTCCCACCCGGGCGCGGGCCGGACCCTGAGCCGACCCGCGGGCGTGGGGCGCGGGCGTGGTCAGGGGGCCACACCCGCGCCCTGCTGCCCCGCGGCCCGCTGCCCCGCACCCCGTCCCGGACCGCGTGGCACCGTCCGCCCCGGACCGTGCGGCACCGTCCGCCCGGACCGGCGCGGAGCGCGCCACGCCGCCCCGGCCGGTGACCCGCGGCGCGATGCCCGCCGGTCAGGAGGCCAGCCAGTCGTCCACCCCCGACAGCAGCTTCTGCTGCACGTCCTTCGGGGCCGCCGAACCCTGGATCGAGTGGCGGGCCAGTTCGGCCAGCTCCTCGTCCGTGAAGGCGTGGTGGCGGCGGGCCAGCTCGTACTGGTCGGCCAGCCGGGAGCCGAACAGCAGGGGGTCGTCGGCCCCCAGGGCCAGCGGCACCCCGGCCTCGTACAGGGTGCGCAGCGGCACGTCCTCCTGCTTGTCGTAGACGCCCAGGGCCACGTTCGAGGCGGGGCAGACCTCGCAGGTGACACCGCGCTCGGCGAGCCGCTTCAGCAGCCGCGGGTCGTCCGCCGCCCGGACGCCGTGCCCGATCCGCGTGGCGTGCAGGTCGTCGAGGCAGTCCCGCACCGAGGAGGGCCCGGCCAGCTCGCCGCCGTGCGGGGCCGACAGCAGCCCGCCCTCCCGGGCGATGGCGAAGGCGCGGTCGAAGTCCCGCGCCATGCCCCGGCGTTCGTCGTTCGACAGCCCGAAGCCCACCACGCCCCGGTCGGCGTACCGCACGGCCAGCCGGGCCAGCGTGCGGGCGTCCAGCGGATGCTTCATCCGGTTCGCCGCCACCAGCACCCGCATCCCGAGCCCGGTCTCCCTGGACGCCGACTCCACGGCGTCCAGGATGACCTCCAGCGTCGGGATCAGCCCGCCCAGCCGCGGCGCGTACGACGTCGGGTCCACCTGGATCTCCAGCCAGCCCGAGCCGTCCTTCACGTCCTCCTCGGCGGCCTCGCGCACCAGCCGCCGGATGTCCTCGGGCTCTCTGATGCAGGAGCGGGCCGCGTCGTACAGCCGCTGGAAGCGGAACCAGCCCCGCTCGTCGGTCGCCCGCAACCGGGGCGGCTCCCCACTGGTCAGGGCCTCGCTCAGCGTCTCCGGCAGACGCACGCCGTACTTGTCGGCGAGTTCCAGCACGGTGCCGGGCCGCATCGACCCGGTGAAGTGCAGGTGCAGATGGGCTTTCGGCAGCTCAGAGACATCACGTACACGCTCCATTCCGGAATCCTGCCGTACGCCGAGGCCGTCCGGGTAGCCGTTTCCCCGAACGTGGTCCTGCTCGCACACGGCAGCGGGCCGCCTCCCGGAGGAGACGGCCCGCGGAATCCGGCACGGGGCCAGGTCAGTCCCTGGCCTCCGCCAGCAGCTTCTGGATCCGGCTCACGCCCTCGACGAGGTCCTCGTCACCCAGCGCGTACGACAGCCGCAGGTAGCCCGGCGTGCCGAAGGCCTCGCCCGGGACGACCGCGACCTCGGCCTCCTCCAGGATGAGCGCCGCCAGCTCGACGGAGTCCTGCGGGCGCTTCCCGCGGATCTCCTTGCCGAGCAGCCCCTTCACCGACGGGTAGGCGTAGAAGGCGCCCTCGGGCTCCGGGCAGAGCACGCCGTCGATCTCGTTGAGCATGCGCACGATCGTCCGGCGGCGGCGGTCGAACGCCTCCCGCATCTTCGCGACCGCCTCCAGGTCACCGGAGACTGCGGCCAGCGCGGCCACCTGCGCCACGTTCGAGACGTTCGAGGTGGCGTGCGACTGGAGGTTGGTCGCCGCCTTCACCACGTCCTTCGGGCCGATGATCCAGCCCACCCGCCAGCCCGTCATCGCGTACGTCTTGGCGACGCCGTTGACCACGATGCACTTGTCGCGCAGCTCGGGAAGGACCGCCGGCAGCGAGACGAACTTCGCGTCGCCGTAGACGAGGTGCTCGTAGATCTCGTCGGTCATCACCCACAGACCGTGCTCCACGGCCCAGCGGCCGATCGCCTCGGCCTCGGCCGCGCTGTAGACGGCGCCGGTCGGGTTGGAGGGGGAGACGAAGAGGACGACCTTCGTCCGCTCCGTGCGCGCCGCCTCCAGCTGCTCGACACTGACCCGGTAGCCGGTCGTCTCGTCCGCGACGACCTCCACCGGGACACCGCCGGCCAGCCGGATCGACTCGGGGTACGTCGTCCAGTACGGCGCCGGGACGATGACCTCGTCGCCCGGGTCGAGGATCGCGGCGAAGGCCTCGTAGATGGCCTGCTTGCCGCCGTTGGTGACGAGGATCTGCGACGCCTCGACCTCGTAGCCGGAGTCGCGCAGCGTCTTCGCGGCGATCGCGGCCTTCAGCTCCGGCAGGCCGCCGGCCGGCGTGTAGCGGTGGTACTTCGGGTTCTTGCAGGCCTCGACGGCGGCCTCGACGATGTAGTCCGGGGTCGGGAAGTCGGGCTCACCGGCGCCGAAGCCGATCACCGGCCGCCCGGCGGCCTTCAGGGCCTTGGCCTTGGCATCCACGGCGAGGGTGGCGGACTCGGAGATCGCACCGACCCGGGCGGAGACCCGGCGCTCGGTGGGAGGGGTTGCAGGGCTCATGGCCCCATGTTTTCAGACAGGAAACGCGCCCGGCACACGGGTTTCACGGACTGAACAAGGACGGGCCCCCTTGCGAACATCCGTGCCGATCCGGGCGGTAGCCGGGTGATCTTCCGGCCGTTTCCCGACGATCTTCCGCCGCCGGGGCCCTCACTGGCGCTTTACGTTCGACGAGGCGCCCCGGAACACGTACACTCCTACGTCGTTGGCCTTCAACAGCCGTTTCACCACCGGTGCACACCAAGCATCCGGATGAATGCGGTACGTTGGGGAACACACAAAGGGTCGTAGCTCAATTGGTAGAGCACTGGTCTCCAAAACCAGCGGTTGGGGGTTCAAGTCCCTCCGGCCCTGCTACACACTCCTTCGCCAGGCAGTGTGCGCATGTACGTACAGAAATGCACCGCCGTGCGGCTCAGACCGGGCGCGGCACGGCCACGACCCGGGAACAGGTGAGGACGAATGGCGGACGCCGTGGGCTCCATCGACACGCCTGATGCCCAGGACGAGGTGCCTGAGGCGCAGAAGAAGTCCCGCAAGGGCGGCAAGCGCGCCAAGAAGGGCCCGCTGAAGCGGCTCGCGCTCTTCTACCGTCAGATCGTCGCGGAGCTTCGCAAGGTCGTCTGGCCGACGCGGGGTCAGCTGACGACGTACACCATGGTCGTGATCGTGTTCGTGGTCATCATGATTGGTCTGGTGACCGTGATTGACTATGGACTCGACCACGCCGCGAAGTACGTATTCGGCTGAGCCGAGAGCGAAGGGCGCCGGGTGATCGGCGCCCCTTTCGCGTGTTCCACCCCTATGTATCCAGGAAGAAGCAGCCACCGTGTCTGACCAGAACCTGAACGACGCCATGGAGCCGCGCGGGGCGGATGCCGAGTCGGCTGACGACGAGCTCGACATCGTCGAGGGCGCTGACGAGGACCTGGACGAGTTCGAGGCTGCCGACGCCGAGGCGGGCGAGCCCGCGGAGGAAGCCGCGCTGCACGTCGAGGACGAAGAGGCTTCCGACGACGGGGACTCCGACGACGAGGACTCCGAGGAAGAGGACTCCGAGGACGGCGAGGCCGTCGCGGAAGAGGCCGAGGAAGCCGAGCCGGCCGAGCCCGTCGACCCCGTCGCCGCCCTGCGCGAGGAACTCCGCACCCTGCCCGGCGAGTGGTACGTCATCCACACGTACGCCGGCTACGAGAACCGCGTGAAGACCAACCTCGAGCAGCGCGCCGTCTCGCTGAACGTCGAGGACTTCATCTTCCAGGCAGAGGTGCCGCAGGAAGAGGTCGCGCAGATCAAGAACGGCGAGCGCAAGACGATCCGTCAGAACAAGCTCCCCGGCTACGTGCTGGTGCGCATGGACCTGACGAACGAGTCCTGGGGCGTCGTCCGCAACACCCCCGGCGTCACCGGCTTCGTGGGCAACGCCTACGACCCGTACCCGCTGACCCTGGACGAGATCGTCAAGATGCTCGCCCCGGAGGCCGAGGAGAAGGCCGCCCGCGAGGCTGCCGAGGCCGAGGGCAAGCCGGCTCCGCAGCGCAAGATCGAGGTCCAGGTCCTGGACTTCGAGGTCGGCGACTCGGTCACCGTCACGGACGGCCCGTTCGCCACGCTCCAGGCCACGATCAACGAGATCAACGCCGACTCGAAGAAGGTCAAGGGCCTCGTCGAGATCTTCGGCCGCGAGACCCCGGTCGAGCTGAGCTTCGACCAGATCCAGAAGAACTAGCCCCTTCTGGAACGCAAGCCTCCGACCAGGTCAGGTGGCCGCTCGCGCGGCGCCTGACCTGCTCGGTTTTTGGCCGCGCAGAGATACCCGTTATCGTTGTGCGGTATGCCTCCATCCGGATCATCCGGACCGGACGGCTCAAAACTCTCACTAGGACCCGGAGAGAGCAATGCCTCCCAAGAAGAAGAAGGTCACGGGGCTCATCAAGCTCCAGATCAACGCCGGTGCGGCGAACCCCGCACCGCCGGTCGGCCCCGCGCTCGGCCAGCACGGCGTCAACATCATGGAGTTCTGCAAGGCCTACAACGCCGCGACCGAGTCGCAGCGTGGCTGGGTGATCCCGGTGGAGATCACGGTCTACGAGGACCGTTCCTTCACCTTCATCACCAAGACGCCGCCGGCCGCGAAGATGATCCTCAAGGCCGCGGGTGTCGAGAAGGGCTCGGGCGAGCCGCACAAGACCAAGGTCGCCAAGATCACCGAGGCGCAGGTCCGCGAGATCGCCACGACCAAGCTTCCCGACCTCAACGCCAACGACCTGGACGCCGCGTCGAAGATCATCGCCGGCACCGCCCGTTCCATGGGCATCACGGTCGAGGGCTGAGTTCCAAGCCCCGTAGCACCTTCGTAGCAGCCGCGGCTCCGGCCGCACGTGGCAGGGCCTGCTCGGCCCGTACCACGACTCCTCAGAACCCCCAGGAGCAGTAGTGAGCAAGCGCAGCAAGTCTCTCCGCGCTGCGGACGCCAAGATCGACCGGGAGAAGCTGTACGCCCCGCTCGAGGCCGTCCGTCTCGCCAAGGAGACCTCCACGTCCAAGTTCGACGGCACCGTCGAGGTCGCCTTCCGTCTGGGTGTCGACCCGCGCAAGGCCGACCAGATGGTCCGTGGCACCGTGAACCTGCCGCACGGCACCGGCAAGACCGCCCGGGTCCTGGTCTTCGCGACCGGTGACCGTGCTGCGGCCGCGGAGGCCGCCGGCGCCGACATCGTCGGCTCCGACGAACTGATCGACGAGGTCGCGAAGGGCCGTCTGGACTTCGACGCCGTCGTCGCCACCCCGGACCTCATGGGCAAGGTCGGCCGCCTCGGCCGCGTGCTCGGTCCGCGTGGTCTGATGCCGAACCCGAAGACCGGCACCGTCACCCCCGACGTGGCCAAGGCCGTCACGGAGATCAAGGGCGGCAAGATCGAGTTCCGCGTCGACAAGCACTCGAACCTGCACTTCATCATCGGCAAGTCGTCGTTCGACGACACCCAGCTGGTGGAGAACTACGGCGCGGCCCTGGAGGAGATCCTCCGTCTGAAGCCGTCCGCCGCCAAGGGCCGCTACATCAAGAAGGCCGCGATCAGCACCACGATCGGCCCCGGCATCCTGGTCGACCCCAACCGCACCCGGAACCTCCTCGTCGAGGAGGACCCGGCCGCGGTCTGAACCTGACGGTTCGCATCGGTCGGCGACGAGCCCCGCAACCTTCCGAGGTGCGGGGCTCGTCCCTTTTCCCGTACGGCTGTCGGTGCCGTGCGTTACCGTGCGGACACGGGGACAAGATGGGGGTGAGGGTATGAAGGGCACCAGTGCGCGCCGGGCGGGCCTCCCGATCGTCGCGGCGGCCCTGCTGACCGGGGTGGCGGCCTGCAGCTCGGGCTCCGGGGGATCCGACGGCGACGAGGGTTCCTCCTCCGCCGCCGCCTCCTCCGACGGGGGCGGCAGCCGCGTCAGTCCGATAGCCGCGCTGCGCACCGCCGAGAAGTCCACCGACGGCGCCGACTCCGTCAAGGTCGAGTCGACGACCACCATGGGCTCGTTGATGGCGATGACGGCCGACGGCTCCCTCGGCTGGGGCGACGGCCTCACCGGCACCCTCACCATCACCTACACCGGCGGCACCATGGCCGACACCATGCGGCAGCTGGGCACCACCTCGATGCAGGCCCGCTATCTGCCCGACGCGTACTACGCGCGCATGGGCGACGCCTTCGCCGAGCAGGCCGGCGGCAAGCACTGGATCAAGTACCCGTACGACGCGCTGGAGACCCTCGGCGGCGGCTCGGGGGCCTACCTCAAGGACCAGATGGAGAACTCCACCCCGAACCAGTCGGTGAAGCTCCTGCTGGCCTCCGGGGACGTGCGCAGGGTCGGCGAGGAGACGGTCCGCGGCGAGCGGACCACGCACTACTCGGGCACCGTCGAGGTCGCCGACCTCGCCGGCCGCAACTCCAGCCTCAGCGAGAGCCAGCTCGCCGACCTGAGGAAGCAGCTGGAGCAGGCCGGCGTCACCACCGAGACCGTCGACATCTGGGTCGACGAGGACGACCTGCTGGTCAAGAAGGTCGAGAAGGGCCAGTCGGCGAACGGCACGTACAGCCAGACCGCCTACTACAGCGACTACGGCACCCCGGTCGACACCGAGGCGCCCCCGGCGGCCGACACCGCCGACTTCTCGGAGCTGCTCCGGCAGCAGAGGGCCGGCTCCACGCCCTGAGAGCGGACCGCCGGGAATTCACGGGACTCCGCCCGCACCCCCGGGGTACCTTCACACCCTCGCCGTGAATCGACCAGGTGTTCACCGTGTGCTGCGTGGGGGAATGTGCATGAGATCTTCCGTGGGTGTCCTCGGGCTGTCGGCCCTGCTCGTCACGGGCTGTGCGGCGGCGTCGGAGGGTGCGGCGGACGGGGGTGACCCGAAGGCCGCGGCCACGGCCGTCGCGCGGGCCGCGGAGAAGACGGAGCAACTCGGCTCCCTGCGCTACCGGATGACCGGCCGGATGCCGGAGGAGGGCCGGATCAGGGCCGAGGCCGCGATGGCCGTGAAGCCGCCGGCCATGAGCCTGAGGACGACCGTTCTCGGCGGTCCGGACAAAGGCGTCGGCGAGGTCCGCCTCGTCGGCGGAGTGCTGTACGTCGGCAGCGACGAGGCCACCGAGGACGGCAAGCACTGGATGCGGTTCGGGGCGCCCGGCAGATCCGACACCCCGAGCGGCGTCAAGGTCGACACCACGTCGATGGCCGACAAGGTCCGCCGCAACCCGGCCCACGAGAGCGCCTTCCTCACCGCGGCCGACGACCTGAGGACGACCGGCACGCAGACCGTCGACGGCGTGACCACCACCCACTACGCGGGCACGGCCACCGTCGACGAGATCCGGGCCTCCTACCGCGACGAGGCCAGGAGCGTCCGCCAGCGGCGCGAGCAGTCCCTCGCGCAGTACGAGAAGCTCGGCGTCGACGAGCTGGACATGGACGTCTGGATCGACGAGGGCGGCCGCACCAAGCAGCTGCGGTTCCAGGGCTTCGGCCGGCGCGGCCAGCTCGACCTCACCATCACCCTCCTCGACTTCGGCGAGCCCGTCACCGTGCAGGCCCCGCCCGCCTCGGACACCTTCGACCTGGCCGAGGAGATGAAGAAGGCCGGCCGCTGAACCCCTCGCGGGCGGGGCTCCGATCCCCCTCACGGGCGGATTTGCTTGACGGCGACCCGTTCCCGTACGCTCCTACAGAAGCCAAAGACCGCTGGTCGTTGCCGTGCGCTCGCGAGAGGGTGCGGTGGCCGAAGGATCCGCTGATATGCGGACGACCCGCGCAGGTGACTGTGGAAGTGCTCCCGGACCGTGATCCGCCCGCGGATTTCGTTCGGTCGAGCTCTCGCCCCGTGCGCCTGCGCCGGGGCGTTTCGTTTGTCCCAGCCCCTTCCGAGCGGTCGTCAACACCCGGAAGGAGGCCGACGCTCATGGCAAGGCCCGACAAGGCTGCCGCGGTAGCCGAGCTCGCGGAGCAGTTCCGCAGCTCGAACGCCGCCGTGCTGACCGAGTACCGGGGTCTCACCGTGGCGCAGCTCAAGTCGCTGCGTCGTTCGCTCGGTGAGAACGCCCAGTACGCCGTGGTGAAGAACACGCTGACCAAGATTGCGGCCAACGAGGCCGGGATCTCGACGCTCGACGACCTGTTCAACGGTCCGACGGCAGTTGCCTTCGTCACCGGTGACCCGGTGGAGTCGGCGAAGGGTCTTCGTGACTTCGCCAAGGACAACCCCAACCTCGTCATCAAGGGCGGTGTCCTTGACGGCAAGGCGCTGTCCGCCGACGAGATCAAGAAGCTTGCGGACCTCGAGTCCCGCGAGGTTCTGCTCTCCAAGCTGGCGGGTGCCTTCAAGGGCAAGCAGTCCCAGGCTGCACAGCTCTTCCAGGCGCTTCCCTCGAAGCTCGTCCGCACCGTGGACGCCCTTCGCGCCAAGCAGGAAGAGCAGGGCGGTGCCGAGTAATTCGGCTCGCGCATTGACCGCCGCCTGAGGCAGCGGTCTTAGCGGGCCGAACGTACGCCCGCCGAACAAGTACATCCGGCACCTGCCGAATTAGTGGAAGGATCGCCCACCATGGCGAAGCTCAGCCAGGAAGACCTGCTCGCGCAGTTCGAGGAGATGACCCTCATCGAGCTCTCCGAGTTCGTGAAGGCCTTCGAGGAGAAGTTCGACGTCACCGCCGCCGCCGCGGTCGCCGTTGCCGCTCCGGGCGCCCCGGGTGCCCCGGTCGAGGCCGAGGAGGAGAAGGACGAGTTCGACGTCATCCTCACCGGTGCGGGCGACAAGAAGATCCAGGTCATCAAGGTCGTGCGTGAGCTGACCTCCCTCGGCCTGAAGGAGGCCAAGGACCTCGTGGACGGCGCCCCGAAGCCCGTCCTCGAGAAGGTCGCCAAGGACGCCGCCGAGAAGGCCGCCGAGTCCCTCAAGGGCGCCGGCGCCTCCGTCGAGGTCAAGTAACACCCCGCGGTCGGCGACGACCGCAGCGAAGGCCGAAACAGATCCCCTCGGGGCTGTAACGCCGGCGCACCGAGGAGCGATCATCCATCCGGGTGGTCGCTCTTCGGCGTTCCCGAGGGCCGGCCACGGTTGCCTTGCACCTGAGTTCGCGAGGGGTAGGGTGATCTTCGTCTTGTCCCCGGACGCCCCGCGTCCGGGCATGGGGGCCTTGACGAACCGCACGCAGCGCGCAATTCTCAGGACGCGTCGTCACAAGGATCCGTATCCGAGGCATGGATCGACGGCGAAGAGGGCAGTATCACCGTGCGTTAGAGGGCTACCGGACCGAGGGCGTTGAGAGCTACGAGGGTCTCGAAAAACCCGCACTGGACATCAGTGTGCCAAGTGGCTACACTGACCCTTTGCGCTGCCTGTTAGCTGTCCCCTGCCCGTCACCAGGGGCATGCCCTCACCCGAGCACCGATGATCGGACCCTTTCTGACCTGGCCTTTCGGCCGATTTCGGGGAGTCTGTATCGTTGTGTGGGAGAGGGGCCGGTACGCGCGTAGTGAGTCCGAGCCCTCGGAAGGACCCCCTCTTGGCCGCCTCGCGCAACGCCTCGACCGCGAATACGAACAACGCTGCCAGCACCGCCCCGCTGCGCATCTCCTTTGCAAAGATCAAGGAGCCCCTCGAGGTTCCGAACCTTCTCGCACTGCAGACCGAGAGCTTCGACTGGCTGCTCGGCAACGAAGCGTGGAAGGCTCGCGTCGAGGAGGCTCTCGAGAACGGTCAGGACGTCCCCACCAAGTCCGGCCTCGAGGAGATCTTCGAGGAGATCTCCCCGATCGAGGACTTCTCCGGGTCGATGTCGCTGACCTTCCGCGACCACCGTTTCGAGCCGCCGAAGAACAGCATCGACGAGTGCAAGGACCGTGACTTCACGTACGCGGCCCCGCTCTTCGTGACGGCCGAGTTCACGAACAACGAGACCGGCGAGATCAAGTCCCAGACGGTCTTCATGGGCGACTTCCCGCTCATGACCAACAAGGGCACCTTCGTCATCAACGGCACCGAGCGTGTCGTCGTGTCGCAGCTGGTCCGCTCGCCCGGCGTCTACTTCGACTCCTCCATCGACAAGACGTCCGACAAGGACATCTTCTCCGCCAAGATCATCCCGTCCCGGGGTGCCTGGCTGGAGATGGAGATCGACAAGCGCGACATGGTCGGCGTCCGCATCGACCGCAAGCGCAAGCAGTCCGTCACCGTCCTCCTGAAGGCTCTCGGCTGGACCACCGAGCAGATCCTCGAGGAGTTCGGCGAGTACGAGTCGATGCGCGCCACCCTGGAGAAGGACCACACCCAGGGCCAGGACGACGCGCTCCTGGACATCTACCGCAAGCTGCGTCCGGGCGAGCCCCCGACCCGCGAGGCCGCTCAGACGCTGCTCGAGAACCTCTACTTCAACCCCAAGCGCTACGACCTCGCCAAGGTCGGCCGCTACAAGGTGAACAAGAAGCTCGGCGCCGACGAGCCGCTGGACGCCGGCGTGCTCACCACCGACGACATCATCGCCACGATCAAGTACCTGGTGAAGCTGCACGCCGGTGAGACCGAGACGCTCGGCGAGTCGGGCCGCTCGATCATGGTCGAGACCGACGACATCGACCACTTCGGCAACCGTCGCATCCGCAGCGTCGGCGAGCTGATCCAGAACCAGGTCCGTACGGGTCTCGCCCGTATGGAGCGCGTCGTGCGCGAGCGCATGACCACCCAGGACGTCGAGGCGATCACGCCGCAGACCCTGATCAACATCCGGCCGGTCGTCGCCTCCATCAAGGAGTTCTTCGGCACCAGCCAGCTGTCGCAGTTCATGGACCAGAACAACCCGCTGTCGGGTCTGACGCACAAGCGTCGTCTCAACGCGCTCGGCCCGGGTGGTCTGTCCCGTGAGCGGGCCGGCTTCGAGGTCCGTGACGTCCACCCCTCGCACTACGGCCGCATGTGCCCGATCGAGACGCCGGAAGGCCCGAACATCGGTCTGATCGGCTCGCTCGCCTCGTACGGCCGGATCAACCCGTTCGGTTTCATCGAGACGCCGTACCGCAAGGTCACCGGCGGTGTCGTCACCGACGAGGTGGACTACCTCACGGCCGACGAAGAGGACCGGTTCGTCATCGCGCAGGCCAACGCGCCGCTCAATGACGAGTTCCAGTTCGAGGAGGCCCGCGTCCTGGTCCGCCGTCGTGGCGGTGAGGTCGACTACGTCCCCGGTGACGACGTCGACTACATGGACGTCTCCCCGCGCCAGATGGTGTCGGTCGCGACCGCCATGATCCCGTTCCTCGAGCACGACGACGCCAACCGTGCCCTCATGGGCGCGAACATGATGCGCCAGGCCGTCCCGCTCATCAAGAGCGAGTCGCCGCTCGTCGGCACCGGCATGGAGTACCGCTCCGCGGTCGACGCCGGCGACGTGGTCAAGGCCGAGAAGGCGGGTGTGGTCCAGGAGGTCTCCGCGGACTACATCACCACCACCAACGACGACGGCACGTACATCACGTACCGCCTGGCCAAGTTCGCCCGTTCCAACCAGGGCACCTCGGTCAACCAGAAGGTCATCGTCAACGAGGGCGACCGGATCATCGAGGGCCAGGTCCTGGCCGACGGTCCGGCCACCGAGAACGGCGAGATGGCGCTGGGCAAGAACCTGCTCGTGGCGTTCATGCCGTGGGAGGGTCACAACTACGAGGACGCGATCATCCTGTCGCAGCGCCTCGTGCAGGACGACGTCCTCTCCTCGATCCACATCGAGGAGCACGAGGTCGACGCCCGTGACACCAAGCTCGGCCCCGAGGAGATCACCCGGGACATCCCGAACGTCTCCGAGGAGGTCCTCGCCGACCTCGACGAGCGCGGCATCATCCGTATCGGTGCCGAGGTCGTCGCCGGCGACATCCTGGTCGGCAAGGTCACGCCCAAGGGCGAGACCGAGCTGACCCCGGAGGAGCGCCTGCTGCGCGCCATCTTCGGCGAGAAGGCCCGTGAGGTCCGTGACACCTCGCTGAAGGTGCCGCACGGCGAGATCGGCAAGGTCATCGGCGTCCGCGTCTTCGACCGTGAGGAGGGCGACGAGCTGCCGCCGGGCGTGAACCAGCTGGTTCGCGTCTACGTGGCGCAGAAGCGCAAGATCACGGACGGTGACAAGCTCGCCGGCCGTCACGGCAACAAGGGTGTCATCTCGAAGATCCTGCCGATCGAGGACATGCCGTTCCTGGAGGACGGCACCCCGGTCGACATCATCCTCAACCCGCTCGGTGTGCCGTCCCGAATGAACCCGGGACAGGTCCTGGAGATCCACCTCGGCTGGCTCGCCAGCCGCGGCTGGGACGTCTCCGGCCTCGCGGACGACTGGGCGCAGCGCCTCCAGGCGATCGGCGCCGACAGCGTCGCCCCCGGCACCAACGTCGCCACCCCGGTGTTCGACGGTGCCCGTGAGGACGAGCTGACCGGTCTGCTGCAGCACACCATCCCGAACCGTGACGGCGGGCGCATGGTGCTCCCGTCCGGCAAGGCCCCGCTGTTCGACGGCCGTTCGGGTGAGCCGTTCCCGGAGCCGATCTCGGTCGGCTACATGTACATCCTCAAGCTCCACCACCTGGTCGACGACAAGCTGCACGCCCGCTCGACCGGTCCGTACTCGATGATCACCCAGCAGCCGCTGGGTGGTAAGGCCCAGTTCGGTGGCCAGCGCTTCGGCGAGATGGAGGTGTGGGCGCTGGAGGCTTATGGCGCCGCGTACGCCCTCCAGGAGCTGCTGACCATCAAGTCCGACGACGTCACCGGCCGCGTGAAGGTCTACGAGGCCATCGTCAAGGGCGAGAACATTCCCGAGCCCGGCATCCCCGAGTCCTTCAAGGTGCTCATCAAGGAGATGCAGTCCCTGTGCCTCAACGTGGAGGTGCTGTCCTCGGACGGCATGTCCATCGAGATGCGCGACACCGACGAGGACGTCTTCCGCGCTGCGGAAGAGCTCGGCATCGACCTGTCCCGGCGCGAGCCGAGCAGCGTCGAAGAGGTCTGACGGGAGTCCGGCGGGGCCTCTCGTGCAGAGGTCCCGCCGATCCCGCGACCCCCGTTTCAGACCACAGACTTACAACCCTGAGAGGGATTGACGCATAGTGCTCGACGTCAACTTCTTCGATGAGCTCCGGATCGGTCTGGCCACCGCTGACGACATCCGTCAGTGGAGCCACGGCGAGGTCAAGAAGCCCGAGACCATCAACTACCGCACCCTCAAGCCCGAAAAGGACGGACTCTTCTGCGAGAAGATCTTCGGTCCGACCCGGGACTGGGAGTGCTACTGCGGCAAGTACAAGCGTGTCCGCTTCAAGGGCATCATCTGTGAGCGCTGCGGCGTCGAGGTGACCCGCGCCAAGGTGCGCCGCGAGCGGATGGGCCACATCGAGCTGGCCGCTCCCGTCACGCACATCTGGTACTTCAAGGGCGTCCCGAGCCGTCTGGGCTACCTGCTCGACCTGGCTCCCAAGGACCTCGAGAAGGTCATCTACTTCGCGGCGTACATGATCACGTACGTCGACGACGAGCGCCGCACGCGTGACCTGCCCTCGCTGGAGGCGCACGTCTCCGTCGAGCGCCAGCAGATCGAGAACCGTCGCGACTCCGACCTCGAGGCCCGCGCCAAGAAGCTCGAGACCGACCTGGCCGAGCTCGAGGCCGAGGGTGCCAAGGCCGACGTGCGCCGCAAGGTGCGCGAAGGCGCCGAGCGGGAGATGAAGCAGCTGCGCGACCGCGCCCAGCGCGAGATCGACCGCCTCGACGAGGTGTGGACCCGCTTCAAGAACCTCAAGGTCCAGGACCTCGAGGGCGACGAGCTGCTCTACCGCGAGCTGCGCGACCGCTTCGGCACGTACTTCGACGGTTCGATGGGTGCCGCGGCGCTGCAGAAGCGCCTGGAGTCCTTCGACCTCGACGAGGAGGCCGAGAAGCTCCGCGAGATCATCCGTACCGGCAAGGGCCAGAAGAAGACCCGTGCGCTCAAGCGCCTCAAGGTCGTCTCCGCGTTCCTGCAGACCAGCAACAGCCCCAAGGGCATGGTGCTGGACTGCGTGCCGGTCATCCCGCCGGACCTGCGTCCGATGGTGCAGCTGGACGGTGGCCGCTTCGCGACCTCCGACCTGAACGACCTGTACCGCCGTGTCATCAACCGCAACAACCGCCTGAAGCGCCTTCTCGACCTCGGTGCGCCCGAGATCATCGTGAACAACGAGAAGCGCATGCTCCAGGAGGCCGTGGACGCGCTGTTCGACAACGGCCGTCGTGGCCGTCCGGTCACCGGTCCCGGCAACCGCCCGCTGAAGTCCCTCAGCGACATGCTGAAGGGCAAGCAGGGCCGCTTCCGCCAGAACCTGCTCGGCAAGCGCGTGGACTACTCCGCGCGTTCCGTGATCGTCGTCGGTCCGCAGCTGAAGCTGCACCAGTGCGGTCTGCCGAAGGCGATGGCGCTGGAGCTGTTCAAGCCGTTCGTGATGAAGCGCCTGGTCGACCTGAACCACGCGCAGAACATCAAGTCGGCCAAGCGCATGGTCGAGCGCGGCCGCACCGTGGTGTACGACGTCCTCGAAGAGGTCATCGCCGAGCACCCGGTGCTGCTGAACCGTGCGCCCACCCTGCACCGCCTCGGCATCCAGGCCTTCGAGCCGCAGCTGGTCGAGGGCAAGGCCATCCAGATCCACCCGCTCGTCTGCACCGCGTTCAACGCGGACTTCGACGGTGACCAGATGGCCGTGCACCTGCCGCTGTCCGCGGAGGCGCAGGCCGAGGCCCGCATCCTGATGCTGTCCTCGAACAACATCCTCAAGCCCGCCGACGGCCGTCCGGTGACGATGCCGACCCAGGACATGGTCCTCGGTCTGTTCTTCCTCACCACCGACGGCGAGCTGCGCGACGTCAAGGGCGAGGAGCGTTCCTTCTCGTCCGTGGCCGAGGCGATCATGGCGTTCGACGCCGGCGAGCTGTCGCTGCAGTCGCGCGTCGACGTCCGCTTCCCGGTCGGCACCATCCCGCCGCGCGGCTGGACCCCGCCGGCGCGGGAGGAGGACGAGCCCGAGTGGCAGCAGGGTGACTCGTTCCGGCTGCGGACGACCCTGGGCCGCGCGCTCTTCAACGAGCTGCTGCCCGAGGACTACCCGTTCGTCGACTACGAGGTCGGCAAGAAGCAGCTCTCGGAGATCGTCAACGACCTCGCCGAGCGCTACCCCAAGGTCATTGTGGCGGCGACGCTCGACAACCTGAAGGCGGCCGGCTTCTACTGGGCGACCCGCTCCGGCGTCACCGTGGCCATCTCCGACATCGTCGTCCCCGACGCGAAGCGGGCGATCGTCCAGGGCTACGAGGCGCAGGACGAGAAGGTCCAGAAGCAGTACGAGCGCGGTCTGATCACCAAGGAAGAGCGCACGCAGGAGCTCATCGCGATCTGGACCAAGGCGACCAACGAGGTCGCCGAGGCGATGAACGCGAACTTCCCGAAGACCAACCCGGTCTCGATGATGGTCAACTCGGGTGCCCGAGGAAACATGATGCAGATGCGTCAGATCGCCGGTATGCGCGGTCTGGTGTCGAACGCGAAGAACGAGACCATCCCGCGCCCGATCAAGGCCTCCTTCCGTGAGGGCCTGTCCGTGCTGGAGTACTTCATCTCCACCCACGGTGCCCGTAAGGGTCTGGCGGACACCGCCCTGCGTACCGCCGACTCGGGTTACCTCACCCGTCGTCTGGTGGACGTCTCGCAGGACGTCATCATCCGCGAGGAGGACTGCGGCACCGAGCGCGGCCTCAAGCTGGCCATCGCCGAGCGCGGCGAGGACGGCGTGCTGCGCAAGGCGGACGACGCCGAGACCAGCGTGTACGCGCGCTGCCTCGCCGAGGACATCGTCGTCGACGGCAAGGTGCTCGCCCCGGCGGGCGTCGACCTCGGTGACGTCCTCATCGACCAGCTGGTCAAGGCCGGCGTCGAGGAGGTCAAGACCCGCTCGGTCCTGACCTGCGAGTCCGCCGTCGGCACCTGCGCCATGTGCTACGGCCGTTCGCTGGCCACCGGCAAGCTGGTCGACATCGGTGAGGCGGTCGGCATCATCGCCGCCCAGTCCATCGGTGAGCCCGGTACCCAGCTGACGATGCGTACCTTCCACACCGGTGGTGTGGCCGGTGACGACATCACCCAGGGTCTGCCGCGTGTCGTCGAGCTCTTCGAGGCCCGTACCCCGAAGGGTGTCGCCCCGATCTCCGAGGCCGCCGGCCGCGTGCGGATCGAGGAGACCGAGAAGACCAAGAAGATCGTCATCACGCCGGACGACGGCAGCGACGAGACGGCGTTCCCGATCTCGAAGCGTGCCCGTCTGAAGGTCGAGGAGGGCGAGCACGTCGAGGTGGGCCAGCAGCTCACCGTGGGTACCCAGAACCCGCACGACGTGCTGCGCATCCTGGGTCAGCGTGCCGTCCAGGTCCACCTGGTGGCCGAGGTCCAGCGGGTGTACAACTCGCAGGGTGTGTCGATCCACGACAAGCACATCGAGATCATCATCCGGCAGATGCTCCGCCGCGTGACGATCATCGAGTCCGGCGACGCCGAGCTGCTGCCCGGCGAGCTGGTCGAGCGCTCGAAGTTCGAGACCGAGAACCGTCGTGTGGTGCAGGAGGGCGGTCACCCGGCCTCCGGTCGTCCGCAGCTCATGGGTATCACCAAGGCCTCGCTGGCCACGGAGTCCTGGCTGTCGGCGGCGTCCTTCCAGGAGACGACCAGGGTGCTGACGGACGCGGCGATCAACGCCAAGTCCGACTCCCTGATCGGCCTCAAGGAGAACGTCATCATCGGTAAGCTCATCCCGGCCGGTACGGGTCTGTCCCGCTACCGCAACATCCGGGTCGAGCCGACCGAGGAGGCCAAGGCCGCGATGTACTCGGCCGTCGGCTACGACGACATCGACTACTCGCCGTTCGGCACCGGCTCCGGCCAGGCCGTCCCGCTGGAGGACTACGACTACGGTCCGTACAACCAGTAAGGCGTACGTCTGAAGCACCGAAGGGCGGTCACCCGTGCGGGTGGCCGCCCTTCGGCGTGTCCGCGGCCGTCCGCGGCGGTGCGGCCGCCTCCGCGTGGTGCCGTGCCCGGCCGCGCCGCCCTGCTGGTGCCCGGCCGTGCCGCCGACCCGCCCGCGGTCTCCCAGGGCCCCCTCCGTCCCTCCGCGGAGGCGGCGTCAGGACGAGTGAGGGAACCATCGCGGTCCGCCGAGCGTAGGAGAATGATGGAGGCAGTTCACGCCGAGCGGGGGAGGTGTCCGTGTCGTATCCGTCGCCATGGCAGCCGTGGCAGGGCCAGAGCGGTCCGCCGATGCTGGCCGCCCACGCGGACCGGGAGCGCACCGTCGACGTGCTCAGAGCGGGTTTCGCCGAGGGTCGTCTCCAGCAGGGGGAGTTCGAGCGCCGGGTGGCGCGCGCGTACGAGGCCCGCACGGTCGGTGAGCTGTCCCTGATCGTCGCCGACCTGCCGCAGGGCCCCGTCGCCGCGCAGCCGCCCGTCCCGCAGCCGCACGGCTACCCGACGCAGGTTCCGCGGACCTTCCTGGCCGCCCCGCCGCCGACGAACGGCAAGGCGGTCGGCTCCATGGTCTGCGGCGTCCTCACCACGATGACGATGGGCCTCACCGGCATCCCCGCGGTGATCCTCGGGCACTCGGCCAGAGCCGAGATCCGCCGCACCGGCGAGGGCGGCGAGGGCTTCGCCATGGCCGGCCTCGTCCTGGGCTGGCTGTCGGTGGCGGGCTGGGCGGTCTTTCTCGCCGTCCTGTTCCTGGCGGCGGTCGCATCGCACTGACACCGGAGCCCGGGGCGGGGCGTCCCGGTCCGGTGGCGTCGGTCAGGGGATGCCCAGCTCGAACATGACGTAGTGGGCGTACCAACCCGAGGCCACGGCGGCCGTGGTGAAGAAGACCGTCAGACCCGGCCACTTCAGGCGGCCCAGCGCCGCCGCGGGGGCCAGGAGCAGCGGGAAGCAGGGCAGCAGGTAGCGCGGTGTGTTGCCGAACATCTGCTGGGTGCCGAGCACGGTCACCACGCTGGCCAGCGTGTACGCGACGAGCACCAGCGGCGGCTTCTTCCGCAGCATCAGCGCGATCAGGAACGGCAGCGCCAGCACCACCTGGACGGCTATCAGGTCGGGGACGGAGAAGGCGAACAGGTAGTCGTGCCGGCCGACGGCCGTGTTGCCCAGCACGTCGAGGGTGTAGGCGCCGAAGTCGAAGTAGTGCGCCCAGCCCTCGCGCTGGAGCGTGAAGTACGCCGTCAGGTCGCCCATGCTCAGCCCGACCCAGGCGACGTAGGTGAGCAGGCCGAGCGGCGCGGCGGCCATCGCGTACACCGGTCCCGCCACCCCGTGCGCGCGTCTGCTGTCGCGCCGGGCGAGGGTGACCAGCGCGGCGAGCCCGACCGCGCCGATGAGCGCGGCGGAGGTGGGCCGGTTCAGTCCGGCGACGAAGGCGAGGAGCCCGGCCGTGAGCCACCGGCCCTTCATCACGCCGTAGCAGCACCAGGCGGCGATGGCCACGAACAGGGACTCCGAGTACACCGCCCACTCGACGCCGGCGCCCGGTACGACCGCCCACAGCCCGGCGGCGATGGTGCCGGCCCGCGCCCCCGCGAGCGTGGCGACGACGGCGTAGATCCCGGCGGCGGCGACGAAGGACGCGAGCACCGAGACGAGGATCCCGGACCCGAACAGGCCGAGCCCGGTGATCTCGGACACCCCGCGGATCAGCCCCGGGTACAGCGGGAAGAACGCGACGGAGTTCTGCTCGACCGTGAACATGCCGCCCGGCGCGAGGGGTGTCAGGGGCCGCGGGTCGTACCCCTTCTCGGCGACCTGGAGGTACCACCAGCCGTCCCAGGTGGCGAGCACGTCCCACCAGTGGGCGCCGCCGCCGAAGCGGGGCTGCTTCTCCCGGTAGTCGCCGGCCGCCTCGAGCAGGAGCGCGAAGACGGTCAGCCCGACCAGCTTCGTGACGCCGTACAGGAGCAGTGGGGCACGGTACGGTCGTAGACCATCCGGCAGCGTGAGCCGGCGCGGCACCCGCGGCCGCTTCTGCCGCCCGCCCGGCTCGTCGGGCTCTTCGGGCATCGCGGAGTCCGCCGCCGTGTCGCTGCGGGCCGTGCTCATGACTGGGGTCCCCCCTCGGACGACCGGCCGGGGCCGGACGCGCGACCGCTGTCCGGACGATCATGAAGTGTGGTCATAAGATCGCAACAGCGTCGCACATGTGCGTCACAGCTTGGGGGAGTACGGGTGGCTGAAGCGCCGGACACCACGGCGGCGGCGACCGTCCTGTCGGTCGTCATACCCATGTACAACGAGGAAGAGGTACTTCCCGCGCTGGTCAGCAGGCTGCGCCCGGTCCTGGCCGGGATGGGCGTCGGCTACGAGGTCGTCGCCGTCGACGACGGCAGCACCGACCGCACCGCCGAGCTGCTCGCCGCGTTCCGCCTCGGCTGGCCCGAGCTGCGCGTGATCGGCCTGCGCCGGAACTCCGGCCACCAGGCGGCCCTCACCGCGGGCCTGGACCGGGCCCACGGGGCGTATGTGGTGAGCCTCGACGCCGACCTCCAGGACCCGCCCGAGAAGATCCCCGACATGCTGGCGCTGGCCCGCGCCGAGGGCCTCGACATCGTCTACGGCATCCGGGCCGACCGGGCCAGCGACACGGGCTTCAAACGGTGGACCGCCGGCCTGTACTACCGGCTCGTCCGCCGCCTGGCCGGCCCCTCCGTGCCCGCCCAGGCCGGTGACTTCCGGCTGCTCAGCCGGGCCGCCGTCGACGCCCTCAAGGCGCTGCCGGACCAGCAGCGCGTCTACCGCCTCCTGGTGCCCTGGCTCGGCTTCCCGAGCGGCCAGGTCGCCTACGAGCGCGCGCCGCGGCCCGCGGGCCGCAGCAAGTACCCCCTGGGCCGCATGATCCGCCTCGCCATCGACAGCGTCACCGGCTTCTCGGCGGCCCCGCTGCGCATCGCCACCTGGCTCGGCGGCTTCGCCTTCCTGGTCTGCCTGGCCCTGATGGTCTACACGCTCGGCGCCCACGCCCTGGAGCACACCGTCCCCGGCTGGACCTCCCTGTTCACCGGCGTCCTGTTCATCGGCGCGGTCCAGCTGATCTGCGTCGGCCTGCTCGGCGAGTACGTGGGGCGCATCTACACGGCCGTGCAGAACCGTCCGACGTACTTCGTCGGCCACGACACGGCGCACGGGGCGGCGGGTCCCCGCGTCGCGGTGCCCGCGCCCGCGCCCGAGCCCGCGTCCGGTGCCGGACCGGGCACGGCTCCCGGGGGAGCGGCGGTTCCCGGCGGGGCGGCGGTTCCGCCGCCCGCCGCGGAGGCCGGAGGGCCGCTACCACAGGGGCCGTCGGGGGCGCGGACGTGACCTCGGTGTGTCGGCGGCGCGGCTTCTGTTTTGACCGGAGTGGTTGCGCTGGGTACGCTCAGACCTTGTGCCTGGGGTGTGCCCTGGCCTTCGTGCGTGCCTTCAACCGCACGGGGGCCTAAGGAGCGGCCACCGCGATCCGCGCCTCTTTCCGCCTCGCGGCGGGAGTCCGCCGGATCCGACACACCCGACCGCGTGGGTCGGCGAAGTTCCAGGTTAGCTGTACAAATCGGCACACAGAAACCGGAGAAGTAGTGCCTACGATCCAGCAGCTGGTCCGCAAGGGCCGGCAGGACAAGGTCGAGAAGAACAAGACGCCCGCACTCGAGGGTTCCCCTCAGCGTCGCGGCGTCTGCACGCGTGTGTTCACGACCACCCCGAAGAAGCCGAACTCGGCCCTGCGTAAGGTCGCGCGTGTGCGTCTGACCAGCGGGATCGAGGTCACCGCTTACATTCCGGGTGAGGGGCACAACCTGCAGGAGCACTCCATCGTGCTCGTGCGTGGTGGCCGTGTGAAGGACCTGCCCGGTGTTCGCTACAAGATCATCCGTGGTTCCCTCGACACCCAGGGTGTCAAGAACCGCAAGCAGGCCCGCAGCCGCTACGGCGCCAAGAAGGAGAAGTAAGACATGCCTCGTAAGGGCCCTGCCCCGAAGCGCCCGGTCATCATCGACCCGGTCTACGGTTCTCCTCTTGTCACGTCGCTCATCAACAAGGTGCTGCTGAACGGCAAGCGCTCCACCGCCGAGCGCATCGTCTACGGTGCCATGGAGGGCCTGCGCGAGAAGACCGGCAACGACCCGGTCATCACGCTGAAGCGCGCTCTCGAGAACATCAAGCCGACCATCGAGGTCAAGTCCCGCCGTGTCGGTGGCGCGACCTACCAGGTCCCGGTCGAGGTCAAGCCCGGCCGCGCGAGCACCCTGGCGCTCCGCTGGCTCGTCGGCTACTCCCGCGCCCGTCGCGAGAAGACCATGACCGAGCGTCTGCTCAACGAGCTGCTCGACGCCTCCAACGGCCTCGGTGCGGCCGTGAAGAAGCGCGAGGACACCCACAAGATGGCCGAGTCCAACAAGGCCTTCGCGCACTACCGCTGGTAGTCGCTACCCACATCGAGACCGAGAGAAGACTGAAGCCTTATGGCTACCACTTCACTTGACCTGGCCAAGGTCCGCAACATCGGGATCATGGCCCACATCGACGCGGGCAAGACGACCACCACCGAGCGGATCCTGTTCTACACCGGTGTGTCCTACAAGATCGGTGAGGTCCACGACGGCGCTGCCACCATGGACTGGATGGAGCAGGAGCAGGAGCGTGGCATCACGATCACCTCTGCTGCCACCACCTGTCACTGGCCGCTCGCCGACGTCGACCACACCATCAACATCATCGACACCCCGGGTCACGTCGACTTCACCGTCGAGGTGGAGCGTTCCCTGCGCGTGCTCGACGGTGCCGTGACGGTGTTCGACGGCGTCGCCGGTGTCGAGCCCCAGTCCGAGACGGTGTGGCGTCAGGCGGACCGCTACGGCGTCCCCCGCATCTGCTTCGTCAACAAGCTCGACCGGACCGGTGCCGAGTTCCACCGCTGCGTCGACATGATCTCTGACCGCCTCGGCGCTCAGCCGATCGTCATGCAGCTCCCGATCGGTGCCGAGGCCGACTTCAAGGGCGTCGTCGACCTGGTCACGATGAAGGCGTTCGTGTGGTCCGCCGAGGCCACCAAGGGCGAGATGTACGACATCGTCGACATCCCGGCCACGCACACCGAGGCTGCCGAGGAGTACCGCGGCAAGCTCATCGAGGCCGTCGCCGAGAACGACGAAGAGATCATGGAGCTGTACCTCGAGGGCACCGAGCCCTCCGAGGAGCAGCTGTACGCCGCGATCCGTCGCATCACCATCGCGTCCGGCAAGTCCAAGGACACCACGGTCACCCCGGTGTTCTGCGGTACCGCGTTCAAGAACAAGGGCGTTCAGCCCCTGCTTGACGCGGTCGTGCGCTACCTCCCCTCCCCGCTCGACGTCGAGGCCATCGAGGGCCACGCCGTGAACGACCCGGAGGAGGTCGTCAAGCGCAAGCCGTCCGAGGACGAGCCGCTGTCGGCCCTCGCGTTCAAGATCATGAGCGACCCGCACCTCGGCAAGCTCACCTTCGTCCGGGTCTACTCGGGCCGCCTGGAGTCCGGCACCGCCGTGCTGAACTCCGTCAAGGGCAAGAAGGAGCGCATCGGCAAGATCTACCGCATGCACGCGAACAAGCGTGAGGAGATCGCGGCGGTCGGCGCCGGCGACATCGTCGCCGTCATGGGTCTGAAGCAGACCACGACCGGTGAGACGCTGTGCGACGACAAGGCGCCGGTCATCCTGGAGTCCATGGACTTCCCGGCCCCGGTCATCCAGGTCGCCATCGAGCCCAAGTCCAAGGGCGACCAGGAGAAGCTGGGTGTCGCCATCCAGCGTCTCGCGGAGGAGGACCCCTCCTTCCAGGTTCACTCGGACGAGGAGACCGGCCAGACCATCATCGGTGGTATGGGCGAGCTGCACCTCGAGGTGCTGGTCGACCGCATGCGCCGTGAGTTCAAGGTCGAGGCCAACGTCGGCAAGCCGCAGGTCGCGTACCGCGAGACCATCCGCAAGGCGGTCGACCGGCTCGACTACACGCACAAGAAGCAGACCGGTGGTACCGGTCAGTTCGCCAAGGTGCAGATCGCGATCGAGCCGATCGAGGGCGGCGACGCCTCGTACGAGTTCGTGAACAAGGTGACCGGTGGCCGTATCCCGAAGGAGTACATCCCTTCGGTGGACGCCGGTGCGCAGGAGGCCATGCAGTTCGGCATCCTCGCCGGTTACGAGATGACCGGCGTGCGCGTCACCCTGCTCGACGGTGGCTACCACGAGGTGGACTCCTCCGAACTCGCCTTCAAGATCGCCGGTTCGCAGGCGTTCAAGGAGGCCGCGCGCAAGGCCAGCCCCGTGCTGCTCGAGCCGATGATGGCCGTCGAGGTCACCACGCCCGAGGACTACATGGGTGAGGTCATCGGCGACATCAACTCCCGCCGTGGCCAGATCCAGGCCATGGAGGAGCGCGCCGGCGCCCGCGTCGTGAAGGGCCTCGTGCCGCTCTCGGAGATGTTCGGCTACGTCGGAGACCTCCGCAGCAAGACCTCGGGTCGCGCAAGCTACTCGATGCAGTTCGACTCCTACGCCGAGGTTCCGCGGAACGTCGCCGAGGAGATCATCGCGAAGGCCAAGGGCGAGTAACGCACTCCGTTCACACGCCGTAGGCTTGACTCCGGAGCCTCTTGGGGCGAACGGCCGCATTCCCGGCCTTTCGCCCCTGGGCCCGGGCATTCCAGCAAAGATCACCTGGCGCCGATGAAGTAAGGCGTACCAGAACCACTCCCAGGAGGACCCCCGTGGCGAAGGCGAAGTTCGAGCGGACTAAGCCGCACGTCAACATCGGCACCATCGGTCACATCGACCACGGTAAGACGACCCTCACGGCCGCCATTACCAAGGTGCTGCACGACAAGTACCCGGACCTGAACGAGGCTTCGGCCTTCGACCAGATCGACAAGGCTCCCGAAGAGCGCCAGCGCGGTATCACCATCTCCATCGCGCACGTCGAGTACCAGACGGAGACGCGTCACTACGCGCACGTCGACTGCCCGGGTCACGCGGACTACATCAAGAACATGATCACCGGTGCTGCCCAGATGGACGGCGCCATCCTCGTGGTCGCCGCCACCGACGGCCCGATGCCGCAGACCAAGGAGCACGTGCTCCTGGCCCGCCAGGTCGGCGTTCCGTACATCGTCGTCGCCCTGAACAAGGCCGACATGGTGGACGACGAGGAGATCCTGGAGCTCGTCGAGCTCGAGGTCCGTGAGCTCCTCTCCGAGTACGAGTTCCCGGGCGACGACCTGCCGGTCGTCAAGGTGTCCGCTCTCAAGGCGCTCGAGGGCGACCCGGAGTGGGCCCAGACCGTCCTCGACCTGATGCAGGCCGTCGACGAGTCCATCCCGGAGCCCGAGCGTGACGTCGACAAGCCGTTCCTCATGCCGATCGAGGACGTCTTCACGATCACCGGTCGCGGTACGGTCGTCACCGGCCGTATCGAGCGTGGTGTCCTGAAGGTCAACGAGACCGTCGACATCATCGGCATCAAGACCGAGAAGACCACCACCACGGTCACCGGTATCGAGATGTTCCGCAAGCTGCTCGACGAGGGCCAGGCCGGTGAGAACGTCGGTCTGCTGCTCCGCGGCATCAAGCGCGAGGACGTCGAGCGCGGCCAGGTCATCATCAAGCCGGGTTCGGTCACCCCGCACACCGAGTTCGAGGCGCAGGCGTACATCCTGTCCAAGGACGAGGGCGGCCGTCACACGCCGTTCTTCAACAACTACCGCCCGCAGTTCTACTTCCGTACCACGGACGTGACCGGCGTCGTGACCCTCCCCGAGGGCACCGAGATGGTCATGCCGGGCGACAACACCGAAATGAAGGTGGAGCTGATCCAGCCCATCGCCATGGAGGAGGGCCTGAAGTTCGCCATCCGTGAGGGTGGCCGGACCGTGGGCGCCGGCCAGGTCACCAAGATCAACAAGTAAGTCTTGTTGCTCGACCTGGTTGCTCCAGCCTGAGCTGAGCACCTGAGAGGGCCCGTACGACTCCGGTCGTACGGGCCCTTTCGCATGTCCGTGCGGTGGTGGATGTGTGACGGGTGAGCCACGGACAGGCGCTCGGCCATGGGGGTCCGTGCGAGGCGGCTGTCCCGGCCGCAGCCGGACTCGCCGGCCCCTGCGACGCGGATGACCGGCTCGGCTCTCACCCGCGACGCGCGGTCGCTTCCCCGCTCGCCGCGCCGCTGCCGCCCACCGGTGTGCCGCGCGCCCGCGAACGACGCCCCGCCTCCGTGCCGTGGCCATGTCTTCGGGTACGTCCCGCAATGCTGTGGACAGGGCCTTCAATATCACATCGACGACCGGATCGGCGGCGTGTGTGATGGCCGCCAGGCTGGCCAGGACCAGGTCGGCGCGGGCTTCCTCCGGGTCGGTGATCACCGGCATGTTGTGGGGGCCGGCGACCAGGGGCCGCAGGGTGAGGGTGGGCAGTTGAGGCGGTCCGCTGTGCACCGCCTGCCCGGCCCACCTGGCGGTGGCGTGGTCCTGGCAGACGACCAGGAGAGCCGTGGGCAACCGGTACTTCGTCCACAGGTACGCGGCGTAGTACGCCCAGCTCGCGGGCTTGTCCGGGTCCTTCCTGCCCTGGGCTTCGACGGCCAGGAGGAAGGGTGCCTGCTCCGCGGTCTCGAAGCGCAGGAGCGTGTCCACGCGGCGCTCGACGGGGCTTGCCTCCGTGAGGTCGGTCGGCAGAGCGGTCCCCTTCACGGGGGTGGGGACGTCGACTCCGAGGAAGCGGGAGACACGGCTGAACAGTCCGGGGTCGTGCTGGAAGATGCGGTGCATCGCCTCGTGGGGCGGACTGACCATGGGTTTCCTCCATCGGTTCGGGAACGGGTGGCGGCCGTACGGCGAGGAGGACGGCGGGGCGGCCGTACGCCTTCGGGCGGGAGCTCGCTGGTGAGGGCATGGCGTACTGCGGCGGGACGGGCGCGAGATCGACCGCGCGGGGACACGCCAGGGCGCCGGGTACGGACACCTGTCGGGAAGGGGCGTTCTTCCGCGCCGGGCAGGCCCTCGTGCCGTGGCCGGCGTTCCGGCGAGGCCGATGCACGCCTGCGGGTGTCTGCGCTGAGCGTAGGGGAGTCGGGGGCCCGGAAATCCGGTCGAACCGGTGATGTCCACCCGCCCGAGTGAGTGCCCGAGTGAGTTGGCGAGTGAGGGCCTCGGGCGGGAGGAGCGGGCCCGGCCGGGGTTCTCCCCGCTCATCAGTTTTTCCGGAAGCCCGTCTCACATCGTGGCGTACGCACCACGGCTCGCCGGTCACCGTGTTACGCAGGGGTCACATCGAAATGTCCTGCGCGCGGCGAAGGTGCCGAGCGCCACCCCTCACCGGACCGGATCGGACCGCGGCACCGGCTGCCCGGCCTCCGGTGGCGGCCGTGCCAGAAAGGGCCCCCGTGACGACGCGACCCGAGATCACCTCGCTCGAACATCTGCATGTCGAACTCGTGCGCCGCAATCCGGCGGAACCCGAGTTCCACCAGGCCGCGCGCGAGGTGCTGGACAGCCTCGGACCGGCGCTCGCGGCGCGCTCCGAGTACCGGGACCCGGGACTCGTCGAGCGGCTGATCGAGCCGGAGCGGCAGGTCATCTTCCGTGTGCCGTGGACGGACGACAACGGCCGGGTGCACGTCAACCGGGGCTTCCGGATCGAATACAACAGCGCCCTCGGCCCGTACAAGGGCGGTCTGCGCTTCCACCCCTCGGTGAACCTCGGCATCATCAAGTTCCTCGGCTTCGAGCAGATCTTCAAGAACGCGCTGACCGGGCTCGGCATCGGCGGCGGCAAGGGCGGCAGCGACTTCGACCCGCAGGGCCGCAGCGACGCCGAGGTCATGCGGTTCTGCCAGTCGTTCATGACCGAGCTGTACCGGCACATCGGCGAGTACACCGACATCCCGGCCGGTGACATCGGTGTCGGCACCCGTGAGATCGGCTACCTGTTCGGCCAGTACCGGCGGATCACCAACCGCTGGGAGGGCGGCGTCCTGACCGGCAAGAGCGCCGGCTGGGGCGGCTCGCTGATCCGGCCCGAGGCGACCGGATACGGCAACGTGCTGTTCGCGGAGGCCATGCTGCGCGCCCGCGGTGAGGACCTGGAGGGGCAGACGGCGGTCGTCTCCGGCTCCGGGAACGTCGCGATCCACACCATCCAGAAGCTGGCCGCACTCGGCGCCAACCCGGTCACCTGCTCCGACTCCGGCGGCTACGTCGTCGACGACAAGGGCATCGACCTGGAGCTGCTGCGCCAGGTCAAGGAGGTCGAGCGCGGCCGGGTGAGCACGTACGCCGAGCGGCGCGGCGCCTCCGCGCGGTTCGTGCCCGGCGGGCGGGTCTGGGAGGTCCCGGCCGACGTCGCGCTGCCGTCCGCCACGCAGAACGAACTGAACGCCGACGACGCGGCCGCCCTCGTCCGCAACGGCGTGAAGGCGGTCTCCGAGGGCGCGAACATGCCGACCACACCGGAGGCCGTGCAGCTGTTCCAGCGGGCCGGTGTCGCCTTCGGCCCCGGCAAGGCGGCCAACGCGGGCGGGGTCGCGGTCAGCGCGCTGGAGATGACGCAGAACGCGTCGCGTACGTCGTGGAAGGCCGACCAGGTCGAGGACGAGCTGGCCAGGATCATGACCGACATCCACACCACCTGCGCCGAGACCGCCGAGCGCTACGGCGCCCCCGGCGACTACGTGGCGGGCGCGAACATCGCCGGCTTCGAGCGGGTCGCGGACGCGATGCTGGCGCAGGGCGTCATCTGACGCGTGACGCATCACGCGTCAGGTCGTCACGCAGTGGAGGGGCCGACCGGGCCGGTCGGCCCCGGCGGTCCCACCGCCGCCACCGGGTCGTCCTCGCACCCGAGGCGTTCGGCCCGGTGCGGTGACCGGCGCGGAGGGGCGTTCGGCAAGTACGCGGATCACAGGGGGTCATGCCCGTCCCGGCTCCTCGGACTACCCCGCACGGCCCTGGCGGCCGTCCGCCCCGCCCGGGAAGACTTGCGGCCATGCAGACGAAACTCTCCCTCGACGCGCTCACCCGCGAACAGCTCGAACGCGCCGCGGCCTCCTCCACCGGCCGCAGCGCGAGCACCGTCTACGGCGGCCACGAGCACAGCCTGCGCCAGACCCTCCTCGCCCTGACCGCCGGCACCTCCCTCGCCGACCACGAGAGTCCCGGCGAGGCGACGCTGCTGGTGCTGCGCGGACGGGTCCGGCTCACCAGCGGCGACACCGCGTGGGAGGGCCGCACCGGCGACCTCCTCGTCGTCCCGCGGGCCCGCCACGGTCTGGAGGCGACGGAGGACGCCGCGGTCCTCCTCACGGTCGCCACACGGGGCTGACGGGCGCACACGGGCACCGCCACCGCCGTACGGCCCCGCCTTCGGACGGCCGCGTGTCGTACGGCCGCGGCCGTGAGCACTCCGGCCGGGCGCCGCCCCTGGGCCTCGACGGGATCGCGGAGGTGCGGCGGCCGCACGCGGCCGAACGCCAGTGGAACGGGCGCCGGCCGTGTCCGATCCCGGGCCGTGTTTGATCCTCGTCACTCCGGGGGTATTCTCTCCGGCCCGATTGGCCAGGCCCCCGCCCCATATGGCAGACTGTCCGAGTTGCTCGGTCGAGTGTTGATGCTGCGCGCCTCCCGCCGGGAGGACCGGAAGCGAGTCCCACAGTACTCGTCGCCCCAACTGCCTCATGGCAGCGCTGGGGCGGACGTACGGGAATCTTCCGGGAAGCGTGGGTGCGACACCGACCAGGCACCCGGTGGGCCTTCCGCCCCCGGTCTGCGGTTCCGGTAGGGCCGTGTGCATTCCCCGCAGGGATGTTCGAACGTCAGGACATCCGTGTCAGCGGGAGCGCGACACGCCCGACCGCGTGGGTCGGAGGAAACGGTAAGGGGCCCACCAGGTCCAGAGCGTGAGAAGAGACAGGACTACTGAGTAGCCATGGCGGGACAGAAGATCCGCATCCGGCTCAAGGCCTACGACCACGAGGTCATCGACAGCTCGGCGAAGAAGATCGTCGAGACGGTGACGCGTACTGGTGCGTCGGTCGCGGGCCCGGTGCCGCTGCCCACTGAGAAGAACGTGTACTGCGTCATCAAGTCGCCGCACAAGTACAAGGACTCGCGCGAGCACTTCGAGATGCGCACGCACAAGCGCCTGATCGACATCCTCGACCCGACCCCCAAGACCGTTGACTCTCTGATGCGACTCGACCTCCCGGCCGGTGTCGACATCGAGATCAAGCTCTGAGGCCGGTGATCTGAAGATGACCAAGCAGATCAAGGGCATCCTGGGCGAGAAGCTCGGCATGACGCAGGTGTGGGACGAGAACAACCGTGTTGTTCCGGTCACCGTCGTCAAGGCCGGCCCCAACGTCGTCACCCAGGTGCGTACGAACGACGCCGACGGCTACGAGTCGGTGCAGATCGCCTTCGGCGAGATCGACCCGCGCAAGGTGAACAAGCCCCTCAAGGGCCACTTCGCCAAGGCCGACGTCACTCCCCGCCGCCACCTCGTCGAGATCCGTACCGCTGACGCCAGCGAGTACACCCTCGGCCAGGAGATCACCGCCGAGGTGTTCGAGGCCGGCATCAAGGTCGACGTGACCGGCAAGAGCAAGGGCAAGGGCTTCGCCGGTGTCATGAAGCGTCACAACTTCAAGGGCCTCGGCGCCGGACACGGCACCCAGCGCAAGCACCGCTCCCCCGGTTCCATCGGTGGCTGCGCCACCCCGGGCCGCGTGTTCAAGGGCCTCCGCATGGCGGGTCGCATGGGCAACGAGCGGGTCACCACCCAGAACCTGACCGTCCACGCCGTTGACGCGGAGAAGGGTCTGCTGCTCATCAAGGGCGCGGTTCCCGGTCCGAACGGCGGCCTCGTCCTGGTCCGCACCGCGGCCAAGGGGGCCTGAGGTAACCGATGAGCACTGTTGACATCCTTTCGCCTGCAGGCGAGAAGACCGGTAGCGTCGAGCTCCCCGCGGAGATCTTCGGCGTGGAGAAGGTCAGCATCCCGCTGATCCACCAGGTCGTCGTCGCGCAGAACGCCGCTGCCCGTCAGGGCACGCACAAGACCAAGCGCCGCGGTGAAGTCCGCGGTGGTGGCAAGAAGCCGTACCGCCAGAAGGGCACCGGCCGCGCCCGTCAGGGTTCGACCCGCGCGCCGCAGTTCGCCGGTGGTGGCGTCGTGCACGGTCCCGTGCCGCGTGACTACTCGCAGCGGACCCCGAAGAAGATGAAGGCCGCGGCCCTGCGCCACGCCCTCACCGACCGGGCCCGCCACAACCGCATCCACGTCGTCACCGGCGTGATCGAGGGCGACACCCCGTCCACGAAGTCCGCTCGGACGCTGTTCGGCAAGATCTCGGAGCGCAAGAACCTGCTCCTGGTCGTCGACCGCGCCGACGAGGCCGCGTGGCTGTCCGCCCGCAACCTGCCCCAGGTGCACATCCTGGAGCCGGGCCAGCTGAACACGTACGACGTGATCGTCTCGGACGACGTGGTCTTCACCCAGGCCGCTCTCGAGTCCTTCGTCGCCGGCCCGAAGGCCAACGACACCGAAGGGAGTGACGCCTGATGGCTACGCGTCACCCGAGCATCGCCCCCAAGGCGGCCAAGGCCGCCAAGGCCGCGCGCATCGCCAAGGCGAAGCGCCACGAGGCCGAGGGCAAGAACACCGTCGTCACCGCGCCCAGCAAGGCGTACACGGACCCCCGTGACGTGCTGCTGAAGCCGGTCGTGTCGGAGAAGAGCTACGCGCTCCTCGACGAGAACAAGTACACGTTCATCGTCGACCCGAACGCCAACAAGACCCAGATCAAGCAGGCCGTCCAGGCGGTCTTCTCGGTCAAGGTCACCGGGGTCAACACGATCAACCGCCAGGGCAAGCGCAAGCGCACCAAGACCGGTTTCGGTCAGCGCGCTTCCACCAAGCGCGCGATCGTGACCCTTGCTGAGGGCGACCGTATCGACATCTTCGGCGGTCCGACCGCGTAAGCGGGTCGGAGCGTCCAGATAATCGGAAACTTCCGAGGACTGAGAGACAATGGGTATCCGCAAGTACAAGCCGACTACGCCGGGCCGTCGTGGCTCCAGCGTCGCCGACTTCGTCGAGGTCACGCGGTCCACGCCGGAGAAGTCGCTGGTCCGCCCGCTGCACAGCAAGGGCGGCCGTAACAACGCCGGTCGTGTGACCGTTCGCCACCAGGGTGGCGGACACAAGCGCGCCTACCGCGTGATCGACTTCCGTCGTCACGACAAGGACGGCGTGCCGGCGAAGGTCGCGCACATCGAGTACGACCCCAACCGCACCGCGCGCATCGCGCTGCTGCACTACGCGGACGGCGAGAAGCGCTACATCCTCGCCCCGCGCAACCTGCAGCAGGGTGACCGCGTCGAGAACGGTCCCGGGGCCGACATCAAGCCGGGCAACAACCTGGCGCTCCGCAACATCCCGGTCGGTACCACGATCCACGCGATCGAGATCCGTCCCGGTGGCGGCGCCAAGTTCGCCCGCTCCGCCGGTGCCTCCGTGCAGCTGCTCGCGAAGGAGGGCACCATGGCCCACCTCCGCATGCCGTCCGGTGAGATCCGCCTGGTCGACCAGCGCTGCCGCGCCACGGTCGGCGAGGTCGGCAACGCCGAGCAGAGCAACATCAACTGGGGCAAGGCCGGCCGCAAGCGCTGGCTGGGCGTCCGCCCGACCGTTCGCGGTGTGGCGATGAACCCGGTTGACCACCCCCACGGTGGTGGTGAGGGCAAGACCTCCGGTGGTCGCCACCCGGTCAGCCCCTGGGGTCAGAAGGAGGGTCGTACTCGTTCGCCGAAGAAGGCTTCGAACAAGTACATCGTCCGCCGCCGCAAGACGAACAAGAAGCGCTAGGAGCGGGTTTAGATGCCGCGCAGTCTCAAGAAGGGGCCCTTCGTCGACGACCACCTGATCAAGAAGGTGGACGTACAGAACGAGGCAGGCACCAAGAACGTCATCAAGACCTGGTCCCGTCGCTCGATGATCATTCCCAGCATGCTGGGTCACACGATCGCGGTGCACAACGGCAAGACCCACATTCCGGTGTTTGTCACCGAGTCGATGGTCGGCCACAAGCTCGGCGAGTTCTCGCCGACGCGCACCTTCCGGGGTCACGTCAAGGACGACCGGAAGTCGAAGCGCCGCTAACGCGGGGTGGAATGACCATGACAGACACTGGAAGGACAACCATGGAAGCCAGGGCCCAGGCGCGGTACATCCGCGTCACGCCCATGAAGGCCCGCCGCGTGGTGGACCTTATTCGTGGCATGGACGCCACGGAGGCTCAGGCGGTCCTGCGTTTCGCCCCGCAGGCCGCGAGCGTGCCGGTCGGCAAGGTGCTGGACAGCGCCATCGCCAACGCCGCGCACAACTACGACCACACTGACGCCGACAGCCTCTTCATCTCCGAGGCGTACGTCGACGAGGGCCCGACCCTGAAGCGGTTCCGTCCGCGTGCCCAGGGCCGCGCCTACCGGATCCGCAAGCGGACCAGCCACATCACCGTGGTCGTCAGCAGCAAGGAAGGGACCCGGTAATGGGCCAGAAGGTTAACCCGCATGGGTTCCGGCTCGGCATCACCACGGACTTCAAGTCCCGCTGGTACGCCGACAAGCTGTACAAGGACTACGTCAAGGAAGACGTCGCCATCCGTCGGATGATGACGTCCGGCATGGAGCGCGCCGGCATCTCGAAGGTGGAGATCGAGCGCACCCGTGACCGCGTGCGTGTGGACATCCACACCGCTCGTCCGGGCATCGTCATCGGCCGCCGTGGCGCCGAGGCCGACCGCATCCGCGGCGACCTCGAGAAGCTCACGGGCAAGCAGGTCCAGCTGAACATCCTCGAGGTCAAGAACCCCGAGACGGATGCCCAGCTGGTCGCCCAGGCCGTCGCCGAGCAGCTCTCCTCCCGCGTCTCCTTCCGCCGCGCCATGCGTAAGAGCATGCAGTCGGCGATGAAGGCCGGCGCCAAGGGCATCAAGATCCAGTGCGGTGGCCGCCTCGGCGGCGCCGAGATGTCCCGCTCGGAGTTCTACCGCGAGGGCCGTGTGCCCCTGCACACGCTCCGCGCGAACGTGGACTACGGCTTCTTCGAGGCCAAGACGACCTTCGGCCGCATCGGTGTGAAGGTCTGGATCTACAAGGGCGATGTCAAGAACATCGCCGAGGTCCGTGCCGAGAACGCCGCTGCCCGCGCCGGCAACCGCCCGGCCCGTGGCGGTGGCGGCGGCGCCGACCGCCCGGCCCGTGGTGGCCGTGGCGGCGGTGGCGAGCGGCGCGGTCGCAAGCCGCAGCAGGCTGCCGGTGCCGAGGCCCCCAAGGCCGACGCCCCCGCCGCCGCTCCGGCTGAGAGCACCGGAACGGAGGCCTGACCGACATGCTGATCCCCCGTAGGGTCAAGCACCGCAAGCAGCACCACCCGAAGCGCCGTGGTCAGGCCAAGGGTGGTACGACGGTCGCGTTCGGCGAGTACGGCATCCAGGCCCTCACGCCGGCGTACGTGACCAACCGCCAGATCGAGGCGGCTCGTATCGCGATGACCCGCCACATCAAGCGTGGCGGCAAGGTCTGGATCAACATCTACCCGGACCGCCCGCTCACGAAGAAGCCCGCCGAGACCCGCATGGGTTCCGGTAAGGGTTCGCCCGAGTGGTGGATCGCGAACGTGCACCCGGGTCGGGTCATGTTCGAGCTGTCCTACCCCAACGAGAAGATCGCCCGTGAGGCCCTCACTCGCGCAGCCCACAAGCTGCCGATGAAGTGCCGGATCGTCAAGCGCGAGGCAGGTGAAGCGTGATGTCGGCCGGTACCAAGGCGTCCGAGCTGCGCGAACTGGGTGACGAGGAGCTTCTCGCGAAGCTCCGCGAAGCCAAGGAAGAGCTGTTCAACCTCCGCTTCCAGGCGGCGACCGGTCAGCTCGAGAACCACGGTCGGCTGAAGGCCGTCCGCAAGGACATCGCGCGGATCTACACCCTGATGCGTGAGCGCGAGCTGGGCATCGAGACGGTGGAGAGCGCCTGATGAGTGAGAACAACGTGACTGAGCAGACTGCAGAGGCCCGCGGCTTCCGCAAGACCCGTGAGGGTCTCGTCGTCAGCGACAAGATGGACAAGACCGTCGTCGTCGCCGTCGAGGACCGCGTCAAGCACGCGCTGTACGGCAAGGTCATCCGCCGTACCAACAAGCTCAAGGCCCACGACGAGCAGAACGCCGCGGGCGTCGGCGACCGCGTCCTCCTCATGGAGACGCGTCCGCTGTCCGCGACGAAGCGCTGGCGCGTCGTCGAGATCCTCGAGAAGGCCAAGTAGGTAGTTCCCGCAAGGGAACTCCCACCAGTACGCCTGCGGGCAACCCCGCAGGACGGTTCCGCCAGGCTCGGCAGGGGCCCCACCTCGTGAAGAGGCGGCCCCTGCCGGGAACCGGCAGACAAACAGGAGATAGACGTGATCCAGCAGGAGTCGCGACTGCGTGTCGCCGACAACACTGGTGCGAAGGAGATCCTTTGCATCCGTGTGCTCGGTGGCTCCGGTCGCCGCTACGCGGGCATCGGTGACGTCATCGTCGCCACCGTCAAGGACGCGATCCCCGGTGGCAACGTGAAGAAGGGTGACGTCGTCAAGGCGGTCATCGTTCGCACCGTCAAGGAGCGCCGCCGTCCGGACGGCTCGTACATCCGCTTCGACGAGAACGCCGCCGTCATTCTGAAGAACGACGGCGACCCTCGCGGCACCCGTATCTTCGGCCCGGTCGGCCGTGAGCTGCGCGAGAAGAAGTTCATGAAGATCATCTCGCTCGCGCCGGAGGTGCTGTAAGCATGAAGATCAAGAAGGGCGACCTGGTCCAGGTCATCACCGGTAAGGACAAGGGCAAGCAGGGCAAGGTCATCGCGGCCTTCCCCCGCGAGGACCGCGTCCTGGTCGAGGGTGTCAACCGGGTCAAGAAGCACACCAAGGCCGGCCCGACCGCCAGCGGTTCCCAGGCCGGCGGCATCGTGACCACCGAGGCCCCGATCCACGTGTCCAACGTTCAGCTGGTCGTGGAGAAGGACGGCAACAAGGTCGTCACGCGTGTCGGTTACCGCTTCGACGACGAGGGCAACAAGATCCGCGTTGCCAAGCGGACGGGTGAGGACATCTGATGGCTACCACCACCACTCCGCGTCTGAAGACGAAGTACCGCGAGGAGATCGCGGGCAAGCTGCGTGAGGAGTTCTCCTACGAGAACGTCATGCAGATCCCCGGCCTCGTCAAGATTGTGGTCAACATGGGTGTGGGCGACGCCGCCCGCGACTCCAAGCTGATCGAGGGCGCGATCCGCGACCTCACCACGATCACCGGTCAGAAGCCGGCCGTCACCAAGGCCCGCAAGTCCATCGCGCAGTTCAAGCTGCGCGAGGGTCAGCCGATCGGTGCTCACGTCACGCTCCGTGGCGACCGCATGTGGGAGTTCCTGGACCGCACCCTGTCGCTGGCGCTTCCGCGCATCCGCGACTTCCGCGGCCTGTCCCCCAAGCAGTTCGACGGCCGTGGCAACTACACCTTCGGTCTCACGGAGCAGGTCATGTTCCACGAGATCGACCAGGACAAGATCGACCGCGTCCGGGGTATGGACATCACCGTGGTCACCACGGCGACCAACGACGCTGAGGGCCGTGCGCTCCTTCGTCACCTCGGCTTCCCCTTCAAGGAGGCGTGAGCGAGATGGCGAAGAAGGCTCTGATTGCCAAGGCTGCTCGTAAGCCCAAGTTCGGAGTACGCGGCTACACGCGCTGCCAGCGCTGCGGCCGTCCGCACTCCGTGTACCGCAAGTTCGGCCTCTGCCGCGTGTGCCTTCGTGAGATGGCTCACCGTGGCGAGCTGCCGGGCGTGACCAAGAGCTCCTGGTAATCCCCGTACTTCGGGATTCCTGAGCTCTCGGTAAGTAAAGGGCAGTGTCAGGTGCCCACCCCTTCATGGCGTAGGCTGGGAGGGTTGGGCGCCTGACGCCCGTACGACTTACTACGCCGTAGGTCCACCGCGCCGCACCCGTCCCGTCTCGGATCGGGGAGAGGGATGGCGCACCAGGAAACCCCGGCGAGAGAGGCCACAGGCCAACTCATGACCATGACTGATCCGATCGCAGACATGCTGACGCGTCTGCGGAACGCGAACTCGGCGTACCACGACTCCGTGACGATGCCGGCATCGAAGATCAAGTCTCACATCGCGGAGATCCTCCAGCAGGAGGGCTTCATCACGGGCTGGAAGATCGAGGACGCCGAGGTGGGCAAGAACCTCACCCTCGAGCTGAAGTTCGGTCCGAACCGTGAGCGCTCCATCGCGGGCATCAAGCGGATCTCCAAGCCCGGTCTCCGGGTTTACGCGAAGTCCACCTCCCTGCCCAAGGTGCTGGGCGGCCTCGGCGTGGCGATCATCTCCACGTCGCACGGTCTCCTCACCGACAAGCAGGCCGGCAAGAAGGGCGTAGGCGGAGAAGTTCTCGCCTACGTCTGGTAGCGGAAGGGAACGGAGGAAACAGCTATGTCGCGCATTGGCAAGCTCCCCATCACGGTTCCCGCCGGCGTGGACGTCACCATCGACGGCCAGACGGTCTCGGTCAAGGGCCCCAAGGGCTCGCTGACCCACACCGTCGTCGCGCCGATCGAGATCGCCAAGGGTGAGGACGGCGTTCTGAACGTCACCCGCCCCAACGACGAGCGTCAGAGCAAGGCCCTGCACGGCCTGTCCCGCACGCTGGTGGCGAACATGATCACCGGCGTGACCCAGGGTTACGTGAAGAAGCTCGAGATCAGTGGTGTCGGTTACCGCGTGACCGCGAAGGGTTCGAACCTCGAGTTCGCGCTCGGTTACAGCCACCCGATCACCGTCGAGGCGCCCGAGGGCATCACCTTCAAGGTGGAGACCCCGACCCGCTTCCAGGTCGAGGGCATCGACAAGCAGAAGGTCGGCGAGGTTGCGGCCAACATCCGCAAGCTGCGCAAGCCCGACCCGTACAAGGCCAAGGGTGTCAAGTACGAGGGCGAAGTCATCCGCCGCAAGGTCGGAAAGGCGGGTAAGTAAGCCATGGCATACGGGCAGAAGATCCTGAAGGGCGACGCCTACAAGCGCGCCGCGATCAAGCGCCGTCACATCCGGATCCGCAAGCGGATCGCCGGTACGTCGGAGCGCCCCCGTCTGGTCGTAACCCGCTCGAACCGCCACATCGTGGCCCAGGTGATCGACGACCTCAAGGGTCACACCCTTGCGTCGGCGTCCACCCTGGACACCTCGATCCGCGGTGCCGAGGGCGACAAGTCGGCGCAGGCCAAGCAGGTCGGCGCCCTGGTCGCCGAGCGTGCCAAGGCCGCCGGTGTCGAGGCCGTCGTTTTCGACCGTGGTGGTAACCAGTACGCCGGGCGCATTGCCGCTCTGGCGGACGCAGCCCGCGAGGCCGGACTCAAGTTCTGAGTCCTGGTTCCGTAGCTAGCGGAGACAGAGAGAGGTAATTCCAATGGCTGGACCCCAGCGCCGCGGTGGCGGTGCCGGTGGCGGCGAGCGGCGGGACCGGAAGGGCCGTGACGGCGGCGCAGCTGCCGCCGAGAAGACCGCGTACGTTGAGCGCGTCGTCGCGATCAACCGCGTCGCCAAGGTAGTGAAGGGTGGTCGTCGCTTCAGCTTCACCGCGCTGGTCGTGGTGGGCGATGGTGACGGCACCGTCGGTGTCGGTTACGGCAAGGCCAAGGAGGTGCCGGCCGCCATCGCCAAGGGTGTGGAGGAGGCCAAGAAGCACTTCTTCAAGGTCCCCCGTATCCAGGGCACCATCCCGCACCCGATCACGGGTGAGAAGGCGGCGGGCGTCGTCCTGCTCAAGCCGGCGTCCCCCGGTACCGGCGTTATCGCCGGTGGCCCGGTGCGTGCCGTGCTCGAGTGCGCCGGCGTTCACGACATCCTGTCGAAGTCGCTCGGTTCGTCGAACGCGATCAACATCGTGCACGCGACCGTGGAGGCCCTGAAGGGCCTGCAGCGTCCCGAGGAGATCGCGGCCCGCCGCGGTCTGCCCCTCGAGGACGTCGCTCCCGCGGCTCTGCTTCGTGCGCGTGCCGGGGCTGGTGCTGCGTAATGGCTCAGCTCAAGATCACGCAGACGAAGTCGTACATCGGCAGCAAGCAGAACCACCGTGACACCCTGCGTTCGCTCGGGCTCAAGCGCCTGAACGACGTGGTCGTCAAGGAGGACCGCCCCGAGTTCCGCGGAATGGTGCACACCGTCCGCCACCTCGTGACGGTCGAGGAGGTCGACTGATCATGGCGGAGAACAACCCGCTCAAGATCCACAACCTCCGTCCCGCCCCGGGCGCCAAGACCGCCAAGACCCGTGTGGGTCGTGGTGAGGCGTCGAAGGGTAAGACGGCCGGTCGTGGTACCAAGGGCACGAAGGCCCGTTACCAGGTTCCGGAGCGCTTCGAGGGTGGGCAGATGCCCCTCCACATGCGTCTTCCGAAGCTCAAGGGCTTCAAGAACCCGTTCAAGACCGAGTTCCAGGTCGTGAACCTCGACAAGCTGGCGGCGCTGTACCCGGAGGGTGGCGAGGTCACCGTCGAGGGGCTCGTCGCCAAGGGTGCCGTTCGCAAGAACAGCCTCGTCAAGGTGCTCGGCCAGGGCGAGATCTCCGTGGCGCTGCAGGTGACGGTCGACGCCGTCTCCGGTTCCGCCAAGGAGAAGATCACCGCCGCGGGCGGTACGGTCACCGAGCTCGTCTGAACACCACAGGCGTCTCGATGACTTGAGCGATCCCGACCGGGGATACCCCACAAATGGGGTATCCCCGGTTGGTCGTTCCTAGGGCGGCAGTGTCGCCGGTAAGGTGGCCTGCACTGCCCTCTTTCACAAGGTGCCTCCGATGGGGCACCTTGGGCGGCAGTCGACCGTTACACATGTCGTTGTTTCTTATTGGAACCTCAACACCGTCACCCTTGACGCAGACGCGCGGGGGTCGCAGGAGGCACCGTGCTCACCGCGTTCGCCCGGGCGTTCAAGACGCCCGACCTGCGCAAGAAGCTGCTCTTCACGCTCGGCATCATCGTGGTCTACCGGGTCGGCACCCATGTCCCGATCCCGGGTGTCGACTACAAGAGCGTCCAGACCTGCGTGGACGAGGCATCCGGCAACCAGGGCCTCTTCGGTCTGGTCAACATGTTCAGCGGCGGCGCGCTGCTGCAGATCACGATCTTCGCCCTGGGCATCATGCCGTACATCACGGCGAGCATCATCCTTCAGCTGCTGACCGTGGTCATCCCGCGTCTGGAAGCGCTCAAGAAGGAGGGCCAGGCCGGTACTGCGAAGATCACCCAGTACACCCGGTACCTGACCGTGGCGCTCGCCATCCTCCAGGGCACCGGCCTGGTGGCCACCGCCCGCAGCGGCGCGCTCTTCTCGGGCTGCTCGGTGGCCGGCCAGATCGTCCCGGACCGCGCGATCTTCACCACCATCACGATGGTCATCTGCATGACCGCCGGTACGGCCGCAGTCATGTGGCTCGGTGAGCTGATCACCGACCGCGGCATCGGCAACGGCATGTCGATCCTGATGTTCATCTCGATCGCCGCCACCTTCCCCTCCGCGCTGTGGGCCATCAAGAAGCAGGGCACGCTGGCCGACGGCTGGATCGAGTTCGGCACGGTCATCCTCGTCGGCCTGGTCATGGTCGGCCTGGTGGTCTTCGTCGAGCAGGCCCAGCGCCGCATCCCGGTGCAGTACGCCAAGCGCATGATCGGCCGCCGCTCCTACGGCGGTACGTCGACGTACATCCCGCTGAAGGTGAACCAGGCCGGTGTGATCCCGGTCATCTTCGCCTCGTCGCTGCTCTACATCCCGGCTCTGATCGTGCAGTTCTCCAACTCGCAGGCGGGTTGGGCGACCTGGATCACGCAGAACCTGGCGGACACGGCGGCGCCCGCGCACATCACTCTCTACTTCTTCCTGATCGTCTTCTTCGCCTTCTTCTACGTGGCCATCTCCTTCAACCCCGAGGAAGTCGCCGACAACATGAAGAAGTATGGTGGCTTCATCCCGGGCATCCGGGCTGGCCGACCGACCGCTGAGTACCTGAGCTACGTACTCAACCGGATCACCTGGCCGGGTTCGCTGTATCTGGGGCTGATCGCTCTCGTGCCGACGATGGCGTTGGCTGGTTTCGGGGCAAACCAGAACTTCCCGTTCGGTGGTACCAGCATCCTGATCATCGTGGGTGTGGGCCTCGAGACGGTGAAGCAGATCGAGAGCCAGCTTCAGCAGCGCAATTACGAAGGGTTCCTCCGCTGATGCGTATCGTCCTCGTCGGGCCGCCGGGCGCCGGTAAGGGAACGCAGGCCACTCGCCTAGCCGAGAAGCTGCGCGTACCCCACATCTCCACGGGCGACCTGTTCCGCGCCAACATCAGCCGGCAGACGGAGCTCGGGAAACTCGCGAAGTCCTACATGGACGCCGGCAACCTCGTCCCCGACGAGGTCACCATCGCCATGGCGAAGGACCGCATGGAGCAGCCGGACGCCGAGCGCGGCTTCCTGCTCGACGGTTTCCCGCGCAACGTCTCGCAGGCCGAGGCACTGGACGAGCTGCTCACCAGCGAGGGCATCAAGCTGGACGCGGTACTGGACCTGGAGGCCCCCGAGGAGGAGGTCGTCAAGCGGATCGCCGGCCGGCGCATCTGCCGCAACGACTCCTCGCACGTCTTCCACGTGACGTACAAGAAGCCGTCGAAGGACGGCGTCTGCGACGTCTGCGGCGGGGAGCTGTACCAGCGCGACGACGACTCCGAGGACACCGTCCGCACGCGGCTCGAGGTCTACCACACGCAGACCGAGCCGATCATCGACTACTACAAGGCGCAGGGCCTTGTCGTGACGATCGAGGCCATGGGCCCGGTCGACGAGGTCACCGGCCGTGCGCTGGTGGCCCTGAAGCGCGAGGACGACGGCCAGTAGGTTCCGTCCCGGTACGGCCGTGGAGTCCTCCGGGACGCCACGGCCGTACTGTTGTGTACGTATGTCATCGACCGACCTGAGTGACGGAGAGCGCAGGCCCCCCATGGTGCAGATCAAGAGCCCCGAGCAGATCGCCAAGATGCGCGCGGCGGGCCTGGTCGTCGCCGCCATCCACGCGGCGACGCGGGAAGCGGCGGTGCCGGGGGCGACCACGAAGGACCTCGACGAGGTCGCCCGCAAGGTCCTCGCCGAGCACGGCGCGAAGTCGAACTTCCTCGGCTACGGCGGCTTCCCCGCGACCATCTGCACCTCGGTGAACGACGTCGTCGTCCACGGCATCCCCTCCGACGACGTCGTCCTCAAGGACGGGGACGTCATCTCCATCGACTGCGGGGCGATCGTCGACGGCTGGCACGGCGACGCCGCCTACACGGCCTTCGTCGGCTCCGGTCACGCCCCGGAGCTGATCGAGCTGTCCCGGGTGACCGAGGAGTCGATGTGGGCCGGCATCGCGGCGATGAAGCAGGGCAACCGGCTGGTGGACGTGTCGCGGGCCATCGAGACGTACATCCGCCGCCAGCCGAAGCCGGGCGGCGGACGCTACGGGATCATCGAGGACTACGGCGGCCACGGCATCGGCACCGAGATGCACATGGACCCGCACCTGCTGAACTACGTCGACCGCAAGAGGGGCAAGGGGCCCAAGCTGGTCCCCGGGTTCTGCCTGGCCATCGAGCCGATGGTGTCGCTCGGGACGCCGCGGACGGAGGTCCTCGCGGACGACTGGACCGTCATCACCACGGACGGGACCTGGTCGTCGCACTGGGAGCACTCGGTGGCGTTGACCGAGCAGGGGCCGCTGGTGCTGACCGCCGTGGACGGCGGGAAGGCGAAGCTCGCCGAGCACGGGGTCGTGGCCGCGCCCGACCCGCTGGGCTGAGGGTGCCGGGCGGGGGTTCGAGGTGTCTCGCCCCCGCCGCCCCTTCCCGTCCCGCCCCTTCCCGTCCTTCCCCACCCGGCCCGCTCCGGTCCCGTGGGCCGCTTAAGGATCTCCCGGGATGGGCACACTTCCTCGATTCGTGTTTCCGGGTGCGCTGACGTAGACTGACTCGTCGGCTCTTGTGCACCCGCATGTCTGTATGCGCCCGTAAGGGAAAGCCCAGGAGTCGATCAAGGTAGTCGATTCGAAGGGCGAAGCGTGGCCAAGAAGCAAGGTGCCATCGAGATCGAGGGCACTGTCGTCGAGTCTCTTCCGAACGCCATGTTCAGGGTCGAGCTCCAGAACGGCCACCAGGTCCTGGCGCACATCAGCGGCAAGATGCGCATGCACTACATCCGCATCCTCCCTGACGACCGGGTCGTGGTGGAGCTGTCTCCGTACGACCTGACGCGCGGCCGGATCGTCTACCGGTACAAGTAGATCTTGCCCAGGCCCCGTGCGTTCCCGCCCGGGGTGGCCGGCAACTGACCCGGAGAACCTCACATCCCATGAAGGTCAAGCCGAGCGTCAAGAAGATCTGCGACAAGTGCAGGGTGATCCGCCGTCACGGTCGGGTCATGGTCATCTGCGAGAACCCGCGCCACAAGCAGCGCCAGGGCTGACCGCACACAGATCACACCCTCTGCATCACGCAGAATCTTCGCGCGACGCGAGCTGAATATGTTCATACGCAGAACCCAGACCTGTGGTCTGACACCCCCGGTTCGGAGGCCGGGGACCCAGTCCGTACCAAATCTTCCAGGGCATCCCGGGAAGAGGACGGCGGCTGGGAGGCGGTTCTGCGGAAGACCTCCGAAGATCACCAGGAGCCATTGAATGGCACGCGTTTCCGGTGTTGACATCCCGCGCGAAAAGCGCGTGGAGGTCGCCCTCACCTACGTGTTCGGCATCGGCCGGACCCTGTCCCAGGAGACGCTGGCTGCGACCGGCGTCGACCCCAACACCCGCGTTCGCGACCTCTCCGAGGAGCAGCTCGTCGCGATCCGCGAGTACGTGGACGCCAACATCAAGACCGAGGGTGACCTCCGTCGCGAGATCCAGGCCGACATCCGCCGCAAGGTCGAGATCGGCTGCTACCAGGGTCTCCGTCACCGTCGTGGTCTGCCCGTCCGCGGTCAGCGCACCAGCACGAACGCCCGTACCCGCAAGGGCCCGCGTCGCGCCATCGCCGGCAAGAAGAAGCCGGGCAAGAAGTAGTCCTCAGCGGACGCTCATCAGCGGTCTTCGCTGTAGGACCGACCACCTCCCGTAGGAGTAATAGATGCCCCCCAAGGGTCGTCAGGGCGCTGCCAAGAAGGTGCGCCGCAAGGAAAAGAAGAACGTCGCGCACGGCCAGGCGCACATCAAGAGCACGTTCAACAACACGATCGTGTCCATCACGGACCCGGCCGGAAACGTGATCTCGTGGGCCTCCGCCGGCCACGTCGGTTTCAAGGGCTCGCGCAAGTCCACGCCGTTCGCCGCGCAGATGGCCGCCGAGTCGGCCGCCCGTCGCGCGCAGGAGCACGGCATGCGCAAGGTCGACGTCTTCGTCAAGGGCCCGGGCGCCGGTCGTGAGACCGCCATCCGTTCCCTGCAGGCCACGGGCCTCGAGGTCGGCTCCATCCAGGACGTCACCCCGACCCCGCACAACGGTTGCCGTCCGCCGAAGCGCCGCCGCGTCTGACGCACGGGCTCACGGTGGCTCGGCCGTCGGCTGGGGGTGCGGGGGTCGTCCCCCGCATGTCGCAGTACGGTTGCCGTCCGCCGAAGCGCCGCCGCGTCTGACGCACGGTCGCTTGCCGGACTGAGGTTCTCGGGCGGTACGGCTCCTTCGAGCCGTGTCGCCCGTACCCTTGTCTCGTATCAGGGCGTCAAATAGCGGGCGCCCCTGACAGAAGGAAAGCAACATGCTGATTGCTCAGCGTCCCTCGTTGACCGAAGAGGTCGTCGACGAGTTCCGCTCCCGGTTCGTGATCGAGCCGCTGGAGCCGGGCTTCGGCTACACCCTCGGCAACTCCCTCCGCCGGACCCTCCTGTCCTCGATCCCGGGTGCGGCGGTCACGTCCATCCGCATCGACGGCGTGCTGCACGAGTTCACCACCGTGCCGGGCGTCAAGGAGGACGTCACCGACCTGATCCTCAACATCAAGCAGCTGGTCGTCTCCTCGGAGCACGACGAGCCGGTCGTGATGTACCTGCGCAAGCAGGGCCCGGGTCTGGTCACCGCCGCCGACATCGCGCCCCCGGCCGGTGTCGAGGTGCACAACCCCGACCTCGTCCTCGCCACGCTCAACGGCAAGGGCAAGCTGGAGATGGAGCTGACCGTCGAGCGCGGTCGCGGCTACGTCTCCGCCGTGCAGAACAAGCAGGTCGGTCAGGAGATCGGGCGCATCCCGGTCGACTCGATCTACTCGCCGGTCCTCAAGGTCACGTACAAGGTCGAGGCGACGCGTGTCGAGCAGCGCACCGACTTCGACAAGCTGATCGTCGACGTCGAGACCAAGCAGGCGATGCGTCCGCGCGACGCCATGGCCTCCGCCGGCAAGACGCTGGTCGAGCTGTTCGGTCTCGCCCGCGAGCTGAACATCGACGCCGAGGGCATCGACATGGGTCCGTCCCCCACGGACGCCGCCCTCGCCGCTGATCTCGCCCTGCCGATCGAGGAGCTGGAGCTCACCGTTCGGTCGTACAACTGCCTCAAGCGTGAGGGCATCCACTCCGTGGGTGAGCTCGTCGCCCGCTCCGAGGCCGACCTGCTCGACATCCGCAACTTCGGTGCGAAGTCGATCGACGAGGTCAAGGCGAAGCTGGCCGGCATGGGCCTGGCCCTCAAGGACAGCCCGCCCGGATTCGACCCGACCGCCGCGGCCGACGCCTTCGGCGCGGACGACGACGCGGACGCGGGCTTCGTCGAGACCGAGCAGTACTGAGAGCTCGGGACCACCGGTTCGCTGTTGGGCGCGGGAACGCTGTGCTTGGTCGCGCAGTTCCCCGCGCCCCTTCCGGACGACGCCCCTGCGGGGCTGTCGTCCGGATCTCCGACGGGCGACCGCCCGCTCGGATACTGACCCCGGTACCTGGTACGGCCGGGGCAGACACTGAGGAGAAAGACCATGCCGAAGCCCGCCAAGGGTGCCCGTCTGGGCGGCAGCGCCGCGCACGAGAAGATGCTTCTCGCGAACCTCGCGAAGCAGCTGTTCGAGCACGGCCGCATCACCACCACCGAGGCGAAGGCCCGCCGTCTGCGGCCCTACGCCGAGCGTCTGGTCACCAAGGCGAAGAAGGGCGACCTTCACAACCGCCGCCAGGTGCTCCAGGTCATCTCGGACAAGAGCATCGTGCACACGCTCTTCACCGAGATCGGCCCGCGCTACGAGAACCGCCCGGGTGGCTACACCCGCATCACCAAGATCGGTAACCGCCGTGGCGACAACGCGCCCATGGCCGTCATCGAGCTGGTCGAGGCGCTGACCGTGGCGCAGCAGGCGACCGGTGAGGCCGAGGCCGCGACGAAGCGCGCGGTCAAGGAAGACACCCTCAAGAAGGACGAGGCCGCCGAGGCCAAGTCCGACGAGGTCGTCGAGGACGCTGCCGAGGCCAAGGCCGAGGACGCGTCCGAGGAGTCGAAGGACGCCTGAGGCTCTGCCTTGCACAGGAGCGGGTCCTCCCTTCGGGGCGGGCCCGCTCTCGTGTTGTCGAGAGGATCCAGGAGTGAGTGACGAAGTACAGCCCGGGTTCGTACGGGTGCGGCTGGACCTGTCCTACGACGGGGCGGAGTTCTCGGGGTGGGCCAAGCAGGCCGGCGGCCGGCGGACCGTGCAGGGCGAGATCGAGGACGCCCTGCGGACCGTCACGCGGTCGGGGGAGACGTACGAGCTGACCGTGGCCGGGCGCACGGACGCCGGTGTGCACGCGCGGGGGCAGGTCGCGCACGTCGACCTGCCGCGCGAGGTCTGGGCGGAGCACCACGCCAAGCTGCTCAAGCGGCTCGCCGGGCGGCTCCCCAGGGACGTCCGGGTGTGGGCGCTGCGGGAGGCGCCCGCCGGTTTCAACGCGCGGTTCTCGGCCGTCTGGCGGCGGTACGCCTACCGGGTCACCGACAACCCCGGCGGGGTGGACCCGCTGCTGCGCGGTCACGTCCTCTGGCACGACTGGCCCCTCGACGTCGACGCCATGAACGAGGCCGCCGGGCGCCTGCTCGGGGAGCACGACTTCGCCGCCTACTGCAAGCGGCGGGAGGGGGCGACCACGATCCGCACGCTCCAGGAGCTGAGCCTGGTGCGCGGCGGGGACGGGATCGTCACGGCGACCGTGCGGGCCGACGCCTTCTGCCACAACATGGTGCGCTCGCTGATCGGGGCGCTGCTGTTCGTGGGGGACGGGCACCGGGGCCCGGAGTGGCCGGGGAAGGTGCTGGCCGCGGGCGTACGGGACTCGGCGGTGCACGTCGTCCGGCCGCACGGGCTGACGCTGGAGGAGGTCGGCTACCCGGCCGACGAGCTGCTGGCCGCGCGCAGCAGGGAGGCGCGGAACCGGCGGACGCTGCCCGGGGCCGGGTGCTGCTGACCCGCCCCCGGGGAATGGGTCACTGGTTCGCCGCCGCCGATGCCTGCGTCTCGCCGCGGCGGCGGATCTGCTGGAACGTGAACTCCGCGAGGCCGTCACCGGCGGCGAAGACCTGGGTGTCCTTCGTCGTCACGTCCTTGCCGTCGGTGAAGCCCGTGATCGTGAAGTAGGCGTACCGGCCGTAGGAGTTGGTCGTCGAGCGGCAGATCGCGCCGGCGCAGAAGGACTTGGCGTCGGTGCCGGGCAGCGCCTTGATGATGCTGCTCTTGTCGGCCTGGCCCTTGGCCTTGAGGGCCTGGGCCTCGGTGTCGAAGACGGCCACCCCGACCGTCACCGCGACGCCGTCCTTGACGTAGGTCACGCGCATCAGGCGGGTGCAGCCGTTGGCGGTCAGCACCTTGGGCAGGGTGCCCGCGGCGGCGGTGACGCAGTTGGTGGTGTCGGTCTTCGCGGCCTTCTTGTAGACGGCCGAGCCCATCGTCAGCTGCCTGCCCGGGAACATGATGTCCGGGCCGTTGGGCGCGCCGTCCTTGGCCTTGCTGGAGACGAACTCCTTCGGGTCCAGCGGCGGCGGGGCGCTGGTCGGTGCGAAGGACGGCGTCCCGGACGCGCTCGGCAGGTCGGCGGTGGCGGGCAGCGAGGAGGCCGGCCGGTCGGACGCCTCGTCACCGCCGTTCGCCGACACCACGGCCATGGCCACGGCGGTGCCGACGCCGAGCGTCGCGAGCACGCCCCCGCCTATCAGCAGCAGCCGGCGGCGCTTGTTGCGCGACTCCGACGCCTCGGCGAGCGCGGCCCAGTCCGGCGAAGGGTCCGTGGCACCGCTGGTCCACGGCTGCTGGGAGTTCGGTTTCCAGGGATCCCACTGGGACTGAGGTCCCCCCTGCCCATAGCTCATGCGCCGCATCTTAGACGGGGCGAGAGGTGTGCTGTTCCGCCTCAACAGGCTCAGCTGCCCCTAGCGTTCGGGGAATGAGTACGGTCAAAGGCGACATCTCGGGGTGGTTGGTGCGGCGTTCTCCCTGGCCGCCGTGGCTGGGGCTGGCGGCGGTCCTGGGCGCGCTGACGGGGCATGTGGCGCGGGCCACCCCGGACGGCGGCATGGACAACGCGATCGTCGTCCGGGCGGCGCGCGCCTGGCTGGAGGGGCGGTCCCCGTACGACGACCCGCACTTCCTGTATCTGCCGGGGGCGGTGCTCGCCGCCGTGCCGCAGGCGCTGCTGCCGCCTCAGGCGCTGCGCGTGCTGGTGCCGGTGGTCGTCGCGGCCTGTCTGGTGGGCGGCTGGGGGTGCGCGCTGCGGCTGCACCGGGTGCCGTTGGACAGCCGGCTCGCGGTGCTCGGGCTGACCGCGCTCGCGGCCGGCTTCGCGCCCTTCGGGCACCTGGTGCGGCTGGGCAACTGGACGGCGACGGCGGTCCTGGCCCTGCCGCTGGGACTGCTGCTGGCGAGCCGGGGCCGGTGGACGGCGGCGGGCGCGGTGCTCGGTGCGGCCCTGGCGCTGAAACCGCTGCTGGCCCCGCTGGCCCTGCTGCTGCTGTTCGCGGGCCGCTGGAAGGCGCTCGCCGTCATGGCCGCGGTCCCGGCGCTGGCCTCCGGCGCGAGCGCCCTGCTGCTGCCCGACCCGGCCGGGTTCCTCACCCGGACCCTGCCCTTCCTGCTGCATGGCCAGGACGCCTTCGTGCGGCTCTACGAGGCCTCTCCGGGGGCCGTGCTGCCGCGGCTGGGGGTGCCGGCGCCCGCGGCCCGGACGCTGGCGCTGGCCGCCTGCGCGGCGGGGCTGGTCGCGGCGTACCGGCGCTGGGGCCGTGCCGACCCCGGTCCGCTGCGGCTCTCCGAGACCGCGGCGGGGCTGATGCTCCCGGTGTTCCTGGTCTCACGGCCGTCGTACGACCACTACCTGCTCGTCGTCGTGCCGCTGCTGCTGGCCGGGCTGCCGTACCCGGGATCGGTGGTGCGCGGACCGTGGTTCTGGCTGGCGATGGTCCCGCAGCTACCGGGCCTGACCTGGCCTTATCTGGAGACGGTGCAGCGCCGGGCCTTCCGGGACGCGGTGACGTTGTGCGTCCTGGCCGTGACGGTGGCCTGCCGGTGCGGTCGGCGTCCACCGGCGGGGCGGCCCGACCCGGCGGGCGCGGGCCCGCGGGCGACGGCGGTCCCCGGCGACGATCACATTTACACTGGATGAGAAGAAGCAGCGATCCCGGCGGCCGCGGGCCTCGTTTTGACCCGGCCGAGCCACCGCGGGTATCCTGCATCTTCGTTGTGTATTGGCTTGCTCATTCTCACGGGACGGGCCCTTACACCGGTCCACCGGGCCGATGACCAGCGACCTGCACGCGGTATGCGTCACCGCAGTGCGGTCAGGGCTGTCGTGATCGTCTTCGGTGACCTTGTCAGGACCACTCACTCGAAGCGAAGGCTACGAACCGTGCGTACGTACAGCCCCAAGCCCGGCGATGTGACGCGCCAGTGGCACGTCATCGACGCTCAGGACATCGTCCTGGGTCGTCTCGCCAGCACCGCCGCCTCCATCCTGCGCGGCAAGCACAAGCCGATCTACGCCCCTCACGTCGACACCGGTGACTTCGTCATCATCATCAACGCCGACAAGGTGCACCTGTCCGGCAACAAGCGGACCCAGAAGATGGCGTACCGCCACTCCGGCTACCCGGGTGGTCTGCGCTCCGTCCGTTACGACGAGCTGCTGGACAAGAACCCCGAGAAGGCCATCGAGAAGGCCGTCAAGGGCATGCTCCCGAAGAACACGCTGGGCCGTCAGATGCTCTCGAAGCTGAAGGTCTACAGGGGTGACCAGCACCCGCACGGCGCGCAGCAGCCGCAGCCGTTCGAGATCACCCAGGTCGCGCAGTAACACCGGCCAGACCAAACCGAGCCAAGAGAATCTGAGGAATCACCGTGGCCGAGACCACTGCCGAGCAGCCGCTCGAAGAGCTTGACATCGACAGCTACACCACCGAGTCCGAGGTGCCCGTCGAGGGCGAGTACACCTCGGAGTCGCTGGCCGGCCGCTTCGGCGACCCGCAGCCGGCCGCCGGCCTGGGCCGTCGCAAGAACGCCATCGCCCGCGTCCGGATCGTCCCGGGCACCGGCAAGTGGAAGATCAACGGTCGCACCCTCGAGGACTACTTCCCGAACAAGGTGCACCAGCAGGAAGTCAACGAGCCGTTCAAGGTCCTCGAGCTCGAGGGCCGTTACGACGTCATCGCCCGCATCGCCGGTGGCGGCGTCTCCGGCCAGGCCGGTGCGCTCCGTCTCGGTGTCGCCCGAGCGCTGAACGAGGCCGACGTCGACAACAACCGCGGCGCCCTGAAGAAGGCCGGCTTCCTCACGCGTGACGACCGTGCGGTCGAGCGCAAGAAGGCCGGTCTCAAGAAGGCCCGCAAGGCCCCGCAGTACAGCAAGCGCTAAGCTTCGCTGCCTGCTCGTACGGGCTGTGGGCCGATCGGCCCACCCCTCCGTACTCCGAACGCCCCGGCGGCACGCCACAGTGCCGTCGGGGCGTTCGTTTTCCCGTAACCGTGGGCGTATAACGGCACAAGGTGCTCAAAGGCTTGTGTGATCGGATGTTCAGGGCATCAAATGCCTGAACGCGGGAGCCGCCGCTGATCCATCGACGCGCCGCACGGCTTTCGAAACTGACGCTTCCTCAGGAGGACAAGTGGGACGACTCTTCGGCACGGACGGCGTGCGCGGTGTCGCCAACGTGGATCTCACGGCCGAGATGGCGCTGGGCCTCTCCGTCGCGGCGGCGCACGTGCTGGCCGAGGCGGGCACCTTCGCGGGCCACCGGCCGGTGGCGGTCGTCGGACGGGATCCGCGTGCCTCCGGGGAGTTCCTCGAAGCGGCCGTCGTGGCCGGTCTGGCCAGCGCGGGCGTCGACGTCCTGCGGGTCGGCGTGCTGCCGACGCCCGCGGTCGCCTACCTCACCGGATCGCTCGGTGCCGACCTCGGCGTGATGCTCTCCGCCAGCCACAACGCCATGCCCGACAACGGCGTCAAGTTCTTCGCCCGCGGCGGCCACAAGCTCGCCGACGAGCTGGAGGACAGGATCGAGAAGGTCTACGACGAGCACCGCACCGGTGCCCCCTGGGACCGTCCGACCGGCGCCGGCGTCGGCCGGGTGCGCGCGTACGACGAGGGGTTCGACCGGTACGTCGCCCACCTGATCGCCGTACTGCCGAACCGGCTCGACGGGCTGAAGATCGTGCTGGACGAGGCGCACGGAGCCGCCGCCCGGGTCTCGCCGGAGGCCTTCACGCGGGCCGGCGCCGAGGTCGTCACGATCGGTGCCGAGCCGGACGGCCTCAACATCAACGACGGCTGCGGCTCCACCCACCTGGACAAGCTGAAGGCCGCCGTCGTCGAGCACGGGGCCGCCCTCGGCATCGCGCACGACGGTGACGCCGACCGCTGCCTGGCCGTGGACCACACCGGCGAGGAGATCGACGGGGACCAGATCCTCGCCGTGCTCGCGCTCGCGATGCGGGAGCGGGGCGCCCTGCGCTCGGACACCGTCGTCGCGACCGTCATGTCCAACCTCGGCTTCAAGATGGCGATGGAACGCGAGGGCATCTCGCTCGTGCAGGCCGCCGTGGGCGACCGGTACGTGCTGGAGGAGATGAAGCAGCACGGGTACGCGCTCGGCGGTGAGCAGTCCGGGCACGTGATCATCCTCGACCACGCGACCACCGGCGACGGCACGCTGACCGGGCTGATGCTGGCGGCGCGGGTCGCCGAGAGCGGACGGACGCTCCGGGAGCTGGCGTCCGTCATGGAGCGGCTGCCGCAGGTGCTGATCAACGTGCCCGACGTGGACAGGTCCCGGGTCGCCAGCTCGGCGGAGCTCGCGGCCGCGGTCGGCGAGGCGGAGCGGGAGCTGGGCGCCACCGGGCGGGTGCTGCTGCGGCCCTCCGGCACCGAGCCGCTGGTGCGGGTCATGGTGGAGGCGGCGGACATCGACCAGGCCCGGTCCGTCGCGGGGCGGCTGGCCGACGCCGTGAAGTCGGCGCTCGGCTAGACCTTCTCGTCCGGGTCGGACCGGGCCCGCCGGTCCGACCCGATCCGGTCCGATCCGGACGAAAGGCCTCAGGCCCGCGGGGCGGACTTCGCCCCGGCTCGTGGGTGAGCCGTCGTCTGACGCCTCCTCGCGAGCGACCAGAGCCACTTCTGCACCAGCAGGGTCAGGATCCCCGCCAGGACGATGCCCAGCAGGTTCAGCAGGAGTTGTTCCGAGGAACGCAGGGTCTGGTTGGTGTCGCCGTAGGTCAGTGCCACGGCCGCGTTGGCGGCGGCCGGGACGGTGGTGACCGAGATGGCGACGCCGACCAGGGCGCCCGACTTCGCCGAGGTGAGGGAGAGGGTGCCGGCGGCACCGGCGAGGACCGCCACCACGAAGGAGAACCAGTCCGGGGCGTAGACGAACCCCGTGTTCGGGCGGTCGCCCTCCAGTTGGTCCTTGGTGAACAGGCCCACGGCGTCCATGAAGAGACTGAAGCCCGCCGTCACCGCCATCGCCGCGGCGAAGCCGACCAGCAGGGCGACCAGGGAACGCAGGGCCAGGCGCGGCGCGCGCTGCACGGTGGCCGTGCAGATGCCGGCCAGGGGGCCGAACTCCGGGCCGACCGCCATCGCGCCCACGATCAGGATCGCGTTGTCGAGCACCACACCGCAGGCCGCGATCATCGTGGCCAGGGTGATGAAGGCGACGTAGGTGACCGAGAGGGTCGACTCCTCGTGCGTCGCCTCGACCAGGTGCTCCCACAGGACCGCGTCGGCGGCCTCGCCCGGTGCCTCCGCCTCGGCCCGGTCGGCTCGCCGGGACAGCGACAGGTCGATGTTCTCGGCGGCGATCGAGCCGGTGTCCTCCAGTCCCAACTCCTGCAGTTCGGTGAGGAGTTGGTCACCCGCCTCGCGTGCCACGTCGCACATGACGACGTCGCCCCCGGGGTCGCGGGCGGCACCCGGCAGCACCACCAGGTGGGTGGCGCCGGCCGTGTTCTCGATCAGGCGGACCGCGTCGTCGGTGCGGTCGGGCGGAGTGATCAGGCGCAGGTGCAGCATGGCGCCCTTTCTAACAGGCGCGGACCACGGGGCGCCCCGCAGGGGCGGCGGGCTCGGATCAGAGCTTGCGCAGGCTCAGTCGTTGGACCTTGTGGTCCGGGCCCTTGCGCAGGACGAGGGCCGCGCGGCCGCGGGTGGGGGCGATGTTCTCCACCAGGTTGGGCTTGTTGACGGTGCGCCACATCGTGCGGGCGTAGTCGAGTGCCTCGTCCTCGGAGACCTGGGTGTACTTGCGGAAGTACGAGTGCGGGTCCTGGAAGGCGGTCGCGCGCAGCTTGCGGAAGCGGTTGAGGTACCAGCGCTCGATGTCCTCGACGCGGGCGTCGACGTACACGCTGAAGTCGAAGTAGTCGGCGAGACCGACGCGGGTGCGGCCGTCCTTGCCGGGGAGCGCGGGCTGGAGGACGTTCAGGCCCTCGACGATGAGGATGTCGGGGCGGCGGACCGTGAGGCGCCGGTCGGGCACGATGTCGTAGATCAGGTGGGAGTAGACGGGTGCGGTGACCTCGCCCTTCCCGGCCTTGACGTCGGCGACGAACCGGGTGAGGGCGCGGCGGTCGTACGACTCGGGGAAACCCTTCCGCGACATCAGGCCGCGGGACTCCAGCTCCCTGGTGGGCAGCAGGAAGCCGTCGGTGGTGACCAGCTCGACGCGGGGATGTTCCGGCCAGCGCGACAGGAGGGCCTGGAGGAGGCGGGCGACCGTGGACTTGCCCACCGCCACCGAGCCGGCGACACCTATGACGAACGGGGTGCCGGACTGGGAGCCCTGTTCGCCGAGGAAGGTGTTCAGGGCCGAGCGCAGGCCGTCGGTGGCGCCCACGTACAGGTTCAGCAGCCGGGACAGCGGGAGGTAGATGTCACGGACCTCGTCCAGGTCGATGACGTCGCCGAGGCCGCGCAGCTGCTCGACCTCCTCGGCCGTGAGGGGCTGCGGGGTCTTGTCGCGCAGCGCGCTCCACTCGGAACGGGTGAGGTCGACGTAGGGAGTCGCCTCCGGCCGGTGCCGGTGGGCGCTCCGCGGTATCGAGGGGACCGGAGAGATCACAGTCCATTGTTAACGGAGTTTGAACAGGATGGCGGGTGGGATCCGTCACCCCGGCCGCCGATGGACGTGAGCTGTCGCCGCGGCGTGCGTACCCCCGTGGGAATTTCCGAATTCGGGCACGTGGAGGCCCTTTCGAGGTGCTGTCCCGCCGTACGCTGCCGGTCATGTGTGGAATCGTGGGATACGTGGGGTCTCAGCCGGCTCTCGAGGTCGTCATGGCCGGGCTGAAGCGGCTGGAGTACCGGGGATACGACTCGGCGGGCGTCGCCGTCCTCGCGGACGGAGGGCTCGCCGCCGCCAAGAAGGCGGGCAAACTGGTCAATCTGGAGAAGGAGCTGGGGGCCCGGCCGCTGCCGACCGGGACGACCGGTCTCGGGCACACGCGGTGGGCCACGCACGGCGGGCCCACCGACGCCAACGCCCATCCGCACCTCGACAACGCCGGACGCGTCTGCGTCGTGCACAACGGGATCATCGAGAACTTCGCCGCGCTGCGGGCCGAGTTGGCCGGGCGCGGGCACGAGCTGCGCTCCGAGACCGACACCGAGGCCGTGGCCCACCTGCTCGCCGAGGAGTACTCGGCGACCGGTGACCTCGCGGAGGCCATGCGGCTGGTGTGCCGGCGGCTGGAGGGGGCGTTCACGCTCGTCGCGGTGCACGCCGACGAGCCGGACGTGGTGGTCGGGGCACGCCGCAACTCGCCGCTGGTGGTGGGCGTCGGGGAGGGTGAGGCCTTCCTCGCCTCGGACGTCGCCGCGTTCATCGCCCACACGCGCTCGGCGATCGAGCTGGGCCAGGACCAGGTGGTGGAGCTGCGCCGGGACCAGGTGACGGTCACCGGCTTCGACGGCCGTCCGGCCGAGGTGCGCTCGTACCACGTCGACTGGGACGCGTCGGCCGCCGAGAAGGGCGGTTACGACTACTTCATGCTCAAGGAGATCGCCGAGCAGCCCAAGGCCGTCGCCGACACCCTGCTGGGTCGCGTCGACGTCTCCGGCGCGCTGACCCTCGACGAGGTGCGGATCCCGGCCGCGGAGCTGCGCGAGGTCGACAAGGTCGTCATCGTCGCCTGCGGCACGGCGTTCCACGCGGGGCTGATCGCCAAGTACGCCATCGAGCACTGGACGCGGATCCCCTGCGAGGTGGAGCTGGCCAGCGAGTTCCGGTACCGGGACCCCATCCTCGGCGCGCGCTCGCTGGTGATCGCGATCTCGCAGTCCGGCGAGACCATGGACACCCTGATGGCGCTGCGGCACGCCCGCGAGCAGGGCTCCAAGGTGCTGGCGATCTGCAACACCAACGGGTCGACCATCCCGCGCGAGTCGGACGCGGTGCTGTACACCCACGCCGGGCCCGAGGTGGCCGTCGCCTCCACCAAGGCGTTCCTGACGCAGCTGGTAGCCTGCTACCTCGTCGCCCTCTACCTCGGCCAGGTGCGCGGCACCCAGTGGGGGGACGAGATCCGGGCCGTGGTGCGGGACCTGGCGCGGATCTCCGGGGAGGTCGAGCGGGTGCTGGAGACCATGGAGCCGGTGCGGGAGCTGGCGCGGTCGCTCGCCGACAAGAACACCGTGCTGTTCCTCGGGCGGCACGTGGGCCATCCGGTGGCACTGGAGGGCGCGCTGAAGCTGAAGGAACTGGCGTACATGCACGCGGAGGGCTTCGCGGCCGGTGAGCTGAAGCACGGGCCGATCGCGCTCATCGAGGAGGACCTGCCGGTCGTGGTGGTGGTGCCGTCCCCGCGGGGGCGGTCCGTGCTGCACGACAAGATCGTCTCCAACATCCAGGAGATCCGGGCGCGGGGTGCGCGCACGATCGTGATCGCGGAGGAGGGGGACGAGGCGGTCGTGCCGTACGCCGACCATCTCGTACGGATCCCCGCGACGCCGACGCTGCTGCAGCCGCTGGTGGCGACGGTGCCGTTGCAGGTGTTCGCCTGCGAGCTGGCCACGGCGCGGGGGAACGAGGTGGACCAGCCCCGGAACCTGGCGAAGTCGGTCACGGTGGAGTAGGCACGGCCGCCGCCCCGCCGCCCCGCCGCCCCGCCGCCCCGCCGCCCCGCCGCCCCGCCGCCCCGCCGCCCCGCCGCCCCGCCGCCGCCCGGTCGCTCCCGCCGCCCCGTCGCGGCTGCCGCGCCCCCCCCGCCGGGGACGCCGCCTCCCGCCGGAGACGCCGTGCGAGGCGCCAGCGGGAGGGCGTGCGCGGGTGTCGTCCCCGTCGGTCAGCCGCGGGCCTGCCTGCGGCGCAGGTTCGCCGTGCGGGTCCAGCGGAGCAGGGCCAGTTCCACGGCGATGATCACGAGCGTGCCCCCGAGGGGTGGTATGCGGCCCTCGTCGATCCGGTCGACGACCAGGTACACGCCGAGGGCGGCCCAGGCCACGGCCAGTACGGGCAGCAGGACGACGAGGGCCGCCCAGCCCCAGCCGGTCGCCCGGCCCCGGTCGCCCGCCCGGCGCCGCCCGACGGCGGGCTCCGGGGCCGGCCTGCGCGGCTGCGGGATCTGCTCGGGGGCGCGGGCCGGCATCGGCACGACGCAGCCGGCGGGGACCGCCGCGTCCAGGGCCGCGACGCGTTCGGCGGTGACGCCCTCGAAGAGGGTCGGTTCGACGGTGACCGCGAAGCCGTCGAGACCGGTGAGCGCGCGGGCGCCGTCCGGCCGGGCGGTCATCGCGGCACAGGCGTCGTAGCGGACCGTGACCGGGCCCTTCGGGGTCTCCAGGGTGACGCCCTCGGCGCCGATGACCAGCGCGACCCGGTCGTCCTCCAGGGACGGGTGCCGGGTGCCGGTGACGGCGGCCGGGGAGGACTGGGGTGCCAGGGTGAAGCCGGCCCAGTCCACGCCCCGGCCGGGCACCTGGAGCAGGGCGGAGTCCCACGTCTGACGGGCCACCTCGTGCAGGTCGGCGACCGTGACCGCGTTCAGCTCGGCCCGGTGCTGCTCGGGGGAGAGGAGCGGGTGCCCGAGCAGCAGGCTCAGCGCGTACGACGGGAGGACGGCGGCGCCGAGGTCGGGGGTGTCGTACACCTTGAGGAGCTTGCCGCGCGCGGAGTCCAGTTCGGACTGCTCGACGCGGCCCGCGCGCAGCCGGGCGAGGGTGTCGACGAAGCCGCCGACGACCGCGTCCTGCTTGTGCGGCAGGGCGTCCGCGTGGGCGGTGAGGGTGGCGAAGGCGGCGTCGCGCGGTGAGTAGTCGGCCTCCGCGGCGTAGGAGTAGCCGCCCTCCTGGCGCAGGTCGTGGAAGAGTGCCCGGCCGAGGACGTCGGCGAAGACGGCGGCCGCGGCGGAGCGGGGCAGCACCGAGGTGAGGACGACGTGGCCGTCGTCGCCGTGGATGTAGGCCGGGGTGACGGGCAGCGCGCTGGTCGCGGCCGGGACCGGCGAGCGGGTCCCCGCGGGCAGGCCGAGGTCGAGGCCCTCCGGCACGTGGTCGCCGGTGATCCACAGCACCGCGTTGTCCCGGGTGAAGCGGGTCTCGGCCCAGTGCCGGACCTGGTCCGGGGTGAGGCTCCAGGTGCCCAGTTCGTTGTAGCTGGACAGGCCGTAGCCCTGGGCGCCGTAACGCCACAGAGCGAGCGGGGAGTGGGGGCCGCCGCCGCGGCTCGCCGCCTCCGTGCGCAGGATCTCCTTCTCGGTCTCCAGGCGGTCCATCGGCAGGTCCCGCAGGCCCGCGCACACGCCGTTGAGGTGGGTGACGACCTCCTCCTCGCTGCCGGTGACGTGGAAGAGGGTGTACGCGTTCGCCGTCGCGCCGTTGTAGTGCAGGTCGGACAGGCCGAGGCGGTGCAGGGCGAGGTGTTCGACGAGGTGCGTGATCCCGGCGGTGGCCAGGGTCTCGTCGGCGCGGCCCACCCGGAAGAACAGTCCGGCGCTGACCTCGTTGCCGGAGCCGGCGGTGTACAGGGTGGGGACGCCCTGGACGGTGGTGTGGGAGATCAGGCCGTCGAGAGCGGCGAGGCCGCTCGGGTCGTGCAGGTCGGTGGTCATGTGCCGGTGCCCCCTCAGGCCTGTGCCGCGAGCTTGCGGAACTTCAGGAACGACGCCTTCGGGTCGCCCGTGTACTGCCACGGGAACTCCGTGGCCCGGTCGCCGAGGAAGGCGAAGTGCGGGGCCGCGTCGGCGTGGTGGCCGCCCATCGAGAAGGCGAACGCGAAGGCGTTGTGCGCGCCGACGGAGTACCAGTCGGGGCGGTGGCCGGGGTGCAGCACCGAGACCTGCGCGGCGAAGCGCAGGTCGTCGCGGACCGGCGCACCGCGCAGATAGGCGGCGTCGTCGGGACTGTCCAGGTCCAGCCAGTGCTCGATGTGGGCGAGGGCCACCACGGCGCCGGAGTTGGAGCCGTCCGGCGCGGCGGTCGCGCACTCGCGGGCGAAGGCGTGCGCCGCCTCCCAGGTGCCGCCCCACTTCGGGCAGAGCTGCTGGAGCAGCTGCGTCTGCGCGCGGTAGTGGTGCGGGTGGTGGGCGGACAGCCGGTCGTAGCGGCGGCGCGCCTCGGCCTGCCCCAGCTGGAGGCCGCGCGCGGTGGTCAGCCGGACCGCCCAGGCGGGGGCGTACGCCGGCTGCTCCGCGCACACCTCGATCAGCAGGTGCTCGGCCCGGCGCAGCCAGGAGTGGAACTGCTCGAACTGGTCCCGCGAGACGTCCTGCGCGCGGGCGCCGCTGCGGATGTCCCAGCCGATGTGGACGTACCGTTCGGCGAGCAGGGTGCGCGGCAGGGGATCGGCCGGGAGTTCGGCGGCGGCCCGCTCCAGGAAGGTCTCGACGCCGGGGGTCTCGGCGAGGACGGACGAGACCATCGAGATCTTCCCGGCCGAGTCCAGTCCCTCGACGAAGGCCCGGACGGCGGGCCAGTCACCGGCCCGCGCGGCCGTGCGCAGCGGGACCAGCTCGGGTGTGTTGTCGTACGGGTCGAAGGTCGGTCCCGGAGAGCCCGTGGATCCGCCGTCGGTGGTACTGCTCATGCCCCCGCCCCCTGGCGTTGCCTTCCGCGCGCGCCGACTGGCCCCCCAGGGCGCGGGCGGTGAAGTGATGGTGTGACGTGTGCTGATCGATCTGTGGTCGGTCTGCGGCCGTTCCGTGTACGAGCGGTGCGACCGTGTGATCAAGTCGCCGCAGGCTAGCAGCCACCTCCGACAGCCGCGTGGGCGACCGGGGCGGACGGGCCTCCCGCCGTGCGGCACCGCCGGTCTCCTCCGGCCCGATCCGCCGGCCAGGCCCTAGGGTGCTCGGCATGAGCATCATCGGGGTCGGTATCGACGTGGCCGAGATCGACCGGTTCGCTGCATCGCTGGAACGCACGCCCGCGCTGGCCCGACGCCTTTTCCTGGAGAGCGAGTTGCTGCTGCCGAGCGGGGAGCGGCGGGGTACCGCCTCGCTCGCGGCCCGGTTCGCGGCGAAGGAGGCCCTCGCCAAGGCGCTGGGCGCTCCCGCGGGTCTGCTGTGGACGGACGCGGAAGTGTACGTGGAGGACAGCGGGCAGCCGCGGCTGCGGGTGCGCGGGAGCGTCGCCGCCCGGGCCGCCGAACTGGGCGTGCAGTCCTGGCACGTGTCGCTCAGTCATGACGCCGGTGTCGCCTCGGCGGTGGTGATCGCGGAAGGGTGACCGCGGCGGGACGGGAGGGCGGGGCGGGTCCGCCCGCGGCGGGGGGCCCGGTGTTTGACTGGGCCCATGCGTACTGCCTATTGCGTGGACACGGTCCGGGCCGCCGAGCGGGACCTGATGGCGCGGCTCCCGGAGGGCGCCCTGATGCAGCGGGCCGCCGCCGGGCTCGCCGCCGCCTGTGCCGATCTGATGGGGCGGGTGTACGGACGCCGGGTCGTCCTGCTCGTCGGGAGCGGCGACAACGGGGGTGACGCCCTGTACGCCGGGGCCCGGCTGGCGCGGCGCGGCGCGGGCGTGACGGCCGTGCCGCTCGCTCCCGGGCGCGCGCACGCCGGCGGGCTGGCCGCGTTGCTGCGGGCCGGTGGGCGGACCGTGGCACCGCAGGACGCCGACGGGCCGATCCGGCGGGCCGACCTCGTCCTCGACGGCATCGTCGGGATCGGCGGGCGCGGCGGACTGCGCGAGGACGCGGCACGGCTCGCCGCGCTGGCCGACGGGTCCCGGGCCGCCGTCGTCGCCGTCGACCTGCCCAGCGGCGTCGAGGCCGACACGGGCGAGGTACGGGGCGCCGCCGTGCGGGCCGACCTCACCGTGACGTTCGGGACGCACAAGCCGGCCCTGCTGGTCGATCCGGCGCGCGGGTACGCCGGGACGGTGCGGCTCGTCGACATCGGCCTCGACCTGCCCGGCGAGCCGGAACTGGAGGCCCTCCAGCACGCCGACGTGGCCCGGCTGCTGCCCGTGCCGGGCGCCGCGAGCGACAAGTACCGGCGCGGGGTGGTCGGGATCGCCGCCGGGTCCGCGCGCTATCCGGGCGCGGCCGTCCTGGCGGTCGCCGGCGCGCTGCGGGGCGGGGCGGGGGCCGTACGGTACGTCGGACCCGCCGGGCAGGCCGTGCTCGCGCGCTACCCCGAGACGCTGGTGTCCGACCGGGGGCCCGAGCGGGCCGGGCGGGTGCAGGCGTGGGTCGTCGGGCCCGGCGCCGGGGACGACGCCGGCACCGTGGCGGAGGTGCTCGCCTGCGACGTGCCGGTGCTGATCGACGCGGACGGGCTGCGGCTCGCCGACGTGGACGCGGTGCGCGGGCGGACGGCGCCGACGCTGTTGACCCCGCACGCCGGGGAGGCGGCGGCGCTCCTCGGGGTGTCGCGGGAGGAGGTCGAGGCGGGGCGGCTGAGCGCCGTGCGGGAGCTGGCGGGGCGGTACGGGGCGGCCGTGCTGCTGAAGGGAGCCACGACGGTGGTCGCGGGGGAGGGCGGTGCGGGCGCGGTGCGGGTGAACCCGACGGGGACGCCGTGGCTGGCCACGGCCGGCAGCGGGGACGTGCTCTCGGGGGTGGCGGGCTCGCTGCTGGCCGCGGGGCTGTCGGCGGTGGACGCCGGCAGCGCGGGGGCGTACCTGCACGGACTGGCCGGGCGGTTCGCGGCGGCGGGCGCGCCGGTGGCGGCGCACGAGGTGGCGGAGGCGGTGGCGAGGGCCTGGCGCGATGTCGTACGGGAGTGAGGCGGGGGAGCGCCCCCGCCTGCGCGACCCCGGCGCCGGACTTCCCCTGCGCGACCCCGGCCCGGACTTCCCCCGGGAGGCCCCCGGCCCGGACTTCCCCCGGGAGGCCCCCGGCCCGGACTCCCCCCGGGAGGCCCCCGCCCCGGACTCCCCCTGGGAAGTCCCGGCTTCGGACCCCCCTGGAAGCCCCGGCCCCGGCCCCCTGGGAGGCCCCGGACCGGCGGGAACGCCCCGTGCCGCCCGCCGTCCGGCCCGGCTCTCCATGCGCGTCGGGGGGCTCTGAGAGACTGGGCGCGATGAGTGAGACTGCACAGCCGGCCGCCGCCCCGTTGCGCGCCCGCGCCGAGATCGATCTGGCCGCGCTGCGGGCCAACGTGCGCGCCCTGCGCGCGAAGGCGCCCGGCGCGGCGTTCATGGCCGTGGTGAAGGCCGACGGGTACGGCCACGGCGCGGTCGCCTGCGCCCGCGCCGCCGTCGAGGCGGGCGCCACCTGGATCGGCACCGCCACCCCGGAGGAGGCCCTCGCGCTGCGCGCCGGGGCGGGACTGCCGGCGGACGTGCGGATCATGTGCTGGCTGTGGACTCCGGGCGGGCCCTGGCGGGAGGCCGTCGAGGCGGACCTGGACGTGTCCGTGAGCGGTGTGTGGGCGCTGCGCGAGGCTGCCGAGGGGGCGCGGCTCGCAGGGCGGGCCGCCCGCGTGCAGCTCAAGGCCGACACGGGGCTCGGGCGCAACGGCTGCCAGCCCGCCGACTGGCCCGAACTGGTCGCCGAGGCGCTGCGCGCCGAGCGCGCGGGCCTGGTCCGGATCACCGGCCTGTGGTCGCACTTCGCCTGCGCCGACGAACCCGGCCACCCGTCCGTCGCCGCCCAGCTCGCCCGCTTCCGCGAGATGCTGGCGTACGCCGAGGAGCACGGCGTACGGCCCGAGGTGCGGCACATCGCCAACTCGCCGGCCGTGCTGACCCTGCCCGAGACCCACTTCGACCTGATCCGGCCGGGCATCGCCATGTACGGCGTCTCCCCGAGCCCCGAGCTGGGCTCCGCCGCCGACCTGGGACTGCGCCCGGTGATGACGCTGTCGGCCTCGCTGGCCCTGGTCAAGCACGTGCCGGGCGGCCACGGCGTCAGCTACGGCCACCACTACACGACCCCCGGCGAGACCACCCTCGCCCTGGTCCCCCTCGGCTACGCCGACGGCGTCCCCCGGCACGCCTCCGGCACCGGCCCCGTCCTCGTCGGCGGCAAGTGGCGTACGGTCGCCGGGCGGATCGCGATGGACCAGTTCGTCGTCGACCTGGGCGGCGACGAGCCCGCCCCCGGCGAGGAGGCCGTGCTCTTCGGCCCCGGCGACCGGGGCGAGCCCACCGCCGAGGACTGGGCGCAGGCCGCGGGCACCATCGCGTACGAGATCGTCACGCGCATCGGAGCACGCGTCCCGCGCGTCTACGCGGGCGAGGCGGACCGGACCCCGTGAGCGCGTTCTTCTGAGCGCACCCGCGTCCCCGTACATGCACAGGCGATTCGTGTGCATGCGGTTCATGTGAACGAGGAACCAAACGGGTGTCCGCGCGCCGGCACCCCGGCACCCGACGGCATCCTGCGACACCCTGCACACCCTGCGACACCCTGCGAAGAGGAGCGGTACGTGAGCGAGAGCAGCGCGGAGGCGTTGGCTGGTGCCGCCTCGGCGGTCGTCGACGCCGCCTCCGCCACGGGGGCCGGCGGCTGGCGCCGGGCGACGGGCATCGCGGGTGCCGCGATAGGCGTGATCGCCGCGGGTGCCGCCGCCGGAGTCGCCCTGGAGCGGATGACCGTCGGGCGGGGCATGCGGGCCAGGGCCCGTCTCGCCCTCGACTCGACGGGCCCGTACGGCGCCCTCCGCGGCACCCCCGGCAAGGCCTTCGCCGACGACGGCACCGAGCTGTACTACGAGGTCGACGACGTCGAGCCGCAGGGCGGACCGGCGAACCGCCGGCGCAGGCTGTTCGGCCGCAAGGCCCCGCTCCCCGTCACCGTCGTCTTCAGCCACGGCTACTGCCTCACCCAGGACTCCTGGCACTTCCAGCGGGAGGCCCTGCGGGGCGTCGTACGGACCGTGCACTGGGACCAGCGCAGCCACGGCCGGTCCGCGCGCGGCGCGGCCCAGCTGCGGGACGGCGAGCCGCTCACCATCGAGCAGCTGGGGCGTGACCTGAAGGCCGTCATCGACGCGGCCGTGCCGGAGGGGCCGATCGTGCTCGTCGGGCACTCGATGGGCGGCATGACCGTCATGGCGCTGGCCGCGCAGTTCCCCGAGCTGATCCTCGAGCGGGTCGTCGCCACCGCCTTCGTCGGTACGTCGTCCGGGCGGCTCGGCGAGGTGAACTTCGGCCTGCCGGTCGCCGGGGTGAACGCCGTGCGACGCGTGCTGCCGGGCGTGCTGAAGGCGCTGGGCCAGCAGGCCGCGCTGGTGGAGAAGGGGCGGAGGGCCACCGCCGATCTGTTCGCAGGGGTCGTCAAGCGGTACTCGTTCGCCTCGCGGGACGTGGATCCGGCCGTCGTCCGCTTCGCCGAGCGGATGATCGAGGGCACGCCGATCGACGTGGTCGCCGAGTTCTACCCGGCCTTCACCGACCACGACAAGACCGAGGCGCTCGCCTGCTTCAGCGACATGCCGGTGCTGGTGCTGGCCGGCATCGGGGACCTGGTGACGCCGAGCGAACACAGCGAGGCCATCGCCGACCTGCTGCCGGACGCCGAACTGGTGCTCGTCCCCGACGCCGGTCACCTCGTGATGCTGGAGCACCCGGAGGTCGTCACCGACCGGCTCGCGGACCTGCTCACCCGCGCGGGCGCCGTACCGGCAGGCGTTACCGTGGGTGGCTATGGAAGCACCAGCAGCAGCGCGCAACCCGGCTGAGACCGAGCTGACCGTCACCTCCCCCGAGCAGATGCGGGACCTGGGCCGGCGCCTGGCCGAACTGCTGCGCGCGGGCGATCTCGTGATGCTCAGCGGCGAGCTGGGCGCGGGCAAGACGACCCTGACGCGCGGCCTCGGCGAGGGACTCGGCGTGCGGGGCGCGGTCACCTCGCCCACCTTCGTGATCGCCCGGGTCCACCCCTCCCTCCAGGGCGGTCCGCCGCTCGTCCACGTCGACGCCTACCGCCTGGGCGGCGGGCTCGACGAGATGGAGGACCTGGACCTCGACGTCTCCCTGCCCGAGTCCGTGGTCGTCGTGGAGTGGGGCGAGGGCAAGGTCGAGGAGCTGACCGAGGAGCGGCTCCAGGTGCGCATCCACCGGGCCGTGGGCGACACGACGGACGAGGTGCGGCAGGTGACGGTCACCGGTCTGGGCGACCGGTGGGCGTCGGCGGACCTGAGCGTGCTGGCGGCCTGAGCGGGGCGGCCGCGGGAGCCGGTCCGGGGGCGCCGGTGGCCTGAGCGGGGCGGCCCGGGCGAGGCGGCCGCGGGAGCCTGCCGCAGGAGTCGGCCCGAGCGTGCCGGAGGCCTGCGCCGCTCGGCGGCCCCGGCCCCGGCGGCCCCGGCCCCGGCGGCCTCGGCTGATCGGCCGCCGTGGCCGCTCACACGGGCGGGCTCGCCGCCAGGGCGCGCGTCGCGGGCGGGCCGTGCCCCGGCGAAGGGGACGAAGGTTCCGACAGGACGTCGGCAAGATGTTGCGTTCGGTGTGCCGGGCGTGGTCACATGGTGTCCCGCCCTTGGTTAGGTCTACCTAACTAGGTCCGCCCGACCCCCAGGAGGCGCCCATGCCGGCCACCGAGCCCCAGGTCCCGCGGCGGCCGTCCGCCCTCGCCGGGGTGTCCATGCGCGACCTGCTGGCGTCCTGCGCCGCCGCGGAGGCCGTGTCCCGGCCGCCGCGCGGGCCCGAGCCCGCGCACCCGGAGAAGCGGCCCGCCCACGACGGGAAGCGGCACCGCGAAGCCGCCTGACCGTCCGTCCCCGCCACCGGGGTCACCACGGCGTCTAACGGGATCACCACGGCGTCTGCCAGGGTCATCACGGCGTCCACGGGGATCACCACGGCGTCTAACGGATCACGACGACCCGCTGGCCGATCGTCGCGAACTTCCAGACGGCCTTCCCGTCCGCCCGTGAGGCACGGATGCCGCCCGTCTTCGCGGCCGGGTCGGGGGCCGGTGTCGAACCGTCGACCGCCGCGCTGAAGCCGATCGACACCCCCTTGACGTCGGTGAAGCGCACCACGTGCTCGATGGGGGTGCCGTCGGTGCCGGTGACGGCGCCCGAGCGGGAGGTGACGGCGTAGGTGCCGGGGAGCGGGTCGACGCTGCCGGGGGTGACCTGGAAGGTGCGCTCGGCCCTGCCGTCCGCGGCCACCAGCCACACCCGGTCGTCGGCCACCGAGTACACCACCCGCGCGCCCGTGCCGGAGCCGGCCGGCAGCGCGGTGGGGTTCCTGGTGTCGCGCGGCGCCTCCGTCGTCGCGGCGGAGGCGCTCGCCCGCGGCGCGGCGAGGCCGGCCGGCACGCTCGCCGAGGCCTGGTAGGCGAGGAACCCGACGGTCGCGACGGCCGCCGCGGTGAGCACGGCCACGAAAGTCGAGCTGCTGCCTGCCACCGCGACCACCTCTTCGTCGTACGTCCGTGCCTCGCCGCGACGTTAGCAGCCGGTGGCCTCCGTGCCCGGGCGGCCGTGCCCGGGCCCCGCGAGCCGTACGCTGTTTGCGTGCTCTTGCTCGCTCTGGATACCGCCACCCCCGCCGTCACCGTCGCCCTGCACGACGGGACGGACGTCCTCGCCTCCGCCGGCCAGGTGGACGCGCGCCGGCACGGTGAGCTGCTGCTGCCGGCCGTCGACCGTCTCCTCGCCGCCACGGGGCACCGGCTCGACGCCGTCACCGGGATCGTCGTCGGCACCGGCCCCGGCCCGTACACCGGGCTGCGCGTCGGCCTGATGACCGCCGACACCTTCGGGCTCGCGCTCGGCGTGCCCGTGCACGGCCTGTGCACCCTCGACGGCCTCGCGTACGCCACCGACCTCGAAGGCCCCTTCGTCGTGGCGACCGACGCCCGCCGCAAGGAGGTCTACTGGGCGCGCTACGCCGACTCCCGCACCCGCCTCACCGGGCCCGCCGTCGACCGGCCGGCCGACATCGCCGAGCAGGTGGCGGGGCTGCCCGCGGTCGGCGCGGGCGCGCTGCTCTACCCGGACACCTTCCCCGCGGCGCACGAGCCGGAGCACGTGTCCGCCGCCGCGCTCGCCTGTCTGGCCGCCGAGAAGCTGGCCGCGGGCGAGGAGCTCCCGGCGCCCCGCCCGCTCTACCTGCGCCGGCCCGATGCCCAGGTCCCCAAGAACTACAAGGTGGTCACCCCCAAGTGACCGAACCCGTAACCCCCGCGCTGCGCGAGATGCGCTGGTGGGACATCGATCCCGTCCTGGAACTCGAGAAGGCCCTCTTCCCCGAGGACGCCTGGTCGCGCGGCATGTTCTGGTCCGAGCTGGCGCACTCCCGCGGCCCCGAGGCGACCCGCCGGTACGTGGTCGCCGAGGACGGCGACCGCATCGTCGGCTACGCGGGCCTCGCCTCCTCCGGAGACCTGGCCGACGTCCAGACCATCGCCGTCGCCCAGGACCACTGGGGCACCGGACTGGGCGGCCGGCTGCTGGCCGAGCTGCTGCGGGCCGCGACCGCCTTCGAGTGCGCCGAGGTCATGCTGGAGTGCCGCGTCGACAACGTCCGCGCGCAGAAGCTGTACGAGCGCTTCGGCTTCCAGCCCATCGGCTTCCGGCGCGGCTATTACCAGCCGGGAAACGTGGACGCCCTGGTCATGCGCCTGACCACGGCATCCGACAGTGGCTCCGCCACGGAACCGACATCAGTACAAGGAACCGGGATCAATGACTGACGAACCGCTCGTCCTCGGCATCGAGACCTCCTGTGACGAGACCGGCGTCGGCATCGTCCGCGGCACCACCCTGCTGGCGGACGCCGTCGCCTCCAGCGTCGACGAGCACGCCCGCTTCGGCGGGGTGGTGCCGGAGGTGGCGAGCCGGGCGCACCTGGAGGCGATGGTCCCGACCATCGACCGGGCGCTGAAGGAGGCCGGCGTGTCCGCCGGGGACCTCGACGGCATCGCCGTGACGGCGGGCCCGGGCCTGGCGGGCGCGCTGCTGGTCGGCGTGTCGGCGGCGAAGGCGTACGCGTACGCCCTCGGCAAGCCGCTGTACGGCGTGAACCACCTCGCCTCGCACATCTGCGTGGACCAGCTGGAGCACGGCCCGCTGCCGGAGCCCACGATGGCCCTGCTGGTGAGCGGCGGCCACTCCTCCCTGCTGCTCTCCTCGGACATCACCTCCGACGTCCGTCCGATGGGCGCGACGATCGACGACGCGGCGGGCGAGGCCTTCGACAAGATCGCCCGCGTGCTGAACCTGGGCTTCCCCGGCGGCCCGGTCATCGACCGGTACGCGCGCGAGGGCGACCCGTCCGCGATCGCCTTCCCGCGTGGCCTGACCGGGCCGCGCGACCCGGCGTACGACTTCTCCTTCTCCGGTCTCAAGACGGCGGTCGCCCGCTGGATCGAGGCGAAGCGGGCCGCCGGCGAGGAGGTGCCGGTGCGGGACGTGGCGGCCTCCTTCCAGGAGGCGGTGGTGGACGTGCTGACCCGCAAGGCCGTCCGCGCCTGCCGTGACGAGGGCGTCGACCACCTGATGATCGGCGGTGGCGTCGCGGCCAACTCCCGGCTGCGCGTGCTGGCCCAGGAGCGCTGCGAGGCGGCCGGCATCCGGCTGCGGGTGCCCCGGCCCAAGCTGTGCACGGACAACGGCGCGATGGTCGCGGCGCTCGGCGCGGAGATGGTGGCCCGCGGCCGGTCCGCCTCCGACTGGGACCTGTCGGCCGACTCGTCACTGCCGGTGACCGACCCGCACGTGCCGGGCCGGGCCCACGACCACGACCACGTGCACGCGGTCGGTGAGGACAACCTGTACTCATGACCGTCGCGCTGATGTGGGAGGCCCGGGCCGCGGACGGCCGGGGCGCGGAACTGCTGGCGTGGGCGCGGGAGCAGCGGCTCCCGCGCCCTCCCGTACGCCGTGAGACCTTCCGCGCCCCGCAGGACCGGGTCCTCGTCATCACCTGGTGGGACGCGGAGTTCGACGCGGACCTCCCGGAACTGCCCGATCCCGAAGGGGAGTTGGTCACACGGGCCGTGCACCGGTGGCGGTTCGAGGCGATGGACCCGGACTGAGCCGGGCCCTCGCCCGTACCCCTGCACCTGCCCCTGCACCTGCCCCTGCCCCTGCCCCCGCCCCTACACCTGCCCCTGCTCCGACAGCCGCGTCTCGCAGCGCAGCCGCCGGTCCGGCCCCAGCTCCCGCACCGGCCCGGTGAGACTGAGCCGCGCCGTGTGCCGTACGTCCGCGCTGGACGCGCCCAGCCGCAGCTCCAGGTCGCCCGGCTCCACCACGCGCCGCCCGGCGCGGTCGGTGAAGGCCGACAGGTCGGTGTGGAAGCGGAAGGTCACGCGCGCCGACCCGCCCGCGGGCAGTTCCAGCCGCTGGTAGCCGATCAGCCGTACGTCGGGGCGGGTCACGCCGGCCACCGGGTCGTGCAGGTAGAGCTGCACGACGTCGGCGCCCGCGCGGTCGCCGGTGTTGCGGACGGTCAGCGAGAGGTCGCAGGAGCCGTCCGTGCCGAGGGCGGTCTCGGGCGCGTCGACGTCCTCCCAGGCGAACGTGGTGTACGAGCGGCCGTGCCCGAAGGGGTACAGCGGGGTCGGGTCCAGGTTGCTGACCTCCCCGGCCAGGCCCAGCGGCGGCTGGAGGTAGGTCCACGGCTGACCGCCCGTCACCCGGGGCACGCTCACGGGCAGCCGGCCCGAGGGGTTGACGCGGCCCGACAGGACCCCCGCCACCGCCGGGCCGCCCTCCTCGCCGGGGAAGAAGGCCTGGACGACGGCGCCCAGGCGGCCGTGCCAGCGGCCGAGTGCGTAGGGGCGGCCGGTGAGCAGGACCAGCACCACCGGCACGCCGGTGGCGACCAGCGCGTCCAGCAGCGCGCCCTGCACGCCGGGCAGTCGCAGGTCCGCCACGTCGCAGCCCTCGCCCGAGGTGCCCCGGCCGAACAGGCCCGCCCGGTCGCCCAGGACCGCCACGCACACGTCCGCCTCCGCGGCCCTGGCCACGGCCTCCTCGATGCCCGTGGCGTCCGGGTCGGAGACCGGGCAGCCCTCGGCGAACGTCACCTTGGCGTCGGGGAGTTCGGCGCGCAGCGACTCCAGCACCGTGGGGATCTCGATGCCCGGCTCGGTCCCGGGGTGGTGGGGCAGGACGTGGGAGGGGAAGGAGTAGCAGCCGAGCATCGCCAGGGCGTCCGCCGCCCGCGGGCCGACGACCGCGATCCGGATGTCGGGGGCGAGGGGGAGCAGACCGTCCGGGTTGTCCAGCAGGACCACGGACTCCTCGGCCAGTCGGCGGGCCACCGCGCGGTTGGCCGCCGAGTCGAGGTCGACCCGCTCCGGGACCCCGGGCTGCCAGTCCTCGTCCAGGAGGCCCAGTTCGCACTTCTGGAGCAGGACCCGGCGTGCGGAGCGGTCGATCAGGTCCTCGGGGACCTCGCCCGCGCGGACGGCCGCGACCAGTGCGTCGCCGTAGTACTTCACCGTCGGCAGCTCGACGTCGATGCCGGCCTCCAGTGCCAGCCGGGCGGCCTGCACGGGCGTGCCCGCCACCCGGTGCAGGGTCTGGAGGAACCCGATGCCGAAGTAGTCGGCGACCACGGTGCCCGTGAATCCCCATTCCTCGCGCAGGAGCCGGGTGAGCAGCTCCGGGTCGGCGGAGGCCGGGACGCCGTCGCGTTCGGTGTAGGCCGCCATGACGGAACGGGCGCCGCCCTCGCGCAGCGCCATCTCGAACGGCGGCAGGGTGACGTCCGCGAACTCGCGGGTGCCCGCCCGCACCGGGGCCAGGTTGCGGGCGCCGGCCGAGGAGGCGTACCCGGCGAAGTGCTTGAGCGTGGCGACGACCCCCGCCGACTCCAGGCCGCGCACGTAGGCCGCGCCGACCGTGCCGACCAGGTACGGGTCCTCACCGATGGTCTCCTCGACCCGGCCCCAGCGCGGATCGCGTACGACGTCCAGGACCGGGGCGAGGCCCTGGTGGACGCCGACCGCGCGCAGGTCGCGGCCGATGCGCCCGGCCATCTCCTCGACCAGCGGCGGGTCGAAGGCGGCGCCCCAGGCGAGCGGGACCGGGTAGGCGGTGGCGCGCCAGGCGGTGAAGCCGGCCAGGCACTCCTCGTGCGCCACCGCGGGGATGCCGAAGCGGCCCGCGGCGGCGATCCGGCGCTGGGCACCGGCCAGTGCGCGGGCGCCGAGCGCCGGGTCCACGGGGGCCGTGCCGAAGGGGCGGGTCAGCTGGCCGAGACCCCTGGTGATCAGCTCGTCCCAGCCGTCGGCGGAGTCGACGGCGGAGTCCGCGGTCATGTCGTGCTGGTGCGGGGCGACTCCCTCGCCGTCCGTCGCGGCGCCGACCCACACGCCGTACAGCTGGGCGGTCTTCTCCTCGAGGGTCATCCGGGAGAGGAGGTCGTCGACGCGGGCGGCCGCGGGCAGGGCGGGGTCACGCCAGGGGGCGGTGGTCATGAAGCTCCTGTCAGAGGTCGGCGAGCCACCAGAGCGGGAATCAGCGGTACGAATGTTTCGAGCTTGACTTCGAATGTTCCGGGAACCTATGGCGTCCCCATGGGTTCGTCAAGAGGGAGTGCGGGGATACGATCGCCGCCATGACACCCTCGGAGCCCACTGAGACGCGGACGGAAGACCGGCCCGCACGGCGCCCCGCGGCGCGTACCGCCACCCTCGCGGAGATCGCGCGCGAGGCCGGCGTCTCGGCGCCGACTGTTTCGAAGGTCCTCAACGGCCGCGCCGACGTCGCCCCCGCCACCCGGACCCGCGTCGAGGAGCTGCTGCGCGCCCACGGCTACCGGCGGCGCCGTGCCGAGGCGACCCGTTCCCCCCTGATCGACCTGGTCTTCCACGAGCTGGAGAGCGCCTGGGCGATGGAGGTCATCCGGGGCGTGGAGAACGTGGCCCGGGACGCCGGGCTGAGCGTGGTGCTCAGCGAGAGCGCCGGGCGGCTCACCCCCGGACGGAGCTGGGCCGACCAGGTGGCCGCACGCCGCCCGCACGGCGTGGTGCTCGTGCTGTCCGGGCTCGACGTGTCCCAGCGGGCGCTGCTCACCAGCCGGTCCATCCCGTTCGTGGTGATGGACCCGGCGGGCGACCCCGGCGCCGACGTGCCGTCCGTGGGTGCCACCAACTGGCAGGGCGGCCTCGCCGCCACCCGGCACCTGGTCGAACTGGGCCACCGGCGGATCGGGGTGATCAGCGGACCCCCGCAGATGATGTGCAGCCGGGCCCGGCTCGACGGTTACCGCGCGGCCCTGGAGACGGCCGGGCTGCCGGTCGACCCGGAGATGGTCAAGACCGGCGACTTCCACCACGAGACCGGCTACCGGCTCGGCCGCGAGCTGCTCGCCCGCCCCGACCGGCCCACCGCCGTGTTCGCGGGCAACGACCTGCAGGCGCTCGGCCTCTACGAGGCCGCCCGCGAACTCGGGCTGCGCATCCCCGAGGACGTGAGCGTGGTCGGCTTCGACGACCTGCCGGTGGCCCGCTGGGTCGGCCCGCCGCTGACGACCGTACGGCAGCCGCTGACGGAGATGGCCGAGGCGGCCGCCCGGCTGGTGCTGGAGCTGGGGCGCTCGGGTGACGCACCCACCGCGACCCGGGTGGAGCTGGCGACCAGTCTGGTGGTGCGGGCGAGCACGGGGGCGCCGCCGCTGGCCGGAAGGTGACGTATTGACGGGGTTGACGGGTGGTGAGCGCGCCCCCACACTCCTCCGAAGTCAATCGGTTGAACAGCCGAAACTTTCGGAGGCGCCCGCCATGAGATCCTCCAGTCCCGTCATGTCCTCCCGTCCGTCGAGGTCGGCCTCCCGTCCGTCGAGGTCACCCTTCACTTCGTCGAGGAGGAGCTCCCGTCCGTCGCTCCGCGCCAGGCTGTCCGCCCTGCTCGCCGGGGCGGCCACCGTCGGCGCGCTGCTCACCGCCGGCGCCGGTACCGCCCACGCCGCCGACACACCGCTGCGCGACCTCGCCGCCGTCGAGGGCAAGGTCATGGGCACGGCGGTCACCGGCTCCAAGCTCACCGGGACCTACGGCGACATCGCCGGCCGGGAGTTCAACTGGCTCACCCCCGGCAACGCCATGAAATGGGGCTCGGTCGAACCGGCCCGGGGCACTTTCGACTGGGCCGAGGCCGACCGGATCGTGGACTTCGCCGAGGCCCACGACCAGGACGTGCGCGGCCACACCCTGGTCTGGCACAGCCAGAACCCGAGCTGGCTGACCGACGGCAGCTGGACGCCCGCCCAGCTGGGCACGCTCCTGCGCGACCACATAGACACCGAGGTCGGGCGCTACAAGGGACGCGTCGCCGCCTGGGACGTCGTCAACGAGCCCTTCGACGAGGACGGCACCTACCGCTCGACCCTCTGGTACGACGGCCTCGGCGCGGACTACATCGCCGACGCCCTCACCTGGGCGCGGGCCGCCGACCCGGCCGCCCGGCTGTACATCAACGACTACAACGTCGAGGGCGTCAACGCGAAGTCCACCGCCCTGTACAACCTGGTGAAGTCGCTGAAGGAGCGCGGCGTACCGATCGACGGGGTGGGCCTGCAGGCCCATCTGATCCTCGGTCAGGTGCCCGCCACCCTGCAGCAGAACATCCAGCGCTTCGCCGACCTCGGCGTGGACGTGGCGATCACCGAGCTGGACATCCGGATGCAACTGCCCTCGGACAGCGCCAAGCTCACCCAGCAGGCCGCCGACTACAAGGCCGTCATGAACGCCTGCCTGGCGGTGGCCCGGTGCACCGGCGTCACGGTGTGGGGCTTCGCCGACTCCGACTCCTGGATCCCGGACACCTTCCCGGGGCAGGGCGCGGCGACGCCGTACGACGAGAACTACGCGCCGAAACCGGCCTACCGCGCGATCGCGGAGGCGCTCGGCGGGACCACGACCGAGCCGCCCACGGGCGCCTGCACGGCGGCCTACAGCGTCACCGCCCAGTGGAACACCGGCTTCACCGGACAGGTGCGGATCGCCTGCTCGGGAGCAGCGCTGTCGTCGTGGAAGGTCGACTGGAACTTCGGTGCGGGGCAGGGGATCACGCAGGTGTGGAACGCGACCTGCGCGCAGTCGGGGGCGGCCGTCACCTGTTCCAACGCCTCGTACAACGGGACGGTTCCCGACGGCGGTTCGGTGACCTTCGGGTTCAACGGGTCGTGGAGCGGGAGCAATCCGGTGCCCACGGTGACCCTGGGGTGAAGGTGACGCTCCGGTCGTAAGATTTTCCGAAGAAAGCTCGCTCGGGGTGCCTTTCCTCACGGTCCGCTCATCATTCGGACGTACGTTCCCCGTGTGACGGGATACGACGCGAACGCGCGCGGCGACGGGCACGGAAACGGGCACGGCGACACGTACGGGGCCGCGCACGAGGGCGCGCGCGGGGAACGGCGGCGGGGCCGGCGGTCGAGGGTGTTCAAGGCCGTCGGCCTCACCCTGGCCGGCGCCCTGGTGCTGGGCGTGGCCGCGGCGGGCTGGGTCTACTGGCGCCTGAACGACAACATCCGCGGCGTCGACATCGACAGCGCGCTCGGCGACGACCGTCCGGCCCGCGCGGTCACCACCCCGTCCGGTACCGAGTCCGCCGCCCCGCTGCCCACCGGGGCCGTCAACATCCTGGTCCTCGGCTCCGACTCGCGCAGCGGCGCCGAGAACCGGGAGCTCGGCGGCGGGGACAGCTCCGGGGCCCGCTCCGACACCGCGATGGTCGTGCACGTCGACGCCGGCCGCACCGGCGCCACCGTGGTCAGCATCCCGCGCGACACCCTCGTCACCCGCCCCTCCTGCCCGCTGCCCTCCGGCGGCTCGAGCGAGGTCGCCCACGGCGCGATGTTCAACAGCGCCTACGCGCTGGGCGGTCCGGTCTGCGCGGTCAAGACCGTCGAGTCGCTCACCGGCGTCCGCATGGACCACTTCGTCGAGGTCGACTTCGCCGGCTTCGCGAAGCTCGTGGACGCGCTCGGCGGGGTCACCGTCACCACCACCGAGGACATCGAGGACGAGGACAGCCACCTCAGCCTCGCGGCCGGCACCCACCACCTCGACGGCACCCGGGCCCTGGCCCTCGCCCGCACCCGGCACGGCATCGGCGACGGCAGCGACCTCGGTCGCATCGGCCTCCAGCAGACCCTGGTGAAGGCCCTGCTGGAGCAGATGTCCACGACGGACCTGGCGACCGACCCCGCCCGGCTCTACCGGGTCGCCGACGCGGCCACCGGCGGCCTCACCACCGACACCGGCCTCGACTCCCTCACCGAGCTGATGGAACTCGGCCGGAGCCTGCACGGCCTGTCCGCCGCGAACGTCACCACCGTCACCATGCCGGTGCGGCAGGCCCCCGAGGACCCCAACCGGGTCGTCCCCGACGAGCCCGAGGCGGGCGACCTGTGGGAGTCGCTCGGACGGGCCTGATCCCCGGCCCCCGGCCCTTGATCCACACCCCTTGATCCACACCCCCTGATCCACAGCCCGTGATCCACACCCCTCTGACCCCGTCCCGGAAAAAATCCCGAAGTTTTTCGCCGGGGGTGTCGATCCGGCCGTTCTCCGTTCGACGCATGGGTGAGAGGCCGGGAGGAGCCCGGCCCCGCACCACCCGAGGAGCCACCATGCCCCGCTACCTGTCCCTGGTGAAGATCGACGAGTCGACCCGGCCTGCCGAGGGCCCGAGCCCCGAGATGATGCAGCGGATGGGCGAACTGATCGAGGAGATCACCAAGGCCGGCGTCATGCTCGACACGGGCGGCCTGCTGCCCTCCGAACAGGGCGTCCGCGTCCACCTGAACGGCGGCGAGATCTCCGTCACCGACGGCCCCTTCACCGAGACCAAGGAGGTCGTCGGCGGCTACGCGCTCATGCAGTGCAAGGACATGGCCGAGGCGCTCGAGTGGTCCAAGCGCTTCGTGAAGGTCCACGGCGACGAGTGGAACCTGACCCTGGAGGTCCGGGAGATCACGGAAGACTGAGGCCGGGCGCGGAGGCCTGGGGGAAGGCCGGGGAGGGAGTCCGGGGTGAGACCGGGACAAGGCCGGGCGCGGAGGCCGCAAGGGGAAGACCGGGGAGGGGGCCCGGGGTGAGGCCGGGGCGGGTCGGGGTCGCTTCCCCGCGGCCCCCGGAAGGTGTTCGATGGTGGGTTGTGAACCAACAGCCCGCCACCGGCCCCCGCACCGCCACGGCCGCCCTGGAGACCGTCTTCCGCCTGGAGTCGCCCCGCGTCGTCGCCGCCGTCGCCCGGATCGTCAGGGACGTCGGCATCGCCGAGGAACTCACGCAGGACGCCCTGGTGGCCGCGCTGGAACGCTGGCCCCGCGAGGGCGTACCCGACAACCCCGGCGCCTGGCTCACCGCCACCGCCCGGCACCGCGCCGTCGACCTGGTCCGCCGCCGGGAGACGTACGCCCGCAAACTCGCCGAGATCGGCCGGGACCTGGAGACGACGGCACCCGCGCCCGAGCCCTCCGACCCCGAGGACATCGACGACGACCTGCTCCGCCTCGTCTTCACCACCTGCCACCCCGTGCTGTCCGCCGAGGCCCGCACCGCCCTCACCCTGCGGCTGCTCGGCGGTCTCACCACGGCCGAGATCGCCCGCGCCTTCCTCGCGCCCGAGCCGACGGTCGCCCAGCGGATCGTCCGCGCCAAACGCACCCTGGCCAGGAAGAACGTCGCCTTCGAGGTGCCGTACGGGCCCGACCGCGAGGCTCGGCTCGGCTCCGTCCTCGACGTCATCTACCTGATCTTCAACGAGGGGTACGCGGCCACCGCGGGCGACGACTGGCTGCGTCCGGGTCTGTGCGAGGACGCCCTGCGGCTGGCCCGCCTGCTGGCCGCCCTGATGCCGAAGGAGCCCGAGGTGCACGGCCTGGCCGCGCTGCTGGAGTTCCAGTCCTCGCGCACGGCCGCCCGCACCGCCCCCGACGGCACACCGGTGCTGCTGGCGGACCAGAACCGCCGCCGCTGGAACCGCATGCTCGTCGCCCGCGGCATCGCCGCCCTGGGCCGCGCCGAGGCCACGGCCGCCGGCCCGCCCGGCCCGTACGTCCTCCAGGCCGCGATCGCCGCCTGCCACGCGCACGCGTACTCCTACGAGGAGACCGACTGGCGTGCCATCGCCGCCCTCTACGGCCTCCTCGCGGCCCGCTCCCCGTCCCCGGTGGTCGAACTCAACCGCGCGGTCGCCGTGTCGATGGCCGAGGGCCCGGAGCAGGGCCTGCGGATCGTCGACGCCCTCGCCGCCGGACCGGCCCTGCGCGACTACCACCTGCTCCCCAGCGTCCGCGGCGACCTGCTCCGGCGCCTGGGCCGTACGGCGGAGGCGGGCGCGGAGTTCGAGCGGGCCGCGCGGCTGACCGGCAACGAACGGGAACGGGAGCTGCTGCTGCGCCGGGCCGCTCAGGCCGGGTGACCGACGAGCATCGTCGGCGCCCCCGCGACCCGGGTCAGGAACACGGTCGCCGAGTTCGGCCCCTGCGGCTTGACCTTCCTGCGCAGTTCCTCCGGCTCCACCGCCGAGCCGCGCTTCTTCACGGTGAGGATCCCCACCCCGCGCTCCCGCAGCAGCGCCTTCAGCTTCTTGACGTTGAAGGGCAGCCGGTCGGTGATCTCGTAGGCGGTGGCGTACGGCGTCGGCCGGAGCGTGTCCGCGGTGACGTAGGCGATGGTCTCGTCGACCAGGCCGCCGTCCAGGTCCCGGGCGACCTCGGCCACCAGGTGGGCCCGGATGACGGCGCCGTCCGGCTCGTAAAGGAAGCGTCCCACCGGCCGTACCGCCGGGTCGGGCAGACCGGCGCCGAGCAGGGTGCGCGGGCCGGGGAGGAGGGTGGCGCGCACCGTGCCCGGCTCGGTGCCGAACCACAGCACGGCCTCCTTGACGTCCCCGCCGTCGGAGATCCACTCGGCCTCGGCCCCGGCGGGCACGACCTCGTGCGGGATGCCGGGGGCGACCTTCAGCGCGCCGTGCGGAGCCTTCAGCGCCGCCCCGACCGCCCATGACAGCGGCGGCGAGTAGGCCTCCGGGTCGAAGATCCGGCCCCGGCCACCCCGCCGCGCCGGGTCGACGAACACGGCGTCGTACCCGCCCGTGTCGACCTCCGTGACGTCCGCCTCGCGCACCTCGATCAGATGGGCGAGCCCCAGCGCCTCGGCGTTGGCCCGCGCCACCGCCGCCGTCAGCGGGTCGCGGTCCACGGCGAGCACCCTGATCCCCGCGCGGGCGAGCGCGACCGCGTCGCCGCCGATCCCGCAGCACAGGTCGGCGACCGAGGCCACGCCGAGCGCCTTCATCCGCTCGGCGCGGTGGGCGGCGACACTCGCGCGCGTCGACTGCTCGACCCCGTTCGGCGTGAAGAACATCCGCTCCGCGTCCTCGGCCCCGAACTTCGCCGCCGCCCGCTGCCGCAGCCGGGCCTGTCCGAGCGCCGCCGAGACCAGCTCGGCGGGGTGTTCGCGGCGCAGCCTGGTGGCGACGGCCAGTTCGTCGGCCGGGGCGGTGCCGCGCACGGCGTCGAGGAGGGCGCGGCCCTCGGGGGTGAGGAGCGGGGCGAGGTCGTTCACCGGGTCATTGTGGGCCAGTCGGTGGATGGTGCGCCTCCGGCGGCGGTGTCGGGCGGGATCGCGTGGACGTGACTGCGAGGATCCGGCGCCATGGGACCAGGATCAGTCGTACAAAACGATGAAAAGGGGATGCGGCGAGTGGGGATCAGGGCCGGCGTCGCGGTCCTCGCCGTGGCCGCCCTCGCCTCCGGCTGCGCCCCCGGGGCCACGGGTGCCGACGGCTCCGGCAGCCGTCCCGCCCCCGGCCAGCAGCTGCCCCAGGGGCAGCCCGCCCGCGCCCTGCACACCTACGCGGCCAAGCTGCGTGCCGAGTACGCTGCCCGGGCCGCGGCCGCCGCCCGCTGGCGGCTCGAGACGGTCCCGCTGACACCCCCCGCCCCGCCCGCGACGAGACCGGCGATCACCACCCGCCAGGGCTTCGAGGTCGACGACCACGAGGAACTGAACCTCCCGCCGGTCTTCACCACCGTCCCCACCAAGGACAAGGTCGTCTTCCTCACCATCGACGACGGCGCCGAGAAGGACCCGGCGTTCCTGCGCATGATGAGCGACCTGAGGATCCCCTACACGGCCTTCCTCAGCGACTACCTCGTCAAGGAGGACTACGGCTACTTCAAGAAGATGCAGGACGCGGGGGTGACCCTGAACAACCACACCCTCCACCACCCCTACCTGCCCGCCCTCTCCTACACCCGCCAGAAGCACGAGATCTGCGGCATGCAGGACGTCATCGAGAAGCGCTACGGCAGCCGCCCCGCGCTCTTCCGCCCGCCCTTCGGCAACTACAACCGCGACACCCTGCGCGCCGCGAAGGCCTGCGGCGTGAAGTACGCGCCGCTGTGGAACGAGGAGGTCTTCGCCGACCGGTGGGACTACCGCGAGTGGGACCGCGACCTCCACCCCGGTGACATCGTCCTCACCCACTTCCGCGGCCGCGCCGACTGGAAGGGCACCATGCCCGACATGATCCGCCGCTTCCTGAACCTGGTCACCGAGAAGGGCTACGCGGTGGCCCGGCTGGAGGACTACCTGTGAGAAGGCGGACCGCGCTGCTCGCGTCCGCCGCGGCCCTCACGGTGACGCTGACCGGCTGCGCCCGGTCGGCCGACCCGGTCGAACACCCGGGCCGCACGGCGACGGAGCGGGTGCGGTCCGAAGGGCCGGGCGCCGAACGGGGCGTACGCCCGCACGCGCCGGCGGCGGGGCCGGGGGCTGGGCAGGGCGCGCGGCCAGAGGCCCCGACGGCCGAGCGGGCCGAACGGGCCGAGCGGGCCGAACGGGCCGAACAGACCGAGCAGACCGAGCGGGCCGAGCAGACCGAGCGGGCCGAGCGTCCGCACGCGTCGGCCGCGGAGCAGCCGTACCGCCGCTGGGGTCTGGACGCCCCCCTCGCCCCCGCTCCCGCCCGCACACCGGCGGCCGGCCCCCTCGCGGGCAGCCCGGCCCGCCCCGCGCTCCCGCCGGTCGTCGACCGGATCCCGACCCGCGACAAGGTCGTCTTCCTCACCTACGACGACGGTGCCGAACGCGACCCCCGCTTCGTCACCATGGTCCGCGAGCTGCGCCTGCCGGTCAGCATGTTCCTCACCGACAGCGTGGTGGGCCCGGGCTACGCGCACTTCGCCCGGCTGCGGTCGGTCGGTGCCGGCCTCCAGAACCACACCCTCGACCACGCCGCCCTGCGCGGCCTGCCCTACGCGGGCCAGCGCGCCGAGATCTGCGGCCAGCAGGACAAGCTCAAGGCCCGCTTCGGCCTGCGCCCCCGCCTGTTCCGCCCGCCCTACGGCACGTACGACACGGTGACCCTGCGCGCGGCCGCCGACTGCGGGATCACGGCCGTCGTCCTGTGGCGGGCCTCCATGGGGACCACCGACCTCACCTACACCCACGGCTCCCACCGCCTGCGTCCCGGGGACGTCGTCGCCGTCGACCCCGACGAGACCGGAGGGCCGAGCCTGCGGGAACGCACGACGAGGCTGCTGCGGATGATCCAGGAACAGGGCCTGACGGTGGGCCGCCTGGAGGACTACCTCTGAGGGCTTTCCCCCGCCCGACCTGGATCCCGACCCGGACGCCGGCCCCTGCCCGACCTGGATCCCGCCCCGGATCCCGACCCGGACACCGGCCCCGCCCGACCCGGATTCCGGCACGCGCGACGCACGGCGTTGGCACTCCGCTTGACCGAGTGCTAATCGCGGTCATAGTCTCAGCTCTGGCACTCCCCACTGGAGAGTGCCAATAGCGACGGGCAGGTCCGGCACCCGCGACGACGGATCCACCTGGTCGCCACCTCAGACAGTTAACCCCGTGAGATCTCCGAAGGGGGAGGTCGGATCGTGACGACCACCAGCTCCAAGGTTGCCATCAAGCCGCTCGAGGACCGCATTGTGGTCCAGCCGCTCGACGCCGAGCAGACCACGGCCTCTGGCCTGGTCATCCCGGACACCGCGAAGGAGAAGCCCCAGGAGGGCGCCGTCCTCGCCGTGGGCCCGGGCCGTTTCGAGAACGGCGAGCGCCTGCCGCTCGACGTCAAGGTCGGCGACGTCGTCCTGTACAGCAAGTACGGCGGCACCGAGGTGAAGTACAACGGCGAGGAGTACCTCGTCCTCTCGGCCCGCGACGTGCTCGCGATCATCGAGAAGTAATTCACCCAGTTCTGCAGTGAACTGCGCCCCTGGCCCCCGCGTCTTTGTGAAGCCGGGCGCTGGGGGCGCGGTTCGTTTCTCCCACGTTTTCCGAGAGGGCTGAACCGCTCCCATGGCGAAGATCCTGAAGTTCGACGAGGACGCCCGTCGCGCCCTCGAGCGCGGCGTCAACAAGCTTGCCGACACGGTCAAGGTGACGATCGGCCCCAAGGGCCGCAACGTCGTCATCGACAAGAAGTTCGGCGCCCCCACCATCACCAACGACGGTGTCACGATCGCCCGCGAGGTCGAGCTCGACGACCCGTACGAGAACCTCGGCGCGCAGCTGGTGAAGGAGGTGGCGACCAAGACCAACGACATCGCGGGTGACGGCACCACCACCGCCACCGTGCTCGCCCAGGCGCTGGTCCGCGAGGGCCTGCGGAACGTCGCCGCCGGCGCGTCGCCCGCCCTCCTCAAGAAGGGCATCGACGCCGCGGTCAAGGCCGTCTCCGACGAGCTGCTCGCCACGGCCCGCCCGATCGACGAGAAGTCCGACATCGCCGCCGTCGCCGCGCTGTCCGCCCAGGACCAGCAGGTCGGCGAGCTGATCGCCGAGGCCATGGACAAGGTCGGCAAGGACGGTGTCATCACCGTCGAGGAGTCCAACACCTTCGGCCTGGAGCTGGACTTCACCGAGGGCATGGCCTTCGACAAGGGCTACCTGTCGCCGTACTTCGTGACGGACCAGGAGCGCATGGAGGCCGTCCTCGAGGACCCGTACATCCTCATCAACCAGGGCAAGATCTCCTCCATCGCCGATCTGCTGCCGCTGCTGGAGAAGGTCATCCAGACCAACTCCTCCCGCCCGCTGCTGATCATCGCCGAGGACCTGGAGGGCGAGGCGCTCTCCACCCTGGTCGTGAACAAGATCCGCGGCACCTTCAACGCCGTCGCGGTGAAGGCCCCCGGCTTCGGTGACCGCCGCAAGGCGATGCTGCAGGACCTCGCGGTCCTCACCGGCGCCACGGTCATCTCCGAGGAGGTCGGCCTCAAGCTCGACCAGGTCGGCGTCGACGTGCTCGGTTCCGCCCGCCGCGTCACCGTCACCAAGGACGACACCACGGTCGTCGACGGTGCCGGCAACACCGAGGAAGTCCACGGCCGCGTCGCCCAGATCAAGGCCGAGATCGCGAACACGGACTCCGACTGGGACCGCGAGAAGCTCCAGGAGCGTCTCGCGAAGCTGGCCGGCGGCGTGTGCGTGATCAAGGTCGGCGCCGCCACCGAGGTGGAGCTGAAGGAGAAGAAGCACCGCCTGGAGGACGCCATCTCCGCGACCCGCGCCGCGGTCGAGGAGGGCATCGTCTCCGGTGGTGGCTCCGCGCTCGTCCACGCCGTGAAGGTCCTCGAGGGCAACCTCGGCAAGACCGGCGACGAGGCCACCGGTGTCGCCGTCGTCCGCCGCGCCGCCGTCGAGCCGCTGCGCTGGATCGCCGAGAACGCCGGCCTGGAGGGCTACGTCATCACCTCCAAGGTCGCCGAGCTGGACAAGGGCCAGGGCTTCAACGCCGCGACCGGCGAGTACGGCGACCTGGTCAAGGCCGGCGTCATCGACCCGGTCAAGGTCACCCGCTCCGCCCTGGAGAACGCCGCCTCCATCGCCTCCCTCCTCCTGACGACCGAGACCCTGGTCGTCGAGAAGAAGGAAGAAGAGGAGCCGGCCGCCGCCGGGCACGGCCACGGCCACTCCCACTGACGCACGTCAGCCACCGAGGCCCGGCCCCCGCGAGGGGTGCCGGGCCTCGGCGCTTCCACGACGACCGTCCCCGGTCACGTCACCAGTCGTGCCGCACCAGGAACCGGACGGGCTCCGCGAGCGCCGCCCGCGCTCCTTCGTGGTCCGCCAGCCGCGCGGCGAGCGTGGCCTGCGCGAGCCGTGGGGGCAGCGCCTCCGCGAACTTCAGGCCGCGCACGGCGTGGGCGTCCACCTCGGGCAGCGTCAGGCCCGCGGCGGCATCCGCCACCGCCGCCCGCCAAGTCTGCGGGGTCACGTCGTCGCGGAGCCGGACGAAGCGGTCGTCGACGAGCCGGTGCCGCAGGACCGCGGACGGCAGGGACGCGGCCAGGGTCGCGTTCGCCCGGTGCCCGGCCCAGGTCCACCAGCGCACGTCACTGTCGCCACGCCGGGTGACGACGGTTCCGGCCGGGTGCACCACGTCCAGATGGGTCTCTCGCGCCTCCGCCAGCCTCGCCTGCGCCCGGCGGGTCAGGAGCACCGGAGGATCATCGCCGAGCAGGACGTCACGGGCGGCACGGGTCAGCGTGGAGGAGCGGACGCGGTTCGGCCCGAACCCGTTCCACCTGGCCCGCCCGCCCTCGTCCACGGGCTCCACGAAGCAGCGTCTGCGCCGCCAGTCGATGTACGTCACCAGCCAGCTGCGGCCGGCCAGAAGCAGTTTGCGCGGCCCGTCGATCTCTTCCGTGAGCAGGTCCGGATCGGTGCGGCCGATCTCCGTCCGGCCGCTGAGCACGGTGAACTCCGGCGGTGCGGTGAAGGATGCCGTCAGGTTCATGAAGTGCCGGTGGCCGAAGCGGCGTTCGGCCTCGGGCCCGATGAACAGCGTGCCGCCGTCGCGCTCCAGGTAGCCGTGTTCCACGAGATGCCGTACGACGGGTTCGGCGGCGCCGGCGAACGGGCCGAGGCCGCCCCACCACTCCTGCCACAGGTTCTCCCCGACCCGGTGCTCCTGCAGGCACAGGGCGAGAAGCTGCTGGGCGACGAGGTGCCGCGGCTCGGGCGGCGGGGTGACCGGTTCCACCCAGCCGCGCGACCAGGCCAGCAGCAGCGCCGCGGCGGACAGGAGCCCCTCGTCGGTGAGGGCGAGGAACAGGCAGTTGCGGCGGGAGCCGGCGCGGCGCCCCGTGCGCCCCAGGCGTTGGAGGAACGAGGCCACCGTGGCAGGTGCGTCGAGCTGGATCACCCGGTCGAGATCGCCGACGTCGATGCCCAGCTCCAGGGTGCTGGTCGACACGATCACGCAGTCCCGGGCCTCGGCGAAGGCCTCCTCCGCGCGTCGCCGTTCGTCGGCGGAGAGCGAGGCGTGCGACAGGAAGGTGGTCACGCCCCGCAGGCGGAGCTGCTCGCCCAGCTCCTCGACGGTGCGTCTGCTCTCGCAGAAAACCAGCCGTTTCTCGCCCCGGTGCAGGGCGGCGATGACGGTGGCTGCGTTGGTGACGGAGCCGACGTAGTCGAGTTCGATGTCTCCCGGCGGCGCATTCGTGGTCGGGGACGGTGACAGGGGGGCCGTGCCGGGCAGGGCCACACCGGGCGCGACGACCCGCCCCGGCCGTCGCCCGTGGCCCGAGCCCTGCAGCCAGTCCAGCAGCTCGTGCGGGTTGCCGACGGTGGCGGAGAGCCCGACGCGTTGCACGGGCCGTTCGGCGACCTTCTGGAGCCGTTCCAGCACGGCCAGCAGGTGCCATCCCCGGTCGTCACCGGCAAACGCGTGGACCTCGTCGACCACCACGCAGTGCACGCCCGAGAAGAACGTCCGGTGGTCCACGTGGGTGCTGACCAGCATGGCCTCCAGCGATTCGGGCGTGGTGAGCAGCAGGTCCGGCCGCTGCGCGAGGATACGGCGGCGGCGACTGCTCGCGATGTCGCCGTGCCACAGCTGCGCGGTACGCCCCACCCAGCCTGCGTATGTCTCCAGTCGTGGGTGCAGGTTGTTCAGCAGCGCCTTCAGCGGGGTGACGTACAGGATTCCGGTGCCCTTCCACCCGTGCCGTTGCGCGCGGGTGAGCAGGGGGAACGTGGCGGCCTCGGTCTTGCCGCCGGCGGTCGGCGCCAGCAGTACGGCGTCCTGTCCGGCCAGGAGGGGGGCGATCGCCTCCTCCTGCAGTGGTCTGAGGGAGCGCCAGCCGAGGGAGTTGACGATGTGATGGGTGAGGATCGGATCGAGCAGGTCCAGCGCATCGGCGCTCACGGCAGCTCCAGCTCCACGTCACCTGCGCTTGCGGCGGCGTTGCGCTCCACCTCGTCGAGCTCCGCGCTGTTCACCGTGAGCGTGTAGTGGACGCGGGGGTCGAAGTCGTCGAAGGTGTCGATCCGGTCGAGGACGTCGGCGACCAGCTTGCGCAGGTACAGCCGGGGGGCGATACCGGCCTTCCCGCCGAGCGAACCGGTGACGGCACGCGCCAGTTCGTCGAGGTAGCCGTCGTCGGCTCGGGCGGCGACCCGCTCGGGGTTGCGTGCGGTCGCCTCGTACACGCCGCGCACCTTGCGGCCCAGCTCGCCGAGGGAGGTCAGGTCGAAGCCGGGAAGGCGCAGTTGGACGGCGCGCGGTGAGTCGAAGCGCGGGTCGGTGGTGAAGTCGGTGGCCAGGCGCTGGGCCAGCGGAGCCAGGCGTTGTACGCCCTGCTGCCCCTCGTAGAAGGCGGGGGTGCCGGTGATGACGAGGAACAGTCCGGGGAACCGTCCCGCGTCGATCTCGTCCAGCAGTTGGCGCAGGGCGTTCAGCGACTTCTCCCGGACGTCGCCGCGCACCCGCTGGAGGGTCTCGACCTCGTCGAGGACGAGGAGGAGCCCGGGGTGGCCGCAGTCCCGCAGCACGGTCAGCAGTCCCTGGAGGAAGCCGAGGGCCGCGAAGTGGTCGAGCTCGCCGCGCACTCCGGCAGCACGTTTGGCGGAAGCGGCCACCGACTTCTGTCCGCCGAGCCAGGCGATGAGCGCTTCGGCGCGGGCCCCGTCACCGGCGGCCACCGCCTCGCGGTAACCGCGCAGTGCGGCGGAGAAGGCGGGCGTCGTGCGGGCCACCTCGGTCAGCCGCAACTCCAGCAGCGTGTCCACGGCGCGTGCGAGGCCGGCCTCGTCGTGCTCGTCGGCGTCCCCGGCGTCGAGGACTTCCTCCTCCAGCGCGTAGAACCAGGAGTCGACGACCGCGCGCAGCGCGGAGGCCGGGTGGGTGGAGGTGGTCAGGCGTTCGGTGAGCCGCCGGTAGACGGTCTCCAGGCGGTGCAGCGGGGTCTCCGTCTCGGAGATCTGCACCTCGCTGACGGCCAGTCCGCGTCGTTTCGCCCGCTCGGCGAGCCACCGGGCGAAGAACGTCTTGCCGGAGCCGTACTCACCGCGCAGCGCGTGGAAGGCCGATCCGCCGCGGGCGACCGTGGCGAGGTCGTCGTCGAGGGCGTCCGCGAACCGGTCCAGGCCGACGGCGAACAGCCCGAGTCCTTGCTGGGGCACGGTCCCGCGGCGCAGCGCGTCGACGACGTCCTGGGCGCGCGCGGGACTGACGCCCAAGGACGCGGGCCCGTCCGGAGTGCTCATGATGCGGTGTCTCCCGGGAACTGCTGCCGCAGCAGCTCCCTGTCGAGGTGGACGGTGCGCCCGGACTCCACCAGCTGGAGCACCGGGTAGCCGTCGATGTTGAGGAGCCGTTCGAGCATGGTGACGAACCGCTGCGGGTTGCGCTCCGACTTGCCGGTGGCGGCCTGGGCGGCTGTGGCGACGGCGGCCGGCGAGAGCTTGCCGCCCGCCGCGAGCAGCGCGTCGAGCGCGGCGGCCACGGCGGTGCCGCTCGGTGCGTTCCGCACGAACTCGCGCTGGCTCTCGTACGGCTTGCTGCGCACCGTCCGCTCGCCGGGCGTGGGCTGCCCGGGCTGCGGGAACAGCCCGTCGGGCTGAGGTTGCTGCTTGCGGGCGCCCTTGCCGCGCGGTGCCGTCGCGGGCTCCGCGGGCTGCGGGGCTTCGGCGCCGCCCCGCCACCATTCGGGAGCCGTGTCCTCCGCGGGCAGCGCGGTCCAGCCGGCGGGGATCTCGCTCCCGGACGGGACGAACGCCAGGACGGGCACGGTGACCTCGGCGAGTGAGGCTCCGCCGTGGTATCCCGCCTGGCGGGCGGTGTAGCGCAGGTCGTCGCGCCAGGCCGCGGTGATCCGCCCGCCGGCGGCCCGCACCCGCGGCCCGGTGAGTTCCACTTCACCGGGTTGGGCAGGGCCGGTGCGCCAGCGGGCCCCTTGGACGCCTTCCGCCGCCGTGGGGCCGCCCTGGCGTGGGCTGCGGTCCAGGACGTGACCGTGGTCGGAGACGAGGAGGACCGGTCGGCCCGCTCCGAGGGCGGCGTCGAGGAGGTCCGCGAGTTTGGCGATGTCCCCCGTACGCCACCGGGCCCGCCCGTTCTCGCGGCCGTCGGAGAGCGCGTCGTCGATGGTGTTGACGATGACGCCGACGACGGTCGTGTCGTCGGCGAGCGCTTCGAGGAGCCCCGGCGCGAGCCGGTGCCCGGCCGTTCCCTCGTAGCCGCCCTTGTGGAAGAGCAGGGCTTCGCGGCGCCGTTTCTTCCAGAAGGCCGTGAATCCGGCCCGCTCCACGTCCTGCCCGCCCTCGGTCGGCGCCCCGCTCAGCAGCGAGGCCCGGCTGATCCGGGTGACGGTCGGCAGCATGGCGACGGCGGCGATCCGGCCGGGGCGGTGGCCCGCCGTGCCGGACGGGACGATCTCGGTCCAGGCCCGCCGGTCCAGTCCGGCGGCGAGGTCGACGGCGACGTCGGCGCTCATCCCGTCGAGGACGAGGACGAGGGGCCGGCCGCCGTCGCGGGCGAGGGGTGCCGCAGCCTCCGTCAGCACGTCCTCGATGAGCAGGGCCCCGTGCGGTGCCTGCGGGGAGGCTCCCTCCGTCCAGGTGGCCAGGACGGCCGCGAATCGCTCGTCGAGCTGCCGGCGGCGGTCCCGCACCCGGCCGATCAGCCGGTGGTAGGCCTCTCCGACCTCGCTGTCCCGGGAGATGTCGCCCTCGGCGAGGATGCCGATCGCCAGATCGACCCAGCCCGTCGACCCCAGGTGGTGACGCACGCCCTGTCCGACCGATTCCACGGGGGGCGCCGGGGCGTCGAGCCAGCGCACGAGCCGTACGGCGGTACGGGCGCGTTCGGTGGAGTCCGCGTGGAGGACGGCGAGCTGGTGGTCGGCGAGGTCTCGCAGCGCCGCGTGCGCGGGGCCGGGCTGCCCGTCGAGCGTGCCGGCGAGGGTCCGCAGCCGGGACCGGTACCCGGAGGGCAGCAGCCGGTCACCGGCGAGCAGCCCGGTCAGCCGGGCGGTCTCGGCGAGCTGGTCGGCGCGCTCCAGCACGGCCAGGACCCGGGTGTGCGCCTGTGCACCGGTGCCGCCGCCCGCCTCCGCCTGGGCGATCCACCGGGTGAGGACGCCGGTGGCGGCCGCCGCGTAGGGGGTGAGCGCGTCGAACGAGGCGAGTGCCCGGCCGAAGAGGGTGCCCAGCGCGAAGCCGGCGTCGGCGGCGGCCGGGCAGGCCAGAGCGGCCGAGGCGAGCGCGCCCAGGGGCAGTGCGTCCGCGCCGCGCCCGTCGGCGGCGAGCGCGAGCAGTGTGGGTGCGGCAGGTCCGGTCACCTGCTCCAGCCAGGTGGTCAGCCCGGCCCGCTCCTGTGTCGGCAGTTCGGCGAAGCGCTTCGGTCCGACCGGGTTGCGGCTCCAGTCGAAGAGGGTGTCGGCGTCCAGGTCCAGCGAGTCGTCGCTCGTGTCGCCGAGGCCGACGCGGGCGGCGAGCAGGGCCCGCAGGGCCCGGTCCCGGGTGAGTACGGAGCCGGCCCGCGGCCAGCCGTCCGACGGTTCGGCTTCCAGGAGGGCGTCCAGCAGCCAGGCCTCGCGCACCATGCGGGTGTCCAGGTCCCCGGCCCCGAACAGCTGCTTGACCACGTCGGTGCGTTCGACGGCCAGGGGGCGGCGGCGCACCGCGTGTCCACGCAGGTCCCAGCCGAGCTGGTCGGCGGGGACCTTGCCGGTGACGACGAGGACGCTGTCCCCGTCGGGGTCGGTGTCGTGGGTGTGGCGCCGCCAGGCGTCGGCGATGCCGAGTGGTGAGTCCTGGTCGGTGACGTGGACACGCCGGGGGATGCCGTCGACCTGGACCGTGAACTCCCGCTCCTCGTCGCCGCCCGCCCACACGGCGTCGACCAGGACCAGCCGACGGCCTTCGGCGCCGGGCAGTTCCGCTTCCAGGAGCACCTCGATGGCACGGCGTCCGGCGGCCGGCCGGGTGGCCGCCATCAGCGGGCGTCCTCGGTGCCGTCGACGGACTCGGCGGGCTCGACCGGCTTCCAGCTGATCTCCACTGTGGCGTCCGGATGGGTGGCGAGGAAGGCGCGGATGTCGTCCCGGACGCCTCCCAGCTCGTCGGCCAGCTGCTCCTCCAGTGAGGTCGGGCCGACGGCCGCGACGATCCGGCGTCCGGCTCGTCGGCTGGGAGCCGGTCCGTCCGTCCCGGCGCCGGAGGGGGTCTCCGCGTGCGGCGGCACGGCTTCGGCTCCCGCCCGGGGGTGACGGGTGGCGACCTCGGGCTCGGTGACGCGCACGTCCTGCGCTCCGGGAGCGGGTTCCTGCCGAGGGGGGAGGACGGTCTCCACCTTGAGCGCGGCATTGATGATCGCGTTGGCCTTCTCGCCCGCGTCGCCGAGCACCGGGACCAGCGACCGTTCGAACTCGGAGGACCGTGCGGCCAGCGCGATCTCGTCGAAGAGCCGTCGGGCCCGGTCGCCCACTCCGTCCTCGCGGGCGGTCAGTCCCCGGACGTTGCCCAGCGTCGGCCAGGCGGCGTCGTCCAGGGCCCGCAACACCTCGCCCGCGCTGCCCATGGTGGTGTTCAGGTCACGTTCGGTCGACGTGTAGGAGGCGGCGGCCAGCTCGCACACCAGCGCGGTGGCGTCGCTGCCGTGCCGGGTCAGCCGGGCGAGCAGGGCCGCCGCTTCGCGCAGCATCGCGGTGCGGGGAGCGGTCTCGCCCGGTGCGTCGAGTCCGAGCAGCGCGGCGTGCCGCTCCAGCGAGGCCCGCACTCCCGCCACGTCCTTCTCCCAGGTCTCCGCCTTGGCGCGGATGTCGTCGGCGAGCCGGTTGACGTTGCGGGCGTACATGTTCGGCTTGGCGGAGACGCCGAACAGCCGGGCCGCCCGGTCGCGGGCCGCCGCGTACTGCTCCTCGCCGGGCAACGGTTGGGCCCGCAGCGACCAGCCCGGCCCGATCTCGTGCAGGGCGGGAGCCTCCCGCTCCGGCCCGCCCTGGTAGGCCCAGGCGCGGTCGTCGAGCAGGGCGTAGGCGGCGATGAGGAGGTTGCCGGTGAGCTTGTCGAGGCCGCTGTGGCCGAGGTCCTTCGTGATCCAGCCGCGGATGTCCTCGACGGCGAGGTCGCCGCGCTGCTTGTGCGCGGCCGCCGCCTGGTTGATGCGGGTACGCCAGTCCTGCCGCATGACCAGCGGTCCGTCGTGGACGGTGCCGAGTTCCAGCGGTTCCACGATCCGCTTGACGGTCTTCAGGTGGTGGCTGTCGACGTTCTGGGCGCGACCGCCCTCGTCCATGGCCCGGGTGATCCACTCCAGTGCGGTGCGCAGCTCGGCTGGCGTGACCGCCTTGCGCTGCCCCTTGCCGTCCGGCCCGAAGTCGGGGTGCTTGGGGTACAGGGCGGAGAACATGCCGTCGGCGAGGTGGTGCACGTTCGCTTCGAAGCCCTTGCCGCCCTCCTCGCGGGGCTGGGCGAACTCCGGCTGGAGCGACAGGACGTGCCGCCCGTCCGGCACCTCGGGGCCGGGGTTGGAGTCGGTCGGCCGGGCCAGCCCGTACACCTCGGCGAGCGCCCCTGTGAGCTGGTCGGTGAGGGTGTCGCGGGCGACCTCCAGCTGCCGCCGGACCTTGGCCCGGTCGTCGGGCGGGAAGGTGCCGGTGTAGTCGGCGAGCCGGTCGCGTTCCAGCAGGAAGCCGATCCGCATCAACCGACCGAGCTGGGCCTTGCGCTGGTCGGAGAAGAAGTCGGTGAGCCACACCAGGGTCGGGGCGGTCACCCCGTCCCTCTTGAGTTGTTCGACGCGGTGGAAGTCGTCGCTGGGGTAGTGGTCGCCGTCGTCGAAGGGGTAGTCGATGACGAACCGCACGTTGCCGGCGGTCGCGGGGGTGAACTGCTCGTCGGGCAGGTCGCCGCGGTCGCGGACGTTGCCGAAGACGAACTCGGCGACGCGCCGGGTGCCGCGCCAGACGATCTCCTTCTCGGCGACGAACTGCCCGTCCCGTACGCCGATCGCCTCCCACAGCCGGTCGCGCAGCCACACCCGCCGCACGCCCGCCTTGTCCTCCTCGGCGACGGCGTCGAGCAGGGGCTCGATGTCGAGGTCGGACAGGTGCAGCGAGAACACGGGGTCGGCCTCGCCGTCGGACCGCACCTCGGACGGGAACGCGGCCTGCAGGTCGCGCATCCGCCGTACGACCACGTCACCGGCGGGCACGGTACGGGAGCGCACCGAGCCGTGGTTGAGCGCGGCGAGCCGCGCTCCGGTCAGCCGCCGCAGCGCGGGCACGTCGGGGGCGAGGGCGCTCAGCAGCAGGCTCTTCACGAACCGGTCGTCGGCCCGGAAGTCGGCGTGGGTGTCCGAGCCGTACTTCTCCTGAAGGTGGGTGCGCGCCTTGGCGTAGAACTTCACGGCGGCCTCCGACTCGCGCTTCAGCTTGTCGGTGAAGGCGGCGCCGGTTCCGTCGACGAGGACGTCCCACAGGTCGCCGAGCGGGATGAGCTGTCCCACGGCGGCGTCGGCGTGCCGTTGCAGGAGCTGCTGGACGAGCTTGAGTCCGGTGCGTTCGCGCTGGAGGGCGCCGGAGAGGGCGACGAGGACGTTCAGCAGGGCCGGGGACAGCGGGTACACGGCGCGGAAGTCGGTCCAGTCGGCCTGGGTGGCGCCGCCGCCGTCCAGCAGGATGTCCTTGACCTGCTGGTTGGACCGGTCGATCCCGCCGAAGGCGTTCTCCAGCACCGCCTCCTTGCCGGGCAGCGGCTTCAGCACCCGCTCCTTGATGATCTCCGGCAGGTTGCGGTCCTCCAGGTCGACCGTGTCGAACCGCTCGTTGAGATATTCGAGCGCCTGTTCCATCGCTTTGACGTCGGCGCCCAGCACGTCGGAGCCGACCAGCTGGGACAGGTCGCGCTGGCGGGAGATGAACGACACGATCGGCACCGGCCGGTCGGCGTCCCCCGACTCGATCAGCTTCACGAGTTTCTGGATCTCGCTGTTGACGAAGGTGCGGTCCCGCATGTGGGCCTGGAGCCACAGCACCAGCTCGTCGAGGAACAGCACGACGCCGTCGTACTCCAGCGTGCGCGCGTGCCGGCTGATCGCGGCCAGTCCGTTCTCCAGCGGCACGTACTTGGCGGCGTCCCCGCGCGCGCTCTCCGCGTAGGACTGCATCGGCCCGCTGAGCAGCGCGGACACCAGCCGTTCGCGGCGCTCGTCCCCGGCCTGCGCGGTGAAGGCCGCGTCCAGCTCGCCGGGCGTCCACGTCCCTCCGCTGCCGATCACCCGCAGCTCGTCGTCATCCTCGTCCTCGCCGCCGTCCGCGTCGGCGGGCAGCAGCCGGACGAACGCGTCGTCACCGAGCTGGTCCCGCATCCGCCGGGCGTCGGCGAGCATCGCGTCGGACCGGAACACGCTCGGGGTCGGCGCCTCGGGGTGCTGGTCCCGGATGGCCCGCACGTACCCGCCGAGCAGCGCCTCGTCCAGGTTGGCCGCCCCCACCAGGTGGTAGGGCACCATCAGGAACCGCTTCCCGCGCAGCCACTCGTCGTGGTCGGCGACGACCTCCCGCAGCCGGGGCTTGGCCCGCGCGGAGGCGTCGCCGTTGAGGACGGCGTGCAGCACGGTCAGGAAGTGGCTCTTGCCGGCGCCGAAGGAGCCGTGGAGGTAGGCGGCGTACGAGGCGTTCTTGCGCACCGCGCCGCGCACCAGTTTCAGCGCCTTGTCGAACTGTTCCCGCAGCTGCGGCGTGACGACGTACTCCTCGACCCGCCCGGCCGAGTCGCCCTTGAATCCCTGGGACAGCTCGACCTTGAAGTCGCCGGCGTAGACGTCCTCCTTGATGTCGAGGACGTCCCTCAGTACGACGGTGTCGCCACCCCTGGCCATCGGCTGCTCCCGCTCCCCTCGGTGTCCCTCACATGTGCTTCTTATCCTGCCAGCTCGGGGCATCGGGGCGGGATGGCCCGCAGAGATGTGGAGGGAGCGGAGCGATGGGCGAGCCGGGAGAGGACACAAGCAGGTCTGTCCATATGCTGGTTGCTGCATTTTCAGGGATCCATGACACCCATGGGGCGGGGGCGCGATATGGGGCAGCACGGGGCCGGCTTCCGGGCGGGAGGCACCGCGGACCTCGAAGTGACCGATGCGGATCTGACGAAGCTCGCGGGTGATCTCGACGACATGCGTGATCACCTGGACAAACAGGTCACGCGCATGGACGCGATCGTGGACCGGATCGAGGCGGGCTGGCGCGGCCCGGCGGGGACGGCGTACCGGGAGTTCCACCGAGCCGCCGCCGAGGACGCCGTGCGCATCCGGGAGGTGGTGAAGCTGTTGCGGCAGGCCGTGCTGCTGAGCAGAGACGGTTTCTCCGAGACCGACCTCGATGTGCTTGACGGGATGCGCCGGATCCAGGTGGACGTCACCGGGGAGGTCGACCGGCTCTCCACCCCGAACCCGGAGCCGACGACGCCCCCGCGCAGCCCTCTCGACGGGTACTGACGTACGGCGTCGGGTTCCGCACACGGCCGCCACGGATCACATCAAGGGGGAAGCATGTCGGACGGGACGACGCCGCAGGAGCAGATCACGGTCTCCTTCGGAACGCTCCAGGAACTGGCCGGTGACCTGGAGGACATCCTCAAGCAGCTCAACGAGAGGCTGGAGGCACTGTACGGCCGCGTGGAGCCGGTGGTGCTGTCCTGGCGGGGCGAGACCAGGGAGGTCTTCGTCGAGAAGCTCGACGAATGGGACCGCTCGGCCCAGGACCTGGAAGCGGCTCAGAAGTGGCTGCACGACTTCGTCACCACGGGGCACCTCAACTACACGGCGGCGCACCGGGCGGTGCTGCGCGGCTGGGGTGCGCTCTGATGGCCACGCCGGTCCCCACACCCACCCCGTCGACGGGCGGCGGAACCGTCCAGCCGTCCGGGACGGGCGGTACCGTGCCCACGCCCCACCCGTCGCCCGGTGGACTGACCGACCCCGACGGCAAGGACATCTCCCGCGGCGACTCGAACTCGGACCGTGATGAGCGCGCGGCCGAACTGGAGGCGTTGAAGCCGGCACCGCCGGGCAACCTCGTCGGCTTCGACGTCCAGCCGCAGCACGTGTACTACGCGTCGTACATGTTGCGCAACGCGCAGTACGACTTCGCCGGCCGTGCCAGGAACCTGGTCGACGCGCTCGACGGGTACGAGCACGCGGTCGGATGCGGCACGGGTCCGGAGGCTTTCGTCAAAGCGTATGCCGATGTCGCCGCCTCCTTCCTCGACGTGTGGAACAAGACGACGGAGGGCGTCGGCGGTGCGGCCGTCGGCCTCACGGTGACGGCCAACAACTACGCGCGGGCGGACCACGCCACCCACCCGCTGACCCCGGCGGTGGCGACGAAGAACCCGCCGGACGTCCTCAGGAACGCGGGTGTGGTCGGTCCCGTCGCCGAACTCGGCTGGGGCGGTGCCCGGGGCGAGGACGGCTGGGGCAACGTGATCATCGACGAGGTCTCCGGGGCGTTGAGCACGATCGGCGCCGAGGTCCTGCGCCCGATCCTCGGTCACGCCCTGCGCCACGGCAAGGTCGCTGACATCACTCCCGGCGGTGACGACCTCGCCCTGCCGGAGATCGCCAAGCTCTGGCGGCAGGCCGCCAAGGACGCCAAGGCGTCCGCGGAGGCCTTCGACGACGCCATCGCCTACATCACCAACCCCGCGGCGGGGCACGACGAGTGGCAGGGCGCGATGAAGCAGTTCTGCTCGGCGATGTGGGGTACGTCGGACTGGGGCAAGGAGCACCACGGTTACCAGTGGGCCCACAGTGCGGGGAAGCAGCCGTCCCTGGACGTTCTTCAGGACACCGCGCGGGACGTGGCGACGGCGTGCGACGGGGTCGGCGCGGAAGTGACGAAGGTCCGGTCCGTCATCATCGAGGTCTACAAGGACGCGGCGGCCAAGACCTTCACGATGAAGAGCTTCAAGGACCTCTTCGAACTTCTCGGGAAGCTCCCCGAGCTTGCCGGTGAGTTCATCGCCAACATCGACACAGGCCGCCTCAATGACGCGGTGGACTCCTACAACCGCAGGATCCACGACCTCGGCGACGGCCTGGTGAAGCTCAAGCCGGCATTGGACGAGGCCGGGAACAGCGTCCCCACGTACTCCGCCGAGGAGGCACGGGCCGAGGCCTTCGGCGCCCGCTCGCTCAATGACTTCAGGGAGCAGCCGCTCTACACCGTCCCGGGCGAGGACAAGGACAACCACTTCTACACGGTCGACCTTGCGAACCAGGAGGGCGTGCACAGGAGCCACGTCATCGACAAGCATGTCGGGCAGAGCGACGCACAGCTCCTGAACCGCCTTCGCGACCAACCGGGAATCAACGCGGCATCCACCTTCACCGACCTCGCCACCGCGCAGAGGGCGACCCAGGGCGCCATGGACGAGATCGGCCCCTCCAACAGTCCGGCGAACGCCGGCAAACCGAATGTCGGGGTCAACAACCCCGAGAAGATCGAGAACTGGCTTTCCCGGCCCAGGACCGACAACTCGAAACTCGAACTGGATCCGGTGGAATTCGACTACGCCACGGGAAGAACCATTCCGAGCGGTTCGACATCCGCACATGACACGTACAGCGTAAAGGTGATTCTGAAATACAAGAACGGAATCGATCCACCGTACGTCGTCCTGACGTCCATGCCCAAGTGACCCATGTACCCGAGTGAGTGATTTCCGTGAGCGTAGGTTCCCTGCCCGAGTGCGCGACCGCCCTGTTCGACCCGCATCGGACTGTCCTCTGTCTGGCACCCAGGACCCGTGCGGACTGGGTTGACGACCTGGTGGCGTTCACGCGCGGTGAAGTACGCGGGGAGAGCACGGGTGTCGACCCGGCGCCGATGTTCGAGGAGGTGGCCGGCGAGCTGGTGAGGGAGAGCCTCCTGCCCGTCGGGAAAGAAGGCGCGCAGGACTTGCTGAAGCTCCTCGCGCTGGGCTCCTTCTACGAGGGCCTGGATCCCTCACTTCGTGAGCCGGATGCCGCCAGGGACAAGTGTGTTCATGAGCTTCTGGAGGCGGTGGGGGATTCCGTCGAATTCTTCACGAACCATGGTCACGCCGAAGACGGGGAAGACGCGGATTTCCTGGTGTCCGGATTCCACTGGAACTCCCTCGCCATCACGCTTTATGACGTCTGCCTGATCGGGGTGACACCCGAACGGATCCTGGTGGCCTGGAGGTTCGAGGACGCCTGAGGAGAAAGGCTGCACCGAAAGACCGGGGCAGCTGCCTTCCGGATCCTGGATGACGTGTACGTTTCCATGGCGTCCTTCGGCCCCGTCGGAGAGGGCCTGCCGTGGTGCTCCGTAACCCTTCCCCACGAGGTGGTCATCGTGTCCGGGACAACTCCCGTGCGTACCAGAACGTCGACCTATCCGGACCGGGAGACGGCCCAGTGGGCCACCCAGCAGGTGGTCACCGCCAACGAGCAGCTCATCCACCGCTGGCTCGCCCGGTCCACCCGCGCCCGTCTGACGATCGAGGCGTCCTGGCCGTCGCGGGAGGAACCGGTGGGGCGGGTGCTGCTCCAGGCGATGATGCTGGCGGGGCGTGGTCCCGTCGACGTACGGAGCGCCCGGGTGGTTCTCAGGCGGGACGCCTCCCGGCCCCACGGGTTCACCGTCCAGGCGACCTTTCCCGTCTACCTGTAGCCCCTGGAGAGGCTGACCACCGTGCCCCTGAACCCCCTCGAACACGACCGCCGCTACGGCGAACTCGACCAGGTGATCCGCGCCTACGCGGGACAGCCGGCCGACGACACTCCGGAGCAGCCCGGCGAGGCCCTGATCGCCTACCTGCGCCACACGTGGCACACCCGGCCCTGGGCGCTCGCCGTCGCCGAGCGGCAGTTGCGTGAGTACGCCGACAACCCGCCGGGACGGCTGCGGCTGCGCCTCGGCGAGTTCTACTCCGTGCCCGACGTCGGCCTGCCCGAGGGCGAGGTCCGGCAGTGGCTTTACTGCCTGGCCGATCACATCAGGCACAGCGTCGAGCAGGGCGAGGTGCCGCCCCCGGCCGTCCCGGCCACGCACGCGGAGTGGCAGGCCCGCTTCCCCGAACTCGGCCAGTTCCTCGGCGGCTGGTTCTCCCAGGACATGCCGGACGAGTTCACCGACCACGACGCCGCCGTCGACGACTACCGGGCCACGACCGACGCACAGTTGGTCGCCCGTCTGGTCGGCGAGCTGCACGAACTGCTCGCGCTGGGCCTGGACGAGCCCGAGTGCGCACTGGCCCTGGCCGAGCTGGGCATGGAGGTCGACCCGCCAGCGCCCTGTGCGCCGAGCACCTGGCTGGCACTGGTCGCCGACCGGCTGGTGACGCGCCCTCCTTCGTGAGACGAGCCGGAAGGAGCCGCTGAGGCAGGTGGGGGGTCGGGTACGGACCCTCCTGCCGTTCGGCGATGTCCGGCCGAACGCCGGCGGTCCCGGGACGGCGGCGCCGCGCCTTCTTCACGCAGCGCCGTCCGGTGGTGCGGTCGACGTACCGACCCGTTGTCCTGGCGAGGCGGGTCGATCACGTGGCACCGCAGGGCATGAGACCACCGCCCACACCGTCTTGCCCGGCGCTCCCGCCCGTTCGGCCACGCCCCACTGCTCGGCCAGCGCCGCCACCAGTGTCAGTCCGCGCCCGTCCTCCGCGAGCGGTCGGCTCTCCGGCGCGGGCACCGGCCGCCGCTCCCCGCGTACGTCGCTCACCTCCACCAGCATGAGCCCTTCGCCGTCGTGGGTGAGCCGCAGTTCAGCGTCCCGCCCCGGCACCCGCCCGTGGGTGACGGCGTTGGCGGCCAGCTCGGCCACGACCAGTTCCACGGCCTCGTGGGCCGGGGTGCGGTAGGGCCACCCCCAGCCGTCCATCTGCTGAGAGGCCAGCCGCCGGGCCAGACGTGCCCCGCGCGGGGTGGCGCTGAAGCGGAGGGTGAAGGACGCGGCGGCGGTGAAGGACATGAGGCCGGTGAATGCGGTGGTCATGCCCCGAAGATCCCGCCCCCGCACGCCCCTGGCCAGCAGGCTCGGTCCTACGGACGCCTTCTGTAGCGGTCGGGGCGGCGGCTGTCGGGGCGGTCGGTCCCACCCGCGGACCGGGCGGCTCCGTGCCCGTGCCGGAGCTGCTCCGTCCGGGGGGTCCGCGCCCTAAGATCCTTGCCGTGCCGGTGAATTCGACAGAGCACCACTACGCCCACGCAGCCCTGCGCCACTACGAGGACGCCGTCTTCCTGCACGAAGCGGCACGCCTGCCCAACGCGGACCATCACTTCGGCTTCTCGGTCGAGTGCGCCCTCAAGAGCCTGCTGCTCCGCTTCACCTCCGCCACCGTGGACCCGAGGAAGCCGGGTGGTCCGCCCGCCAAGGCGCCCTGGGTCAAGGACCCGGCGACCGGCAAGGTCGCCCACTCCTACAGCCACCTGCCCTGGGTGGCCACCGACGTGGCGCTGCTGACGCACGGCAGGTCGGCGACCCGCCTGGCCGCGGCGCTCGCGGGCCTCACGGCCTTCGACACCTGGGCGGTCGACGACCGCTACCTCGACGGCAGTGCCGTCGTCGAGGCCGACGTGCGGCGACGGCGTACCGTGGCCGCGAACATCCTCGCCCTGCACGAACAGGCACTGATCACCGGAAGGCTGCCGTGACTCTCGCCCCCGGACCGGCCGGCGACCCCGTCCGTTTCGCCGAGGCGCGCCCGCGTGCCCTGGCCCTCGCCCACGAGATGGCGGCCGCCGGGGCGGACGTCCTGGCCGTACGGGACGTGCTCGGCCGTTTCACCCTCCTCGTGGACGACCGCACGCAGCCGGTCCCACCTCCGCTGGAGAACCTGGAGGCCGACTATGGCCCCCGACTCGCGCGGGAACTCGGCCCCTATGCCGCGGACCGTCCGCTGATGCGTGCGTCCGGTCTCTTCTCGGCCGACGGCCTGCTGGGCTCGGAGCGGGCCGTGACGGACCCGCAGCATCCCGCCGGCCGGGTCCGGATCCTCGACAACACCGTGGTGGGCGAGGACTGGGCGCAGGTGTCCACTCCCGCGCCCGAACCGGACGGCACCCGCACCCACCGCACCGCGCTCTACGGCTTCAAGGGCGGTGTGGGCCGCAGCACGGCGACCGCCGTCCTGGCCCGCCACCTGGCCGACCAGGGGCACGTCGTGCTCGTCGTCGACCTGGACCTGGAGTCACCGGGCGTCGGACCGCTGGCCGCCGCCGGGGCGGAACCGCCCCCGCACGGTGTCATCGACCAGCTCGTCGAGTCGGCCGTCGGCAACGCCGAGGGACTGGAGCACGTGATCCGCTCCGGCTACGAGCCGCGGGGCGGCCGCGGCGAGCTGTGGGTGGCGCCCGCCCGTGGACGCGGGACGCCCGGCGTCCCCTACGCCTACGTCGACAAGCTCAACCGCGCGTACGCGGACGTCCCGGACGCGGACTTCGCCGACCGGCTGGAGCAGGCCGTCCGCGCCTGCGAGGACGCGGTGGCCCGGGACGGGGACAGCGGACGGCGTCCCGACGTCGTCCTGCTCGACAGCCGGGCCGGCATCCACGACATCGCCGCGGTCGCCATCTCCCGGCTGTGCGACCTGGCCCTGCTGTTCGGTACGGACAACGCGCAGACCTGGGAGGGCTACGGCGACCTCTTCGCGGCCTGGCTCTCCTCCGGACAGGCGCCCGCGATCAGGGAGAAACTGCGCATGGTGGCCTCGATGGTCCCCGACTCGCCCCAGGGCGCGTACCTGCAGTCGTTCCGCGAGCACGCCTGGGAGTGCTTCGCGCAGCTCTACGACGACGTCCCCGCCGGGGCCGACGAACTCGGCACGGACGCCTTCTCCCCTTCCCTGGAGGACGACGCGGCACCGCACCACCCCATTCCGATCCTCTTCGAGCCGGGGCTGGTCGGCCTGGACCTGGTCTCCGCCCCGGGCTGGCAGGACCGTGCCTTCGTGCAGGCGGCGTACCGGGACTTCCTGCCCACGGCTACGCTCCTGATCACCGCCGATCCGCAGAACAGCGAAGGACCGCGATGAGCATGCCCCTGAGCGTCGAGGAGTACCGCGCACTGCTGGCCGGCGCTCTCCCGGAGGCCACGGACGCCGACACCGCCGAGCCGAAGGTCGAGAGCCTGTTCACCCCGGACACCCACCGCGCGGCCCTGTACGTCGACAGTACGGTGGTCCGCGGCGGACGGGGCGTCGGCAAGACGTTCTGGTACCGCTCGCTGCTCGACGGGACGCTGCGCGAGATCGCCGCCCAGGAGTACGGCATCGAGCGGCTGCGCCGGGTGACGGTGTCCCAGGGGTTCGGGGCCGCGCTGAAGCACGACCTCTACCCGGGCCCCGGCACCCTGCGGCAGCTGGTGGAGGAGGGCGTCCGTCCCTACGACCTCTGGTACGCCGTCCTGCTGACCGCGTTCGGCCAGCCCGAGCTGCGCGAGCTGCCCGAATGGCGGGACAGGGCCCTGTGGGTGCGCAACAACCCCGGAGCGGCGGAGCGCACCGTGCAGAACGTCGACCAGGAGGCGCAGCGCCAGGGCATCACGCACCTGATCCTCTTCGACGCCCTGGAGCACCTGCACCGGGTCCGGGCCCAGGCCGATCGGCTGGTGGGCGGCATCCTGGAGCTGGCGCTCGCCATGCGTCTGGGGACGCGCGGCATCCGCTTCAAGGTGTTCATCCGTCCGGACATGTACGACGGCGCGCTGCTGCACTTCCCGGACGCCTCCAAGCTGGCCTCCAACGCGGCGGCGCTGACCTGGTCCCGGGCCAACCTCTACGGGCTGCTCTTCCACACCATGGGCAACCACGACAGCGACCTCGCGGCCCGCTTCCGGCAGCTCACGGGCGGCTGGCAGAGCGAGGCGGACGGCCGGCGCCACGTCCCGCCCGCGCTGCTCAGCGGCGACGAGCAGTCCCAGTCGGAGCAGTTCACCCTGATCGCCGGTCCTTACATGGGATCGAACTTCCGCAAGGGCCACACCTTCACCTGGCTGCCCAACCACCTGATGGACGGCGTCGAGCAGGTCAGCCCGCGCAGTTTCCTCAGCGCGTTGCAGAAGGCGCTGTCGGAGACCCGCGGCCAGTACGCCGGTCACGAGTTCGCGCTGCACCACGAGGGCATCCGGCGCGGGGTGCAGAAGGCCTCCGAGACGCGGGTCACCGAGGTCGGGGAGGACATGCCGTGGGTGGAGCAGGCCATCAAACCGCTGGCCGGGCACCAGGTCCCCATCGAGCAGGAGAAGGTCGAGGCGCTGTGGGTGGAGTCCCGCCTCGTGGACGCCCTGCGCGAGGACGCCGAGCGGTACGTGCCCGACGAACTCCAGGACGAGACCCGCGTGCGCACCGGCCCCCGCCATCCGGAGAACCCGGCCCTGCTGATCGGGGAGCTGATCGCGCTCGGCGTGATGCGCCGCCGCCGCGACGGCCGCATCGACCTGCCGGACGTCTACCGCATCGCCTTCGGGGTGGGCCGCAAGGGCGGCGTCCCGAGGGTGGCGAGCTGAGCGCGCCCCCGTAGCCCCGTAGCCGTGCGGTCATCGCGGTCGGGTGCACCGCGGGCAGTGCGTCTCGTCCCCGACCGGCCGGAACAGCAGCGGCTGCACGTGGTCGCCCGCGCACTCGCGGGCGCCGGTCAGGCGGGCGGACAGGCGGGGGCCGGCGAGGGCCGGTGCGGGCCACGCGCCGCCCGGCGGCCCGCCCGCCGTGGCGGGGAAGGAGGAGGGCGGGGGCGGGGTGTCCGGCAGGAGGGGGAGGGGCGGGACCTCGCCGAGCAGGTGGCGCAGGAGGCCGCCGGGGCGGTGGACGGGGGTGTCGCCGTCGGGGAGGTTGCGCAGGATGTGCGTGCGGACGGCGGTCGGCGGGTGCCCGGCGGCGAGCCAGCGGGCGGTGAGGTCCGTCAGTTCGGCGTCCATGGCACGGGGGATGCCGCGCAGGGCCGGGTCGAGGCCGCGGTAGGAGGAGACGAGGGCACGGGCCTCTTCGAGGTGGGGGACCGGGGGAGCGGCGGGCCGGTGGTTCCCGTCGTCTACCGGGGCCTGCGGGGCCTGCGGGGCCTGCGCGGCTTGCGGGGCGTACGCGGCTTCGGGGGCTTGGGCGGGTGCGGGGGCATCGGGTCCGTCCTCGGGGGGTTCGGGGGGTTGGTTGTGGGTGTTCCCATGGGTGTCGCCATAGGGAAGACCGTCGGTGAGCCGACCTGTCCGCTCACCGGCCGTCGGAATACGGGGACTCGGAGCGACCTGCGGCGATACGGCTGCGGAGGGCGGCGGTACGGGCGTCCGGGCGAGGAGCTTGGCGGCCTCGGCGGGGCTCAACGGGACGTTGGAGACGAGCTGTTGGGTGGTCCAGTGGCCGCCGGGGCCCTGGACGCGGCGCTCGTGGACGAAGCCTTCTTCTTTCAGCTGGCGTTTGGCGCGGGTGAAGGCGGTCGCACCGATGTTGGCGCGTTCGGCGGTGCGCGAGAGCGAGTCGCGCGCTCCCTCGGGGAGGGAGAGCTGCCAGGTGAGGAGTCGAACGGCGTCCGACGACAGCCGGGGATGCCGGATGAGGTCGTGGGAGAACTGGGTGAAGGCGCGCGGGGGCGCGATATGGTGCCGGTAAATCACGGTGGAGTCGCTTTCCACTGGTGGTTCAGGCCCTCGCGGACGGTTGGCGCCGTCGCGGGGGCCGCATTTGTGCTGACGGTACCGCACGCAAAGTGTGCGCGCGGACGCGTTGCGTGAAGAAAGCTTTCGCGGCTCATTCACCCACACGAACCAACTTTGTTTGTTCGAAGCACCGTTGACCTGGGCGGCTCCTACCCTGCGATCACGGACAGCGGTGTCGCGAGGGAGCGAGGGCGGGATGGACAGGGGCGCGGACGCGGGCGCGGGGACGGGTGGCGCGGAGTCGGACGCGGACGTGGGGTTCCTGCGCTGCTTCGGCCGCCAGATGAAACTTCTGCGGGAGGCGGCGGGCCTCACCCAGGCGCAGTTGGGGGAGCGGGTCGGGTACGGCGAGGCGCAGATCGCGGCGGTGGAGCAGGGACGGCGGATCCCCAAGCCGGAGCTGATCGACGCGGTGGACCGGGCGGTGGGGGCGCGGGGGGTGCTGGTGGCGATGAAGGAGGAGGTGGCGAAGGCTCGGTATCCGTCGTTCTTCCGGCGGTACGTCGAGCTGGAGGGGCAGGCCGTTGAGCTGCACGCCTACGACAATCAGGTGGTCAAGGGCTTGTTGCAGACGGAGGAGTACGCGCGTGCGGTCTTCACCATGTGGCGGCCTTTGCTGGACCCCGAAGTCATCGAGCAGCGGGTGGCCGCACGTATGGAGCGGCAGAAGCTGTTCTCCCGGCGTCCTACCCCGCTCCTCAGCTTCGTCATCGAGGAGCAGGCGCTTCGGCGCCCTGTCGGCGGTCGCCAAGTACTGCGTGGCCAACTGGAGCAACTGCTGCTCGTCGGGCACGAACGGAACGTGGAATTGCAGGTCATGCCTACCGACCGCGACGAACATGCAGGGCTTGGCGGCGCATTCACGTTGATCCATCTCGAAGGCGAGCGCAGGATTGGCTACATGGAGGTGCAGGAGGCGAGCGTCCTGTACACCGTGCCCAAGAAGGTCAGTCCGCTGGAAGCGACGTACGGCGTTCTCCGAGCGCAGGCGCTGACTCCCCGGGAGTCGCTGACCTTCATCGAGAAGCTGTTGGGAGAGCTATGAAGGCAAGCAGCCCCGAGCCCGCCACTGACGAGCTGAGCTGGTTCAAGAGCAGTTACAGCTCAGGCAGCGGCGGAGACTGCGTAGAGGTCGCCTGGATGAAGAGCAGCTACAGCGCGGGTGACGGTGGTGACTGCGTCGAGGTCGCGGACGCCGGTACGGCCGTACTGGTCCGTGACTCCAAGCGGCCGGGGGACGGGTTCCTCACGGTCGGCGCCGGTCAGTGGGCCGCGTTCGTGCGAATGGCCGCGCGCGGCTGAGGTGAACGTGAGCGAGGGGCGGTCGGCAGACGACCGCCCCTCCTTGCTCACTCGCTCTTCTTCTTGCGCCCGCCGGACTTCTTCTCGGGACGCCAGTTGACGAGGTCGTTCTCCGACAACTCCGCGTCCGCGCGGCCCGATTCGAGCGCGGCCTGGAACTCCTCGGAGGGGTTGCCCTCCCACTCCTCGTCGTACTCGCCGTACCACTGGTGAACCCAGGGCAGCACTTCGCGCAGCCCGGCGAGCAGCGGTACGAGCCGGGGGTCCTTCTTGTCCCAGCCGCCGTCCTCCACGCGGCTGCGGACGAGCCCGACGAGGGCGTCGGCCTGGTCCCGGTGGTTCCAGCCGGCCCAGCCGAGGAGGAGGGAGGTGTCCGACTCCAGGGAGGCGCCGGGGTAGGAGATGAACCGCTCCTTGGGGACGTCGAGCTTGCCGCGGTTCGACCAGTAGGAGTTCTTGAGGAAGTCCGCGCTGGTGTACTTCGGCGGCACCTTGATGTCGAGCCGCTGACCGGTCCGGTCCTCCTCCCGCTGCTGCTCCCAGACCTGCTCCCACTGCGCCCGCTTGCGCAGACCGGTGTCCTTGTAGCGGAGGGCGGCGAGGTAGGGCACGTGCTCGGCCTCGATGACGGCGGCGAGAACGGTGGCGAGGGAGGCGTCCCGCTTGCCGAGGTGATCGGCGGCGTACAGCTCGGCGACGGCCTGAACGTCCTTGTCGTGCCGCAGCTCGTCGGCAAGCTGGTTGACGGTCAGCGGCCGAGGCACGGTGAACCCGTCCCGCTCCTCGAACCACAACTCCTCACGCTCAGCGGCGTCGAGCAGCCAGGTACGAAGAGCGGCGGCCTCCCGCTTCTCCCAGGGCTCGGTCGACCAGCGGCGCTTGTATTCGGGGCGCTCGATGAGGCGGATGTCCTTGTTGGCCTCGATGAGGTCGATACGGGCCTGGATAATTTTGCGGTAGGAATCGGGCCAGTGGGCGGGGATCTCAGTAATGGATGTGGAGCTATGCCGCTCGAACCAGGCGGTTTCGGCCTCACCGGCAGCTACCTTTCGGGCGAGCACGATCTCGAAGGCCCGTTGTCCGAGGGTGACTTTCGGCACGTCGTTGGTGGTAGTCCGCGCGACTTCCTCGGTGGTGAGTAGTCCGTAGGCGCCGTAGACGATCCAGTCCAGCTCCTCCTGAAGGGCGATCATCCGGGCGCGGGTCTGCTCCTGGCTACGGCGAGAGTCATCCAGGGCTTCACGGGTGGGTACGGCGTTGTTGATGAGGGCGGAAGGGGCGTGCTTGGCCAACTCCTGAGCGAGGTTGTCGAGTTCACGGCTGAGGGCGAGGGGAAGCTGGTTGGGGAGGGGGAGTTCTTGGAGCCGTGTTCCGTTAAAGGCGTATCGGTTTTCCCACGCCTCGTCCTGCACGCCGCGCCCAATACCGCTTCCGCCCTTGACATGGCTGACCTGTTTCATCCAGAAACAAGCGGCTGAAGAGTTCAACAGGCCGAGCAGTTCAAGGTGTTTCTCTTCACTGACCCCTGCGGGCAGCTTAATGACTGGCGCGGTCTGCTTGAAAACCTTCCCGCCTCGGTCCAGCGCGAAGTGGTTGTGCGTGGCTACCTCGCCGTAGGTGATAGTCGGCTTTGCTGCACCTTTGTCCTTAGGGATTTGGTGCCATTCATGCCAGGGGTGGCCGTCGCTAAAGTATGTACCCGCGCTGAACGTCGCTCGATTTCCTAGTTCCGTCCGGGCGGGCCATAGGAAGCGTGTAAATTTAGGCAACTCTTCGAGTGGTAGCAATTCTGAGATTTTGCTGTACGGATGGAAGATTTCATTGGGTGTGGCCAAGTCCCAATCTCGCACATTCTCTCCGATGGCAAGGGGGGCGCGAGCATTTTGCTCCAGTTCATGTCGAGAGAAGACACCATTCGGTGCCAGCATGACATCGTCAGCATGTGTCATACCGTAGAAGCCGATGCGGAAGACTCGATCGCTTAGATTCCCTGACTTCCCTTCCAGTCGCAGCATGGTTTTGGAGGCGCCGCCCCCAGACAGCGACCAAGGATGATCGGACCAGCGGGTGCGCGCCACGTCTTCGACGGAGAGCCAGTTGGACTCGCTCCCGGGCGCTCCCATTTGTGCCATTATTGCCCGCCACACGAGCCCGTGTTCCGGATTTTCCGGCTGGCTAGGCTCCCCTCTAACCCCCAGCACAGCCCGCACAGCCTCCCCCTGCCGAGCCACCTGATTCCGCCCCGCCAAAATCACCGTAGGTGTCCCATGCCCCGGAATGAACGCCCCAGACGTATCAATCACATGCGTGAGCTGAACCCTCGGAAAGAACTCCTCAATCAGCTTCTTCCCGAATTCCCGCTTCATGAACGAGTTGGCTGTGATCTGCCCGGTGAACCCCCCGTCCCGATGGTTACCCCCCGCCCGCACCGCCAACTCGAAGATCCGCTGAGCGAACGGCACCGACAACGCGTACTGCCGATAGCAGGCGTCGTACGCGGCCTTGTAGTTCTTGTTCTCGTTCGCGTCCTTCACGGTGATGTACGGCGGATTCCCCACCACCACGTGATACGACCCCCGCCCGAGCAGATCCACCTCCCGCGCGAACCCCTCCACATCCTCCGTCCGGAAGTAGAAGGGCTCGTTCTCCGCGAACAGCGTGTCCAGGGCCTCCGTGACCGTCTCCGCGCCCCGCCCGTGCAGCAGCGAGTCCGCCACAGCCACCCGAATCGGCAACCCGGGCGCAGCGCTCAACTCCCGCACACCGCCCGCCTTCAGCGCAGCGACCAGCAACCGGAACCGAGCGATGGCCACCGCGAACGGGTTCTTGTCCGCCCCGTGGACCGACTCCAGCGCCCGCCGCACCAGCACCCACGCCTCGGTCCCCGGCTCGGCCGCCCGCCACTTCTCCAGGAGCCGTTCGAACATGCCCAGCAGGAAGTGCCCGGAGCCGCACGCGGGGTCGATGCACCGCAGCCCCCGCACCACGTCCTCGCCCCCGGGACCGTCGGGGAACACCTCGCCGTCCCACCCGGCGGGCCGGTGCTTCCACGCCGGCGTCAGCCCGAACTCCTCCACCGCCGGTTCCAGCGTCAGGTCGAGGATGAACTCCTCCACGAACACCGGCGTCTGGAGCAGCGCGTACGTCTTGCGGGCGTGCTCGGACAGGTCCTGGTACAGGTCACCCAGGAAACGCGTGTCCAGTTCCTCGTCGGTGAAGTCGTGCACGATCTCGCCGTCGGCGCCCCGCCGCCGCCAGAAGGCGAGCAGCGCGGTGGCGGCCTCGTAGGACGGCGTCACCTCGTACAGCGGATTGTGCGCGCGGTCGAACAGCCCCTCCACCGTCCGGTGGGACTTGGCCAGCGCGGTGAACGACTCCTCCAGCCAGTCCCGGTCGTTCCTCGACGGGTTGTCCCGGAAGTACGCGTCGTGCCGGTCCTGCGCCTCCGCCAGCCGCTCACCCGGCCCCGACAGCCACGCGTCGGGGATCAGCCCGTTGTCCTCGCTGAACCGCACGAACACGCACGCCAGCACCCACGCGGCGGCGATCTGCACGACCCGCTCGTCACGCCAGGTCTCGTACATCGCCGCCGTACGCTCCGCCGCGACGGCCTTCTCGTACTCGGCCCGCAGCGCGTCCCGGAACTCCGGCTCGGCCTCGGTCCGCTCCCGGAGGTCGTCCTCCAGCAGGCGTGCCTGCGCCTGGAGGTCCTTCAGCAGCCGCGCCCGGTCCAGCGAGGCCCCCGCCCCCTGTGTCTCCTCAACCGTCACGGTCACAGCCGCACCTCACATCCCACTAGCCGGCCCCGCGATCACCGCGGACGCACACATTTCCGGCGAACCCCCCAAGGCCCGCCGTCCCATCCTGCCAGCCCGCTCCCACCGGCCGCAGACGTCGCCCGACCGGGAAGCGTCGGTTCCGGCCCGCTCGGCGGGCGGGCCGGCGGTACCGCTACATCCCGCGCTCGTGCTCACGCACATAGGTGTAGCCGCGGGGCAACTCGTGAGGCCCGGCCAGGCCGGCTCGCATGTGGTCCTCGCGGTAGGCGGCCTGCGCTTCCGGGCTGGCCCCCTTCCCGAGGTGCCCGATGCGCATCAGGTGTCCCGCCACCCGGTGCGCGCTCATCCCGTGACCGGCGCCCGCGTCCTGCCGCAGATCCTCGCGTTCCGCGTCCCGGAGTGTCGGCGCGTAGCAGAGCAGCGGAACCGGCGTCTCCCCGCGCCGCGCGGGATGGCGCAGCACGCCCGCGGCGTTGACGCTGCCCCGCTCCCACGTGAGCACTCGGCGGGAGAGGAGCCGCTCGATCGCCCCGTCGATCCTCCTCCTCGCCGGCCGTTCCGACTCCGCGCGCTCCGTGGTGTTCCGGATCAACGCCTCCTGGGGAAGCAGCGCCCGGCCCTTCTCGTCGAGGTAACCCAGCTCGCGCAACGCTGTCAGCACGAGTTCCTCGACCCGGTCCACGCCTGCGTCGAAGGCCGCGAGCTCACGGGTCATGATCCTCGGGTCGTAGGCGTACCGCACGACGGTGCCGCCGAAGACGACGGGCTTGTCCAGCGGGGTGTAGGCGAAGCGAAGCGTCTTCCAGGTGTCCCACCGCACCGACACCCGCATCCCGGGAAGGACGAAGGGCTGCCACACCAGCCCGGTCAGAAGTGACTCGTCGCCCTTCACCACAAGGGTGACGCCCTTCTGCTCGTCGAGCACCCGAATGCGGTGACGGCCGCGCACGAAGGTGAGGTCCAGCGGCTCATGAGGGGCCGCTCGACCGGCCATCTCGGCCGGCACGGGGCACGTGCCGTGCAGCAGGTGCTCGGCACGCACGGAGAACTTCCACTCGACGGTGAACCCGGTGTTGACCACCGAGTGGGGGAGCCCGCTGTCGGGTTCCTCCACGACGACCCGCGCGAGATCTTCCGTCCGAAGAACCGGAGGCTGCGTGTCCACACCCCCCGACGCGGCTGTGGAGGCATCCTGCGGCCGCTGCCCGTGCTCCGCGGGCGACGCCTGGAGGCGTCCGTAGCAGCCGTTGCAGAGGAGGGCGTCACCGTCCACGGCGACGGAACGCGCCGTCTTCGCCTGAGTACAACGCGAGCAGGTGAAGGACGCGACCGCCTCCAGCCGGACGAGCCGTACGCCACCACGGGGCGGGTGGATTTTCACGATCGTCCTGCCGAGGAGTCCGCCCCCCACATGCATGACAGCCCCCTGTGCGACGACTCTTCGAAAAGAAGATCAGCGTAAGGATCTCGACCAGGTCGGACAAGACATGGCGGAGGCACGTGGAAACCGGACAGGACGATCCGGAGGGTGGACAGGCTGCCCGCAGGCCCGTCGTCCCCTCCTGCCGGTACGGCCGCACCGAACTCGGAAAGATCGGTGTGCATTGCACTGTTCACCGGCGCAGTCAGACGTTTACGCTGCTCAGGCGGTTGTGCCCGTACCACTCATCCGTATCGGTGGGTGGTGCCCGCAGGCAGACCGCGGTCCTGGGGAGGGCCACGGCGGACGGCAGATCGCCGTACGCGCGAATCGGCGACATGTGGGGGTGCGGTGGGCAACGGTGGGAACGTCCGGGTCGGCGGGCCACCGGCGAAGGCCGGGAACAAGCGCGACAAGGCCGCGCAACGGGTCTCCCCGCAACAGCAGGAAGAACTCCGGCGCCTGCGCATGCAGCGGAACCTGGAACTCGCCCGGGAAGCAGAGCGGCGGCGCAACGGGCTGAGCGTGGCTCCGGTCAGGGCCGAGAAGCCGTCGAGCCCGGCCTCGTCCAGGTCGGTGAAACCGCCCGAGCGGCGGAAGAAGAGGGCCTCGGCAGCCGTTCCGGTCAAGGGCGGGAAGCCGACAGGTCCGGGCGTGCCCGGACTCATGGGGAAGTCCAGGAAGACGAAGGCGCGGGCCGCCAGTCACAGGGAGTTCCCCGCCTCCCGACCCGCCCCCGTCGCGGACCGGGGCGTCGATCACCGCAGCGCACTTCCCAAGATCGCGTCCGCCTACATGCGGCTGACCCCCGAGGAAGCGCAACGGGAACGGCAGAGACGACTGAAGGGGGAGACGAAGGCGGAGAAGCGCAGACTGGCGAAACTGGCGAGAAAGATGCAGGCCGCCAGGAAAACCGCGGCCGGCCGCTGAACGAGGGCGAGCGGAACCCGGCCGCAGGACACCGGGTCCGGTCCCGCCCGCTGACGGACGAATCCCGCCGCATGGGGCCGGGGCGTCCTGTCCGATCGCCGCCCTGGTCGCTACGACGGTGACGGTCGGGAACACAGCCGGTGTCATGCGGTTCGAGTCTCCGGACCGTGAGCAGGCCGACGGGGGAAGCGTCCGGAAACCCTCCCGGCCCGGACGCCAGGGACGTACGCTCGCCCGGGGGTTCCATCGTGATCACCGAGGCCGGTGGGGCGCGGGGGAACAAGGAGGGGCACCGAGAAGGCCGGGCAGGGTCCGCCCGGACGCGCCGGAAAGCGCGTCGACGCCGCACGCGGCGGTCCGGGCCGCGCCGCACCCGGCCGGGGGAGGGACATGAACCGCTGGGTCGGCATCGTGGCGCTGCGGGACACCGCGCCACCGACACCCGTGCACCGCATCGCGCTCGCCATCGAGGCCGCGCGCAAGCGCACGTCGTACAGCCTGGGCGGACAGAAGGTGTCCTACGCCCGGATGCGGGCCGCGCTGCGCAGGGTCGGCCAGGGGTACGCGGCCCGCTCCGAGTGGGACCGGTGGTCGTACTGCGTCGACCTGGCCGGAGAGTTCTTCGACGGCGGTGAGCCGTTGGGCGGGCTGCCCCGCTGGCTCACCGACGACCTCCGCGTCACGCTCGACCACGACAGGACGGCCCCCGACGGCAGGCGCGCCCGCAGGCAGAAGCCGGAAGCCGCCCGCTCCGGCAGCCGACCGCACCGACCGACGCACCGGAAGGCCGCACCCGCCCGGCCGGCCCCGCCCCGCTGGTCCCACGCGAGCCCCCGGCCGCAGCCCGCGCCCGTCGAGCCGTACGTCCGCGTCGTCCGGCGACTCGAACGCCGGGACGTCACCCACCCGGCACTGCCGGAGCCGCCCACCCTGCTGGTCGGCACCTTCGGCGACACGGCCCGCGCCGCGGTGGAGGAGGCCGTCGGAGGCTGGGACGCGGGGCCCGAGGCCAGCGCGTGGCTCGGGCTCGCCGCCTCGCACCGCAGCCACCTCTACGAGAGCGGACTCGCCGGGACGACCGTCACCCCCTTCGTGCTGGGCATGCTCGACCGGCTGGGCCGCAGCACGGCCGGCGTGATCCTCCTCGACGCGTACACCGAGGCGCACCGGCCCGAGAAGGTCGGCGTCCAGTCCACCGAACACAACCGGCGCCGGACGGCCGCCCGGCACGCGCTCGGCCGGTGGGCGGCCGAGCACGGCCTCGTCCGCATGGGAGCGGGCGAGGCGCAGCGGCCCGCTCCCTCGGTCGCGGAGGCTGTCGCCTTCCAGATCCTCGGCGTGCTGAGCCTCCTCGACGCCCACGACATCGCGAAGCGGCTGGTCGAGGCCGTCTGCACCGACCTGGACCGGCCCGCCGACGAGATCGGCGGCGCGGACCCCACCACCGAGGCACAGATCGTCTTCGCCAAGGACGACCTGACCTACGACTTCGCCGAGGAGGGCCCCGAACACGACAAGACCTTCCTGGCCATAGCCCGCACCCGCACCGGCCGCACCGCCCGGGGGACCGGCCCGAACAAGAAGGCGGCACGGGCAGCCGCCGCCCGCGCCCTGCTGACCGCCCACGCGCGGAGTGCCGAGAAGTCCGGCGGCGGACGGGCCGCGGACACGGCCGTCGCGCGGCCCGCCCCGGCGCCGCAGCCGTACCTGACCCCGTCCTTGCGGCACAAGGACGCCCTCGCCGATCTGAAGACCATGTTCGACCTGGGCGGCGGCCGGGTCGACGGGCTGCTCGCCCAGGCCCTCACCCACTCCTCCCACGTCTACGAGAACCAGGCCGCCGCGGCCGCCGTCCACCAGCGTGACCACCAGCTCCTCGCACACCATGGCTCCGTGGTCCTCGACCACCTGGCCACACACGCCCGAGTCCGTCGCGTCCTGGCCCACGGACTCGTACCGGACGAGGACGACTCCCGTATCCACACCCCCGCCAACGACGACACCGCCCGGCTCGGCGACGAACTCGCCCTCGCACAAGGCCTCATGGCGGGCCGAGGGGCGGGCCTCCAACGGGAGACCATGGTCGCCGACGCCGCACAGGCCGTCACGGCCGTCGCCTGGCGCATCCACGGGGCACGGCTGCTGCACCGCAGGCCCGCTGCCCTCGACGACTGGCTCACCGGGCTCCAGCACCACCACGACCCGATCACCGTGCTGACGTACACGGCGAGCACCTTCGGGATGACCCTTTCCTTCGAGCACGAGCGCTCCGGCCCAGACCACCTCCAGACCTATACGTCGACCCTCGTGCTGCGCGACGCGCGAGGCCGCGTCCACCGGTGGACCGTGCCCCCGGACGGGCCCTGTTCCAAGACCGAGGCCGACCGCGCGACCGCCCGGGACGTCCTGGACCTCCTCACCGCGCCGGCCGACGACCTCCTCGACACCCTCACCGGTGAGGAGCGCGACCTGCTGAGCCACCTCCTCCGCGCCCAGATCGACGGCCTCGGGCAGACGAACGAACGGCAGCGCGCCCGCATGCTCGGCAGAGGCGACCTCGGCACGGACCTCCTCGCCACCGGGGACACCGAGGCCTTCCACGCCTGGGCCGAACGCGTCCGCACCCTGCTCGGCCCGGACGGCGAGACCGTGCCCAACACCCTGCGCGACCTGTACCGGCAGACCGTCGCCGACACCCGCCGCGGCCCCCGCTCCCTCCTCCGCCGCATGGCCGCCGACCAGGGCACGGACACCGCGAGCGTCCTCCGGCGGCACGCCGCCGGCGCCGTGCGGCGTGCCCTGGATACCGGGCCCTGGCAGAAGTCCGTCCGCGACATCGTCCAGGACTGGTGGCGCGACCAGGCACCCGACACCGGCGTCACCGTCCGCGACCTCATGCGCCGGGAGGCCTTCACGCCGCTGCGCGTACAGCTCGGGGCACTCCACGAGACGCTGAAGTGGTGCGGCGAGGCGGCCGACGCGGCCGGTACCCCGGTCGACGTCGAACTCACCGTCCAGGACGGCACACTGCACGCCTGGATCGGACTGCACAGCGTCGACGTCAGGGCCGCCTGCGACGACTTCGCCCAACTCCTGTCCCGCACCCTGCCGTACACAGACTGCCTCGTCGACGACGACCACGTACTGCTCCGGCTGCACGGCCGGCCTGACCCGCGCGGTCTTTCCGCTCTGGCAGCGGCGGGGCTCGACGCCTACCTCGGAGAGGGATACACGGGACGGCCGACCGAAGCCGCCTGACCCATATTCGTCCGACCGAACCAGAAAGAGAGAACCGATCCTCCATGTCCCCTCGTCCCTCCTCTCCCTCCACCGATTCCGACCCCGGCGACTGGGCGGTCCCGTACCAGCCCGCCGACTTCACCGACTTCGACCCGGCGTCCGTGACATGGCGGGGCAAGACGCCGGACCCCGCCCTGCTGGACGCCGTACGCAGGCTGGTTCGAGGGGAAGGGCCGATCCACCGGGAAGTGCTCCGCCTCCACCTCGGCGAGGTGCTCTACCAGCCCAGGCTGACCGCGGCGAAGAAGCGTCTCGTCGACGCGGCCGAGGCCGTGCTGACCGACGACGCAGACATCGTGGAGGCGAACGACTTCCTCGATGTGCCCGACCGGCCCTGCACGCAGGCACGCCGACCACTGCCCGGCCTCACCCGCCGCCCTGTGGAACATGTCTCCCCGGCCGAGCGGCGGCGAGCACTCCTGGGGCTCGTCGAGGACCGGCCACGGGCCCTCAGTGCCGAGCAGGCCGTGGCCGAGGCAGCCGTCTTCTTCGGCTGGTCCCCGAGGAGCGGCAGCGCGCCGGGGCGGCTGATGGCCGACCTGTACCGACTCCGCGACACCGGCGCCCTCACCGGCTGGCCCGACAAGCTGGAACCCGTGGGCTGAACCACCACCGGCCCGCGCCGGACCGACCTTCGTCCGGGAACCGTGGGTCGACAGAACTCCGTTCACCGCCCGGAACTACAGCGTGCTGGGAGCAGCGAGGCTCGTGGACGACGGCGACGGCTCGTGCCACGCGGAGGACGCGGCAGCACGGGAGAAGTTGCTCGGGGAGGACAAGCGAGTCCTGGCGACGGGCAGTTCTCAGGGCGGGGAGATCCTGTCGTCCGAGTACGGAGACCTCGCCGGTAACTGTCTCGCCTATACGGAGTTCACCGGTGTCCCGGCCGGTGAGGACGTGTACTTCGTCGCCTCGGGCGAGCGGTCGTACACAGCCGACGGGAACGAACTGGGGCCGGTCGAAACGACCGGAACACTGTTGCGGCAGTCCATGTCAGAGGCCGAGCAGCAATGGCTGAACTTCGGGGCACCTGCATGACAAGGAAGGGACTCCCACCGGAGGCTGTCCCTGTATGTGTGCCGGAGAAGGCCCAGTCCCCCTACTGGTGCGAGACACTCAGGTCGCGGACGTAGATGTCCCAGTAGGGCGGTGTGACACCGGCCAGAGGACCCTTCCTGCCGATGTTCTTCCACCCCCAGTGCCGGTAGAGGCCCTGCGTGGCGAGGGCGGTGGGCTGCACCGAGAGGACCGCGCGCTGCTCCTCGCGATCGCGCAGGAGCGTCTCCATCAGCCGTCCCCCCGTGCCCCGGCCACGCTGTTCGGGGAGGACCGCCAAGCTGATGACCGCGAAGGTCCGACCCGGCCATTCCCGTACCAGGTCGGCGGGGAGCGGACGGACGAAGTCGCGCCACCAGCCGTGGTCGGCGGGGAGCGGATGACCGTAGGCGTACCCGACGAGGCGCTCCCGTTGCCTGGCCACGGCCAGCCGGAAACCCGGAACCGTCATCAGGTCCCCGAGTTCCTCCCCGTGCTCCCGGGACATCTCCGCAACCCAGGCGAACGGCTCGGCGGAGAAGACCCCGTCGTGCAGGTCGCAGATGCGGCGGAACCAGTCTTCGGCCGACTCCTGTCCGCCGCCCTCGACCATGACCTCATCCGGCTCCGCCACGGCCCTCCCCATCCCCCTCTCCGTCCCTTTCCCCGCTCCTGGCGTCGATGAGTTCCTCCGCCTGCCTCCGCAGGACGTCGGAGAGGGCGTCGCCGAGCTCCTCGTAGAGGGCCGCGGCCTGCCTCCACAAGTCACGTGCGGCGTGCGGCTCGCCACCTGCCAGGGACACATCGCCCAGACTCCGCAGCGTCGACGCCTCGCTGCGCCGGTCGGTGAACTCGCGGAATGTTCCCAGGGCCCGCCCGAGGCACTCCTCCGCTTCGTGAAGCTCACCCAGCTCGCCGAGACTGTCGGCGAGGGGGAGCGCGCCCCATGCCTCACTCCAGCGGTCGTCGATCGAGCGGAAGATGCCGAGGGCCTGGCGGCAGAGCGCGGCGGCCTCCGCGTGGTTGCCGCGGGCACGGGCACACGCCGCGAGACTGAGCAGACTCATTCCCTCGCCTCGCCGGACCCCGTGCTCCCGGAACACGGCCAGTGCGGCTTCGAAGTGCGCCCGGGCGCCGGCGTCACCCTGCTCCAGGGCCACCAGCCCCAGACCTCGCAGCGAGAACCCCAGCAGCCAGGGATCGTCGATGTCCCGGCTGAGCCCCGCGGCCCGCCGGTAGTTCTCGGCGGCGACGCCGTACACCCCTGACCGCCAGCTCACATCACCCAGGCACAACAGGTTCGAGGCCTCTCCCAGCCGGTTCCCGACCAGTCGGGCGGCTTCCAGCCCGAGCTCGTGGACGTGCTTCCAGTCCGACCAGTGGGCTCCGAGCTCGAAGAATCCGTCGGCCACCACGGGCAACATCCACGCGATGTCGTACTGTCCCCAGGCGACCGCCTGCCGCAACGCGGAGAGCAGGTTCTCGCGCTCGGTATCGAACCACCGCATCGCGTCGGCGGCCCCGTCGAAACGCTCGACCGGCCGCACCTGCTCGCCCGCGGGTACCAGGGGGATGGAGTGGGAGTACGGAAGAATCGCCTTCCGTCCCGCGTCGGCGCTGAGCAGGTACCAGGTGAGAACCCGGCGCACGGCCCGCGTCCTGTCTTCCCGTGGCTCTTCGGCGGACAGTTGCTCCACCGCATAGGAACGCAGCAGATCGTGCATGCGGTATCTGTCCCTGGCGGCCTCCTGGAGAAGATGGACGTCGGTGAGTTCACCCAGTCTTCGCCGCGCGGCCGACGGGGTGACGGCGAGAAGCGCTGCCGCGGAGCTGCTGCAGAGTGTTCTCCCCTCGTGCAGACCCAGGAGCCGGAAAGCCCTCCTGGACTCCTCCGTCAGCGCTTTGTAGGACCACGAGAAGACGGCACGCACATCGCTGAGTTCGTCCTCCCGGTCGGCCAGTGCGTCGAGGAAATCCTGTTCCTGGACGAGCTCTCCGACGAGTTCTTCCAGCGAGAGCAGCGATCGTCCGGCCGCGCGCTCCCCCACGACGCGCAAGGCCAGGGGAAGGCAACCACAGAGCTGGGCCACTCGCCGGGCCGCCTCGGGCTCCGAGTCGACCCGTAAGGGCCCGATCACCTCACGCAGCAATCGCACCGACTCCTGCGGTGACAGTACGTCGAGTGTCACACGCGCTGCTCCCTCCCGCGCCACAAGACCGGACAGCCTACTTCGACTGGTGATCAGTACGAGGCTGGAGCGCGAGGCGGGAATTACCTGTCTGATCTGCTTGACGGAAGAAGCATTGTCGATGAATATCAGGATTTTCTTCCCGTACACCATCGACCGGAACAATGCGGCGCATTCCTGCTCGTCGATCGGAATGCGGTCCGCCTCCACGCCAAGACTCCGGAGAAAGGAGGTCAGGGCCTGCTCGGGTCCCAGCGCATTGCCGCTGTTGTATCCGCGCATGTCGATGTACAGATCGCCGTCAACGAAATGCCGGCGGACCTTGTGCGCCCAGTGCAGTGCGAGCGCGGTCTTTCCCACTCCCGGGCCTCCGGTGATCGCCGTCACGACGGCCGGCCCGTCCTCGTCGGCGGGCCGTGGGTGCAGGGCGTTCAGTGCGGTCAGCTCGTGCACCCGGTTGACGAATCCCGGCACTCCGTAGGGAAGCTGACGGGGCGGAGGGAACGAGCGGCCGGAGCCGTGTACGTGTATTCCGCCGTGCACGGTCCCGGCTTGGACCACCACGTCGCTGTCGCCGCCGGAGAACTCGTTCGAGACGGATGTCGGCTCTTCGCCCATGCGTCCGGTCCGGTCTCCGTGACCCGCGTGTCCGTTCAGCCCGACACGCTCGACCGGGCTTGATGGGTGCGGGCGAACTCCCGGTAAGGGACGGCCGAGGCCTGGGCCACGTCGCGCCAGTAGTTCGCCTCCACGATCCGTTGCGGGTCGTCGATGATCTCGGCGGACGAAAAGCGTCCGTCTTCCTCGTAGTGCATCGCCACCAGTTGGGTGGAGTCGAAGAGCCAGTAGTCGTAGTGCGGTAGCTCCGACGGCCACTCCTGGCGGGGCACGGGGAGGATCCGTACGTCCTCACCGGCTTCGACCGTGTGCTCGTACGCCCACGCACATTCGAAGCGGACGTAGTCGGACATCGGCAGTTCGACTACGTGTACCCGGCTCAGGATCTTCCCCGCCGCCACCGCCTTGGTGACGGTGCCGTCGATCCACTCCGCGATGCCGGGGAACTCGCCCCTCGACTCACCCGACAGGAAGCGTGCGAACTCGTTCTGCTCGTAGGACACGTCGTACCGCTGGAGGGATTCCAGACGATAAGCCGTGTACTTGAAGTCGGTGAACAGACGGTTGAATTCCTCGTCCGCCAAGGAAGAGAACCTGCGTCCCACCTACCGCCCCTCACTGTGTCGACTGTGGTACTGCTCCACGGCGCCGATCACGACGTCCGCGGAGATACGGACGGCGCCCTCTCCCGGAAGGACGTTCTCCAGTTCCGCGAAGGTCGCGCCATCCACAACGTGCCCCTGGACGACCAGTTCGCCGGTCTCACTCAGGTAGACCGTGGGACAGCCGTTTCCGCCCGACCCCTGATCCTTGTACAGCTTGGTGAGTTTCATCCCCGCCCCTGTCTGGATGGAAATCTCGGCTCACGCAAGGCTAGAGTTCGGGAATGTGGCACGTCAAGATTTATCACAGCCCGATGGAGTGTCCGGGAAACTTGGCCGATTTCGCTTCTCGCTCAAGTTAATATGTAATGTTTTCAAGGGTTCGGATGTGTGTGCCGTGAGTTCGGATGTGAGTTTTGATGCGACGGTTGTCCGTCTCGAATCCTGTGGCGGACGGTCCGGCGCGTGATGTCGAGGTCGGATGCCGCTCAGTCGTTCCGCTCTCCGGTCGTGGCGTCCGGTTCCGGTGCGGAAGGACTGCCGAACGACACGGAACCGTGCAGGTCCCGCAGCTGCAGAACGTTTCCCTGTGATCCGCCGCTGACGGTGTTGTGCACGTCTCCGGCCTCCGCCGCCGCCGCACGCGCCGTATCCAGCCATGGCCTCAGGGCGCGGGCGAAGTCCGGGTCGTGAGCCGCCCGTCGCTCCAGCGCGTCGGCGAGCGTCCGTGCCCGACCCGCGTCCTGGGGGCCGGCCTCGAAATCTTCCAACTCCCTCAGCGCCGGGGTCGGCTCCTCGTCGAGAGTCTGATCGGCTCGCCGGAACGGCTGACGCACCAGCCTGCCGAGCGCCGTCCACGCCTGTGTGCCCGCGGCGCCTCCGGCGCCACTCACGAGTGCCACGAGAAGCGCCGCCGAAATCGGATCCATCCGATCCCCACCCCTTGTCGATTACGGACCGTATGGGATGTATAGCAGTTCGTGCGGACTCTGTCCGGGGTCTTGCGGAAGTGCCTGAGCGGCGCTGTGACACGCATGAAGTGGCGAAACGTCACGCAACGGGAGGGGGCGCGGATGCGAGCGGTTCATGCCCGCATCCGCGGCGCAGGGCTCTTCCGTCTGCTGATGCCCTTGTGTTGCGGAGGTCTCGCGGGAGACCTCCGCAACGATTGATCAGGCCGCCGAACCGGGCAACCGCAGACCCTTGAGGAACAGCCCGTCCAGCACTTCCCACTCCGTCGCCCGGTCCACCACCTCCACCGTCCGCCCGTCCAGCGTGGGCGTGGCGCGCGGGTCCTCCACCGGCAGCAGCAGCCACAGCCCGTGCGGGGCGTCGGCGGGGCGCCGGGCCGACTGCTGGAGCGCCGCCAGCAGCTCCCGGCCCCCGGCCTCCCAGTACCGCGCGACCAGACCGGCCTCGTGGACCAGCAGGACGGAACGCGGACCGGAGCCCTCCGCCAGCTCCACCACTCGCTGCCGCACCCGCTCGGCCGCCAGCCGTGTGTACGAGGCGAGCGCCGCGCCCATCGCGCCGGTCGCCGCGTATTTGGCGTCCGCCTTGAGCAGCGCCTGCCAGCGCACGCCCTGTTCCTCGGCCAGCTCCTTCAGTGCGTCCAGGAACATCGTGTTCAACGGCACGGCCGTGGTGCCGTACCGCTCCGTCAGAGGTCCGGCTACACCTGGCAGTTCCGCCCCCTTCAAGGTCAGCGCCAGGAAACCGCCGTGGCGGCGGGCCTCCGTCAGCCGCGCGGACAGCACTTCACGTGGGTCCCGGCCCTCGGCGATCCGACCCTGGGCCGCCGCGTACAAGGAACTCGTGCTGGTGACCACCGAGGAGGGCACGCCCGCGCGACTGCGCGTACCGTCCTGGGCCTGCGGGAGGAAACGACGCCTGGCGTGGTCGAAGACCAGGGGGAACCCGGACTCGGCCAGCGCCTCCGCCAGCTCCACGTACGTCGTCTCCTCCAGCACCGCCAGGCCGGGGAACCTGGCTCGGACCCGGGACAACAGGTCGGTCGTGGTGATGCCGGTGTCGGAACGTACGCCCGCCGGCGCCTGGGAGATACGCAGGGCACGGGCCAGCCCGAGGGCGAGGGGGAACAGTTCCAGCCGGGGTGAGACGGCCACACCGCCCGCCATGGAGGCGGCCAGTTCCACCAGGCGGGTGTCGGCGAGCGGGGGCATACCCTCCGGAACCGGCACGGCACGCAGCTCCCGGAGCACGGTGGCACGACCGGGCAACGGATCGCGTCCGGCCAGGTCCGCGGCCCGCTCGCCCAATTCTGCCGCGTAGTCAGAGAGTTCCGCGGGCGTCGGGTCGTCGGCCCCCGGCTGGTCCTCCAGCGCGACGACCACCCGGCCGCCACGGCGCTGCACCGCGAACCGCGCCGATGCCTCGCCCGGATCGGAGCCCTGCGCGTCGGACTCCTCGTCGCCCCGCTTGCGGATCTCCGTCTCGACGGCGGCCCGCACCACGGCCAGCGCCTTGGCCTGAGCCTCGATCGGATCACCGGCGCCCGCGCCGTGCCGGGCACGCAGCTCAGACGCCAGTTCCTCCGCCGTGGACACCCGGTCCCGGTCGGCCAGGATCGCCACCAGTTCGTCCCGCACCCGCGCGAGCCACGGCAGCTCGGCCCACTGCTCGACCGCCGCCTGCTGATTGCCGGACACCGTCGGCTGGCTGACCCCCAGAGCCTTCGCGATCTGGCTCTGCGCCGGCCACGGCTCCAGCGCCTCACCGGCCTCCAGCACACCCGGGAGCTGCAACGTCGCACGGACCACGTCGGAACGCGGCCGGGTACGGCGCTTGCCCTCCGGCGGCGTGAGGCGCGCGGCCAGCGTGTCGACCGACTCCAGCACCTCTTCCGGCGCGTCCGGCTCCAGAGCCACCGGCTTCTTCACGCCGGCGCGGCGGCGCAGCGCCTGCGTCCACTGGCGGTGGCGGCGGTTCAGCTCCTTGCGGATCGCATTGCCGGCGCCGCGGGCCCGGGAGATGTGGTGGGGAGGGATGTCCAGGAGCTGCTCGACCGTGTGGGCCTTCAGGCTCTCGGCGACCGACACGGCACGGGGGGACAGACCGGCTGCCGCAAGAGGTGTCCTCAGACCAGCGGCCTCGGCCGCCTGCTCACGGGCGTCCTCCAAGTCCTCCGTGCTGATGCCGACCGTGGCCGGAGTCGTCGCGGGGCGGGTCGCGTCGGCCCTGCGGAAAACCTGCCGCCACGCCTCCTGGACCTGCCGCAGGCTGTCGTACCGCTGCTCCACGTCCCGGTGCAGTGCCCGCTCGAAGAACTCCTTCAGACCCTCGCTGAGCGCCTGCGGGAACAACTCCGCCGACACGTGCAGTGCCGCGTCGGCGACCATGCGCGGATCACCCTGACCGTCTCCCCACACGGGCCGCTCCCCGGAGGCCATCTCGTGCAGGGTGACGGCTGCGGCGTACCACTCGGCATGGTCGTCGTAACGCGATCGCCCCGCGCTCCCCAGGAACGGATCGAGGTATCCGCGCGTGCCCGCGTGCAGGTCCTGGTCCGGGGCGTCGGCCAGGGAGAAGTCGAACAGCATGAGCTGCCAGGAACCGTCACCGCGCTTGAAGAGCCCGAGGTTGTCCGGCTTGATGTCCCGGTGCCGCACCCCGCGCGCGGCGAGGGAGTCCAGGGCGAGGAACAGGTCGTTGCCGAACCGCTCCAACTGGTCGTATCCCAGCGGGCCTTGGTCGCGCAGCCGGGAGCCGAGACTCACCGGCTCACGATCGTCCCGCGCGCGGTAACCACCCGCGTACTCGATCTCCAGGACGGTGTGCCCCGCCAGCTCACGCGGTTCGGCGAGCAGCTTCACGATCTGCCCGCCGCCCACTTCCTTCAGCGCCTTCGCCTCCGCGAGCAGCCGCGCGTCCTTCTCCTGGTCCAGGGCGACCTTGAAGACCCGGAGGGAGTTCTCGCCGTCCTCCGCGGCGGTACGGCGGACCAGTAGTGCACGGGCTGTGGCCCCTGTCCCCAGAACCCGCAGGACGGTCCATTCGCCGTCCAGCGGCTGCCCCGGCTGCACGGTCAGAGGGTCGGCGGCAGGACCACCCGACGGCTGCGGAACCGCGGCGTCCGCCTCGGCCGCGGCCAGCAGCTCCAGGAACTCGTCCACGGACGCCGGGCGGTCCCGGACATCGGCGGCCGTGGCCCGGAAGACCAGGTGGTCCAGGGCGGCCGAGACGGAATCGGAGACGGCGTACGGATGAAGCCCCTTGTCGCTCTGGAGCCGCTCCAGCAGCGCGCTGCGACGGTCCGCCGGCGGACGCCCCGTGAGCAACAAATACGTGAGGGAGCCGAGGCCGAACACGTCCAGGTCCACCGGATCGGCGAACTCCTGGTCCGTCTCCGGTGCCAGATAGACCTGCGCCGTGTCCGCGATGAGTCCCGCGTCCAGCGGAGTGTCACCGAGGGAGCGGTGCAACGTCGTCTCGAAGTCGCGGGCCGCGGTCTGCCAGTCGGCGATCCGCAGGACCGGCTCGCTGCCGTCCTCCCGCGCGGAGACGTATACCGACCGGGCGGCCAGCGCGCGGTGGTAGAGGGACCGGTTGTGCGCGTACCGCACCGCCTCGGCGAGCTGCCGCACCAGATCGAGACGCAGTACAGGGGTGAGCTGCCCGCCGTACGCGTCGAGGTACGCGTCCAGCCGCAGGTCCGACTCGCGATGCCGGAACAGGATCGCCGGCCCGCCCTGGTGCTCGCGGATCTGCACCGCCTGCACGATCCCACGGTGATTGACACCCTGGAGCACCTGGTACTCGCGGCGGGCCGCCCGCTCCACCTTCGAGCGCTGCTCGTCGGAGGCCGCCGCCCCGGCCAGGTATATACGGACCCGGCCGCTCTCCTGAACCAGTTGGTCGTCGCGCACCGCCAACCGGTCCTCCCAGCCGGGGCCCGCGTCGAGGGCCCGTGGCTCGAGCTTCCAGTCGTCTCCGAAGCGCAGATGCGCGGTGGAGTGGCTGATGCCGATTTTCTGCATCAGCTGTTCCAGCCGCTGGCTGATCACCGGTGTGATGCGCCAGCTCTCCCGCTCCGGCGGACGGCCCAGCAGGTCGTCCCAGATCTTCGGCAGGCCGCTCGCACCGTCGTTGAGTCCGTACACCGAGGTGCGCTGGAACTCGTCCAGCTGACTCACGAGTCCAGGGTCGTGCAAAAACACCGCGGGCTTGATGAACGGAACCTGCCGAGGGTCCATCCCCGACGCCCGAGCCGCCCGTTCCAACTGTCCCTTCAGCTCTTTGGCCTTGAGGTCGGTCAGATACAAAGGATTGCGGACGGTGCGCACGCGGTCACCGTGGAACTGCCAGGTGTCGCCGTGGTTCACCACCCGGCCCGGGTGCCCCTTCAACTCCAGCAGGTAAAGGCCGCCGGGCACGGCGATCAGCACGTCGCACTCGTTGATCCGGCCCGACGCCCCGGTGAACTGGAACGTCGCCCAGGCCCGGTTCGGCTCGGTCGCCGGCATGAGTCCGCGCAGGTGGTCCAACCCCTCCTGCTCCCAGCGGAACCCGGATCGCCGGGGCTGGAACCAGCGCTCCCGCGGAGCGAGGGCTGTCGGCTTGGGGACAGCGGGCACGGGGCACCTCCGAAACGGCACAGAAGAAGAGGAGGGAATCCTGATGCCGAACCGCCCGGGCCTCCTCCGAGGGCAGGCGGAAATCCTAGTCGCCCCCTACGACAGCCGGTCCGTGCCTTCTCGACGCGGGGACGACGGAGGGTTCCGTCCCCCGCCGGGCGGGGCACGGAACCCTCGACTGACCCTCGCGGGCTACTTCCCGAGTACCCCCAGCTGCCGCATCAGACCCACGCGGTCGTACTGCCACCAGCCCTCGCAGATCATCCCGTCGCGGAACCGCTGCCAGGTCATGCCGGTCATGACGACGTTCTGGCCGGTGGCGGGGAGGCCGAGGAAGTCGCCCTCGTGCCGGGCGGTCCAGGTCCAGCGGGTGCACACCCGGTCGCCCTGGGCGATCTGGTCGTCGACCCGGAAGGAGAAGTCGAAGGCCCGCCGCCAGCCCGCGAACTCCTCGCGCGCAGCCGCCAGCCCGTTGTCCTGTGGACTGGCGGGATCGTGGTCCACGTAGTCATCGGTCACCCGTTCGAACATCGCGCCGATGTCGACCGTCCCGGCCCGCTCGAACCACTCCCGCGCCGTCGCGCAGTTCAGCTGCTCGTCCCGCACCACTTCCAGGTCGGTGAAGGTCGGCATCTCGTCACAGAGCGCGACCATGTCGTCGAAGATCTTCTCGGTCTCCGGCAGGCCCGAGTTCCGCATCGCCTCCTCGTAGGAGGGGAACTCCACGATCTCGACGACGTGCGACGCGTCCGACCGGTCCTTGCCGACCACCGCGTGCGTCGCCGTCCGCTTCCCCTTGGTCTTCTCGACCCAGGTGTCCATCAGCCGGTTCATCTCGTCGAACCGGCTCGTCCTGCAATCGATGAGCTGTACGAAGGTCATCGCGCCGCCTCCGGCCCCCCTGGGTCCGGCCCTGTCAGAGCCATTTTCCCACCGGAGCCCCGAGGCCGCCGCTCGCCACCGCGACCCGTCCGCCCGCCACCGCGACCCGTCCGCCCGCCCGCCGGGGCCCGGATGCGGCCACCCGCTACTGCGGCCCGTACTTCCGCCCCGTCCGCGAGCTGATCCCGCCGAGCAGCGACCGGGGCGTCACCTTCACCAGGCCCATCAGCGCCTTGTAGCGCGCGTCGGGAATCGACACCGACTTCCCGCGCGCCAGGTCCGCCAGTGCCGCCGCGACCAGCTTGTCCGCGTCGAGCCACATCCAGCCGGGGATGTTGTCCGTGCCCATCCCGGCCCGCTCGTGGAACTCGGTGCGCACGAACCCCGGGCACAGCGCCATCAGCCGCACCCCGCTGCCCGCCAGGTCCTTCGCCGCCCCTTGAGTGAACTGCACGACCCACGCCTTGGAGGCGCCGTACGTCCCGCGCGGCACGAAGGCCGCCACCGAGGCCACGTTGACGACGCCCCCGCGCCCCCGCTCCCGCATCGCGCCGGCCGCCGCCGACGTCAGCCGCAGCACCGCCTCGCAGTGCACCTTGAGCATCCTCAGCTCGTCGGCCATCGACACGTCGAGGTAGCGGCCCTTGTTGCCGAAGCCGGCGTTGTTGACCAGCAGGTCGACGGGGTTCCTGCGGTCGCCGAGCCGGGCGGCCACCGTCTCGATGCCCCCGTCCGTGGCCAGGTCGGCCGTCAGCACCTCCGCCTCGATGCCGTGCCGGTCGTGCAACTCGGTCGCCTGCTCGCGCAGCCGCTGGGTGTCCCGGGCGACGAGGACGAGGTCGTTCCCGTCCGCCGCGAGCCGTCGCGCGAACGCGGCACCGATGCCCGCGGTCGAACCTGTGATCAGAGCCGTTGTCATGGCAGAAGGTTAGTGACCCGGAGTCCGGGCGTCCGCTCCGTGCACGCGGCCTGCGGAAAGTGACGGAACCGTGCGCGCCCGCGCCGGTGACGGCGGCTCACTCCCCGTACCTCTCGACGTGGGCGCGGGCCGCCGCCAGCGTCTCCGGGTGCAGCGCCTCGCCCGCCGCCAGCAGCCGGGGCAGCAGCTCCCGGTGGGTGGTGGTCGCCTGGAACTCCATCCGGGCCGTCACCCCGTGCTCCGGCAGGTGGACGATCTCCACGGCGTCCCCCGCGCGTATCTCGCCCGGCGTGATCACCCGCAGGTAGGCGCCCGTCGCGGCCTTCTGCGTGAACCGCCTGACCCAGCCCCTCTCACCCACGTGCCCCTGGAAGGTGCGGCAGGGGATCCGCCCCGCCGTCACCTCCAGCACCACCTCCGGGCCGATCCGCCAGCGCTCGCCGATCCGCGCCCCGGACACGTCCAGACCGGTGGTGGTGAGGTTCTCGCCGAACGCGCCGTTGGCGAACGTGCGCCCCAGCTCACGCTCCCAGTCGTCCAGGTCCTCACGTGCGACGGCGTACACCGCCTGGTCGTTGCCGCCGTGATGGCGCAGGTGGCACACCGCGTCCCCGGCGAGCCCGCTCCCGCCGACGCCCTTCGGACCGGGCGCGGCCACCCGCACCGGTCCCTCGACGGGACGCTTGTCGATACCGGTCAACCCGTCGGGCTGGTCGGTGTACGGCACGGCCTTGGGACGGCCCACGTTGACGGACAGAAGCCTCATGGCGGCACGCTAAGCGACCGGCGGTCAAAGCGTCGACGCATTATCCGCCCCCTTTCCCAAGGCTTCCTTATGCGGCTCGCCTATGCTCGAAGGATGATCGAGGCCCGTCATCTCCGCGTGCTGCGCGCCGTCGCCGCCACCGGGTCCTTCTCGGCGGCGGGCCGCGAGCTGGGCTGCACGCAGCCCGCGGTCAGCCAGCAGATGAAGGCGCTGGAGACGTCCGTCGGCACACCGCTGCTCGTGCGCAGCGGCCGCGAGATGCGGCTGACCCAGGCCGGCGAGGCCCTCGTACGGCACGCCGCCGGGATCCTCGCCGGACTCACCGCCGCCGAGGAGGAGGTCGCCGCGATCGCCGGTCTGCGCGCCGGCCGGGTCCGCCTCGTCTCCTTCCCCAGCGGCAGCTCCGCGCTCGTCCCGACCGCGCTGGCCGCCCTGCGCGCCGCGCACCCCGGGACCCGGGTCTCGCTGGAGGAGGCCGAACCGCCCGAGTCCGTCGAGAAGCTGCGCGCCGGCGACTGCGACATCGCCCTCGCCTTCCGCTACGAGGACGCCCCGGGCACCGAGGAGTGGTCCGACCTGGTCGTCCGACCCCTGCTGACGGACCGGCTCGTCGCCCTCGTGCCCGAACGCCACCGGCTCGCACGCGCGGACTCCCTCGCCATCGGCGAACTCGCCCGCGAGCCGTGGATCGCCGGCTGCCCGCGCTGCCGGGGCCGGCTGGTGGAGGTGTGCGAGGCCGCGGGCTTCACCCCCCGCATCGACTTCGCCACCGACGACTACCCGGCGGTGGCCGGCCTGGTGGGCGCGGGCCTCGGCGTCGCCGTCCTCCCCGAGCTCGCGATCGAGTCCGTACGGCCGCGGGGCACGCGCGCGGTGACCCTGGAGCCGGCGGTACGGCGAGAGGTCGTCGCGCTCACCCTGCCCGACCTGGCCCAGGTGCCGGCGGTGGCGGCGACGCTGGAGCAGCTCGCGCGCGCGGCGGCACGGTAGCCGTACGGCAGCGGGGGCATACGCGGACGTGCGGGGGCGGTGCCGGGCGGTGGGGTCGTACGCGGCGGTGGGAGTCGTGCGGGGTCGTGGGGGTCGCGCAGGGCCGCTGGGTCGTACGGGTGGGGGCGTCCAAGAGATGAGGGCACGCGCGTGTGCGTGCCCTGAGTTGTGTGGAGAAACGTTCCTTCAGTTGTTCGAAACGCCGCTCGCGCCGGCCGACGCCGGTACCAGGCGGTTGCGCGCCCGCCCCATGAGCTCCTCGCGCTCGTCCTCGGTCAGCCCGCCCCACACGCCGTACGGCTCTCTCACCGCCAGCGCGTGCGCCGCGCACTGCGCGCGTACCGGGCACCTCATGCAGACCTCCTTGGCCGAGTTCTCGCGAGCGCTCCGCGCCGCCCCGCGCTCGCCCTCGGGATGGAAGAAGAGCGAACTGTCCACTCCGCGGCAGGCGGCCAGGAGCTGCCAGTCCCACAGGTCCGCGTTCGGTCCGGGAAGGCGGGAGAAATCTGCCATTGCGTGACCCCTTGTAGCCGTGCTGAGCGGATACGGTGCCCACGACCGTACAACTACGATCTAAGGAGATGAAAATATGACTCATTGCGAATCTAGCCTCAGACACCAGTAAATGGGAAGAAATAGGGCTGAACGGGGCACGGGTTGCGAGGAAAGCTCGCGGGTCCGCGCGGCTCCCCCGGCCGTGTCCGCCTCCTCACGTAGAGTGCCGAAGAATGCACGCGGCCCCGTAACTCTTTCGAGTGACCATCGTTGAGTGTGCGGTGGCGGTTGAAAACACAAACGCTCGGGCAAGCGTCCGAGACGGTCGACCGCACAGGTGACGATACGTACCAGCCTGGAGGCACAAGGTGACGCGCATCAGCTGCGGAGGACGGCCATGACTTCCGTCCTCGTCTGTGACGACTCCCCGCTTGCCCGAGAGGCGCTCCGCCGCGCGGTCGCGACCGTGCCCGGCGTCGAGCGCGTGACGACGGCGGCCAACGGCGAGGAAGTCCTCCGCCGCTGGGGTGCCGACCGCTCGGACCTCATTCTGATGGACGTGCGCATGCCGGGACTGGGCGGTGTGGAAACCGTCCGCCGGTTGCTGTCCGCCGACCCGGGCGCACGCATCATCATGCTGACCGTTGCCGAGGACCTCGACGGCGTCGCGCTCGCGGTCGCCGCCGGCGCCCGCGGCTACCTGCACAAGGACGCCTCGCGCGCCGAACTGCGCGCGACGGTCACGCAGGCCCTGGCCGACCCCACGTGGCGGCTCGCCCCGCGGCGGCTGCGCTCGGCCGAGATGGGTGCCGCGCCCACGCTCACCGCGCGTGAGATCCAGGTCCTGGAAGGCATGAGCCACGGTCGCTCCAACGCCGAGATCGGCCGCGAGCTGTTCCTCTCCGAGGACACCGTCAAGACCCACGCCCGCCGTCTGTTCAAGAAACTCGGCGCCTCGGACCGTGCCCACGCCGTGGCGCTCGGCTTCCGGTGGGGCCTGGTCCGCTAGGGCCTGCCCGGCGGATCGGGCCGGAGGAAACCGGCGGCACCCCGCAGCCCGGACGGGCGTGCCGGACCCCGTGTCTCCGGCATGATCCGCCGGACAGGACCTGGGCGTCCCGGCCCGACCCCGGCCCGCTCTCGGCCGCCCGTCGGACCGCTTCCGGTGAGCGGCGGCACGTACGGGACCGCCGGTGAGCGGGGTCCGGCGGGTGAGGCCACCGGGTCGTCGCGGTCGTCGGCTCTCGCGGGTGCCGACGGCGGTGGAGGCCGTGCGGTGCCGGGGCCGGGGCCGGATCTTCGAAGTCGCGGCCCCGTCGGGCCGTACGGCGGACTTTTCGAGCAAGCCGATCCCAGGGACAGGAGCGGGGGAATGGACGAACCTCCCTGCTCGCGCGGGGTGCAGGATGTGCGGGAACCCCCTGTCGGCCGGTCGGTGGCCGGCGGCGGCGCAGCACCTCGCCGGATGCCCGCTGCTCGTTTCGCCGCGGATGCCGCATCCTTGAGGTGTGGAGTTCCTCGGGGACGAGTCGGTCGAGCGGGACGGGAGGGCGCAGGGGATGAGTTCCGGCGCACCTGCTCATAACGCTTCGGTGCACAACGAAGGGCACGGTGCCGCGGCCGGTCCGGCCGCAGTGCACCATGGACCGATGCGCGAAGACGATGCGGTCCGTGCCCCCGGGGCGATCGGCGGACTGGTGCATCGCGCGGTGGACGGCGACGAGCAGGCCACACACGACCTGCTGGCTCACGTCCACCCCCTCGCCCTGCGTTACTGCCGCACCCGCCTGTCCCGGCTCCCCGGTGACGCGCGCCACTTCGTGGAGGACCTCGCGCAGGAGGTCTGCGTGGCCGTCCTCCTCGCCCTTCCTCGCTACAAGGACACGGGCCGTCCCTTCGAGGCCTTCGTCTTCGCCATCGCCGCCCACAAGGTCGCCGACCTCCAGCGCGCGGCGATGCGCCACCCCGGCTCCACGGCGGTCCCCTCCGACGAGATGCCGGAACGCCCCGACGACTCCCTCGGCCCGGAGGAACGGGCCCTGCTGAGCAGCGACGCCGAATGGGCGAAGAAACTGCTGGCCAACCTGCCCGATAACCAGCGGGAACTGCTCCTGCTGCGCATCGCGGTGGGCCTCACCGCGGAGGAGACCGGCCAGATGTTGGGAATGTCACCCGGGGCCGTGCGCGTGGCCCAGCACCGCGCGCTGAGCAGACTGCGGGCCCTCGCCGAGCAGTAGCACCGCCGCCACGCCGTGCCCCGCCACCGTTCCCCGAACGAACCCGACAGCGGGGCCGACGCCGGACCGGCCGAGGAGCCTAGGCTGGACAGGGACGGCGGCCCGTTCGCCCGACGGGTGCCGACGGCCCGCCCGCTGAACGGGCCGAGCGCCGCTGCCGTACGAACATACGAAGCCCGGAGTCACGCGGAGCGTGGAATTCCGGGGGTGCGCTTCCCGTTAGCATGGACATCCGCACCGATCAAGGCCATTTGGGGAAGGTGTCATGACTGCCAACGTCGACGGAGTGCCCGCCAAATTCGCGACCCTCGGGCTCACCTACGACGACGTGCTGCTGCTGCCGGGCGCATCCGAGGTGCTCCCCAACGCGGTCGACACCTCGTCCCGCATCTCCCGCAATGTGCGCGTCAACATCCCGCTGCTCTCGGCGGCGATGGACAAGGTGACCGAGTCCCGCATGGCCATCGCGATGGCCCGCCAGGGCGGCGTCGGCGTGCTGCACCGCAACCTCTCCATCGAGGACCAGGTCAACCAGGTCGACCTGGTGAAGCGCTCGGAGTCGGGCATGGTCACCGACCCCATCACGGTGCACCCGGACGCCACGCTGGCCGAGGCCGACGCGCTGTGCGCCAAGTTCCGCATCAGCGGCGTCCCGGTGACCGACGGCGGCGGCAAGCTCCTCGGCATCGTCACCAACCGCGACATGGCCTTCGAGTCGGACCGCACCCGTCAGGTGCGTGAGGTCATGACCCCGATGCCGCTCGTCACCGGCCATGTCGGCATCTCCGGCACGGACGCCATGGAGCTGCTGCGCCGCCACAAGATCGAGAAGCTTCCGCTGGTCGACGAGGCGGGTGTCCTCAAGGGCCTCATCACGGTCAAGGACTTCGTCAAGGCCGAGCAGTACCCCCGGGCCGCCAAGGACGCCGAGGGCCGGCTGCTCGTCGGCGCCGCCGTCGGCGCCAGCCCCGAGGCGCTGGAGCGCGCCCAGGCCCTCGCCGAGGCCGGCGTGGACTTCCTGGTCGTCGACACCTCCCACGGCCACAACAGCAACGCCCTCGCCTGGATGGCGAAGATCAAGTCGAGCGTGCGCGTCGACGTGATCGGCGGCAACGTCGCCACCCGTGACGGCGCCCAGGCCCTGATCGACGCCGGCGTCGACGGCATCAAGGTCGGCGTCGGACCCGGCTCGATCTGCACCACCCGCGTGGTCGCCGGCATCGGCGTCCCGCAGGTCACCGCCATCTACGAGGCGTCCCTCGCCGCACGTCCGGCGGGCATCCCGCTGATCGGCGACGGCGGCCTGCAGTACTCCGGCGACATCGGCAAGGCGCTGGCCGCCGGCGCCGACACGGTGATGCTGGGCAGCCTCCTCGCGGGCTGCGAGGAGTCCCCGGGCGAGCTGCAGTTCATCAACGGCAAGCAGTTCAAGTCCTACCGCGGCATGGGCTCGCTGGGCGCCATGCAGTCCCGCGGCCAGGGCAAGTCGTACTCCAAGGACCGCTACTTCCAGGCGGAGGTCGCGGCCGACGACAAGCTCGTGCCCGAGGGCATCGAGGGCCAGGTGCCCTACCGCGGCCCGCTCGGCAACGTGCTGCACCAGCTCGTCGGCGGCCTGCGCCAGACCATGGGCTACGTGGGCGCCGCCACCATCGAGGAGATGGAGTCCAAGGGCCGTTTCGTCCGGATCACCTCCGCGGGTCTCAAGGAGAGCCACCCGCACGACATCCAGATGACGGTCGAGGCACCCAACTACAGCAGCAAGTAGCCGCACGGGATTCCCAGGCGGCCCCGGAACCTCCGGGGCCGCCTTCGCCGTGCCCGTCGGCGATACTGGAAGACGCTGCAACGCATCAGGGAAAGGCCACACACGTGACTGAGATCGAGATCGGGCGCGGCAAGCGCGGCCGCCGGGCGTACGCATTCGACGACATCGCCGTCGTCCCCAGCCGCCGTACGCGGGACCCGAAGGAGGTCTCGATCGCCTGGCAGATCGACGCCTACCGTTTCGAGCTGCCGTTCCTGGCCGCCCCCATGGACTCCGTCGTCTCCCCGGCCACCGCGATCCGCATCGGCGAGCTGGGCGGCCTGGGCGTGCTCAACCTCGAGGGCCTGTGGACGCGGTACGAGGACCCGCAGCCGCTGCTGGACGAGATCGCCGAGCTGCCCGTCGACCAGGCGACCCGCCGGCTCCAGGAGATCTACTCCGCGCCGATCAAGGAAGAGCTGATCGGGCAGCGCATCAAGGAGGTGCGCGACTCGGGCGTGGTCACCGCCGCCGCGCTCTCCCCGCAGCGCACGGCCCAGTTCTCCAAGGCCGTCGTCGACGCCGGCGTGGACATCTTCGTCATCCGCGGCACCACGGTCTCCGCGGAGCACGTCTCCGGCTCGCACGAGCCGCTGAACCTGAAGCAGTTCATCTACGAACTCGACGTCCCGGTCATCGTCGGTGGCTGCGCCACCTACACGGCGGCCCTGCACCTGATGCGCACGGGCGCGGCGGGCGTCCTCGTCGGCTTCGGCGGCGGCGCGGCGCACACCACGCGCAACGTGCTCGGCATCCAGGTCCCGATGGCGACGGCGGTGGCCGATGTCGCCGCCGCGCGCCGCGACTACATGGACGAGTCCGGCGGCCGGTACGTGCACGTGATCGCGGACGGCGGCGTCGGCTGGTCCGGCGACCTGCCCAAGGCCGTCGCCTGCGGCGCCGACGCGGTGATGATGGGCTCCCCGCTCGCGCGCGCGACCGACGCGCCCGGCCGTGGCCACCACTGGGGCATGGAGGCCGTCAACGAGGAGCTGCCGCGCGGCCAGAAGGTCGACCTCGGCACGGTCGGCACCATCGAGGAGGTCCTCACCGGCCCGTCCCACACGCCGGACGGCTCGATGAACTTCTTCGGCGCCCTGCGCCGCGCCATGTCCACCACCGGTTACAGCGAGCTGAAGGAGTTCCAGCGCGTCGAGGTGACGGTGGCGGACTCGGTGCACCGGCGGTAGACCGCGCGGTCTCGGCATCGGTAGGGGCCGGGGGGGGGGGGGGGGGGGCGGGCGGCCGGCCCCCCCCCCCCCCCCCCCCCGGGGGGCGGGGGGGGGGGGGGGGGGGGGGGGGGGGGGGGGGGGGGGGGGGGGGGGGCCCCCCGGGGGGGCCCCCCCCCCCGGCCCCTTTCGCATGCCCGGACGGGCGCGGGGGTGTGGGGGCGCGAGGCGCGGGGCGGGGCGCACGGTTGCCTTCGGGGCGAATGCGGGCTGGTCAGGGGTGTTGCGGACGGTGGCGTCCGGATCGGCGACCCAGTCGTGTGGGGTGCCCCCCTTCCAAGGACATGGTTCCGGACCCGAGCCCTCGGGGCCCGGCCCGATTTCCTGAACGAGCCGTCCACCGGGCGGCGTCGTGGAAGGGGGCGCCCATGGGACGCCACCGCAAGCCCACCCGCTGGGACCGCATCCGTCTCCGGACGGTGCAGTGCCGGAGGAGGTGGATCTTGCGGCTTTTCGGATGGTGAGCGGCCGCCCCCACACAGACTAGGGGCGGACACTCCGTGATCCATCAGGCGCCTGCCGCAGAGGCCACTGCGGTGGGCGCCACCTGTTCGTACGGTACCGGCGTGCCGTGCCGTACGCCACCAGCCTTTGGAGCCCGGGTCCGCCTGGTGCGCCCCGGCTCACAACCGGTGCGCCGCCCCCGTCGGCGTGGCCCCCCGCGTGTCGAGCAGCAGCTGTGCCTTCACCGACAGGCCCTGGAGGTCGTACGTCCGGTGCTGCTGGAGCAGGATCGTCAGGTCGGCGTCGGCGGCGGCCTCGTACAGGGAGTCGGCGCGGGGGACCGGGCGGTCCAGGACGCTCCAGGAGGGGACGTGCGGGTCGTGGTAGCTGACGGCCGCGCCGAGTTCCATCAGGCGGATCGCGATCTCCCGGGCGGGGGTGCCCTGCTGGTCGGCGAGGTCGGCCTTGTAGGTGACGCCGAGCAGCAGCACGCGCGCGCCCCGCGCCGACTTGCCGTACTCGTTGAGGAGGGTGGCGGCACGCTGGACGACGTAGCGGGGCATGCGGCTGTTGACCTGCTGGGCGAGTTCCACCATGCGCAGGGGACTGCCGTGGTGGCCGGTGCGGTCCAGGGGCACGGAGTGGCCGCCGACGCCGGGGCCGGGGCGGAAGGCCTGGAAGCCGAACGGCTTGGTCTCGGCGCACCGGATGACGTCCCAGAGGTCCACACCCAGGTCGTTGCAGAGGACGGCCATCTCGTTGACGAGGGCCATGTTGACGTGCCGGAAGTTGGTCTCCAGGAGGGTCACCGTCTCGGCCTCCCTGAGGCCACGCGCGCGTACCACCTTGTCGGTGAGACGGCCGTAGAAGGCGGCGGCGGACTCGGTGCAGGCGGGGGTGAGGCCGCCGATGACCTGCGGAGTGTTGGCGGGCGTGAAATCACGGCGGCCGGGGTCGACCCGGCTGGGGGAGTACGCGAGGTGGAAGTCGCGGCCCGCGCGCAGGCCGGACATCTCCTCCAGGAGCGGCCGCAGGAACTCCTCGGTCGTCCCCGGAGGAACCGGCGACTCCAGGATCACGGTGGTGTGCGGGCGCAGGTGTCCGGCCAGGGTGCGGGCGGCCGCCTCCACCTGGCTCAGGTCGGGCCCGCCGTCGGCGTCGCGCGGCGCGGGGGCGCAGATGACGGCGGTGCGTACCCGGCCCAGTTCGGCCGGGTCGGTGGCCGGCCGGAAACCCCCCGAGAGCATCCGGCGCAGTTCGGCGGGGCTCAGGGAGCCGGGCTCTGGTCCGGTGCGGTAGCCGAGCGTGGGGATGCCGGCGGCCACGGCGGCCTGGGCCAGGGGCAGGCCGAGCGGGCCGAGTCCGATGACGGCGAGATCTGCGGGCATGGCGTGGGCCGTCCTTCCCAGTAACCGAAGCGGGACAGGTGCGCAAGCCCTGTGGACAGGACGGGCGAGCGCAATGTCAGACTAGGAGTAAATATGACCGATTTGTGGGATTGATCGGCTGCGTTTTCCGGCAGGCCGGCCGTGGACGGGTGGGCTTTCGTGGGGGTTGTCCACAGTCTGGGGGCGAGTGGTGGCTGAAGTCGGGCAACACGGTCACCATTGGGGCATGGGGGATACGGGCCGGGCCGCGCCCTGAAGGCGGTGCGGCCGGCGCGACCGACAGCGGGAGGCAGCGGTGAGGACAGCGACACTGGGGCCGGCGCAGCGAGCCGAGTCACTCGCGGCCATGGCCGAGCGCGAGCTGGACGTGCTGGTCGTGGGAGGCGGGGTGGTCGGCGCGGGCACCGCCCTCGACGCCGTCACCCGCGGCCTGTCCACGGGGTTGGTCGAGGCGCGGGACTGGGCGTCGGGCACATCGAGCAGGTCGAGCAAGCTGATCCACGGCGGGCTGCGCTATCTGGAGATGCTCGACTTCGCCCTCGTCCGGGAGGCGCTGAAGGAGCGCGGACTGATGCTGGAGCGGTTGGCTCCGCACCTGGTCAAGCCGGTGCCGTTCCTCTACCCGCTCCAGCACAAGGGCTGGGAGCGGCTGTACGCCGGTTCGGGTGTCGCGCTCTACGACGCGATGTCGATGGCCCGGAGCCACGGCAGGGGCCTGCCGACCCATCGTCACCTGAGCCGCCGTCACGCCCTGCGTGTCGCACCCGCCTTGAAGAAGGACGCGCTCGTCGGAGCCCTTCAGTACTACGACGCCCAGGTGGACGACGCCCGCCATGTCGCCACCCTGGTGCGCACGGCGGCGGCGTACGGCGCGAAGACCGCCAACCGCGCGCGCGTGATGGCCTTCCTGCGCGAGGGCGAGCGGGTCGTGGGTGCGCGCGTCCAGGACGCCGAGAGCGGTGGGGAGTACGAGATCCGCGCCCGTCAGGTCGTCAACGCCACGGGCGTGTGGACCGACGACACGCAGTCGATGGTGGGGGAGCGGGGACAGTTCCACGTCCGGGCCTCCAAGGGCGTCCACCTCGTCGTGCCCAAGGACCGCATCCACTCCTCCACGGGCCTCATCCTCCGCACCGAGAAGTCCGTGCTGTTCGTCATCCCCTGGGGCCGGCACTGGATCGTCGGCACCACCGACACCGACTGGGACCTCGACAAGGCCCACCCGGCCGCCTCCAGCGCCGACATCGACTACGTGCTGGAGCACGTGAACTCCGTCCTGGCGGTACCGCTCACCCGGGACGACGTCGAGGGCGTCTACGCCGGGCTGCGCCCGCTGCTCGCCGGCGAGTCGGACGCCACCAGCAAGCTCTCCCGCGAGCACACCGTCGCCCACCCCGTACCCGGGCTCGTCGTGGTGGCGGGCGGCAAGTACACGACGTACCGGGTGATGGCCAAGGACGCCGTCGACGCGGCGGTGCACGGCCTCGACCTGCGGGTCGCCGAGTGCGTCACGGAGGACGTGCCGCTGCTGGGCGCGGAGGGCTACCGGGCGCTGTGGAACGCGCGGGCGCGCATCGCCGCCCGGACCGGGCTGCACGTGGTGCGCGTCGAGCACCTGCTGAACCGGTACGGCTCGATGACCGAGGAACTCCTCGAACTCGTCGCCGAGGACCCGACACTCGGCGAGCCGCTCCACGCGGCCGACGACTACCTGCGCGCCGAGATCGTCTACGCCGCCTCGCACGAGGGGGCGCGGCACCTGGACGACGTGCTGACCCGGCGCACCCGCATCTCCATCGAGACCTTCGACCGGGGCGCCCGCAGCGCCCGGGAGGCGGCGGAACTGATGGCGCCGGTCCTCGGCTGGGACAAGGGCCAGATCGAGCGTGAGGTCGAGCACTACGAGAAGCGGGTGGAGGCCGAACGGGAGTCGCAACGGCAGCCCGACGACCTCACGGCGGACGCGGCGCGGCTGGGGGCGCCGGACATCGTGCCGTTGTAGGGCCCTGGACATCGTGCCGTTGCAGGGTCCCCGCGGTCCCGCGCGTGAGGCCGGCCCGGTGGGGCCGCACACTGCTTCACTCGAACGAGTGTCGCCGGTCGGGATCTCCGTTCGGGGCCTGTCCGTTCTAAGAGGTGCGAGGGCGGAACTCGGCGGCGAGCAGGGCCGGTTCGAGGTCGGGGTCCGCCATCGCCGTCGTGTTCACGCGGAAGGTGAGGACATGACGGCCGTCGACGGTGGCCGCGGTGCGCATGTAGCTGCCCTGGATCCGGCCGTTGTGCCCCCACACGGTCACTCCGCAGGGCAGGCGCGCCGGAATCAGCCCCAAGCCGTACGAGCCGTGTGCGGTGCGGGTGTCGAGCATCTCCCTCCGTCAGCGAGGGGGGAGCAGTTCGCCGCCCAGGAGGGCGGAGCAGAAGCGGTTCAGGTCGGCGAGGGCCGTCACCAGCTCGCCCACCGCCCCGGCCACCCGTGGGTCGAGGCCGGTGACGTCGGATCCGTCCGTGCCGTAGGCGCGACGGTGGAGGGGGAGGGCGGAGAGGTGCGGGAACCGGGAAAGGAGGTGCCGTTCAGACCGAGGGGATCGAGGATGCGCCATTCGGCCTCCGTGGCGTAGGGGCGGCCGGTGACCTGGGTGACGACCAGGCCGAGCAGGACGTAGCCGGTGTTGGAGCAGGCGTAGCGGCCGAGGTCGGCCGGAGGGTGGGTGAGAGCGATACGGACGGCCTGAACAGGGGTGACGGGGCGGATGCCGCCGGTGTCCCGGGCGAAGTCGTACAGGCCGCTGGTGTGGTTCGGCAGGGAACGCAGGGGTAGCGCGCGCCCGTCGTTGCCTGCTCCCCGCACCAGGGCGGGCAGGTGCCGCTCCACCGGGTCGGAGAGCGACAGCCTTCGTTCAAAGGCCAGTTGGAGGATGCCGGTCGCGAGGAAGGTCTTGGTGACGCTGCCGGCCCGGAAGTGGTCGGACCTGGAGATGTCCGGGCCGGACTCGGGGTAGCGGGTGCCGCTCTTTTCACCGGCCGGCAGGGCGGCGGGGGCCTTGCCCCGGGTGCGGAGCAGGGGCAGGAAGGAGTCGGCGGTGTCGGCGGTGTCGGCGGTGGAGGTCGTGCCGGCGCCGGGGGTGGGGCTCGGGTGGGAGTCGGCTGTGGCGGGTCCCAGGAGGGCCAGGGTCACGGGGACGGCCAGGAGTCCGCGCAGCGCTCGGATCGCGGGGCTCTCTCCCTCCCTTTCCCTCCCTCTCTCTTCCACTTCGTGTCCCTGATGTGCCCATCATGCAGAGTGGGTGGGGAGGTCTCGCGCCGGGGTCCCGAGTGGGCTTCGTGCCGGGTACCCGGTCGCCGTCCGGCTCACAGAAGGGACTTTTGGTGCAGCGGGCGGGGCTCATTCCGCCTGTTGGCCGGAGACTGCTGCCCCTTCTGGCCGAAATGAGCCGGTCCTCAGGGGTGGTGAGGGGCACCCTGGGCGTCGGGCACTTGTCGGGTGAGGGACAATGAAGGCTCTGTCAGGGCGGGTTGCATGAGGGGACGCATGTCGGAGGCGGAGCGGGCGGGAGCATCCCGTCAGGACAAGAGCGCACGTCTCCTCGCCGGGCGGTACCGGCTGGGAGATGTACTCGGCCGCGGCGGCATGGGGACGGTGTGGCGAGCCGAGGACGAGACCCTCGGACGCACGGTCGCCGTCAAGGAGCTGCGGTTCCCGGGAAACATCGACGACGAGGAGAAGCGCCGGCTGATCACCCGGACGCTGCGTGAGGCCAAGGCCATCGCGCGGATCCGCAACAACAGCGCGGTGACGGTCTTCGACGTGGTCGAGGAGGACGACCGGCCGTGGATCGTGATGGAGCTCGTCGAGGGCAAGTCGCTCGCCGAGGTCATCCGTGAGGACGGAGTGCTGGAACCGAGGCGCGCGGCGGAGGTCGGGCTCGCGATCCTCGACGTACTGCGGTCGGCCCATCGCGAGGGCATCCTGCACCGCGACGTGAAGCCGTCGAACGTGCTGATCGCCGAGGACGGACGGGTCGTGCTCACCGACTTCGGCATCGCCCAGGTCGAGGGCGACCCGTCCATCACCTCGACCGGCATGCTCGTCGGCGCGCCCTCCTACATCTCGCCGGAGCGCGCCCGCGGCCACAAGCCGGGACCGGCGGCCGACCTGTGGTCGCTGGGCGGCCTGCTGTACGCGGCGGTCGAGGGCACACCCCCCTACGACAAGGGTTCCGCGATCGCGACGCTCACCGCGGTGATGACCGAGCCGCTGGAGGAGCCGAAGAACGCGGGTCCGCTGCGGGACGTCATCTACGGCCTGCTCACCAAGGACCCGGTGCACCGGCTGGACGACACCGGGGCGCGGGCGAAACTCAACGCGGTGATCCACGCGCCGGAGTCCCGGGAGACCGAGCCGGCGGACGCGACGAAGCTCGTGCCGTTGCCGGCGCAGCCGGACAGCTCCCAGAGCCGGGCGGGCGCGTCCGGGGGAGAGGCGGCGGAGAAACTGCGCGGGGCCCTGCGGTCCGTGCGGAAGGCGGCGGTCGCCGCCGGGGCGGCCACCTCGGCCGCCGCCCGCGCCAAGTCGGCCGACGCGTCGTCCGCTTCGGCGTCGCTGGGCACGCAGGAGGAGACGCGGGGCGGCGCGGCCACCGGGGCCGTCACCTCGGCGTCGGCCGTGGCAGCCGCCAAGACCGCGGGGACCGCTCGCGGGAAGACGACCACCACCGCGGCCTCCGCCGCCGCGCCGGTGACCCGCACCACGACCGGGGCGGCCGGCCGCCCCGGGTCCACGGGGCAGGAGGCTCGCGGGGCGAACGGACAGCCCGCCGGGCGCAGTTCGGGGTGGCCCGTGATGACGCCGCCGGACCTGCCGCCGCGGCCCGTGCCCAGGGCGCCGCTGACCGACGTGGTGCCGAAGCGGACGCTGGTGATCATCGCCGTGGTGGTGGCGCTCGCCGTCCTCGGCACCGTACTGGCCCTCACCCTCGGCGGTGGCGACGACGACGCGAACGGCGCGAAGACCGGCGGTGGTTCCTCGGCCGTCGCCAGCGACAGCGCCGCCGCCGGCACCAAGGAGGACGAGGACGGCGGGACACGGACCGACGGCTCGGCGTCGCAGTCCGCGACGACCGGCTCGGCCTCCGGCACCAGCTCGCCCAGCGGCACCACCACGGCCGGCGGCGCCGCTTCGGGCGGCTCCGCCACCGGCGCCGGTGCGGCCGTCACGACGCACGAGGGGAAGCAGGGCTACTCGATCGGGCTGCCCGCCGGCTGGAAGTACCAGTCCACGAGCGCCGCGGGGGACCGTTTCACGGGGCCCGAGGGACAGAAGCTGCTGGTGGCCTGGACGACCACGCCCAAGGACGACCCGGTCGCGGACTGGGAGAACCAGGAGCGCTACATGAAGCGCTCCCAGTACCAGAAGGTCCGCATAGAGAAGGTGGACTACCGCGGCTGGAACACGGCCGACTGGGAGTTCACCTACACGGAGAGCGGGACGGCGTACCGGACGATCGACCGCGGATTCGTGGTCGACGACCAGCTCGGCCATGCGCTCATGTACACGGCGAAGGCCGCCGCGTGGGACGGCGATCTCCGGGAGAACACCTGGAAGACGCTCACGGAGACGTTCACGCCGAAGAAGTAGCGCTCTGGGCGGGGCGGCTCCGGGGCTCCCGCTCGTCCGCGGCTCCCCGCTCGTCCGTCGGCGTGGCCGTGACGTGCGTCCGGCCCACGCTTCCGGCCCCGCTTCCGGCGGGGCCCGCCGACGTCCCGCCCGCGTCGGGCCCGCGCCCGCAGGCCCTCGAAGGGCCTCCGGCAGGTCTCCGGAGGGCCCTCGGTGGGGTTTCAGCGGGCCCCCGGCGGGGTTTCGGTACGTGTTCGGCGCGTGAGATCTGGCATCCCCTCTTTCCGGGTTGCCTCCGGCACGTATCGTGAATGGCTGCGGACCGTACGCATCCAGCTGTCCGGCTGGATCCGGCCTGATTCGGCTGGAACGGCCCGTGGGACGAACGGATGTGACCGACCGGCCGGCCGGGGGAGGCGTCGTGGACGACTATGCGGGACGGGTACTCGCCGACCGCTACCGCCTGCCGTTGCCGCCCTCCGACGAGTACGAACTCACCGAGACCCGGGCCTTCGACACCTACAGCGGGCAGGAAGTCCTGGTCCGTCAGGTGCCGTTGCCCGAGGTCGTCGAGGCCGAGGTGCTCGACGCGGAAGGGCTGCCCGAGGGGTTCACCGCGCGGGAGCGCGGAGCACGCCGGCCGGCGGATGCTTTTGGGCCGGGCGCCAGCACGCGCCGGCCCGTCGATCCCGTCGTACGGCGGGCTGTGGAGGCCGCGCAGGCCGCCGCGGGCATCCCCGACCATCCACGGCTCGACCAGGTCTTCGACGTGTTCGCCGAGGGCGGTTCCCTCTGGGTGGTCAGCGAACTGGTGTCCGCCCGGCCGCTGGCGGCGCTGCTCGCCGAGAAGCCGTTGACGCCGTACCGGGCGGCGGAGGTCGCCTCCGACGTGCTCATGGCCTTGCGGGTGCTGCACGCGCACGGCTGGGTGCACCGCAACATCACCGCGCGCACGGTGCTCGTCTGCGACGACGGCCGGGTCATGCTGACCGGGCTGGCGGTCGGCGCGGCGGAAGAGGCACTGTGCGGGTACGACCCGGTGCCCGTGACCGAGGAGCAGGAACAGGAGCACCGGCGGCAGGGACCGCAGCCGCAGCGCGGGCAGGAAAGCGCCGCCGGCGGGGATCCCGAGGCCGCGCGGCGGGCGGCGATCGAGGCGCGGGCCGCCGGTGGGCTGCCCGCGGCGGGAGCCGAGCCTGCGCCCGGGGCCTCCGGGGCGGTGGCTCGCCGGCCCATGGAGACGGGCGGGGACATCCGTGCCGCGCGGGCCGGCGCGATCGCGGCCTACCGCGCGGGCGCACGGGCCGCGGCGCGGGTGCACGAGGCGCAGCAGGGCGGCCGGCCGGCGTTGCCGGGCGTCCGCACCCCGGCCGGGGGCGACACCGGCACCGGGCCGGGCATCGCCGGCGTGGCGCCGTCGCCGTACGCCCTCGGCAGTGGTCCGGAGCAGGAACCGGGAGGTGCGGGGGGTGCGGGGGGTGCGCCTTCCGGGCAGATCGCCGATCCCTACGGCGTGGGCGGCGCTACCGGCCCGAGGCCGCTCGGGACCGGCGCGGTGCCCGTGCCGGCGCAGACCGGCGGCGGGGCACCGGTGGGGTCGCGCTGGGACGAGCCGGCCGCCGGAGCCGGCGCACGGCGCGGGCCGGCCACGGCGCCGGCCGCGGAACGGGCGCGGCAGGCGCGGATGGCCGTGGTCGGGCCCGTCACCGAGCGCTGGGCGCCGGAGCAGGCCGGTCCCGTGCACGAGAACTGGCAACTGGCCGCGCCCGTCGGGCCCTCGACCGACCTGTGGGCGCTCGGCGCGCTGCTGTTCCGCGCCGTGCAGGGACACGCCCCCTATCCGGAGGAGTCGACGGCCGAGCTGGTGCAGCTGGTGTGCGCCGAACCGCCCGCCTTCGCCGAGGAGTGCGGGCCGCTGCGGCCGGTCGTGGAGTCGTTGCTGCGTCAGGATCCCACCGACCGGTTGGACTTCGAGGAACTGGGCGGCTGGCTGCGTTCGCTGGTGCGCTCGGCACCCGAACCCGAGGCGGGGACGTACGTCGTCGCCGCACCGCCCACCGACCCGCGCCGGCTGCCGATCGTGCGCCGCAGGGGCGAGCTGGTGCGCAGGCGGCGCGCGGGGCTGCCCGCGACGCACGCGCGGCACAAGCGGGGCCGGCCGGAGACAGGACGTTCACCTCGCAGCCTGGGCCGCACCCTGGTCGTGCTGGTGCTGCTCCTGTTGGCCGCGGCGGTCGCCTACGCCGTGATGTTCATGCCCAAGGCCGACGAGGAGGGCACCGGCAGCGCGGGCGGTGCGGAGCGGACCGGTGCCGCGGGCCAGGCGAACCCGGCCCCCGACGCCAGCAGCGAGCCCCGGCCCGACGACGGCAGCCCTCCGGCCTCGGGCAACAGCCCCTCCGCGTCGGCCTCCGGGGGCACCGAGACGCAGTCCGGTGGTCTGCCCGGCGGCTTCACGCTGCGCAAGGACGCCGAGGGCTTCCAGATCGCCGTCGCCGACGGCTGGGACCGCACCCCGAAGAACGGGCGCGGTCAGGTCGTCTACACCCACGCGGGCTTCGAGCTGATCGTGGTGCCGGGACGGGACTCCGCCGCCCGGTACGGCAGCGATCCGATGGTGTACCAGCGCGAGAAGGAGGGCGAGTTGCAGCCCTACCGCGACTCCAGCTGGGCGACCGCGTCCGGGCTGCGGACCATCCAGGTCGGCGGACGGACCTCGGCCGAGGGGCAGTTCACCTGGACCGGCGGCGACGGGCGCGAGCTGTTCGTGCGCAACGTCGCGCTGCTCCTCGACGGGCGGTACCACGTCGTGCAGTTGCGCGGTCCGGAGGCCGAGCGGGACGAGGTGACGCGGCTGTTCGAGCAGGCGTCGGCCAGCTACCGCTACACGGGCTGAGCGACCGTTCGGTGACACCCGCGGTGGCCGGGGCGCCGTTGGTTCCCGCACGTGGGCGGAAGCGACAACCGTCACAGTGCGGTTTCCGTGGCGCCCCGCAGGTTCCCCGGACGAGGGCCGGTCTTTACGCTGGCTCTGTCAAGAGCATTGCGGGGCAACGTGAATCAGATGCAGGGCCTGCTCGTCGCGGGCCGTTACCGGCTCGTCGACGCCATCGGCAGCGGCGGCATGGGCCGCGTATGGCGCGCTCACGACGACCTGCTGCACCGGTCCGTCGCCCTCAAGGAGCTGACCGCCGCGCTCTACGTCTCCGAGAGCGACCGTCCGGTCCTGCTGGCGCGCACCAGGGCCGAGGCCCGCGCCGCCGCGCGGATCAACCACTCCGCCGTCGTCACCGTGCACGACGTACTCGAACACGACGGCCGCCCCTGGATCGTGATGGAGCTGGTCGAGGGCCGTTCACTGGCCGACGCGGTCAAGGCGGACGGGCGGGTCGAGCCGACCGAGGCCGCCCGGATCGGCCTGTGGGTGCTGCGCGCCCTGCGTGCCGCGCACACCGCGGGCGTCCTGCACCGCGACGTCAAGCCCGGCAACGTGCTGCTCGCCGACGACGGCCGGGTCCTGCTCACCGACTTCGGGATCGCCCAGATCGAGGGCGACACCACCATCACCCGCACCGGAGAGGTCGTCGGGTCCGTCGACTTCCTCGCCCCCGAGCGCGTCCGCGGCCACGACCCGGGTCCGTCCTCCGACCTGTGGGCGCTCGGCGCCACGCTGTACACGGCGGTGGAGGGCCGTTCGCCGTTCCGCCGTACCTCGCCGCTGTCCACGATGCAGGCGGTCGTCGAGGAGGAGGCCGCCGAGCCGCGGTACGCAGGCCCGCTCGCCCCCGTCATCACCGCGCTGCTGCGCAAGGACCCGGCCGCCCGGCCCGACACGGCCGGTGCGGAACGCCTGCTCGCGGAGGCGGCGGAGGGCCGCCGGCCCGACGAGGCGCAGGCGTACGTACCGACGCGGTACACGGGGCCGGGACCGTGGCCGGAGCAGGGGCAGGGCCTCCAGGGTGGCGCGGCGACCGCTGGGGCGAACGGAGTGGAGACCGGGACACCGTCCGGCGGGGCGCCCCACCGCACGGACGGCGGCGGCACGCCGTACCCGTCTCCCGGCCCGTACGCCGGGGCGGCCGCGGGGCCGGGAACCCCCGCCTCCGCCACCCCCGCCTCCGCCATTCCCGTCCCGGCCGCCTCCGGGACGCGCGTCCACCCCGTCACCGGCCCGACCGCCATCGGCCCGACCGCCATCGGCTCGGCCGGGCAGGTCCCGCCGAGCCGGCCGCCCCGGCGCCGCAGGCTGCGTACCCTCGCGCTCGTGGTCGTCGTCGCCGCGCTGGTCGGAGGCGGTACGGCGGTGGCGATGCGGACCTGGGGCGGCGACGGCACGACGCAGGGCTCCGGTTCGCCGACCACCAGCCCCAGCCCCACCGGCACCGGCAAGCAGAAGGACCAGGGCGCCGTCCCCGACACCTGGGTGGACATCGACGACCCCCTCGGGTTCGGGCTCTCGCTGCCCCGGACCTGGGAGCGGAAGCTGTTCCAGGACGACGGCGACCTCAAGCAGGTCGACTACTCGCCCGACGGCGGCGAGCACTTCGTCCGCATCGCCATCGACACGTCCCCGGACTTCGACGACCCGTACGCCCATCAGCTCGACCTCGAACAGCAGCTCCAGCGGCTGGTCGACTACGAGCGGGTCACCCTCGAGCGGAACACCTACCGCGACCGCGAGGGCGCCCGGTGGGAGTACACCTGGACCGCGCTCGCCAAGGACACGGACTTCCCCGGCCCGCGGCACGCGGTCGAGGAGACGTACTTCTCCCGCGACGGAACCGAGTACGTCATCTACATGTCCTCGCCCGCCGAGGACTGGGCGCTCACCGCCCGGCAGTTCACCTCGGTGCTGCAGAGCTGGCGGGAGCCGCCGGGAACCTGAGACCTCCCGCGATGATCAGACCGGGCTCGCGAGGTCCGGCCCGATCCGCACGGTGGGCCCCGGTGGACCCGGGTTGGCCCGGGTGAGCCCGCCTCCGTCCCGGCGGGGCGGTGCCGCGCGTGACTTGGCCGATCAGCGCCCCGGAGGCGTGGCGTCCGGTGGGGCATGATGGGCGCATGGGGACCGAGGGGGACGCCGTCCGGGTCATCGCGGGCCGCTACCGGCTGGAGGCGAGGCTCGGGCGGGGCGGCATGGGGATCGTGTGGCGGGCGACGGACCACCTGCTGGGACGGCGTGTCGCGGTGAAGGAACTGGTCCAGGACGACTCCCTGTCCGTCGAGGAGGCCCGCGCCCGCCGCGACCGGACGCTGCGCGAGGCCCGCGCGGTCGCCCAGCTCAGCCACCCGCACATCATCGTGGTGCACGACGTCGTCGTCGAGGACGAACGGCCCTACATCGTCATGGAGTTGATCGAGGGCGGCTCACTCGCCGACCGGATCGCCGAACAGGGCCCGATCGACCCGCGCGAGGCCGCCCGGATCGGCGCCGACCTGCTCGGCGCACTGCGCGCCGCACACGCGGCCGGGGTGCTGCACCGGGACATCAAGCCCGCCAACGTCCTGGTCGACTCCGCCACCGGCCGCGCCGTCCTCACCGACTTCGGCATCGCGCAGGTCGCCGGCGCCACCACCCTCACCGAGACGGGCTCCTTCGTGGGTTCGCCCGAGTACACCGCGCCGGAACGCATGTCCGGGGAGCGGACCGGTCCCGCGTCCGACCTGTGGTCGCTGGGCGCGCTGCTGTGCACGGCGCTGAGCGGCGAGTCGCCGTTCCGCCGCGACTCGCTCGGCGGCATCCTGCACGCCGTCGTCTTCGCCGACATCCGTACGCCTCCGCAGGCCGAGCCGCTCCTGCCCGTCGTGCGGGGGCTGCTGGAGCGGGATCCGGGCCGGCGGCTGGACGCGGAGCGGGCCGAGCGGATGCTGCGCTCCTTCCTGGACACCGGGCGCACGCCGGCCGGCCGGACCGGGTACCCGCCCACGCAGACCGACCTGCCGCGTCAGCGGCCCGCCCGCCTCGCCTCGGACCCCCCGCCCCGCGAGCGGTCCACGCGGGGCGCGCTGGTGGCCGCGCTGCTGGTGGCGGCGATGGCGGGCGCCGGCGTGTCGGCGGCGCTGCTGCTCGACCGGGACGGCGACGGGGGCGGCACGCCGTCGAGTTCGGCACCGGGAGGGCCGGGAGGACCTGGAAGACCGGGCGGCGCGACGGGTACGACGTCCAGCGGCACGTCCGACCCCGCCCCCTCCACCCCGCTTTCCCCCGCCCCCTCCACCCCGCTTTCCGCCACCCCGTCCCGGAGCCGCCCCAGCGCGCCCTCCGGCTACCGCGTCGTCGCCGACCCGGCCGGGTTCACGCTCGCCGTGCCGGAGGGGTTCACCCGGGATCCGCAGGGCGAACGGGTCTTCTACCTGTCCCCGGGGCAGATCTTCCGGCTCGGCGTGAAGATCGGCGCGCCCCGGCCCGGCGGCCCGCTCGGGGTGATGGAACGCGCCGCGCGCGAGGGTCCCGACACCAACCCGGGTTACCGCGACGGCCGCGTCACCGAGACGACGCGCGCCGGACGGCCCGCAGCCCTCTGGGAGTTCACCTGGGACGGCTTCGACGCGGCGGAGGGTGCCCGGCACACGTACGACCTGTGCTGGGAGGACGGCGGGCGGCTGTACGACGTGTGGGTCTCGGCGCCGGTCGGCAAGGAGCGGGAGGCGCGCGAGTACTTCGACGTGGCCGTCGACACGCTCGTACCGGAATAAGCGGAGATAAGGGACGGACTGCGTCACGGGTCTGTGACCGGTGGGGGCCGCCGGTGGATATCGGCCCGCGTGGCGCGATATGGATGGACGCATGAGCCACAACGGGGGACCGGGCCACGGGGCCGACGAGACCACGAGTTTTGTTCTGCAACCGCCTCGGCAGGCACAGGCGCAGCAGCCTCCCCAGTCACAGCAGCCTCCCCAGTCACAGCAGCCTCCGCAGGCGCAGCAGGCGCCCCACGACGCGCCGGCCCCGCAGCCCGGCAACCCCTACGCGGTGCCCGCCCAGGCCGCGCCCGCCCCTCGGGAGCACGGCGTCGGGCGGCTCATCGCCGGCCGCTACCGGCTCCTCGCCAAGCTCGGGCACGGTGGCATGGGCACGGTGTGGCGGGCCAAGGACGAGACGGTGGACCGGGAGGTAGCCGTCAAGGAGCCGCGCGTACCGGACCACCTTCCCGAACGTGAACGGGCCAACGCGTTCGAGCGGATGCGGCGCGAGGCGCGGGCCGCGGCCCGGCTGGACCATCCGTCCGTCGTGAACGTCCATGACGTCGCGGTCGTCGACGGGCAGCCGTGGATCGTCATGGAGCTGGTCCACGGGCGGTCGCTCGGCGCCGCCCTGGAGGAGGGCACGCTCGGCGTGCGCGAGGCCGCCCGCGTCGGCCTGGAGGTGCTGGGCGCGCTGGAGGCCGCCCACGCGGCGGGCATCCTGCACCGGGACGTGAAGCCGGACAACGTGCTGCTCGGGCGGCACGACCGGGTCGTCCTCACCGACTTCGGCATCGCCCAGATCGAGGGCGAGACCAACCTGACCGACACCGGCGGCTTCGTCGGCTCGCCCGAGTTCATCGCGCCCGAGCGGGTGCTGGGCCAGCGCCCCGGCCCGGCGTCCGACCTGTGGTCGCTGGGCGTGGTGCTGTACGCGGCGACGGAGGGCGTGTCGCCGTTCCGCCGCAGCAACACCCCGGCGACCCTCCAGTCCGTCCTCAACGCCGCGCCCGCGCCGCCCGCCGCCGCGCGGGGACCGCTCGCCGAGGCCATCAACGGCCTGCTGGAGAAGGATCCGGCCCGCCGCCCGCAGGCCGCGCAGGTCCGCGCCCTGCTGGAGCGCGCCGCGAACCCGCCCGCCCCGGCTCCCACCCAGGTGGTGACCGCACCCGGGAGCCTCACCGCACCCGGGAGCCTCACCGGAGCCGGAGCCGCGGCCGGTCCGATCGGCGGCTGGTCCGTCAGGGTCAGTGCCGGACGGGCCGGCTGGGGCCTGCGGGTCGGCACCAGGCTGTTCTGGACCGGGCTCGGGGCGGCGGTCGTCGCCGCCGCGGTCACGGCCTGGCTGATCGTCGCCGACCCCTCCGCCGGCGGGCTGCCCGCCGGCTGGACGACGAGCGCCCAGAAGGACGTCACCGCGACGCTGGCGGTGCCGAAGGGCTACGTGATCGGCACACCGGACCGGGAGTCGGACGACGACCACTGGGTCAGCTTCACGGACCCGAGCGGGGCCGTCTCGATCGTCCTGACCGTCGACCGCAAGGCGGAGGACACCGGCGGCGGGATCAAGGACTCCGCGGCCGCCGAGATGTACGAGGACAACGACGACTTCAAGACCAACGGCAGCTACGCCCTCGACATGCCGAAGGGGCCGAAGACCGAACCGAACGCCACCGCCGAGTACCGGGGCAGGCCGGCCGCCGAGAACACGGTCCGCTACACCACCGACGACACCCAGGACCCCCGCCCCCGCGAGATGCGGACCCTGTACTACAAGTCCACCGCCGGCGACATGTACAAGCTCACCGTCGCCTACCCCGGCAAGGGCGACTTCACGAAGCGGGGCCAGGAGGTGGCGCGGACGGCGATCGCCCACCTCGACGTGGACAAGCTCTGACGGACCACGCTCGTGGTAGTCATGTGACATGAGCGACGACGGGGACCCCGGAGGCGCCAACGGCCGTACCGTCAGCGGGCGTTACATGCTGCTCGAACGCATCGGATCCGGCGTCACGGGCACCGTGTGGCGGGCCCGGGACCTGCTGGTGGAACGCGAAGTGGCCGTCAAGGAAACCCGGTTGCCGGGGAAACCCGGTGACGAGGCCCATCGCCGTGCGGCCCACCGCCTCTACCGTGAGCCGGCCGCCTCCGCCCCTGCCTCCCCGGCCGTCCCCGCCTCCCCGGCCGTCCCTGCCTCCCCGGCCGGCCCTGCCTCCCCGGCCGCCTCCGCCTCCCCGGCCGCCTGGACCGCCCACCGCGAGACCGGGATGGGCGCCGTCCTTTCCCTCCCCGCCGAGTACCGCGAGTCGGCCCGGCAGGGCGGTGGCGGCGGCGAGCAGCCGCGGCTGGTGGTCTGCTCGGCCGGCTCCGTCGACGTACGCCTCACGCAATGGGACAGGGCGCCGGCATCGCCGCTCGGACGGGCGGCCGAGGCGTGGGGGACGTGGGACGGGCACGGCGGGGACGCGCGCACGCAAACGGCCCGGACCGTCTTCCGAGGTCGCGAGGCGGCGCTCGCCGACACCACCTACGGCCCGGACGCGTCCCCGACCCGCGTGATGGAGCTGTTCGTGCTCGCCGACGACAGCCGGACGTACGAGCTGCGGGTCGACATGCCGAAGGGCACCGCGGACGAGGAGCAGGGCACGGCCGTCTTCGCGGCGGCCCGCGACCGGCTCCAGATCGGAGTGCCGTAGGGCACGGACCGTGAAAGGGGAACCGTCACGCCAACCCGCTGATCAGCGGGTTTGTTGCCAGTGACCACTGGCGTCGTGTGTGCGGTCGGTGAATCCCCGTTACCGACGGGTACCAAAAGCGTTCGCCACGTCATACCCTGCGGCTCATGACGGACACGCAGGCCCCGGAGAAGACCGGTACCAACCCCCTCGCCCCGACCCCCACCGGCGCCCGTACCGCCGCCGACGTGGTGACCCCCCAGCTCGTCGCCCACCTCACCAAGGGCGTCGCCGGTTCCGGGCTCACGGCGAACCACACGCCGCTCACCGGCGAGAAGCTCGCCGACCTGCCCGAGTCCATCCCCGAGGACGTGCAGCGGGCGTTCGCCGAGGCCCGGGCCGCGCAGGCGGTGTGGGCGCAGGTGCCGGTGCGGGAACGGGCCGCGGTCCTGTTGCGCTTCCACGACCTGGTGCTCCAGCGCCAGGGCGAGGTCCTCGACCTGATCCAGCTGGAGACCGGCAAGGCACGCCTGCACGCCCACGAGGAGGTGCAGGCGGTCGCCGTCGCCGCCCGCCACTACGGCCGCAAGGCCCCCGCCTACCTGCGGCCGAAGCGGCACGCGGGCGCCATGCCGACGCTGACCAAGGTCACCGAGCTGCGTCACCCGCGCGGGGTCGTCGGCCAGATCGCCCCCTGGAACTACCCGCTCGAACTCTCCGTCGGCGACGCGCTGCCCGCCTTCGTCGCGGGCAACGCGGTCGTCATGAAACCCGACACGGAGACCTGCCTCACCGCGCTGTGGGCCCGCGACCTGCTCATCGAGGCCGGGCTGCCCGCAGAGGTCTTCCAGGTCGTCATCGGCGAGGGCCCGGTCGTGGGCCCCGAGGTCGTCCGGCACGCCGACTACGTCTCCTTCACCGGCTCCACCCGCACCGGCCGTGAGGTCGCGCGGGGTGCCGCCGCCCGCCTGGTCGGCGTGTCCCTCGAACTCGGCGGCAAGAACGCCATGCTGGTGCTGGAGGACGCCGACGTCGAGAAGGCCGCCGCCGGAGCGGTCCGCGCCTGCTTCTCCTCCGCCGGCCAGCTGTGCATCTCCATCGAGCGGCTGTACGTCCACGAGTCGATCGCCGACGCCTTCCTGGAGCGCTTCGCCGCCCGCACGAAGGCCATGCGCCTCGGGACCTCCCTCGCCTACGGCGCCGACATGGGCTCCCTCGTCGGCGAACGCCAGCTGGAGACCGTGACCCGGCACGTGGAGGAGGCCGTCGCCCAGGGCGCCCGGGTCGTCGCCGGCGGTGTCGCCCGCCCGGACATAGGCCCGTACTTCTTCGAGCCGACGATCCTCGACGGCGTCACGGAACCGATGTCCGTGTGCGGCGAGGAGACCTTCGGCCCGGTCGTCTCGGTCTACCGCTTCACGACCGACGACGAGGCGGTCGAACGCGCCAACGCGACGCCGTACGGCCTGAACTCCTCGGTCTGGACGAAGGACGGCCGACGCGGCCGCGCGGTCGCCGCCCGCCTGCGCACCGGCACCGTCAACGTCAACGAGGGCTACGCCCCCGCCTACGGCAGCGTCCAGTCGCCCATGGGCGGCATGAAGGACTCCGGCCTCGGCCGCCGCCACGGCTCCGAGGGCATCCTCAAGTACACCGAGGCCCAGACGGTGGCCCAGCAGCGACTGCTGCCGATGGCGCCGTCCCTGGGCATGGACGACGAGAAGTACGCGGAGTTCATGAGCCGCAGCCTGCGCCTCATGAAGGCGCTCCGCTTCCGCTAGTGCTGTGACCGGAAAGGTTCACCGGCTCGCGACGCCCGGCCCGGCACTCCCCCAGCCTTCGGCCGGGGGCACCCCCGCGCCGCGTCGTCGCATCACCCGAGTGCATCCGAGTACATCCAGTACGCGGGCAATGCTCCGCCTTGAGATGCTCCCCCACTGCCCGAACGGCGTGGGAGGAGCCCCCGGCACCGGACGCCGCGAGCTTTCCGGCAGACCTTTCCGGTCACAGCACTGGACAGCACCCGTTCTCGACGAGGAGAGCATGTGTCACAGGAGAACTCCGCCCAGCCCCGGGACGAGGACGGCCCCGGCCGCCAGGACGCCAAGGCCGAGGCCGAGGCTGACATCGTCGCCCACGCCCACGCCCACGCCCACGCCCACGCCGACGCCGACGTCCATGCCGACGTCCATGCCGACGCCCACGCCGACGCCGTGGACGACGCGTACGACTACGACGTCGTCGTCGTCGGATCCGGCTTCGGCGGCTCGGTCACCGCCCTGCGCCTCACGGAGAAGGGGTACCGGGTCGGCGTCCTGGAGGCCGGCCGCCGCTTCACCCGCGAGTCGCTCCCGAAGAACTCCTGGGACCTGAAGAACTACCTCTGGGCTCCCAGGCTCGGCATGTACGGCATCCAGCGCATCCACCTGCTGGGCAATGTCATGGTCCTGGCCGGCGCGGGCGTCGGCGGCGGCTCCCTCAACTACGCCAACACCCTCTACGTCCCGCCGAAGCCCTTCTTCGAGGACCCGCAGTGGCGGCACATCACCGACTGGCAGGAGGAGCTGGCCCCCTACTACGACCAGGCCACCCGCATGCTCGGTGTGCGCCTCAACCCGACGACGACCCCGTCCGACGTGCACCTCAGGGCGGCGGCCGAGCGGATGGGCGTGGGCGACACCTTCCACATGGCGCCGGTGGGCGTGTTCTTCGGGGACGGCAAGGACGCCGACGGGTCGGTGACGGCACGGCCCGGCGAGCAGGTCGCGGACCCCTACTTCGGGGGCGCGGGTCCCGCCCGCAAGGCCTGCAACGAGTGCGGCGAGTGCATGACCGGCTGCCGGCACGGCGCGAAGAACACCCTCAACGAGAACTACCTCCACCTCGCCGAGAAGGCGGGCGCCGTCGTCCACCCCCTGACGACGGTCGTCTCGGTCACCGACGACTCACGGGGCGGGTACGCGGTGGCGACCCTCCCGACCGACGACCGCCGCAGGTCGCGCGGCCGCACCTTCACGGCCCGCCGGGTCGTCCTCGCCGCCGGCACCTACGGCACCCAGACCCTGCTGCACCGCATGAAGGCGGGCCGGCAGCTGCCGTACCTCTCCGACCGGCTCGGTGAGCTGACCCGCACCAACTCGGAGGCGCTGGTCGGCGCCCAGACCGACGACCGCCGCTACCGCAGGGCGACCGGGCAGGCGAAGGTCGACTTCACGCGCGGCGTCGCGATCACGTCCTCGATCCACCCGGACCCGCACACCCACATCGAGCCGGTCCGCTACGGCAAGGGCTCCAACTCGATGGGCAGTCTGTCGATCCTCCAGGTGCCCTACGCGGAGGGTTCGTCACGGGTCGCCGGCTGGCTGGCCAACGCCGCCCGCCACCCCCTCCGCGTGCTGCGCTCCCTGTCCAACCGCCGTTGGTCGGAGAAGACCATCATCGGCCTGGTCATGCAGTCCCTGGACAACTCGCTGACCACGCACCTGAAGCCGACGGGCGTGGGCAAGGGCCTGCTCACCGCACGCCAGGGGCACGGCAGCCCCAACCCCAAGCAGATCAAGGCGGCCTCGGAGGCGGCCGACGCCCTCGCCGCAGAGATCAACGGCTTCGCCGGTTCCAACGTGGGCGAGCTGATGGGGACCCCGCTCACCGCCCACTTCCTCGGCGGCTGCCCGATCGGCGACTCCCGCGAGACCGGCGTCATCGACCCGTACCACCGGCTCTACGGTCACCCCGGCATCTCCGTCGTCGACGGCGCCGCCGTCTCGGCGAACCTCGGGGTGAACCCGTCGCTGACGATCACCGCCCAGGCCGAACGCGCGATGTCGTACTGGCCGAACAAGGGAGAGGCGGACCCGCGCCCCGCGCAGGGAGCGGCCTACGAGCGGCTGGAGCCGGTGGCACCGCGCGACCCGGTGGTCCCGGCCGAGGCGTTCGCGGCCCTGCGGCTGCCGTTCCTGGGAATGCCGACGGTGCCACCGAAGAAGTAGCCGGACCCGAAAGAACCGGACCCGAAAGCCGGATCAGAAAGAACGGAACGCGAAAGCCGGACCCGGAAGAAGAGGGCACCGGACACGAGAAGAGGGACCTGCGCCCCCCTCCGAGCGCAGGTCCCTCCTTCACGGTGGCCCCAGGGGCCGTGTCAGGCTTACGCCTGTGTCCTGCGGCGGCGCGCGGTGAACACCGCACCCGCACCGGCGACGACGGCGACACCGCCGACCAGACCGATCATCGGCAGCACGGAGCTGGAGCCGGTCTCGGCGAGGCTGCCGGTGGCGGGGATCTCGTTGGCGCCGCCCTGCGGCTTCTTGCCGCCCTCGGGAGCCTTGCCCTCGCCCGGCTTGGCCTCACCCGGGTCGTCGTTGCTGCTGCCAGGCTTGAGCACGGTGAACTCGTAGAGCGCGAAGGAGCTGTGGACGCAGTTCTTCTCCGCGTCGACGTAGCCGCCGAGGCCCAGGGTGAAGCCGTCGCCGGCCGGGGCCTTCGCGGTGATGTCGACGCGCAGCTTGATGTCGACGGTCTCCTTGGGGCCGAGTTCCGTCTGGCCGAAGTAGAAGCCGTTGCCGAAGTCGTCCGCGATCGAGTCCCAGGCCTTGGTCTGCGGGTCGTAGTACTCGATCTTGGCGTAGGTGCTCAGCCAGGTCCGCTCGTCGTCGCTCATCGAGTCGTTGTCGATGGCCGCGAGCCACTGCACGGTGCCCAGGGCCTCGTCACTGTGGTTGGCGGCGGTGAGCTTGAAGGTGTGCCACCCGCTGCCTGCGACGATCTTGCCGGGCAGACCGGACACCGACAGTTCCAGCTGCGAGTCGACGTCGACGCCGTCCTCGTCGACCGGGCAGTCGTCGGGGAATTCCGACGGCTCCTCACCGGGCGAGGAGGAGGCGGACGCCGACGAGGAAGAGGAAGAGGAGGACGACGGGGAGCCGGTCGGCTTCGTCTCCTCGGAGGCGGACGCCGAGCCCGACGCGGACTCGGAGGCGGACTCGGAGGCGGAGGCAGACGCGGACTCCGAGGAACCCGCCGAGTCGGACGGCGAGGCGGAGGTGCTCTCGGACGACGACGCGCTGGGTGACGCCGTGCCGCTCTCCTCGGCGAAGGCGGTCGGCGCCGACAGCAGGGCCAGCGGCGCGAGGACGGCGGTCGCGACCATGGTCACCACGGCCCGGCGGAGCTTCATGAAAAGAGACCTCGATCGATGCGATGCGCACGGCTGCGAGGCCGCGGCGCGGTTGAGGAGGCCTTCCGCATGGGGGAGCGGCTGATGGCCCTGGGTTCGCTACGTGTGACCGGCCAAGTCTGTGAAGAGTTGCCCTCTCTTCACGCGTTTCTTATATGGCGTGCGTCACACCGGCGTGACGAAGGAGCCCGCTCGGCATGGCGAAGGGCCCCGCGGGACGGATCCGCGGGGCCCTTCCTTACCGTCAGCACCGGCGTCAGGGCGGCGCCGGTGCCTGTGGAGCGGCGCCGGGGGGTTGCGCCGCTGGCTTGTCGGGCTTCCGCGTCCGCACCGGGTGGTCGCCGGGGCGCGCGCGGGGCGTACGGCTGATCTGGACCTTTGGAGGTCGATGGGGACGCAACGCCACTCATCAGGTCACAGCGCGGGAGAGTGGTGCAATGCGGTTGTCCCCGGCGGGACTTGGGGCTTTCTGCGCATCGTGCTGGATGAACGCGGCGCCCGCAACCGTTCGACCCGGCCCTGGTGCGTTTTCGCCCTTCCCGCCGGCCGGCCCCGGGCGTCCCCGAGGCCGGCCGTTCTCTTGGGTGACCGGGCTGCTGTCCCCTGCCGTCCGGTCACTTCCCCGGAGCGAGGTCCCACGGCGCACGGCACGACCCGTGCGCCTCATCGCTCCAGTGAGCCACGCGTGGTTCTTCCGGGCCCGCCCCTGGCTGGAACGGACACCGGGACCAACGAAGCCGTCCGGGGCCGGTCACGCGCCGTACGGGTGAGAGGGGCACCGAACTCAGATGCGACCCCGGCACAGTTCGAGGAGCGTCATGGCGAGCGACGTGCCGGGCTTGCCGAGGGCCTGCCGGTAGTGGTCGAGGACCTCCATCTCGCGGGACAGGTTCACCCGCCGGCCGCCGGAGGTGATCCGGGCCTCCTGGATCACGGCGGACACGGCGACCCGTTCCTGGATGAGACCGATGATCCGGTCGTCCAGCGCGTCGATGCGCTCACGCGCGCCGGTGATCACGTCGGCGGCCTCGGAGGTGCGGGCGCCGGTCACGTCGGTGGCGGTCATGGGGGCTCCTGTGGTGGTGGGTGCGGATGCCCCGGAACGACAGGACCCGGGAGAAACGACAGGCGCCCCGGGCCTTGTCGGCCCGGGGCGCCTGGGAAGTCGCTGCGTCAGCTCAAGCAGCGCGACCATGGCAGCCGGCGGGCCGGGTGCCATAGGTAAAGACGAAGGTCGCGTGCGAAAGCATGGGGCCAGTATGCCACGGCGGTTCACCGGCGCTGGGGGCCGCGGGCCCGGCCGTCCCCGGCGACGGGACCGGTCCCGCGCCCACCTCGGTAGAATTGGCCAGCACAGAGACCCGCCCAAACCGCCGGAAGGCTCCCGTGTCAACAGCGACTCCCGCTGCCGCCGCCCCCGACACCGTCCTGGTCGTCGACTTCGGCGCGCAGTACGCCCAGCTCATCGCCCGTCGAGTCCGCGAGGCGCGGGTCTACAGCGAGATCGTGCCGAGCACCATGCCCGTCGAGGAGATGCTCGCCAAGAACCCGGCGGCGATCATCCTCTCCGGCGGCCCCTCGTCCGTCTACGAGGAGGGCGCCCCCCGCCTCGACCGCGCGATCTTCGAGGCCGGCGTCCCCGTCTTCGGCATGTGCTACGGCTTCCAGCTGATGGCGCAGAGCCTCGGCGGCACGGTGGACAACACCGGCGCCCGTGAGTACGGCCGCACCGACCTGCACGTCTCCCGCGTGTCCTCCACCCTCTTCGAGGGCACCCCGGCCGAGCAGGCCGTGTGGATGTCGCACGGCGACGCCTGCTCCGCCGCCCCCGAGGGCTTCACCGTCAGCGCCTCCACGGACGTCGTCCCGGTCGCCGCCTTCGAGAACGACGAGAAGAAGCTCTACGGCGTCCAGTACCACCCCGAGGTCATGCACTCCACGCACGGCCAGCAGGTGCTCGAGCACTTCCTGTACCGCGGCGCGGGTCTCACCCCGGACTGGACCACCGGCAACGTCATCGACGAGCAGGTGGCCGCCATCCGCGAGCTCGTCGGCGACAAGCGCGCGATCTGCGGCCTGTCCGGCGGCGTCGACTCCGCGGTGGCCGCCGCCCTGGTCCAGAAGGCCATCGGCTCCCAGCTGACCTGCGTCTACGTCGACCACGGCCTCATGCGCAAGGGCGAGACCGAGCAGGTCGAGAAGGACTTCGTGGCCGCGACCGGCGTCCAGTTGAAGGTCGTCGACGCGCAGGAGCGCTTCCTCACCGCCCTCAAGGGGGTCTCCGACCCCGAGGAGAAGCGGAAGATCATCGGCCGCGAGTTCATCCGCGTCTTCGAGCAGGCCCAGGCGGAGATCATCGCCGACGAGGGTCCCGAGGTCGCGTTCCTGGTCCAGGGCACCCTGTACCCGGACGTCGTCGAGTCCGGCGGCGGCACCGGCACCGCCAACATCAAGTCCCACCACAACGTGGGCGGACTGCCCGAGGACCTCGAGTTCCAGCTCATCGAGCCGCTGCGCAAGCTGTTCAAGGACGAGGTCCGCATGGTCGGCCAGGAACTCGGCCTGCCGGAGGAGATCGTCCAGCGCCAGCCGTTCCCCGGTCCCGGCCTCGGCATCCGCATCGTCGGCGAGGTCACCAAGGATCGCCTCGACCTGCTCCGCGACGCCGACGCGATCGCCCGCGAGGAACTGACGGCGGCCGGTCTGGACCGCGAGATCTGGCAGTGCCCGGTGGTCCTGCTCGCCGACGTCCGCAGCGTGGGCGTCCAGGGCGACGGCCGCACCTACGGCCACCCGATCGTCCTGCGCCCGGTCTCCTCCGAGGACGCCATGACGGCCGACTGGTCGCGCCTGCCGTACGACGTCCTCGCGAAGATCTCCACCCGGATCACCAACGAGGTCCGTGACGTCAACCGGGTCGTCGTCGATGTCACCTCGAAGCCGCCGGGCACCATCGAGTGGGAGTGAGCCCTTCGGGCTTCAGGTCCGCCTGAGAGCGCGCACCGGCTCTCCGGGCTTCCAGACCTGGGCGACCAGATACGTGTCGTCCTCGACGCAGGTCCGTACGACCTCCGTCAGCTCGGTGCGGAAGAGGTGGAACGGCTGCGGCGGTTCCACCTCTTCCACGTACCCGGCCCGCGCCTCCCCGTCCTCGACCTCGACGGCCCGCCCGCTGACCCGTACGTCGCCGCCGCCCATCCCGGTGCCCTCGCCCGGGTTGGCCTGGAGCGAGAAACGGGGGTCGCGGCGCAGGTCGAGCACCTTGAGCGAGCCCGGCATCATGCCGAGCCACAGCTCACCCCCCAGGAAGCGCACCTCCAGGCCGCTGGTGCGCGGGGAGCCGTCCCTGCGCAGGGTCGCCAGGACGTGGTGCGTGAAGGCGCCGAAACGGTCCTCGACGACCCGTGCGAACGCCGGCTCCGCCCCGGCGAACACCGCCCAGTTCGCCGCTGTCGCGGAACGTGCTGTCATACGTGCTGTCATACGGCGAGTGTGGCGCCGAAACCAGACATCTTCTGTCCGGTATTGCGGGGACCGCGTGTCGCGCCGGGAGGATCAGACGGTGTGCGGAGCCGGCCGCACGCGGCGCACCCGGCCCGACCCGTCCGGTACGGCCGTGCAGCCCGCCGCGACGAGCTGCCGCGCCGGCTTCGCCCGGCGCGAGGCGTTGACCCGCAGGGCGCCCAGCAGACCCAGCGGGGTCAGGACGGCGAGCGGGGGCAGCACGGCGTACTTCCCGGTCAAGGGCGCCATCAGAGGGCGCCATCAGCAGGAACAGCGCGGCGGAGCCCGAGGCCATGGCCAGCAGCTGCCGACGGTTCACGGCCGCCTCCAGCGCCTCGTGACGGATGAGGGCCGTGAGCAGGTCGACGTCCGGCCGCGCCTCGGGGACCGGGGTGAGCGAGCCGAGGCACATGCCCGGCACGGGACGCCCGGCGCCCGGGTCGGGGAAGGCCGCGGTGTTCGCCGCCGCCCGCTGCCGCGCCCAGGGGCTGGTGCCGCGCACCAGGATGACGTGGACGATCCGCTGCCTGCCGACCAGCCGGACGCCCGCGTAGCGGAAGCCGTAGCACTCGGCGACGTACGCCGGCGCGCCGAAGGTCCGCCACTCGGTGAAGGGGTGGACGAGTTCGACCTCGTCACGGCTGGTGATCTGCCGCATGAGGGAGGCGAGATGCCGGTCGGTGCTGCCCACGTCGTGCTCCACAGGTGACGGAAATCGTCGTCTTTGCACAACGGCTCTGCCCTTTTTCCCTGACCGACGGTAACTTCCGCCCGTAACGCATCCCAGTGCTGGAGGACCGATGCACGGGCCCACGTCTCCCGCCCCGCTGCCCACCGACCGACTGCGGTTCGCCATGCCGCCGATGCACGAATCGGTCGAGGACGAGCGCCGGCACCGCAGGGAACGGCTCGCGGGCGCCCTGCGGATCTTCGGACGGCACGGCTTCGAGGACGGGGTCTCCGGCCACATCACCGCACGCGACCCCGAGTACAGCGACTGCTTCTGGGTCAACCCGTTCGGCGTGCCCTTCAAGCACGTCACCGTGAGCGACCTCGTCCTCGTCAACGCCGACGGGCAGGTCGTCGAGGGCCGCCACCACGTCAACCAGGCCGCCTTCACCGTGCACGCGCAGGTGCACGCCGCCCGGCCGGACGTCGTCGCCGTCGCCCACTGCCACTCCGTCCACGGGCGCGCCCTCGCCGCCCTCGGCGAACTGATCGACCCCATCACCCAGGAGAGCTGCGCCTTCTACGAGGACATGGCGCTGTACGACGCCTGCACCGGCGTCGCCGTCGACGCCGAGGAGGGGCGGCGCATCGCGGCCGCGCTCGGCAGCCGCAAGGCGTTGGTCCTGCGCAACCACGGGCCGCTGACCGTCGGCGACTCGGTGGACGCGGCGGCCTGGTGGTCCCTGTCGATGGAACGCTCCAGCCAGGTCCAGCTCACCGCCCGCGCCGCCGGCCGCCCCGTCCTGATCGAGCACAAGGCCGCCGTGGCGACCCGGGAACAGCTCGGCGGCGACCTGGTGGCCTGGATCAACTACCAGCCCCTGTGGCAGGACATCAGCCGCAGCGAACCCGACCTGCTCGGCTGGGCGGGTCAACACGGCGGGCCCGGATTCACCCGCGCCGACCCGACCTGCCGGAGCACGGCGGTGTGCCGTAGGGCACAATTCGCTGTCGTCGCAGGGGAGTTGTTCACAGGGGCGGGGGCCGGTTCTCACCGGAGCCACCAGCCGTACGGGTAGTGGGGAAGGCGGGCATCGGCAGTGGCGGTGCAGGAGGCGAGACAGGGCCCGGAACCGGGCGCGCACGACGGTGGCTGTGCCTGCGGGGACTGCCCGCACGGGGCGCGCGAGGGGCACCGGCGGGCAGTCGCCGCCTTCCTGGCGAAGCGCGACGGGTTCGCCGCCGGACAGGGCCTGCCGGCCGCCGTCGCCCACTCGGCGTCCGCCTCCCGCCAGTGGGTGTCGGAGGAACTGGCCCAGTCCGCCGAACTCGTCGCCGAACGCGGCCGCGCCGAGGGCGAGTCCTGGCTGAACCGCGTCTGGCTGCGCACGGCCTGCACGGTCGGGGCCGCGGTCGTCACCCTGCTGCTCGTGCAGTCCCTGACCGCGATCGGCGCCGGCTGGACCACGGCCCGCACCGCCGGACTGCTCGCCGCGCTGCTCGTCGGCGGCGCCCTGACCGCCGCCTCCTGGTTCCACCGGACCCGCGGCGGGGCGCTGGCCCCCGTGATCGGCGAGGACAACCGCCTGTCCACCTCGCGTGCGGTCGCCGCCGCCTGGGTGCTGTTCGTGGCGTACGCGGTGCTGGTCCTGGTGGGCAGGCTGGCGGCCGCGTCCGGACCCGCCGAGCGCGACGTCCTGATCTCCGGACTCGACCTGACGCGCGGCGCCGGCGCGGTGACCGTCCTCGCGGTGGTCTGCGCGATCGCCGTGGTGGTGCGGCGCGTGGTCGGCCAGCGCGTCCTCGGCCAGCGGCTCCAGAAGGTCCGCGCGCCCCGGCCCCGTGCCGCCGACCTGTTCACCGACGACGCCGGCCGCGGCACCTTCGCCGACATCCAGTACGTCGTGATCGGCGCCGTCGCCCTGGCCTTCGCCGCCGTACGCCTCGCCCGCCGCCCCGACCAGCTGCCCGACCTGCCCTGGGGCCTCGCCGTGGTGGTGCTGGTGTCGGCCGCGACCTACCTCGCCGGAAAGTACGCCGAGGGTGGGCGGCCCGTGATCCTGTCCGTCGTCCGCTCCCGCGAGGCGGGCGACCTGGACGCCCCGATCCGCACCGGTGACGACATCGAGATCCGCGGTGCCGGATTCGTGCCGCCGGGCGCGCAGACCGCCGACCGCCTGGCCCGCATGGTCGTCCGTATCGGCGCCGTCCACGTCCACGTACCCCTCGTCCCGGTCACGGGCGGCTTCAGCAACCCCACCGACGCGGTCCTCACCGTCCCGGTCCCGGTGGAGGTCGAGCCCGGCCGGGTGGAGGTACAGGTGGTCACCGCGGCCGGCGTGGAGACGAACCGCTACGCGATCGACGTGACGGACTGAGGCAGGCGGAACGGGAGCGGGCGGGACCCGGACGCGCGGGTCCTGGGCGCCCAGGGCCCGGACGCGCCGGACCCGGGCGCCCAGGGCCCGGACGCGCCGGACCTGAGTGCCCAAGGCCCGGACGAGGTGTTCGGCGACCTGGCCGATCATTGAACGCACCGCCCCTTTCGTCCGTATGGTTTGCCGAGGGCTCCACCACTGCGGGCGACGGGCGGCTACGGGCGATGACTCACGGCAGGCGGACGGACACGCACTCCCCCTATCGCGACGGTGACCGCGGCACTTGGCGGGACACCGCCACCCGCTACGCCCTCCTCCCGCTCCGGATCTTCCTCGGCGTCACCTTCATCTACGCCGGCCTGGACAAACTGACCGACGGCGCCTTCCTCAAGGACAGCGGCGCCGGCTCGATCGGCGACACCATGCGGGCCGTACGGGACTCCTCGGCCATCCCCGCCCTGGTCGACCTCGCCCTGAAAAGCCCCACCGGCTTCGGCTACGCCATGGCCTTCGGCGAACTCGCCGTCGGCATCGGCACCCTTCTCGGCGTCCTCACCCGCCTCGCCGCCCTCGGCGGCGCGCTGATCTCCCTCAGCCTGTGGCTGACCGTGAGCTGGGCCTCCGACCCGTACTACTACGGCAACGACCTCCCGTACCTGTTCTGCTGGGTGCCTCTCGTGCTGGCCGGCGCCCCGGTCCTCTCCCTCGACGCCGCCTGGCACACCAGGAGGCGTCAGCGGTCCGGAGGCTTCCTGTAGGCCGTGCCGCCCCCGGCATGGCCCCCTTCCGGGGCAGCTCCTCCGCCGGTCCCGCTCCCGCTCCCGCTCCCGGTCCCGGTCCCGAGGTCAGCTTCCCGCCGGTCCCGCTCCCGCGCCCCGTTCCGTGGAAGCGTCCGGCTTTCCGTCCCGGTGTCCGCGGATCGCGCGGGTCACGAGGCCGGTGACGGCCGCCAGACAGAGACCGGCCACGACGACGGGTATGACGGCGAACCAGGGCGTCTCCCAGTGACCGCCCGCGTCGCCCGCGTACATGACTCCCGCGAGGACGAAGGCGGAGCCGGCGACCAGCCGGCCCGGCCGGAACTCATGACGCAGCACGGGCCACCTCCGCCTGTCCCGCCCCGACCTGGAGGTCGAGGTCGATCGTCCCGGTGTCCTCGCCGCCGGAGACGGGGGACAAGGTCACCTCCTTGTACTTGCCCGGCTCCACGTCCACGTCCTTCTGGTCGTCACCCGGCAGTTGGATGTCGCCCAGGCCCACGTCGATCCGGACGGTCACCGTCACGTCCGGCGGCACGATCACCCGCAGCCGGCCGAGCCCCACCTCGGCGTCGGTGCTCACTGTCTGTCCCTTCGCGGGCCGGAGCCGGGAGAGGTCCAGGACGGCGTCGCCGGTACCGAGGTCGTAGCCCTCCCGGACGTCCGCCACCGCCGTGGGCCGCCACGTCGTGTCGACCCAGCGCGTGCCGACGTTCTTCGGCACGGTGGCCGAGCCGGCGAGCAGGCCGGCCGTGACGATCGCCAGGAGGACCGACCCCGCGCCGGTGCGCCCCAGCAGCGAGCTGACCGCGATCCCCGTGCCGAGCACGACCAACGCGACGGCCAGGCCGGCCTGGAGGCTGGTGCCCAGCGGGTGCTCGTCCCAGGCGAGCCGGGTCGCCAGGCCGCCCGCGAGCAGCGCGAGCAGGAAGGACCAGCCGCCGATCCAGCGCGGACCCCGCGGCCGGGCCGCCGGCCGGCCGTGCAGGGCGCGTACGGCCTCCCTGGCGTGCGCGTGCCCGAGGAAGTCGACGTGGACCGACGAGACGAACTCCGGGGCGTGGGAGTCTCCGGGCCCCCACAGGTACCCCGTGCCGCCGTCGTGCGTGCCGTCCTTCACGATCGGGTCGCGCCACCAGGACGGGTACGCGGCCGGAGCCGGGGGCGCCTGGGCCTCCGGCGGGGCGTCGGCGACGGCCTGGGCGGCGAGCGGGTCGGCGTCGGAGGTCTCCCGGTACCGCGACCAGTAGCCGGCACCGGCCAGCAGGAGGGAGAGGACGACGGCGAAGGTGAGCACACCGCCGTTGTTGAGCATCGACAGGAACACCCCGCAGCCCACCAGCGCGAACAGCACGGCCGTGAGGGCCTGGCCGTCCACCCGGCCGGTCAGCAGCTTGCGCACCTCGTTCTGGCCGTCGTCGGTGTAGGGGACGAACAGCCAGGCGAAGCCGTAGAAGATGAGGCCGATGCCGCCGGTCGCGGAGAGCACGGCGAGTGTGATCCGGAAGATCACCGGGTCCATGTCGCACTGCCGCCCGAGGCCCGCGCACACGCCGGCGAGCATCTTGTGCTCGCGGTCGCGGCGGAACCGGTGCGGGGGGCGCTCGGCGAGGCCGGGGCCACCGCCGGGGTGGGAACCGGAACCGGGCGCCGACGCCCCGCCGTGGGCGCCGGCGGGCGGGGTGGCCGCGTCGGGTGCGCCGCTCCCGTCCGGTCCGGTGTCCGCGGCGTGCTGGTGATCCGTCATGAGTCCATGGTGGCGGGCGAGCGGCCCCGGCGGCAGTCGGAACGACCCTGGTCGGACCCTGATATCGGCCCTGAGGCGCCGCCGGGGACGCGTTCGACGTGCGGGGCCGTCGAAGATCAGGGGTGTCTCGGGGGCGAACCCTGATGTCCGGGACCTGCGGCCGTGTGACCATCGTTGGCATGCCGGAAGCCGCAACAGCGCCACTCGTCGAACCGCGGCCGCCGCGCAAGCTCTACCGCAGCGGCGACGGACGCTGGCTGGGTGGCGTGGCGCGGGGGCTCGCCGGACATCTCGGGCTGCCCGTGATCTGGGTGCGGCTCGTGTTCGTCGGCCTGTTCATGGCGGACGGCCTCGGCGCCCTGCTCTACGCGGCTTTCTGGTTCTTCGTGCCGCTCGGCATCGGCGGGGTCGGCGACCAGCGGCCCTCCTCCTTCGTCGCCACCGGGACCGCGCCCGACGGCCGCCGCAGACTCGTCGCCCGCAAGCCCGACAAGGGCCAGATCGTCGCCCTGCTCCTCATGGTCGTCGTCGCCATGGTCTTCGTCGGCAATGTGAACCTGGGCAGTGGCGCCAAGGCCTACCTCCTGCCCGCCGTGCTGGTCGGCGCGGGTGTCGCCCTCGTCTGGCGCCAGGCGGACAACGCCCGGCGGGCCCGCTGGGTCGAGGTCGGCCGCCGACGCCGTACGCTCACGCTGCTGCGCGCCGGCGCCGGTGTCCTGCTGGTCACCGCGGGCGTCTCCGGCATCTTCGTCCTCCAGGGCTCCGCCGCCCACCTCGGCTCGGTCCTGCAGGCGGCCCTCGCCGTCCTGGTCGGCATCACCCTGCTCGCCGGGCCCTATCTGGTGCGCATGACGCAGGACCTGTCCGAGGAGCGGCTGATGCGCATCCGCGCGCAGGAGCGGGCCGAGGTCGCCGCCCATGTGCACGACTCGGTGCTGCACACCCTGACCCTGATCCAGCGCAACGCGGAGAACGCGGGCGAGGTGCGCCGACTCGCCCGCGCCCAGGAGCGCGACCTGCGCACCTGGCTGTACAAGCCGGAGGGCACTGGCAAGGACGAGGCGGACGAGCCCACCACCCTCGCCGATGCCGTCAGGCGCCACGCCGCCGAGGTGGAGGACAAGCACGGCGTCCCCCTGGAGGTCGTGGTCGTCGGCGACTGCCCGCTCGACGAGCGGCTGACCGCGCAGATGCAGGCCGCGCGCGAAGCGATGGTGAACGCCGCCAAGTACGGTGGCGAGGGCGGCGCCGTACAGGTCTACGCCGAGGTCGAGGGCAGGACGGTCTTCGTGTCCGTCCGGGACCGCGGTCCCGGCTTCGACCTCGACGCGATACCCGCCGACCGGATGGGCGTCAGAGAATCGATCATCGGCCGCATGGAGCGCAACGGCGGCACGGCGCGGCTGCGGGCGGTCCCGGGCGGCGGCACGGAGATCGAGCTGGAGATGGAGAGGGCGGAGAAGTGATGAGCGACCCGACCGAGACGAACGGCACGACGGGGGCGGCCCCGGCGCCGCCCGCGCACGGCGAGGGCGGCGCCGGACGGCACGTGCGGGTGGTCCTCGTCGACGACCACCGCATGTTCCGCACGGGCGTGCAGGCCGAGATCGGCCGGACCGAGGAGACCGGTGTGGAGGTCGTGGGCGAGGCCGCCGACGTCGACCAGGCGGTCACGGTCATCACCGCGACCCGGCCCGAGGTCGTCCTGCTCGACGTGCACCTTCCGGGCGGCGGCGGCGTCGAAGTGCTGCGCCGCTGTGCCCCGTTGATGAGCGACGCCGAGCGGCCCGTGCGTTTCCTCGCCCTGTCCGTCTCGGACGCCGCGGAGGACGTGATCGGTGTCATCCGCGGCGGTGCCCGCGGCTATGTCACCAAGACGATCACCGGCACCGACCTGGTCGACTCCGTCTTCCGTGTCCAGGAGGGCGACGCGGTCTTCTCGCCGCGGCTCGCCGGGTTCGTCCTGGACGCCTTCGCCTCCACCGACGCCCCGCCGGTCGACGAGGACCTCGACCGCCTCACCCAGCGCGAGCGCGAGGTGCTGCGCCTCATCGCGCGCGGTTACGCCTACAAGGAGATCGCCAAGCAGCTGTTCATCTCGGTGAAGACGGTCGAGTCCCACGTGTCGGCGGTGCTGCGCAAGCTCCAGCTGTCCAACCGCCACGAGCTGACCCGCTGGGCGACGGCCCGACGGCTGGTGTGACGGGGGAGCCTCAGACCACCCGGGTGGCCCCCGCGTACGGCATCTCGTCGATCGGTGCCACGCGCACCGGGGCCGACGGGTTCGGGGCGTGGATCATCCTGCCGCCACCGATGTAGAGCCCGACATGGGTGATGCCGGGGTAGAAGAACACCAGGTCGCCCGGCCGGAGTTCGGAACGGGGGACGCGGCGCCCGGCGTCGATCTGGGCGTACGTCGTGCGGGGCAGGGAGACGCCCGCCGAGCGGTACGCCGCCTGGACCAGGCCCGAGCAGTCGAAGGCGTTCGGGCCGGTCGCCCCCCACACGTAGGGGCTGCCCAGCTTGGCGTAGGCGTAGGAGACGGCCGCCGCCGCACGGGAGGTGGTCGCGGTGACCGCGCCGGGGGCGGGCAGGCCGGCACGGGCTCCCGCCGGGGTCCGGGAGACACGGGTGTCCGTCCCGCCGCCCGTGTCCGCGGTGAGCCGAGCCCGTTCCTCGGCCGTGAGCCGGTTCAGCAGGCGCCGCGCGGCGCCCAGCTTGTCGGTGATCGTCTTCTTGTGCCGCTTCAGCTCCGCCTGACGCGTCTCGAGCGAGGTCAGCTGGACGCGAGCGGCGCCGCGCAGCTGCTCGATCTCCCGCAGCTGCCTGCCGACCCGGGTGACGGCGGCGGACTGGCGGTGGCCCGCCCGCTCGGCGAAGGCGGCGTTGTCGAGGTAGCGGTCGGGGTCGTCGGAGAGCGCGAGCTGCACCGCCTGGTCGAGGCCGCCACCGCGGTACTGCGCCGCGGCCATCGTCCCCAGCGCCTCGCGGGCCGTGTTGAGCCGGGCCTCCCTGCGCGCGGCCTCGTCGCGCAGTGTGTCCAGCCGCCGTTCGGCGGCCGTCGCCTTCTCCCGGGCGCCGTTGTACTTCTCGGTGGCGGCCTCGGCCTCCTGGTACAGCTTGTCCACCTTGGCCTTCACCTGTGCCGGCGTGAGGTTCGGCTCGGCGTGCCCGATCCCGTCGAGGGCGGTCGCGCCGGCCACACCGGCGAGGGCGAGGGTGGCCGCCGTGCGGGCCGTGTGGCCGCCGGCCGAACGCCGGCGGGGCTTGCGGTGCGCTGGCACGTGGGACTGCACGTCCTTTCGTCGACCGCCTCGTCGGTACGGCCGCCGGGGACCGGGGCCGCGGGCACGGGCCTCGGGTGCCGGGGGAGCGGACGCACGGCCGCGCGGTGCGGCTGACGCGCCCGGCGACGCCCGCACGGGGGAGCGGAGCGCCGCCGGACTCTCGGCGGTGGTGTCCGACTGCCGCCCCGGGCCGGGCGGCGGTGGGAAGCCGGTCACCTGGGGGAGGACGCTAGGCCCGTTCGGGTAGGCCCGGTGACGCGATGTACGGAAATGACAGGAGCGGACTGCAGGGTGACCGGAAATGGCCGTACCGCCGGTCCGGGGGCGTCGACTTCACGTGGCGGGCCGACCGATGCGGTGAATCCGGGGCACCCGGGAGCGGCACGCTGCTATGCGGCGCACAGGGGCGCGCACAGGTGTACGAGGGGGCGGTGGGTGCGGGCCGGTGTCGTGGGCGGCCGGCCCGGTGGCTAGCATCCGGCCTCATGGACGTACTCATCCACCTCTTCGTCGGCCTGCACATCATCGGCATCGCCGCGCTGCTCGGCGGCTTCCTCACGCAGATGAAGGCGATGGGGCAGGGCACGGCCCGCTTCGTCCCCGCGATGCTGCACGGCGCCGCGACGATGCTGGTCACCGGCGTGATCCTGGTCGGCCTCAACCAGGCGGACGACCAGGAGGTCAACAACGTCAAGATCGGGGTGAAGCTGGCCCTGCTGATCGTGATCCTCGGCCTCGTCTACGTGAAGCGGGACGACGAGCGGGTGGAGAAGCCCCTGTTCGGCCTGGTCGGCCTGCTGACCGTGGCCAACGTCTTCATCGCGGTGCTCTGGACCTGAGCGACGCCCGCCCGTCCGCGACCGCGCCCGCGGCGACGGCCGGCCACGCCGCCACCGCGACCCACACCAGTACCTCCCGGGGCCCTCGGCCACGGCACGTCCACGGCGGCGGCGACCGGCAGCGTCGCCACCGCCGTCATCCCGGGGGGTGAACACGGTCACCCAGCGGCGCGTCCGGTGCGGGGCACGCCGCCGATGCCGGGGAGCGTACGGAGGTTTCCCCAGGGCAGGCGCGCGAGGGCGGCGGAGTACGCGCGGTCGCGAGGAAACGCGGGCACGGGACACGCGCGGGGGCTCAGGACGACGCCCGCCCCCGCGCGTGGTGCTCCCTCAGGCCGGGCGCACCACGCTGTGGATCGACGACTCCCCGTCGTAGTAGATCGATTCCTCGCGCACGTACGTGCCGGGCTTCGGGGCGTGGATCATCATGCCGTTGCCTATGTAGATGCCGACATGGGTGACGTCGTCGTAGAAGAAGACCAGGTCACCGGGTTGTGCGGCGGAGAGGGAGACCGTCGTGCCGGCGTTCACCTGGTCGTAGGTGACGCGCGGCAGGGAGACACCGGCGGCCTTCCAGGCGGCCTGGGTGAGACCGGAGCAGTCATAGGAGTCCGGGCCGGCCGCACCCCACACGTACGGCTTGCCGATCTGCGCGCGGGCGAACGCCAGCGCCTTCTCGGCCTTGGTGGCGTACGAGGAGTCCGTGGACGTGGACGTGGAGGGGGACGACGTGGAGGGGGACGACGAGGACGTCGACGTGCCGGTGCCCGCCGGGTCCGACGCGCCGGCGCTCTCCTGCCGCGCGGCCGCCGCCTCTGCCGCCTGCTGCTCGGCCAGCTCGGCGGCCTTGCGGGCGGCCTCCTGCCGCTTCCGCTCCTCGATCTTCGCCAGCCGCGCCTTCTCCTCGGCCGTCAGCTGCGACAGCAGCGCGCGGGCGGAGCCGAGCTTCTTCTGGACGGCGGCCTTGGCGGTCCGCAGGTCGTTCTGCGAGTCGGTCAGCGTCTGGAGGCTCTGGGAGGCCTCCTGGCGCTTCTTCATCGTCTCCGCCTGGTCGGCGAAGTAGTCGTCGACCGCGCCCTTCTGGCGGTCGGTCACCCGCCCCATCAGCTGCGTCTGGTCGAAGTAGTCCTGCGGGGAGTCCGCGAGCAGGAGGGTCGCCGTGCCGGGGGCGGCGGCGCCGGTGCGGTACTGGGCGGCGGCGTAGGTTCCCAGCTCCTCGCGCGCGTCGTTGAGCTTCTGCGCGCGCTGCGCGACGTCGTCGAGGAGGGTGTCGACCTTCTTGCGCTGCTTGGTCGCCTTCTCCTTGGCGGCGTTGTACTTCTCGGTGGCCGACTCCGCCTGGCGGTAAAGGTCGTCGACCTTCTTCTCGACCTCCTCCAGGCTCGGCCTGCCGTCGGTGGAGGGAGCGGCGGTGGCCGTCTGGGAGAGCAGGGCCACCGAGGTGAGGGCGGCGGTGGCGAGGGCGGGCGTACGGATGCCTGCCATACGCGTGCTCGCGGGGCGCGGCTTGCGGTGCTGCGACGCCAAGGGAGGCGACTCCTTCCATGCTCCGCCTGCCGGGTTAGCGATGGGGGCACCCCCAGGCCGTTCAAGCGCTGGGGGAGGGTTCGGGCGGGAATGCTTCGGAAGGGTTGCCCTACGGCCCGTCCTCCCCGGAGGGGAGTGAGCCGATTCACCCCAAGGTCTCGGTGGGTCCCCGGCTCCGGCTGCCGCGGGGCACGCCGGACTCGGCGGAGGCCGCGCGGCCCGGCGGGTTCGCCGGAGGGGGTCGAGCGGCCTGCCCGGCACGGTAGCCAACCGGTGTGCCCCCTGTGAAGGTTGGCGGGTGATATGCCCGATACATTTTCGTGACCTCCGGACGGTTCGCCGTCCGCGGTCACCGACGGTGCAAGGGGCGCGCCGGAAGGTGAGGGGCCGGGATGTTTCCCGGACGGCCTCGGGTTGTCGGTGGGGCGGCCTAGACTCGGAGAGCGATGAGCAGCCTCTTTGACGACAGCTTCCTGGCGGACCTCCAGGCCCCCCGCGGCCACGACGAGGAACCCCCGCCGCCGCCCGAGGACGATCACTCTCCGGAACCGGTTCCGGACGATCTGTTCGGCGGGAAGTTCGACGTGCCGCCGGACCGGGACACCCACTACCGCGACGGCGCCCCGCGCCCCCCGATCGACGCGGCGGCGCTCTTGGAGGGGCTCAACGAGAACCAGCGCGCGGCCGTCGTCCACTCCGGCACCCCGCTGCTCATCGTCGCCGGCGCCGGCTCGGGCAAGACGCGGGTACTGACCCACCGCATCGCCCACCTCCTCGCCGAGCGGCACGTCCACCCGGGCCAGATCCTCGCGATCACCTTCACCAACAAGGCCGCCGGCGAGATGAAGGAGCGCGTCGAGCAGCTCGTCGGCCCGCGGGCGAACGCGATGTGGGTGATGACCTTCCACAGCGCGTGCGTGCGCATCCTGCGCCGCGAGAGCAAGCGGCTCGGCTTCACCTCGTCGTTCTCGATCTACGACGCCGCCGACTCCAAGCGCCTGATGGCGCTGGTCTGCCGCGACCTCGACCTCGACCCCAAGCGCTTCCCGCCCAAGTCCTTCAGCGCCAAGATCAGCAACCTCAAGAACGAGCTGATCGACGAGGAGGACTTCGCCGTTCAGGCGGCCGACGGTTTCGAGAAGACCCTCGCGCAGGCCTACGCCATGTACCAGTCGCGGCTGCGCGAGGCGAACGCCCTCGACTTCGACGACCTGATCATGACGACGGTCAATCTGCTGCGTGCCTTCCCCGACGTCGCCGAGCACTACCGGCGCCGCTTCCGGCACGTCCTCGTCGACGAGTACCAGGACACCAACCACGCCCAGTACGCCCTGGTCAGGGAGCTCGTCGGCTCCGTGGAACAGCCGGTGGACGCACCGCGGGACGCGGGCGACCTGCCGCCCGCCGAGCTGTGCGTCGTGGGCGACGCCGACCAGTCGATCTACGCCTTCCGCGGGGCGACCATCCGCAACATCCTCCAGTTCGAGGAGGACTACCCGGACGCCACCACGATCCTGCTGGAGCAGAACTACCGCTCCACCCAGACGATCCTCACCGCCGCCAACGCCGTCATCGAGCGCAACGAGTCCCGCCGTCCCAAGAACCTGTGGACCAACGCGGGCGAGGGCGCGCGCATCACCGGCTACGTCGCCGACACCGAGCACGACGAGGCGCAGTTCGTCGCCGACGAGATAGACCGCCTCACGGACGCGGGCAAGGCCAAGGCCGGTGACGTCGCCGTCTTCTACCGGACCAACGCCCAGTCCCGCGTCTTCGAAGAGGTCTTCATCCGCGTCGGCCTGCCCTACAAGGTCGTCGGCGGCGTCCGCTTCTACGAGCGCAAGGAGGTCCGGGACGTCCTGGCCTACCTGCGGGTCCTCGCCAACCCCGAGGACTCGGTCCCGCTGCGCCGCATCCTCAACGTGCCCAAGCGCGGCATCGGCGAGCGCGCCGAGGCGATGATCGACGCCCTCTCCCAGCGCGAGAGGATCAGCTTCCCGCAGGCCCTCAAGCGCGTCGACGAGGCCTACGGCATGGCCGCGCGCTCCACGAACGCCGTCAAGCGGTTCAACACGCTGATGGAGGAGCTGCGCACGATCGTCGAGTCGGGCGCGGGACCGGCGACCGTCCTGGAGGCCGTGCTCGAACGCACCGGCTACCTGGCCGAGTTGCAGGCCTCCACCGATCCGCAGGACGAGACCCGCATCGAGAACCTCCAGGAACTCGCCGCCGTGGCACTGGAGTTCGAGCAGGAGTCCGGCGAGGGCGAGGCGACCGGCTCGCTCTCCGACTTCCTGGAGCGGGTCGCGCTGGTCGCCGACTCCGACCAGATCCCGGACGAGGGCGAGGACGGCTCCGGTGTCATCACGCTCATGACCCTCCACACCGCCAAGGGCCTGGAGTTCCCGGTCGTCTTCCTCACCGGCATGGAGGACGGCGTGTTCCCGCACATGCGCGCCCTCGGCCAGACCAAGGAGCTGGAGGAGGAGCGCCGCCTGGCCTACGTCGGCATCACCCGCGCGCGGGAGCGGCTCTACCTGACGCGCTCGGCGCTGCGCAGCGCCTGGGGGCAGCCGTCGTACAACCCGCCCTCGCGGTTCCTGGAGGAGATCCCGGCCGCGCACGTGGACTGGAGGCGGACGGGGGCGACCTCTCCCCTGTCCTCCGGCCCGGTGTCCGGGGTGGCGGCCTCGCTGTCGTCGTCCCGCTCGCGTTCCTCGGCGGCCGGCGCGTCCGGCTTCGCCACGCGGCGCACCTCGGAGAAACCGGTGATCGCCCTGGCCGTCGGCGACCGCGTCACCCACGACCAGTTCGGCCTCGGCACCGTCGTCGGCGTGAAGGGCACGGGCGCCAACGCGGAGGCGACGGTCGACTTCGGCGAGGCCAAGCCGAAGCGGCTGCTGCTGCGGTACGCGCCGGTGGAGAAGCTGTAGCGCGCACGGCATGAGCCCCCGGCGTCAGGTCGACGACGGGGGCTCATCGCGGAGACGAGGGCTCATCGCGGAGACGACGGGCCGAGGAGGGCTACGTCGGGTCGAGTCCGTGGCTGCGCAGCCACGACAGCGGGTCGATCGAGGAGCCTCCGCCCGGCCGGACCTCGAAGTGCAGGTGCGGTCCGGTGGAGTTCCCGGAGTTCCCGGAGTACGCGATCGGGTCGCCGGCCTTCACCGTCGTACCGGAGGCGACGCGGTAGCTGGAGAGGTGGCAGTACCAGGTCTCCGTGCCGTCCTTCGCCGTCACGATCATCATGTTGCCGTAGGCGCTGTTCCACTGGGTGCGCACGGTGCCGTCGGTCGCCGCCACCACGGTGGTGCCGTAGGACACCGGGAAGTCGATGCCGGTGTGCTGGGACATCCAGTTGACACCGGACTGGCCGTAGTAGGCGCTCAGTCCCTGGTTGGCGACCGGCAGCGCGTACTTGGGGCGCAGCCGCTCCTTGCGGGCCGCCTCCGCCGCCGCCTTCTTCTTCTCGGCTTCCTGCTGCGCCTTGAGGTCGATGCGTTCCTGCGTGCGGCTGGCCCGGTCGGCGAAGGCGTCGGCCTCGGCGGTGAGCGTCTGGAGCTGGGTGTCCAGCTTGTTGTTCGCGGTGGACGGCTTCACCGCCTGCGCCTCGGAGGCGGACGCCGTGGTGTCCTGGTCGTCGCCGGAGGCCAGGGTGCCGACCGAGGCCGCCGCGATGCCGGCCACGCCCATGACGCACGCCGAGGGCACGGCGATCGTCAGCAGCGCGGAGCGCCGCGCGGGCGTACGGCGCCGGGAGCGGTTCGCGTTGCGGGTGGCGGCCCGTCCGAGCGGGGCCGGGACGGCCTCCTCCTGGTCGTCGAGGAGGAGCGGGGCGCCGTCGGCCGACCCGTCGGCGTCGGGACCGGAGTCGTCGCGGCCGACCTGCTCGAAGGTGGCGGTGGCCTGCTGGTCGAAGGGGATCTCGGCCTGCTGGTCGAAAGCGGCCTCGCCCGGCTGCCCGTACTCGTCGCCGCTCTCCGCGGCGTCGCCGCCGTCGGAGTTCCACTGGGTCGCGTCGTAGGCGCCGGTGTCGAAGGCCTGCGTGCCCCATTCCCACTGCTGGGTCGGGTCGGCGGTGCCGTCGGGCGTGCGCCAGGTGCCGGTGTCGCCCTCCGCGAGGGGGGAGTCCCAGCCGCCGTCGGCCGCCGTGGCCTGCGCCGGGATGCCCGAGGACTGCTGCTGGTCCGTGGACCAGGCGGTGGTGTCGTAGGCGCCCGTGTCGTAGGCGGCGTGGTGCTGGGCCGCGTACGGGTCGTGGTTCAGGGTCTGGTGGCTGCCCGTGGACCACTGCGTGGCGCCGTACACCCCGGCCGGTGCGGCATCGCCCGACATGTCGCCGAAGAGGGGGTCGACCGTGAAGTGACCCGTGGCGTGCGCGCCGGTGTCGTAGGTGCCGGAGTCGTAGCCGTCGTACGTGGTGAAGTCGCCGTACTGGGCTTCCGGGGAGCCGTACGACGCCTGGTGCGCCGGTTCGGCGTCGGAAGCCGGAGCCGGGGTGGTCATGGTCCCCGACGGGTGACGGTCGTTCACCAACTTCTCTCTCGCCTAGACAACAGGGTCTGCCAGAGCACAACAGGGGCTGCCAGAGCAGTGCGGCGACTGTACCCGGCGGTATGCGGGCGCGACAATCTTCCGCAGGTTTCATGCTCGCGGGAAAGGGGCATTCGGTGGGGTTTCGGGGAAGGGTGGGCACGGGTTTGGCCCTATGTTCGAAACCTGTTCGAAGTTTGACGGTCGTCTCGGTGTGGTGCGGGCTCGGTAAGTCGGCCGCGCGGAGGGGCTGTTATGCCACCTCATGTCTCTTTGTGGACGGAAGTGGCGCCGCATGTCCGATCGCGGACTGCTGGTGACGCCTTCCGGTCGTCCGGACGGTTGTTCTCAGGCGACCGTCAGACCGCCGGTGTGCGCTCCCGGCGTACCGGGCGCACCGGGCGTGGCGTCCGTCGCCGCGCCGTCTCCGTCGAGGGCGTCCCGGATGCCGGTCGCGACTGCCGGGTGTACGGGGAGGGCGAGGTGGCCGATGCCGCTCACCTGCACGTTCTCGGCCAGGAGGTCGGGGTGGTCGAGGCGGGCGGCCTCCAGCGGCGCCATCAGGTGGTCCAGATCGCTCCAGAAGCTGACGAAGCGCGTACGGCAGCCGGGCGCGGGCCGGGACAGTTCCTCGATGACCTCCGAGCCGGGACGCATCTGGCGCACGATCGGGTGGGCGTTCGCCAGCGGCGCCACCCGGGTCCCGGCGTGCGGGGTGCCCAGCGTGACCAGCGTCCGCACGCGCGCGTCGCCGCCCAGCCGCTGCACGTAGTAGCGGGCGATCAGCCCGCCGAGGCTGTGCCCCACGACGTCCACCCGGCTGCTGCCGGTGCGCTGGCAGATCTCCTCGATGTGCCGTCCGAGCAGTTCGGCGGCGATCCGGATGTCGCAGGTCAGCGGAGAGTAGTTGAGCGACTCCACGCGGTGCCTGCCGTGCTGGGCGAGACTGCGGCGCAGCAGGACGAAGACGGAGCGGTTGTCGATGAAGCCGTGCAGGAGGACGACCGGGGGCGGGGCCTGCGTCGGCAGCCGCGCCGGATCCTCGACCCCTCCGGCGCTCGCGACGCCACCGCCCGGGGGAGGCGCGGGCGCGGTCCCGCCGCGCCGCTCCTGGACGATGCCGGACGGGTACAGAAGGAGGTGCCCCGTGAGGATCGCGAGCTCCAGGGCGGTCGCCTTGAGGAGCGTCGCGGAGAGCCCCATCAGCCCGCTCGGCACCAGGCGCCGGCAGAGGCGGTACGGGAGAAAGGGCTCCAGGGCCCGGGTGACCTGCATGGCCGACCTCCTGTCGGCACGCCGAGGACGGCTCTGACCCCCGTGTGCCCTCATGGAAGTCGCGGCGGAGGCGGTCGGCGGAGCGCGAAGGGCGTTGCGGTGGGGTGAGCGATCTGCTCCCGGCGCTCCTGACGTCGACGACCCTGTCCTGCCTGCCCATCGAGCCTGCGCCGATGCGCCGCGCTGCCACGGCGCGCGGTCTGCGGCGCGGCGGTGCGGCGACCTCTGTGCGGCTCCCGTTGCGCGGATCTGTCCCGGGTTCCCCGTCCGGGGAGAGACAACCGCGTTCGGTGAACGTGTCCCATTGTGTGATTTCCCCCTCTGTGCGCACCGTAAAACCGCCGGTTGCGGGATGCTGGGGATAACGTTCGTTCACTTCCCCGGCCGGTGTGGTGGTACCTCTCGGTACGCAGGGAATCGGTACGGATGGATGTAGTCGCTTCATGGAGGCAGTGATGGGTGTGGCAGCCGGTCCGATCCGCGTGGTGGTGGCCAAGCCGGGGCTCGACGGCCACGATCGCGGGGCCAAGGTGATCGCGCGTGCGCTGCGCGACGCCGGTATGGAGGTCATCTACACGGGCCTCCACCAGACCCCCGAACAGATCGTCGACACCGCGATCCAGGAGGACGCCGACGCGATCGGTCTGTCCATCCTTTCCGGGGCGCACAACACGCTCTTCGCCGCCGTGATCGAACTCCTCAAGGAGCGGGACGCGGCGGACATCCTGGTCTTCGGCGGGGGGATCATCCCCGAGGCGGACATCGCGCCGCTGAAGGAGAAGGGCGTCTCGGAGATCTTCACGCCCGGCGCGACCACGGCGTCGATCGTGGACTGGGTGCGGGCGAACGTACGGCAGCCGGCGGGAGCGTAGAGCGGTCCCGAGTGAGGCGGGGTGGTCCGCAGTGGTCATCCGGGGGCGGCGCCCCCGCACCCCGCATCACCCCTGACGGGGCGCACGCGGCGCGGACGGGCGACCCACGGGCGCCTGCACGGGCGGGTGCCCGCGGGGACGGGCGCGCGGAGACACGCGGACCGGGAGACGCGCACGGCACGGACGGGCAGGACGCGGACGTGTCGGTCTCGGACGTGCAGGGCGCGTACGCGCAGGGGCGCGGGCGCGGGGCGGAGTCGTGGGCCGTTGTCGTCGTGGTCCGCTGTCATCGCACCGCGCCCAGTTCCTCGCTCATCACGGCCCGCAACCGCAGCGTCGTCCCCAGGCGCTGGAACGCCTCCGCCCAGTAGCCTCCGGCACCGGGCGAGGCGTCCTCCGGTTCCTCCGGAACCGCCAGCAGGCCGTCGAGGCGGGCGGCCTCCGCCGGGTCGAGGCAGCGTTCCGCCAGGCCCATCACCCCGCTGAAGCTCCACGGGTAACTCCCCGCGTCCCGGGCGATGTTGAGCGCGTCGAGAACTGCCCGGCCCAGCGGCGCGGCCCACGGCACCGCGCACACCCCGAGCAGCTGGAACGCCTCCGACAGGCCGTGCGTCGCGATGAAACCGGCCACCCAGCCGGCCCGTTCGCCCGTCGGCAGGGTGCCCAGCAGTCTGGCCCGCTCCGCGAGGGAGACCGCCCCCGGTCCGCCCGCCTCCGGCGCCGACGGCGCTCCGAGCAACGCCCGCGACCAGTCGGCGTCCCGCTGCCGTACGGCCGCCCGGCACCAGGCCGCGTGCAGCTCGCCCACCCAGTCGTCGGCCACCGGCAGCGCGAGGATCTCCTCCGGCGTACGGCCACCCAGCCGCGCCGGCCAGGAGGCTAGCGGGGACGACTCCACCAACTGGCCCAGCCACCAGGACCGTTCGCCCCGGCCGGACGGCGCCTTGGGCAACACGCCGTCGCGCTCCATGGCCGCGTCGCACTCGTGCGGCGCCTCCACGACGATCGTCGGAGTGTCCCGCGTGCGGTCGACGGCCACACACGCGGTGGCCCGCACCGCCATCCGCGCGGCCAGCGCCGACCCCGGCAGCGCCGACAGCAACTCCGCCGCCGTGGCGCGCACGTTGCGGCTGCGGTCGGCCAGCGCCTGTTCCAGGAAGGGCTCGTCCCGGGGGCCGAGGCCGGTGCGCAGCGAATCGAGGAACATCAGGCGGTCCTCGGCGCGCTCCGTCGGCCAGGTCGACTCCAGCAGCGCGCGGGCGGCGTCGGGATCACGGGAGCGGATCACCGCGAGCAGGGCGACCCGCTCGGCGAACAGGCCCTCCTGCCACAGTTTCGCGATCCTGCCGGTCTCCTCCGGGCCGGGCAGGGACGTCCCGCCGCCCGGTGTCGAACGCAGAGCGAACCGCCACTCCGGATTGAGCCGGGCCAGCCACAGCGCACGCGGGCCCGCGAACTCGAGTGCCGCCGGGCGCAGATCGGTCCGGCCGCGCGCCGCGTCCAGCAGGGCGGGCAGCATCTCGGCGGGAGCGGCGAAACCGCGGGCGTTGGCGGCCGCCAGCCACTGGGGCAGCAACTCCACCAGGTCCGGTGCCGTGCCCCTGCGGCCGCCTCTGCCGGTGCCGGGACGGTCCGCCAGCAGGCGGGCCAGTCTGCGGGCCGCGGCGGCGGGCAGCGCCGGGCGCGGGTCCTCGGGCGCCGGCTCGGGGCGCGGTGCCGCCCGTCCCGGCCGCAGCCCGGCCCGCCGCCGTACGGTCTCGGCGGCCGCCGCGTCCAGCAGCGCCGCGGCCGCGGAGCGGCCGGGCGCCACGCCCGGCGGCGTGCGCCGGTCCGTGCCGAGCAGGGCCATGGCGACGAGGTCGTCCCAGGAGGCCGGTGCGGTACCGGTCATGCGGTTCCCTTCTTGGCTCACCGAGTCGGGTGGCGGGGCGCGTCACGGACGTGGTCTTCCGGCCCCGGCGGGGCGGCCGGCAAGGGTGGCCGAGGCGTCCGGCCGGTGCCGGGGCGCGGCTGCCGGTGCCGGGGACGGCGGACGGGCACGGGCCGGATGCCGGTGCCGGACCGCCCTGCGGAGGCCGGGCGTGGTCCCGGGGGGTCAGCACAGGTGGACCGCCCTTCCGGGGGTCGGCGGCCAGGCGGTCAGGGGAGTGAAGCCGCGGTGGCCGCACTCGCCGAAGACCTTGACGGGAGCACCCCCCGAGAGGGCGACCAGGCGCCACAGCCCGGCCCGGGCCGTCGCCGCCGGTGTGAGCGGCAGCGCCGTGTCCCCGTCGGCGTCCGCCAGCTGCCAGGAGGTCCCGTCCGGCGTGGGGACGACGGCGTCCAGGGTCACCGGCACCGAGTCGAGCCAGGGATCGTCCCGCAGTGCCGCGCCGTAGCGGGCGGCGGCTTCCGCCGTGGTCACACCGTCCGGCCGGACCGCGGTGGGCACGGGCGGCGAGAACTGCTCACCCAGGGCACCCCGCCGCTGCCCGGTGCCCGGGTACGCCGACACCTCCGCGTCCAGGGCCAGACCGACCGGCAGCGAGAGTTCGGGTGCGCGGCCGGCGGCTCCGTAGGAGAGCAGGAGCGTCGTGCGGCCCGACGTGGTGCCGTACAGCCAGACGCGGCGGGTCGTCAGTTTCGGGTCCGGGACGTCGTACTGGGCGAGGACCAGCCAGTCGTCGCGCAGCGGCGGTCCGTCCGGCGACCGGGTGAGACCGACACGGGTGCGGACCGTCGTCGCCAGGGCCTCCGGCAGCCGGTCGCGGCGCAGCCAGCCCTGGTCGAGGAGGTGGAGCAGCGCGCACTCCTCCAGCAGGCGCACCGGCCAGCCGGCCCCGGACGAGGGAATGGCCCCCAACTCCCTCACGCGCGAAGCCAGTCCGGGAGCCTGGGCGTCGACCATCCGGGCCGCCGCCTCCTCCCACAGCCCGTACCCCGACTGCTCGGCCGCGGCCAGGCCGGAACGCAGGAGGTCGGTGAGCCGTTGCTCCAACTCCGTCGCCCCCGCGGTGACGCGCCCGGCGCGGCGCTCGGCTCTGCGACGGGCCGCCTCCGGATCGGCGGGGCCCGCTCCGGAACTCCGCGCACCCGCCCCCCGTTCCCCCTGCGTGCGCCCCCGCCGCGCCGCGAGCCACGGTCGCGCCCAGTCCGGCGCCCGCCCCTCCCCTCCGGCCGGCACCGCCTCCTCTCCCTCCGACCAGAGCAGCAACAACCCCAGCGCGTGTCTGCACGGGGACTTCCGGCTCGGACAGCTGCACTCGTACGCCGGTCCGGACGGGTCCCCGACATCGACGACCGTCCGGTACCGGCCGCCGCCACCGCCACCGCCCCCGCACAACCCCCACACCGCCCCCTCGCCGGAACAGCCCGTCCCGGACCACGCACCGACCGCGCCGAGTTCGCTCCCCGCTGCGCGTGACCCCACGTCAGGCGCCAGTGCCAGCACCCGGTCCACGGTCCAGCGCACCCCCTGCTGTGTCATGTCGTCGAAGGTAGATCCCCCCACTGACAATCGGTCCCGTGAAGGCCCTCGCGGAGGTGTTTTCGCAGGTCGGAGTGGATTGTCAGTGGGGTGGTGCAGGGTGGACACCAGATCCGAACCGGCCGAGCTGGAGGGGACCTCAGCCATGTCAGTCAGCGCTGGACCGATGTCCGCCGAACCACGCCACGACCACTCCGCGCCCGCGAACGGCACACCCGGTCAGGAGGTCCTGAGGCCGCACGCCGAGGACGCGTTCGCCCACGAACTCGTGGCGCTGGCCGCTCAGGACGACCGCCCGCGCCCCGCCCGCTGGAGGCTCTCGCCGTGGGCGGTCGCCACCTACCTCCTCGGCGGCACCCTGCCGGACGGCACCGTGATCACACCGAAGTACGTGGGCCCGCGCCGCATCGTCGAGGTCGCCGTCACCACGCTCGCCACCGACCGCGCCCTTCTCCTGCTCGGCGTGCCCGGCACCGCCAAGACCTGGGTCTCCGAGCACCTGGCCGCCGCCGTCAGCGGTGACTCGACCCTGCTGGTGCAGGGCACGGCGGGCACCCCGGAGGAGGCGATCCGCTACGGCTGGAACTACGCGCAGCTGCTCGCCCACGGCCCCAGCCGGGCCGCGCTGGTGCCCAGCCCCGTCCTGCGGGCCATGGCGGAGGGCATGACGGCACGGGTGGAGGAACTGACCCGGATCCCGGCCGACGTGCAGGACAGCCTCATCACCATCCTGTCGGAGAAGACGCTGCCCGTACCGGAGTTGGGGCAGGAGGTGCAGGCGGTCCGCGGCTTCAGCCTGATCGCCACGGCCAACGACCGCGACCGGGGGGTCAACGAGCTGTCCAGCGCCCTGCGCCGCCGTTTCAACACGGTGGTGCTGCCGCTGCCGGAGAGCGTCGAGGCGGAGGTCGACATCGTCTCGCGGCGCGTCGGCCAGATCGGCCGCTCCCTCGACCTGCCGGCCGGGCCCGACGGCATCGACGAGATCCGCCGCGTGGTGACCGTCTTCCGCGAACTGCGCGACGGGATCACCTCCGACGGCCGTACGAAGGTGAAGTCGCCGAGCGGCACCCTGTCGCCCGCGGAGGCGATCTCCGTGGTGACCAACGGCCTCGCGCTGGCCACCCACTTCGGCGACGGCGTCCTGCGTCCGGCCGATGTCGCCGCGGGCCTCCTCGGCGCGGTCGTCCGTGACCCGGCCGCCGACCGGGTGGTGTGGCGGGAGTACCTGGAGGTGGTCGTCCGCGAGCGGGACGGCTGGGCGGACTTCTACCGGGCGTGCCGGGAGGTGACCGTGTGAGGGGACACGAGGACGCGACCCGGGGCTGTGTTCCGGCGGGGCGCGGGCGGGCACGGGCCGGGCGGGGCACCGGGGGACGACGGCCGGACGGGGGCCACGGAGGATCACGGGGGAGGAGCCGGGATGCCGGACGGTGAGGTGGCCGAGGCCGGCCGGGCGGCCCTCGGCGCCGGGGAGGAAGGGCGCGGGGACCGGGCGCCCGGAGGAGCGGGGGACGGGACCACCGGCAGCCGGGCCTCCGGGGGGACGGACGGGGCCGGGGGCCGGGTACGGGGTCCGGACGACGGTGACGACGACGGCTACGGGGCGGCCGGTGACGGGGCTGCCGGGGTGGTCGGGAAGGGGGAGGACGGGGAACGGCGGACGCGTGCCGCCGGGAGAGAGCCGGGCGGTCGGCCCGTGGCGGGCCCGGCCCGGGCCCTGCTGCTCGGGGTGCGGCATCACGGGCCGGGGTCGGCGCGGGCCGTCCGGAGGGCGTTGGACGCCGCCCGGCCGCGGACCGTGCTCATCGAGGGCCCGCCCGAGGCCGACGCGCTGATCCCGCTGGTCGCGGACGAGGACCTGCGGCCCCCGGTCGCCCTCCTCGCGCACGCCGTGGACGAGCCCGGACGGTCGGCGTTCTGGCCGATGGCCGCGTTCTCCCCGGAGTGGGTCGCGCTCCGCTGGGCCCTGGAACACGGCGTCCCGGCCCGCTTCATCGACCTGCCGGCCGCGCACACCCTGGCCTGGCAGCGGAAGCCGCACGAGGGCACGGCGCACGAGGGCACGGGCCCGGAGGACGTGGAGGACACGGAGTCCGGCGGTACCGGGTCCGGGGGCACGGCGCCCGGGGCGCGACCGCCGGGCGACGATCTCCGCGTCGACCCGATCGACCCGATCGCCGCGCTCGCCGACGCCGCCGGCTACGACGACCCCGAGCGCTGGTGGGAGGACGTCGTCGAACACCGGGGGGCCGGACGGCGCGACCCGCTGGCGCCCTTCGCCGCGATCGAGGAGGCCATGACGGCCCTGCGGGACGGGCACGGCGCCGCGGGCACCGAGCGGGACCTCGTGCGGGAGGCGTACATGCGGCTCCGGCTGAGGGCGGCGCTGAAGGAGTCCGGGGGCGGGGCCGTGGCGGTGGTGTGCGGGGCGTGGCACGTGCCCGCGCTCCGGCGTACCACGACGCTCACCGCAGACCGGGCGCTGGTGAGAGGGCTGCCGAAGACCAAGACCGACCTGACGTGGGTGCCGTGGACCCACCGCAGACTGGCGCGGGCCGGGGGATACGGCGCCGGCATCGACTCGCCGGGCTGGTACGCGCATCTGTTCGCCGTCCCCGACCGGCCGGTGGAGCGGTGGCTGACCAGGGTGGCCGGCCTGCTGCGGGAGGAGGACCGTGTCGTCTCCCCGGCGCACGTCATCGAGGCGGTCCGGCTGGCCGAGACGCTCGCCGCACTGCGCGGCCGCCCGCTGCCCGGACTGGGCGAGACCACCGACGCCGTGCGGGCGGTGCTGTGCGAGGGGTCGGACGTACCGCTGGCGCTGATCGAGGACCGGCTGGTCGTGGGGGACGTCATGGGGGAGGTCCCCGCCACCGCGCCCGCGGTGCCCCTGCAGCGTGACCTCGACCGGCGCCGGCGCCGGCTGCGGCTCACCCCGGAAGCGGCCGAACGGGAACTGGAACTGGACCTGCGCAAGGAGACCGACGCCGAGCGCAGCAGGCTGTTGCACCGGCTGCGCCTGCTGCGGGTGGACTGGGGCGAGCCGGTGGTCTCGCGGGGGAGCACGGGCACGTTCCGGGAGACCTGGCGGCTGCGCTGGCGGCCCGAGCTGTCCGTCCGGGTCGCCGAGGCCGGGATGTGGGGGACGACCGTACCGGCCGCCGCCACCGCCAGGGCGGAGGCGGACGCCGTCGCGGCGCGGGGCCTCGCCGAGGCGACCGCCCTCGCGGAGCGCTGCCTGCCGGCCGGGCTGCCGGACGCCCTGCCGACGGTGATGCGGGTCATCGCCGAGCGGGCCGCCCTGGACACGGACGTCGGCCATCTCGCCCGGGCGCTCCCCGCCCTGGTCCGCTCCCTGCGCTACGGCGACGCGCGCGGCACCGGCACCGGCGCGCTGGCCGACGTCGCCGTGGGGCTCGCCGACCGGATCTTCGTCGGCCTGCCGCGGGCGTGCGCCGCACTCGACGCCGACGCGGCCGAGGAGATGCGCGGCCACGTGGACGCGGTCCACGGCGCGGTGAGGCTGCTCGAGGAGGAGACCGGGGCGGAGCGGGCCCCGCTGCACGGCCGGCTCCGGGACCGCTGGCGGGACGTCCTGCGGCTGCTGTCCGCACGGCGCGGCGTGGCGGAGGTCGTGCGGGGGCGCGCCGTACGGCTGTTGCTGGACGACGGGGAGCTGGCGGCGGACGAGGTGGCGCGGCTGATGGGGCTCGCGCTGTCGCCGGGGACGCCGCCGGCGGACGCGGCCGCCTGGATCGAGGGCTTCGTCGGGGGCGGGGCCGGCGGCGGGCTGCTCCTCGTGCACGACGAGCGGCTGCTCGGCCTGGTCGACGGCTGGCTGTCGGGGGTGCCGGCGCAGACGTTCACGGACGTACTGCCGTTGCTGCGGCGGACGTTCTCGGCGTACGAGGTGGGGGTGCGCCGGACGCTCGGGGAACTGGTGCGCAGAGGGCCCGGGGAGAGAGGAACCGTGGTGCGTGCGGGTGCCGGGACCACTGGGTTCGCGGACGAGATCGACGAGGGACGAGCGGACGCCGTCCTCCCCGTGGTGCGGCTGCTGCTGGGACCGGACGGGACGCGGCAGGACGACGGCCATCCGGCAGGAGTGAGGACATGACCTCGGCCTTCGAGACGAGGGAGACGGACCCCGCGCGGGAGCGGCTGCGGCGCTGGCGGCTCGTGCTCGGGGGCGGCGAGGCGGACGGCACCGGGCAGGAACTGTCCGGGCGGGACACGGCCGTGGACGGCACGCTCGCCGCGCTCTACGGCAAGGGGGACAGGGCGCGGACGGGGCGGGACCGTTCGGCGGGGCTCGGGGCGTCGGCGCCGTCGGTGGCGCGCTGGCTGGGGGACATCCGGACCTACTTCCCCTCCTCCGTCGTCCAGGTCATGCAGCGCGACGCCATCGAGCGGCTCGGGCTGGCCGCGCTGCTGCTGGAGCCGGAGATGCTGGCGGCGGTGGAGCCGGACGTGCACCTCGTCGGCACCCTCCTCTCGCTCGACAAGGCGATGCCGGAGACGACGAGGGAAACGGCGCGGGCCGTCGTGCGCAAGGTCGTCCAGGACCTGGAGAGACGGCTCGCCGGCCGTACCCGTGCCACCCTCACCGGCGCGCTCGACCGCGGCGCCCGGGTCGCCCGGCCCCGCCACCACGACATCGACTGGAACCGCACGATCGCCGCCAACCTCAGGCACTACCTGCCCGAGTACGGGACGGTCGTGCCCCAGCGGATCGTCGGTCACGGGCGGGCCGCGCAGTCCGTGAAGAAGGAGGTGATCCTCTGCGTCGACCAGTCGGGGTCCATGGCGCCCTCGGTCGTCTTCGCCTCGGTGTTCGGGGCGGTGCTGGCGTCGATGCGGACGGTCAGCACCCGGCTCGTCGTCTTCGACACGGCGGTCGTCGACCTCACCGACCAGCTCGACGACCCCGTGGACGTCCTCTTCGGTACCCGGCTCGGCGGCGGTACGGACATCAACCGGGCGCTCGCCTACTGCCAGTCGCGGATCACCCGCCCCGCCGAGACGGTGGTGGTGCTCATCAGCGACCTCTACGAGGGAGGCATACGTGACGAGATGCTGAAGCGGGTGGCGGCGATGAAGGCGTCGGGGGTGCAGTTCGTCGCCCTGCTCGCGCTCTCCGACGAAGGCGCGCCCGCCCACGACCGGGAGCACGCCGCCGCCCTGGCGGCGCTGGGCGCACCCGCCTTCGCCTGTACGCCCGACCTGTTCCCGGACGTGATGGCGGCGGCGATCGAGAAACGCCCGCTTCCCGTCCCGGACCTGGACACCGGTGCGGCAAACGGGACATGACCACTCATCGGTAACGGGGAGCTTGCGCGACCTCGGGACTCCCGTGCGAGGATCGAACGCCTCGTCCCGTCGCACGGGAGGTTCCTCCCCCTTGGCCCGCCCCGCTCGCCTGCCCGCCGTCGCCGCAAGCATCGCGCTGCGCGGCGTGCTGCTGCTGGGCGGGTTGTTCGCGCTGGGACTCCTCCTCGGCGGGCAGGCGCAGGCGGCGGACGGAGTACCGCCGGCCGCCTCGTTGTCGAAGACCGTGGCCGAACTGGCCTCACCGCATGCTGTCTCCGGACCGTCATCCGGTTCCGTTTCCGCGCCTTCCGCCTCAGTCCCGGCCCCGGCCGAGGAGACGCCGGCGCGTCCGGCCGCCCCGACGAACCCCGTGCTTCCGGTGCGGGAGCGGGTCGTGAAGTTCACCGGTGAAGCACTGGAGGACGTGAGCGAGCGGTTGGCGGCGGTGGTGGTGGAGGGGACGCCCACGGTGCCGCCGCCGGACCTTCCCCCACTGCCGTCCCTGCCGGCGCCCGCCCTGCCGGTGTCGAACCTGCCGTCCCTGCCGGCGCCCGCCCTGCCGGCCCTGCCGGTGTCGGACCTCCCGGCCTCGGATCTACCGCCAGCGGTCCATCCGGAACCGGTCCATCCGGAACCGGTCCACCCGGAACCGGTCCACCCGGCGTCGGACCCCGGACCGGACTCCGGGACCGTAGACCCGGCGGCGCCGCGACCGTCGTGCGGCCCCCGGGGCGTCGTACGCGAGTACCCGAGCGGAACGGTGGCGCGCGGTGGAGTGCGGGGCCGTACCGGGCACACCGGGACCGGCGCGCACGCGCCCGCGGAGCGAACGCCCGCCGGGGCGCCCGACGGCGCGCTGGGCAGTGCGTCACAGCTCGACGGCGGTGTGTCGCGGCACGGCGACGCGCACGCCGTGCCGCCGCAGCAGCGGGTGCCGTTGCTGCTGGTTCCCGGCAGCGCCGTGCGTACGGACGTGGTCGGGATCGAGGACAGGTACCGGGAGATCCCCCTCTTCCCCGGCTAGGGCAGGCCGCCCTCTCCGCCCGGACGGTCACCCGTACGGCTGACCGGTGCGCCGGAGATCTGACGGCCCCGCCACCCCCTTCGCGTAAGAACTCACGCACGAGGCGAGCCGGTGGCGTCCTTCCGACGGCGCGCGGCCCGGCCGGCTGCCGGCATGGTCGTCCCCGCCCGGCCGGCTGCCGGCATGGTCGCCCCCGCCTGGTCGTCCCCGCCCGGTCGTGCCGCCCGGTGCGGGACGTCGCCGAGGCCCGGCACGCCTGATCCCCCGGTCCGCGCACGCAGCGAGCGCACCCGCGCGCACCGGGCCCCGCGGGCCTCGCATTCTTCCCGCCGGCCGCACGTCGGCGGGGCACCGACTCCGCGGGAGGCGGGAACCGGACGGCCGAGGCCGTCGGTCGTTCCGGCCCCACCCCCGCGGAACGGGGCCGGGCCGTCCCCATTGGGGTGGGGACGGCCCGGCCCCGAGCCCCTCCGGGGCTGTTCCACGGGTCTCACCGGGCCAACCCCAGCCCGGTGAGACCCCTCCCGGGCTCCGTCCCGGTCGCGTGTCTCCGCTGCCGCTGCCGCTGCCGCTGCCGCTGCCGCTGCCGCCGCCTCCGCCGCCACTACCGCCTCCGCCTCCGCCTCCGCCCCGCCTCCGCCCCGCCTCCGTCACCACCTCCCCCTCCTCACAGGCGGCACGGCGTGCCAGTGATGTCGGCATCATGTGACAGGTATCACCGCTCAGGTGTGACCCTCGATTTAGGGGCCCCCCGCAAGCAGCGATAACCTGCGAGACGGACATGCCGCGCGCTCGGACACCGTGTGCGCCTCCCTTGTGACTGACAGACGGCGGACGTCACGTTGCCCTCGCGGCACGCCCACGCAGACAACGAACCGCGAGATCACTGATAGGGACGGAAGCGCGTGGACCTGTTCGAGTACCAGGCGAGGGACCTCTTCGCCAAGCACGATGTACCGGTGCTGGCCGGTGAAGTCATCGACACGCCTGAGGCGGCCCGCGCAGCCACTGAGCGTCTCGGTGGCAAGTCCGTAGTCAAGGCCCAGGTGAAGGTCGGCGGCCGCGGCAAGGCCGGTGGCGTGAAGCTCGCCGCCACCCCGGACGAGGCCGTCGCCCGTGCGACGGACATTCTCGGCATGGACATCAAGGGCCACACGGTCCACAAGGTGATGATCGCCGAGACGGCCCCGGAGATCCTGGAGGAGTACTACGTCTCCTTCCTCCTGGACCGCACCAACCGCACCTTCCTCTCCATCGCGTCCGTCGAGGGCGGCGTGGACATCGAGGAGGTGGCGGCCACCCGCCCCGAGGCCGTCGCGAAGACCCCGATCGACGCCAACGAGGGTGTGACCCCCGAGAAGGCCCGCGAGATCGTCGAGGCCGCGAAGTTCCCGGCCGAGGTCGCGGACAAGGTCGCCGACGTCCTCGTGACGCTGTGGAAGACCTTCATCGAGGAGGACGCCCTCCTCGTCGAGGTCAACCCGCTGGCGAAGGTCGCCTCCGGCGACGTCATCGCCCTCGACGGCAAGGTCTCCCTGGACGAGAACGCGGACTTCCGCCACCCCGACCACGAGGCGCTCGTCGACCACGCGGCGGCCAACCCCCTCGAGGCCGCGGCCAAGGAGAAGAACCTCAACTACGTCAAGCTCGACGGCGAGGTCGGCATCATCGGCAACGGCGCGGGTCTCGTCATGAGCACCCTCGACGTCGTCGCGTACGCCGGTGAGGCCCACGGCGGCGTCAAGCCCGCCAACTTCCTCGACATCGGCGGTGGCGCCTCCGCCGCCGTCATGGCGAACGGCCTGGAGATCATCCTCGGCGACCCGGACGTCAAGTCCGTCTTCGTCAACGTCTTCGGCGGCATCACCGCCTGCGACGAGGTCGCCAACGGCATCGTGCAGGCGCTGCAGCTGCTCAAGGACAAGGGCGAGGAAGTCACCAAGCCCCTCGTCGTCCGCCTGGACGGCAACAACGCCGAGCTGGGTCGCAAGATCCTCTCCGACGCCAACCACCCGCTGGTCCAGCGCGTGGACACCATGGACGGCGCGGCCGACAAGGCCGCCGAGCTCGCGGCTGCGAAGTAAGGAAGAGGGACAGACACAGCCATGGCTATCTTCCTCGACAAGGACAGCAAGGTCATCGTCCAGGGCATGACCGGTGCCACGGGCATGAAGCACACCAAGCTCATGCTGGCGGACGGCACCAACATCGTCGGTGGCGTGAACCCCCGCAAGGCGGGTCAGTCGGTCGACATCGACGGCACCGAGATCCCCGTTTTCGGCACGGTCGCCGAGGCGATGGAGAAGACGGGCGCCAACGTGTCCGTCCTCTTCGTGCCGCCGGCCTTCTCCAAGGCCGCCGTCATCGAGGCGATCGACGCCGAGATCCCCCTCGCGGTCGTCATCACCGAGGGCATCGCAGTCCACGACACCGCCGCCTTCTACGCGTACGCGGGCTCGAAGGGCAACAAGACCCGGATCATCGGCCCGAACTGCCCCGGTCTCATCACGCCGGGCCAGTCGAACGCCGGCATCATCCCGGGCGACATCACGAAGCCGGGCCGTATCGGCCTGGTCTCGAAGTCCGGCACGCTGACGTACCAGATGATGTACGAGCTGCGCGACATCGGCTTCTCGTCCGCCGTCGGCATCGGTGGCGACCCGATCATCGGCACCACGCACATCGACGCGCTCGCCGCGTTCGAGGCCGACCCCGACACCGACCTGATCGTCATGATCGGTGAGATCGGCGGCGACGCCGAGGAGCGGGCCGCGGCCTTCATCAAGGAGAACGTGACCAAGCCGGTCGTCGGCTACGTCGCGGGCTTCACCGCGCCCGAGGGCAAGACCATGGGCCACGCCGGCGCCATCGTCTCCGGCTCCTCCGGTACGGCCGCCGCCAAGAAGGAGGCCCTCGAGGCCGCCGGCGTCAAGGTCGGCAAGACGCCGACCGAGACGGCGAAGCTGGCCCGGGAGATCCTGGCCGGCTGAACGGCTCCCTCCGGCTGAACGTCAGTGGGCCCGTCCCCTTGCCCGGGACGGGCCCACCGTCGTGTCCGCGGGCGGCGAGCGGGCCGGGGCCGTCGCGTCAGCGGGGCTCCGGCCGGAGCCTCTCCGGGCCGTTCGCCGCTTCCGCCCGGAGTTTGGCCCGCAGCGCCAGTTCCGCGGTCGACAGGGGGCCCGGGGCCGTCCTCGGGGGGATGCCGCGGACCGTCTCGCCGGGCGGGACCGGGGGTTCGTAGCGGGTGGGGGCCGACCTCAGGGTGAGGGCCGTCGCTCCGATGATCGCCACCGTGACGGCGATCGCCGCCCTGGTCCAGAACCGGGCCCGGCGTTCGCTGCCGATCCGTACCGTCGGGGGTTTGGCGGCGCGCAGGCGTTCCGTCGACGCCGTCTGCGCCAGGCTGCGGTGCAGCTCGCGCGGTTCCGCCAGCTCCGGCAGCCGGGCGGCGACCGCCGCGCGGGCGTGCAGCAGGCGGTTCGCCGCCGCCGGTGTGCTCGCCTCCGTCTCCGCCGCGGTCTCCGGCAGCCCCAGGCCGACCCCGTCGTACAGCAGGAGGGTGCGGCGGTAGGACGGCGGGAGCGTCAGGAGGACGTCGAGCAGGGCGCGGTCACGGGCGTCGGCCGGCGGTGGTTCGGGGTGGCGGTAGCGGGGGCGGAACCGGTGCCAGGGGGACAGCGCGTACTCGTACGCCGTCGCGCGGACCCAGCTCGGCGGGTCGGGGTCGACGGCCACCTCCGGCCAGCGCTGCCAGGCGACCTGGAAGGCCCGCTCGACCGACTCGCGGGCCAGTTCGCGGCGGCCGGTGAGGAGGTAGGCCTGGCGGACGAGGGCCGGGGCGCAGAACGCGTACAGGGCGTCGAAGGCCTGAGCGGGAGTCAGGGGAGGGGAGAGGGGGGACGCGGGTGTGGGGGTGGGAGCGCGGGCGGGCCCGGGTGCGGAGGGTTTCCCGGCCGTGCCCGGACCGGTCGTCAGCTCGGGTGCGGGCTCCGCCTTCTGGGGGCCCGTCATCTCGGCCGGTAGCTCGTCCGTCGGCTCGGCCAGCAGTTTCGCGTACGACTCCCTCTTGCGGCCGCTCGGAGTGGAGCGGCCGGTCTCCCATGCACGCACCGTCTCCCTGCTGACACCCAGTCGCGCCGCCAGTTGAGCCTGCGTCAGCGAGCGCTTCTCGCGCAGGCGTCGGCGTTCCTCGGGCGGGGGGAGCGGGGTGTCGAAGCACTGTGTCACAGGGCACCCCTTCGTACGAAAAAGTACATAAACGTATATTGAGCGACACAGCGATGGTTCGCCCGTTACGACGGGAAGACGCGTGTCGTTGGGACCATGGCGGGCGTGATCCAGATGACCGCTCGTCGTTCGTCGTTGTCGCTCCTTCTCGCCCGGTCGCGGCATCGCTCCCCCGGACTGGCCGCCGGACTGCTCGGCGGTGCGCTGGCCGCGGGGCTAGGGCTCGGTTCGTTCGCCGTGCTGGTGACGGTGCTGTGGATCAGCTCGCCCTATCCGGACAGCGGGCCCGGTGGCGCGCTGCACGTCGCGGCCGCGCTGTGGCTGCTGGCGCACGGGGTGGAACTGGTCCGCGCCGACACCCTGTCCGGGGTCCCCGCGCCGGTCGGTGTCACCCCCCTGCTGCTGCTCGCCCTGCCGGTGTGGCTGCTGCACCGGGCCGCGCGGGACGCCGTGGACGGGACCGGGGAGGAGGGCGCTCCCCTGGTGAGCGCGCGGACCGCGTGGGCGGGGGTGGTCCTCGGGTACCTCGCCGTCGCCGCGACGGCCGCGGGGTACGCGGCCGGTGGCGCCCTGCGGCCCTCCTGGCTCGGGGCCGTGGTGTCGCTGCCGGTGCTCGTGGCCGTCGCGGCCGGGGTCGGGGTGTGGGTGGCGTACGGCTGCCCCCGCGGGCCGGTGGAGCGGGTACTGGTGCTGTTGCCGCGCGGGGCGCGGCGGCTGGTGCTGGGGGCGGAGGGACGGGAGCGGGTGGCGGTGGCCGTGCGGGCGGCGGGAGCGGGGGCCGCGGTGCTGGTGGGGGGCGGTGCCCTGCTGGTGGTGGTCTCGTCGGTGTGGCACCTCGGGGCGGCGCGGGGGGCGTTCCTGGAGCTGACCGGGGGCTGGTCGGGGCGGTTCGCGGTGCTGTTGCTGTGCGTGGTGCTGGTGCCGAACGCGGCGGTGTGGGGAGCGGCGTACGCGGTGGGCCCCGGGTTCGTGCTGGGGACCGGGCACGTGGTGACGCCGTTGACCTCCGACCCGGCTCCGCTGCTGCCGCCGTTCCCGTTGCTCGCGGCGGTGCCGGAGGCGGGGGCGGGTGGAGGGCTGAACTGGGCCGCGGCGGTGATGGCGCTGCTGGGCGGGGGTGCGGTGGGGATGTTCGTGGGCCGGGGCGCCGTGCGGCCCGGCGGACGGGTCTGGTCCTGGAAGCGGACGGTGGGGGTGGTGGGGCTGGCGGCGGTGCTGTGCGCGGTGGGGTTCGGCGTGCTGGCGGCGATGGCCGGGGGGCCGTTGGGGGTGGGGAGCCTGGCCCGGTTCGGGCCGGTGGGGTGGCAGGTGGGGGCGGCGGTGTGGGTGTGGGTGGTGGGGGTGGGGATGCCGGTGGGGCTCGGCCTGCGGTGGTGGTGGGGGCGGGGTGAGGTGACGGGCGCGGCTGCGCCCGTGCGGACGTCGGTGCCGGTGCCGCTGTCGGTGGCCGTGCCCGCGCCGGCGTCCGGCGCGGACACCGAGCCGTACGACTTCGAGCGCGAGGAGGGCACCGGGACGCCGTGAACGGCGCGGAGCGTTCTCGCCCCCGCCGCCCCTTCCCGACCCGACCCCGGCTGCCGCCCCCCGACCCCGGCTGCCGGGCCTGGACGGGTCTTGTCCTCAGGCTGCCCCGGAGGGGCGCCTCCGGGCGGGCTGCGTGTGCCGGCCGGTGTTCACCGTCCGGGAGTCGCCGCTTCCGGCGGCCCGCTCCTGGACCCCGGCGGCCCGCTCCTGGACCCCGGCGGCCCGCTCCTGGACCCCGGCTGCCGGGCCTGGACCCCGGCTGCCGGGCCTGGGCGGGTCTTGCCCTCAGGCTTCTCCGGAGGGGCGCACTCGGGCGGGCTGCGTGTGCCGGCCGGTGTTCGTCGCTCGTCCCCGGCGGGTGGGCGCTGGGGGTGCCGGATGCCTGGCCTCGGCCGGGAGGAGACGCCCGGCCGGAGCGGTTTCGGCCCGCCGGGTCGGGGTGGGCGGGGGTGGGGCCCCGGGGGCGGAGCCACGGGGCCCCGGTGGTGCGGTTTCTGCCGCTGGGGCGTGCTGCCTCTAGCTGTTGCCGCCCAGGACGTCCCTCAGCTGTTCCGGCAGCAGGTCCTCGCAGGCCTGCTCGGACTTGTTGGTCAGGGCGTCGTTCGTGCAGGTGTAGTAGTCGCTGTAGACCAGCTGCGCCGTGAAGGTGAGGGCCACCAGGGCCAGGGCCAGGGAGGCGGTGACGATGCCGCTGACGGCCGCCGTGGTCTGGGGGCGGGCGGGCGGCCGGGGGTTGTCCGGGTCGGGGGTGCGCGGCTTGGCCCGCAGCGCGCTGATGCCCCAGTTGAGGGCCAGCGCGCCGAGGAGGAGGGCCACGTAGGGCCAGCCGAAGAGGGCGAAGAAGAAGGCCCACATGCCGCACAGGAGGGCGTAGCGCGCGCGGCGCTGGGACGGGTCGGTGGGATCCCAGCGCGGGCTGGGAGTGGGGCCGGAGCCGGGGTCGCCGCCCTCGGGAGGGCCGCCGGGGCGCTCGCCGAAGCCGCCGCCGGAACGGCCGGGCTGGTGGTCGCTCCACTGGCTGCCCCAGGGGGAGTTCCCGGACGGCGGCTCGCCCCCGCCCTGGGACGGGCGACGGGGCTGCCACGGGCGGTCGGGGGTGCCTTCCGGGGGCGGGGCGAAGGGGTTGTCGTCGTTCGGCGAGGAGCCGCTCGGCGGGGAATCCTTCGGCGAGGAACCCTCGTCGCCGCTCACCCGGCCCGTGGACGCGTCGGGCGGGGTGGCTGGGCGCTCCCGCAGCAGCACGGCGCCGCGCTCCCCTCCCTGCGGTGACTGCGGGGGGAGCGTGAGGAGTCGCAGACTGCGGTCCGGCATCAAGAGAGCGTCTTCCCCTAAGTGATCGCGACGGTGGTCACGGCCTGCTGGCCGAGGCGACCGCGTACGGCTGTCGGATGGGAGCGGTCACAGGGGAAACGCTCCGCACGACGACCGCGTTCCCGAGCCCGCTCGCCCCAGACGCTACCTTCCGGCCACGCCCCCGTCCCGCGGGGGCCGTCCGGTGTGCCGGTATCGTTGCTGACGGTCGGCCGCTTCGTAGACTTCCCCGTATCCCGGGGCGCGAAGCATTCGTATGAATGCACAAGCGTGGCGTCGTGAGTCGGCCGACGGACAGACGCTCCCCCGAGAAAGGGCCCCATCGTGGCCGCCAAGCCCGAGGCCAAGCGCCTCGTCGTGCTGGTCTCCGGTTCCGGTACGAATCTTCAGGCACTGCTCGACGAGATCGCCGCGACCGGTGTCGAGGCGTACGGCGCCGAGATCGTGGCCGTCGGCGCGGACCGGGAGGGCATCGAGGGGCTCGCGCGGGCCGGGCGGGCCGGGATCCCCACCTTCGTGCGCAAGGTGAAGGACTACGACACCCGCGAGGCGTGGGACGCCGCCCTCGCGGAGGCCGTCGCCGCCCACGAGCCCGACCTCGTCGTGTCCGCCGGGTTCATGAGGATCGTCGGCAAGGAGTTCCTGGCGCGGTTCGGCGGGCGGTTCGTGAACACCCACCCCGCCCTGCTCCCCAGTTTTCCGGGTGCCCACGGAGTGCGGGACGCGCTCGCGTACGGCGCCCGGGTCACCGGCTGCACCGTCCACTTCGTCGACGACGGCGTCGACACCGGCCCGATCATCGCCCAGGGCGTGGTGGAGGTCCGGGACGAGGACGACGAGAGCGCGCTGCACGAGCGCATCAAGGAAGTCGAGCGAAGGCTGCTCGTCGAGGTCGTGGGGCGCCTCGCCCGCAACGGCTATCGCATCGAGGGACGAAAGGTAGTTATCCAGTGACCGCCGAGAGCAACGAGAGCACCCAGCGGCCGATCCGTCGCGCGCTCGTCAGCGTCTACGACAAGACCGGCCTCGAAGAGCTGGCCCGCGGGCTGCACGAGGCCGGTGTCACCCTCGTCTCCACCGGGTCCACCGCCTCCCGCATCGCCGCCGCCGGCGTCCCCGTCACCAAGGTCGAGGAGCTGACCGGCTTCCCCGAGTGCCTGGACGGACGCGTCAAGACCCTGCACCCGCGCGTGCACGCCGGCATCCTCGCCGACCTGCGGCTGGAGGACCACCGGCGGCAGCTCGCCGAGCTGGACGTCGAGCCGTTCGACCTCGTCGTCGTGAACCTCTACCCGTTCCGCGAGACGGTCGCCTCCGGCGCCTCGCCCGACGAGTGCGTCGAGCAGATCGACATCGGCGGGCCGTCCATGGTGCGTGCCGCCGCCAAGAACCACCCGTCGGTCGCCGTGGTCACCAGTCCGGACCGGTACGCCGACGTCCTCGCCGCGGTCGGGGACGGCGGCTTCGACCTCGCCACCCGCAAGCGGCTGGCCGCCGAGGCCTTCCGGCACACGGCCGCCTACGACGTCGCCGTCGCCTCCTGGTTCGCCGACGACTACGCGGCCGTCGACGACAGCGGCTTCCCCGACTTCCTGGGCCACACCTACGCGCGCGAGAACACCCTGCGCTACGGCGAGAACCCGCACCAGGGCGCGGCGCTCTACGTCGACGGCACCGGCGGCCTCGCCGAGGCGGAGCAGCTCCACGGCAAGGAGATGTCGTACAACAACTACACGGACACGGACGCCGCCCGCCGTGCCGCGTACGACCACGACGAGCCCTGCGTCGCGATCATCAAGCACGCCAACCCCTGCGGCATCGCGACCGGCGCGGACGTCGCCGAGGCGCACCGCAAGGCGCACGCGTGCGACCCGCTGTCGGCGTTCGGCGGCGTCATCGCGGTCAACCGCCCGGTCTCCAAGGAGATGGCGGAGCAGGTCGCCGAGATCTTCACCGAGGTCATCGTCGCGCCGGGCTACGAGGAGGGGGCCCTGGAGGCCCTCGCCAGGAAGAAGAACATCCGGGTGCTCAAGGCCGAGGGCGCCCCGGCCAACCCGGTCGAGGTCAAGCCGATCGACGGCGGTGCCCTCCTCCAGGTCACCGACCGCCTCCAGGCCGAGGGCGACGACCCGGCCCACTGGACGCTGGCGACGGGCGAGGCGCTCACCGCCGGCGAACTGGCCGAGCTGTCCTTCGCCTGGAAGGCCTGCCGGGCCGTGAAGTCCAACGCGATCCTGCTCGCCAAGGACGGCGCCTCGGTCGGCGTCGGCATGGGCCAGGTCAACCGGGTGGACTCCGCCAAGCTCGCCGTCGAGCGGGCCGGCGCGGAGCGCGCGCAGGGGGCGTACGCCGCCTCCGACGCGTTCTTCCCCTTCCCCGACGGGCTGGAGATCCTCGTCGAGGCCGGCGTGAAGGCCGTGGTCCAGCCCGGCGGTTCGGTCCGTGACGAGCTGGTCGTCGAGGCCGCGAAGAAGGCGGGCGTCACCATGTACTTCACGGGGACGCGCCACTTCTTCCACTGACGGTCCGCCGCCGGCGTTCCACTGACGGTCCGCCGCCGACGCGAGGGCGGGCGGCCCGGCACCCTGCCGGTCCGCCCGCCTTTGCCGTCGGCGCCCGGTGGCTCAGGTCAGCCACTGCGAGCAGGAGCCCGCGGTCACCCACCGGTGGGAGCGGATGTTGTCGTTCACGACGGGGCCGCTGGTGAAGAAGTTGTCCCTCAGGTCGTCCGCGAAGTACTCGTTGGGCGACAGGCAGGTGTAGCCCCCGCCGTGGTTCTCCATGAACCAGAACTGCACGACGTCGTTGCCGCCGGTGTAGCCGGCGTTCATGACGGACGACGCCTTGTCCCAGGCGTTCGCGAAACCGCCGCCGGCCGCGTTCCAGTCGGCGTCGTTGCCCGCGGTGACGCCGAGCGGCGAGCCCTGGCAGTCCAGGGCGTCCCAGGCGTAGACGTTGCCGTTGCGGCCCGGCCACTTGCTGTTGCAGACGGTGGCCCGGACGTCCGACCCGGCCGCCTGGGCGGTCGTGGCCGGCAGGCCGAGGCCCAGGGCGGTCAGCCCGAGGACGGCCGCCGTGATGGCGAACTTGCGCATGATGATGTCCCCTCGTTGGTGTTCTGCGGTGTTCCGGTGGTGATCCGTCAGGCGCGTGGCGGCACGATCCGTACCGCCCGGTCGTACGCCTGCCGTTGGAGGCGCTCGTAGGTGTCGAGCGCGTCGCCGTACCGGTCGCGCAGCCGGTCGACGTAGTGGGCCTCGCGGGCCGTGACGACGGACCTCAGGTCCGCCCCGCGGGCGCAGCGGGCGTCCGCGACCGCCGTCCGGCGCTCCAGCGCGAACGCCTCGCCGGCGCGGGCCGGGCCCAGCCGGGCGGTGTTCGCGCGGATCGCGTCGCGGGCGGCCCGCGGGTCGGCGTGGGCCAGGCCGGCCCCTCTCATGCACCGGGACCAGACGCGCACGGCCGCGGTCAGTTCCCGGTCGCGCATCAGGTCCTCGCCGTACAGCGCGCGCAGGCCGGTCGCGGTCCTCGCGGCGCGGAACCAGGTGGCGGGGTCGCCGTAGAGGGCCTTTTCCGCCTCGGCCGAGCAGCCGCCGACCCGTTTGCCGACCTCGGCCCCGGTGCCCGGCAGCCGTACCGAGAGGGTGTGGGCGTCGTCGCCGCCGTCGAGGGCCCTGTCGAAGGCGGCCCGGCGGTCGGCGGGGAGCCGCTGCCGGTAGGCGGCGTTGGGGTGGTGCAGCCGGGTCCGTTCGTTCTTCGCCTCGACGGGGCCGCCGTAGCCGTACGTCCGCGCCCAGGCCACGTCGTCCTGCACGTACCGCACGGGGCGGCTCTCGCGCAGGGTGAGGGTGCGGTCCTCCCAGTACGTGAAGCCGTGGCGGTCCATGCACCGTTTCGTCAGCCGCTGCAGGGCGTCGGTGACGCGCAGCTCCTGCTGCCAGGTCAGCGGCGCCGCTCCGGCCCGCCCGCCCGAGCCGCCGCCGTCACCGCCGTCACCGTTGCCGTTGCCGGTGCATCCGGTCGCGGCGGCCGTGACGGCCGCCGCGACCAGGCACATCCGGGCGAACGCGTGCTTGCCGGTCATCGCCGACCCCCCGTTTCCCCCGTGGGTGTCCCGCCCCCGTCGTGCGGGGCGGTGGTTCCACGGTGGCGGCTCAGGAGGCCGACCGGTACCTCGGACGTCTCAGGGTCACTTCCGGCCGGGGGGCGTGTACTCCTTGAGGTAGTGGGCGACGCGGGCGGCGTAGTCGCGGTACTTCGGGGGAACTCCGCCCGCGTCGTTCACCTTCTTGTACGACGTCCGGTAGGCGACGGCGACCAGCACCCGGCGGTCGCCCGGCAGCCGGCGGTCCAGGCGGGGCGCGATCCAGCACAGGTAGCGGCCCATCGCCGGAACGGACTCGGCCGGCGGGAACGGCGGCGAGGGCACGGACTCGCCGGGGGTGCCGTCCTCGTTCATCCACCAGCGCAGCACGCTCGGCGTCCAGCGGGCGATGCCGTACTCGTCCTTGGCGGGGTCGGCGAGGTCCGGGTCGAAGTCGCTCTCCACCTTCAGCATCGCGGCGATCAGGGAGGGGGTGACGTCGCCCTGACGGCAGTCGCGCGCGGTCTCGACGATCAGCAGCCGGTAGGCGGCGGGGACGCCCCGGCCGGTGCGCAGGTCCTCCGCGCCGTACACGGCGGCCGGTACGGCCGTCCCGGTGGCGCCACCGGTCCCTCCACCGCCCGCCCCGTCGCCGCCGTCCGCCAGCCGGGAGCTGACGCCCCAGCCGAGGACGGCCGCCGCGACCGTGGCGCCCGCCGCGGCGGCCGCGGTCGCGCGCCGGGAGCGGCGGCGCGGCCGGGGTGCGGTGCCCGCGGCGGCGGCCTCGACCCGGCGCAGCAGCGCCCCGGCGGCCACGCGCTCCTCGTGCGTACGGGTCAGGCAGTCCCGCACGATCTCCCGCCAGACGTCCGGCAACCGGGGGGACAGGCGCAGCTCGTCGGCGCCGCGGGCGTAGGCGGCGGCCGCGTCGCGGCGGGCCGTCGGGGTGCCGCCGGGCAGCGGGAAGGTGTGGGTGAGGACGAGGTGGGCGAGGACCCCGAAGGCCCAGACGTCGGCGGAGGGGCGGATGCGGCGGCCGCGTTCGCCGATCTCGGACCACAGGAGTTCGGGCGGGGTGTAGTCGGGGGTGGAGAAGGCGGGCGTGTAGGCGTGGGTGCCCTCGAGTTCGGCGGCCATGTTGAAGTCGGCGAGGCGGACCGAACCGTCCCGCATCAGCAGCACGTTCGCCGGTTTCAGGTCCCCGTGCACCCAGCCCGCCCGGTGCAGCTGGTGGAGGCCCTCGCAGATCTGCGCGAGCAGCTCGGGCCCCCCGGCGGGCCGGGGCGAGCGGGCGAGCAGCGCGGCCAGGGAGCCCTCCGCCTTCTCCAGCACGAGGACGGTGGCGCCGTCGAGTCCGGGGCGGCCGGGGTCGTCGACCGTCAGCGTCTCGTACAGGCGGATCAGCCGGGGATGGCTCAGCCGCCGGTACAACTCCACCTCGCGCTCGACGAGGTCCCGCAGGTGCGCCAGCCGGCGGGGCGTACTGGTGCCGGTGGGCAGGAACTTCAGCGCCGCCGTCCTCGGCAGCCGCGCCCGCGCGCCGGTGTACCGGGCCTCGTAGACGCTGCCGAACGCGCCCGTCGCGAGCGGCGCCCGCACCTCCCAGTCGCCCACCCGGTAGCCGGCCGGCACCGGCACCGCGTACGGCTGCCCGGTCACCGCGCCGTTCGTCTCTCGGCGGCGCCCGCCAGCACGACCAGGTCGTCCTCGCGCACCAGGTCGAAGCGGAGGGCCAGGGAGACCAGCGACTCCTTCTTGCCGTTGAGCCGAGGGCCGGTGTCCGCCGTGTCCGGGCCCGGCTTCAGGCGCAGTTTCACGGCCAGGTAGTCGATGTTCCACTGGACGGAGGTGCGGGAGGCCCCGGGCCAGGCGGGGCGCAGCCGGTCCACGAGCTGGTCGACGGTGGGCGGTGGGGCGTGCGGCTCCCCGCGCAGCCGGGGCTCGCACAGGGCGGCCAGCACCGCGAAGTAGCGCTTCGTGCGATCCATGGAGAAGGCGGGCGCGGTGGTGTCGCCGTCCGGCCCCGCCCCGTCGTCGCGCCGGTAGTCGTGGCGCGGCGCCCACACCTGGATCGCCAGCAGGTCGCCCGCCGCGGGCAGCACGATCCGCGAGAACTCGAACGGCACGGGGGCGTCGAGCCGGCCCGGCCCGACCTTGATGTGCTCGCCCGCGCCCTCGGGGTTCTCCACCACATAGGTGTGCCGGGCGGAGAGGTTGCTCAGTATCCAGAAGGCGCCCTGCGCGGTGATCTCGCCCGCCCTGCGGGAGACCCCGTCGTGTGCGATGCGCAGGTCGTTGTCGGCCGCGGACCGCCCGAAGGCCAGCCGCTCGCCCGGCGCGAGCCGGACCTGGTCGCCCCCTCGCGCGTCCTCGGCGGTCGGCGGAGGTACCACGATGATGCTGTACAAGGTGCGTCTCCCCGTGCCCGACGGCTACCGCAGCCAGGGTAGGGCGACGCGCCGGGGCCGTGTCCCCCTTCGGACGGGACCGACACGGCCCGCGGGCGTGAATGGCGCGAACCGGTCGGCGCGCGCGGTACGACGGGCGCCCCCGGTGATCGGAACGGGCGCTCCCGCCACCGGGTACGGGCGCTCCCGCGGGTCCGGGGCCGGCCGGTGGATCAGTAGCGCGGCCGGCGGAACCAGCCCGCGCTCTCCCGCTTCGCGCAGAAGACGATCACCAGGATGCTGACGGCGATGAGGATGAGGCCGAGGCCCCAGGCCGACAGCATGAAGATGCCGGTGACGATGGCGAACGAGCCGTACACGATGGAGCACACGCGCACGGCGTTGCCGCCCTTGGCGTACTGCAGGAGCAGCACGATGCCGAGGATCGCGAACACGGTGGCCAGACTCGCCATGAACACGACGATTCCCTTGCCCAGGTCGGCGTAGCGCTCCACGTCCGGGTCGTCGGTCACCCCGGCCTTCAGCATCTCCTCGTCCCACCGGGACAGCACCCAGACGTACGAGCCCGCGACGATCAGGTGTGCCAGGGCGATCACCCCCACCAGGATCTGCGCGACGCGCGTCGGCCGTGGCATCTGCGCCGGTCCGCCGGGGTGGTGGCCGCCCTGGAAATACGGGTCCCCGCCCGGGTACTGCGGGTACGCCTGCTGCGGGTACGGCTGCTGCTGGTAGGGCGGGGCCTGCGGGACGCCGTGACCGGGGGCGGGCGGCTGCTGCGGGTGGCCGTGGCCGGGAGCGGCCGGGGGCTGCTGGGGCGGCGGCCCGTAGGGGTTGTTCGGCTCGCCGAAGCTCATGGCGGTCCTTCCTCCGTGTGCACTCGGGTGCGGGGACGACGCGGGGCACGTGCGGAGGAAGGTCCCACGGTGCGGTGCGTCCCCCCGGTACTGCCCGCGGCACTGGACGTCAATCGTTGGCCGACGGCTGGTTCGTTGTCCAGCCGGTGAGCCGGGACGTTGTGCAAGTGCAACCCGGTGGATCACCGCCGGAGCGGTCGCCGCACCGGCCCGGCGGGGACGTCCGGCGGCGGAGTCACCCGGATTGGAACCGGGAGGGCGTCATCCGGGAGGATGGGTCCATGACCGCCCAGATTCTCGATGGCAAGGCCACCGCAGCCGAGATCAAGTCGGACCTGACCGCCCGAGTGGCGGCGCTGAGGGAGAAGGGCGTCACGCCCGGCCTCGGCACGATCCTCGTCGGGGACGACCCCGGCAGCCAGAAGTACGTCGCCGGCAAGCACCGTGACTGCGCCGAGGTGGGCATCGCCTCCATCCAGCGCGAACTGCCCGGCACGGCCACGCAGGAGGAGATCGAGGCGGTCGTCCGCGAGCTGAACGAGGACCCGGACTGCACCGGTTACATCGTGCAGCTCCCGCTGCCCAAGGGCATCGACGAGAACCGCGTCCTCGAACTGATGGACCCCGCCAAGGACGCCGACGGCCTGCACCCGATGAACCTCGGCCGCCTCGTCCTCAACGAACCCGCCCCGCTGCCCTGCACCCCGAACGGCGTGCTGACCCTGCTGCGCCGCCACGGCGTCGAGATCAAGGGCGCCGAGGTCGTGGTCGTCGGCCGCGGCGTCACCATCGGCCGCTCGATGCCGCTGCTGCTGACCCGGCGCAGCGAGAACGCCACGGTCACCCAGTGCCACACCGGCACCCGCGACCTCTCGGCGCACCTCAAGCGGGCGGACGTCATCGTCGCCGCCGCGGGCTCGGCCCACCTGATCCGCGCCGAGGACGTCAAGCCGGGCGCGGCCGTCCTCGACGTGGGCGTCTCCCGCAACGCGGAGGGCCGGATCGTGGGCGACGTCCACCCGGACGTCCGCGAGGTGGCCGGCTGGATCTCCCCGAACCCGGGCGGCGTCGGCCCGATGACCCGCGCCCAACTGCTCGTCAACGTGGTCGAGGCGGCGGAGCGCAGTGTCGGCTGACCGCGGGAACCACCCCGACCGCACCGACGCCGGCGGCCCGGCCGGCGCCACGGTCCGCGCCGATGCCGCGGTCCGGGCCGACGCCACGGACCGCGCCGACGGCCGGGACCACGCCGGCACCACGGGCCGCGCCGACGGCGGTGCGGCGGCCCGGTCCGCCGAGGAGCGGGCGTTCGTGGAGCCCGTCGTCAGCGACCCGGTCAGCGCACCCGACGCCGACGGCGTCCCGCGCCGCGTCACGCGCCGCTTCCCCCTGTTCACGCGGGACACCGCCCGCCCCGAGGGCGGCGGCCGGGCCGCGCCCGGGGACGCCCCCGCGCCCGCCCGGCAGTGGCCGGTCCTGGCCGTCCTCGGCCTGGTCGCCCTGGGCCTGCTGGTGACCGCCTTCGACCAGTTCCGCGTCGGCACGATCCTGATCGGCGCCGCCCTGCTCGGCGGCGCCGCCCTGCGCTGGTTCCTGCCCGGCGTCGGCATGCTCGCCGTCCGCTCCCGGTTCACCGACATCGCGACGTACGGCGTGCTGGGCGCGGCGATCGTCCTGCTGGCGCTGATGGCCCAGCCCGACCCGTGGCTGCAGATCCCCTTCCTGAAGGACACCCTGCACTTCACGGTCGACGGCTGAGGGCTGAGGGCTGAGGGCTCAGGGCTGACGGCCCACCTCCGCGCGCGTACGGCGGCCCGTCCTCTCCCCCGAGAAGGACGGGCCGCCGTCGTGTTCCACGCTGCCGCACGGGGAGCGCGTCGTTCAACGCCCGGCCGCGCGCTGTGGCACAGCGGTGACCGTTCCGCCATCGTGTGCGCGCCCGGCCACAGTCGTCCCCGGAGCGGGAACCGATCCCGCCGGGGGAGCCGTGGCACCCGGCCGGGCGCTACCGTGGCCGCGGGGGACACGGCGGTGGAAGGGGGGGACCGATGCCTCGCTGGAAGGATCTGCCGGACACACTGGATCCGCAGGTCCGGGAGTTCGTCACGCGGCTGCGCCGGATCGCGGACGGCAGCGGTGCGAGCCCGGCCGTGCTCGCCGACGGCACCGGCTACGGCGAGGCGTCCTGGGAGCGCTACCTCGACGGCCGGCTCCTCGCCCCCAAGGGCGCGGTCGTCGCCCTGGCCGAGGTCACCGGTACCGACCCGGTCCCGCTGATCACCCTGTGGGAACTGGCCGAGCGGGCCTGGAGCCGCTCCGAACTGCGCCACGGCGACGCCACCGAGGCCGTCCTGCTGTCCCGCGCCCGCACGGTGACGACCCCGGCGTCCGGCCCCGGGCGGCCCGCGGCGGGCCGGCCGACCGGCGCCGGCCGGCCCGCGCGGCGCCCCGCCGTGTTCCTGGCCGGCGCGCTCGGCGCGGTGACCGTCGCCGTGGGCGCCTTCCTGCTGACCGACGGCGGACCCGCCGACAGCGGCCGGACCGCAGCCCGGACACCCGCACCCTCCGCCACCCCCGGCCTGCCGCCGGGCGTGCTGTGCGCCGGCCCCGGCTGCACGGGCAAGGACCCGGAGAAGATGGGGTGCACGGGTGAGCACGTCACCACGGCACGGAGCGTCACCGTCGGCGCGACCCTGCTGGAGGTCCGCTACAGCGACACGTGCGGCGCCGCCTGGGGCCGCCTCACCGGGGCGGTACCGGGCGACACCGTCCGGGTGACCGTGGGCGGGACGAGCGGGACGAGCGGGACCGGCGGCATCACCGGCGACGACGAGACGATCGCGTACACCCCGATGGCGGCCGTGAAGGGGCCGGGCGAGCTGCGCGCGTGCGCCGAGCTGGCCTCGGGGCAACGAGGCTGCACGTAGGCGGGGACCGGTCCGGCCGTCGGAACCGGCCGCCGCAACCCGCGGGGAAAGAGGTCGGCGCGCCCAGGCATACCCCGCTCCGCCCCGGGCACGCGAACGGTACCCCCAGGGGAGTCCGGCACGACCCGGCACCCCCACCGGCGGCCGCCAGGTTCCCCCCTCTCCCGGACCGGCGGCCGCCTCTCGCACCGCCGGACCGGGGAACGTACGACGTGGTGCGGCGACCGCGGCCGGATGCCACTCTGTGGGACGGGCCACACAGCCCCGGACGTACGGCATCCCGGATGCGCGATAGCCTGACCGCTGGTCGATCTCTTGACGCCAAGAGATCGATCAAACGTCCGGGGCAGGGACGCCCCACCGCCAGCTGTCATACGGAGAACGCCATGACCCGCACTCCCGTGAACGTCACCGTCACCGGCGCGGCCGGCCAGATCGGTTACGCACTGCTCTTCCGCATCGCCTCCGGCCAGCTGCTCGGCGCGGACGTGCCGGTCAAGCTGCGCCTCCTGGAGATCACCCCCGCGCTGAAGGCCGCCGAGGGCACCGCCATGGAGCTGGACGACTGCGCGTTCCCGCTGCTCCAGGGCATCGACATCACCGACGACCCGAACGTCGCCTTCGACGGCACCAACGTCGCCCTCCTCGTGGGCGCCCGCCCGCGCACCAAGGGCATGGAGCGCGGTGACCTCCTGGAGGCCAACGGCGGCATCTTCAAGCCGCAGGGCAAGGCCATCAACGACCACGCCGCGGACGACATCAAGGTGCTCGTCGTCGGCAACCCGGCCAACACCAACGCGCTGATCGCCCAGGCCGCCGCCCCGGACGTACCGGCCGAGCGCTTCACCGCGATGACCCGCCTGGACCACAACCGCGCGCTGACCCAGCTCGCGAAGAAGACGGGCTCCACGGTCGCCGACATCAAGCGCCTGACCATCTGGGGCAACCACTCCGCCACCCAGTACCCGGACATCTTCCACGCCACGGTCGCGGGCAAGAACGCCGCCGAGGTCGTGAACGACGAGAAGTGGCTGGCCGAGGACTTCATCCCGACCGTCGCCAAGCGCGGTGCGGCCATCATCGAGGCGCGCGGCGCGTCCTCCGCCGCCTCCGCCGCCAACGCGGCCATCGACCACGTGTACACCTGGGTCAACGGCACCGCCGAGGGCGACTGGGCCTCCATGGGCATCCCGTCCGACGGTTCCTACGGCGTCCCGGAGGGCCTCATCTCCTCCTTCCCGGTCACCACCAAGGACGGCAGGTACGAGATCGTCCAGGGCCTGGACGTCAACGAGTTCTCCCGCGCCCGCATCGACGCGTCCGTGCAGGAGCTGGCCGAGGAGCGCGAGGCGGTCCGCGCGCTCGGCCTCATCTGAGCCACGGCGTCTGAGCCACGCCGTCTGAGCCACGGCTCGGCGCACCACCGCACTTCCCGATCCCCGGGCGGCACCGGCCGCCCGGGGATCGGTGCGTCCGCGTTCCGGCGCCGACGCCGATCGCGCCCGTCGGCCCGCTCGCCGGCGCTGCCGACCCCTACGGCACGTTCCGCGACGGGACCCAGCTACGACCTGCCACTACGGCTTGTCGCGCAGCCGCGCGGCGATCTCCGTGACCGCCGCCGTCGCCCGCTGCTGCACCCCCGGCCCGAACGTGACCCGCGTGGCCCCGAGTTCGCCGAGTTCGGCGGGCGAGGGGCCCTCGCCGATCCGCGCGAGCACGTTGACCGGCCCCTCGGTCCCGGCCCGCAGCAGCGGCAGTACGGCGGTGGGGGCGCCGATCGGGTACACGCAGTCGGCGCCGGCCGCCACGTACAGCGCGGCCCGCTCGATGGCCCGCGCCGGGTCGGGCTCGCCCCGCAGGAAGGTGTCGATCCGCGCGTTCACGAACAACCGGCCGGCGGCGGCCGCGCACACCTCGGCGAGCCGGTCGGCGTGGGCACGCGCGTCCTGGAGGACACCCCCGCGGGAGTCCTCCAGGTTGCAGCCCACGGCCCCCGCCTCCAGCAGCCGCTCGACCAGTTCCCCCGGCGGCAGGCCGTAGCCGTCCTCGACGTCCGCCGAGACCGGCACGTCCACGGCGCGGGTGATGCGCCCGACCGCCGCGAACATCTCCGCGGCCGGCGTCTCCCCGTCCGCGTGGCCGAGCGAGGCGGCGATCCCGGCGCTCGGCGTGGCCAGCGCCGGGAAGCCGGCGTCGGCCAGGGCGCGGGCGCTGGCCGCGTCCCACGGCCCCGGCAGGACCAGCGGATCGTCGGGGAGCCGCCCGCGGTGCAGCGCGCGGAAGGTGTCGGCCCGGGTCACCATGACGCGCTCCCCGGTGACGTGTCGCGGGTGACCGCCGTGCGGAGGACCGTCGCCGGGCGGAGGGTCACCGGTGCTGCCCCGGCCGGTAGTGCCCGGGCACCAGCCGGCAGGTCACGCCGAACCGGTTCCACGCGTTGATCACCGTGATCGCGGCGATCAGCTGCGCCAGCTCCGCCTCCCCGAAGTGCTTCGCGGCCCGCTCGTACACCGCGTCCGGCACGAACCCGTCCGTCAGAACGGTCACCGCCTCCGTCAGTGCCAGCGCCGCCAGCTCCCGCTCGGTGTAGAAGTGCCCGGACTCCTCCCAGGCACTGAGCTGCACGATCCGCTCCACGCTCTCCCCGGCCGCGAGGGCGTCCTTGCTGTGCATGTCCACGCAGAGCGCGCAGCGGTTGAGCTGCGAGGCGCGGATCTTCACCAGCTCCAGCAGCGTCGCGTCGAGGCCCTTGCGGGCGGCGGCGTCCAGCCGGACCATCGCCTTGTAGACCTCGGGGGCCAGCTCGGCCCAGGCCAGCCGGGGGGTGTGCTCGGGGGCGTACTCCACGGTCGTCGTACTGGTCGTACTGGTGGTGCTGTCGGTCGCGTTCGTCATGCCCTCGACCCTAGGAGCGAGGCTGCCCACGGGTATGGTCCATTTCCATGCCGGAATCCTGGGCCACTCTGGGCGTCGACCTGCACCTGGAACCGACCGGTCCCGGCCTGCGGCGCGGACTGACCGACGCCCTGCGCGAGGCCGTCCGCGGCGGTCGGCTGGCCCCCGGCACCCGGCTGCCCTCCTCCCGCACGCTCGCCGCCGACCTCGGCATCGCCCGCAACACCGTCGCCGACGCCTACGCCGACCTGGTCGCCGAGGGCTGGCTGACCGCCCGGCAGGGCTCCGGCACGCGCGTCGCGGACCGCGCCGTCGTCCCGTCGGCCGGGGCGGCGGCCCCGCACCGGCAGCACCGCCGCCCGGCGTTCGACCTGCGCCCCGGCACCCCCGACCTCGCCTCCTTCCCCCGGACCGAGTGGCTCAAGGCCGCCCGACGCGCCTTCACCGCCGCCCCCAACGACGCCCTCGGCTACGGCGATCCGCGCGGCCGCGCCGAGCTGCGCACCGCCCTCGCCGACTACCTCGCCCGCGCCCGCGGCGTGCGCACCGACCCCGGAGGCGTCCTCGTCGTCGCCGGGTTCGTGCACGGCCTCCAGGTGCTCGGCAAGGTGCTGCGCGCCCGCGGGGTCCGCACGGTCGCCGTCGAGTCGTACGGCCTCGACGTGCACGAGCGGCAGCTGAGGGCGGCCGGACTGAGGACCGTCCCGATGCCCTTCGACCGGCTCGGCACCGACCCCGGGGGTCTGAGCGGCGTCGGAGCGGTCCTCCTCACCCCCGCCCACCAGTTCCCGATGGGCGTGCCCCTGCACCGCGACCGGCGGGCGGCCCTCGTGCACTGGGCGCGCAGCACCGGCGGACTTGTCCTGGAGGACGACTACGACGGCGAGTTCCGTTACGACCGCCAGCCCGTCGGCGCCCTCCAGGGCCTCGACCCCGACCACGTCGTCTACCTGGGCACTGCCAGCAAGTCCCTCGCCCCCGCCCTGCGGCTCGGCTGGGCGGTCCTGCCGCCCGGCCTCGCCGAGGAGGCCGCCGGCGCCAAGGGCGGCATCGACACCTGCGGCGTCCTCGACCAGCTGACCCTGGCCGAGTTCCTCACCTCCGGCGCCTACGACCGTCACGTCCGCTCGGCCCGCCTGCGCTACCGCCGCCGCCGCGACGCCCTGGTCACGGCCCTGGCCGAACACGCCCCCGAAGCCCGTGTGACCGGCATCGCGGCCGGCCTGCACGCCGTGGTGGGCCTCCCGCCCGGCACCGAGCAGCCGGTGATCCAGGTAGCGGCCTGGCAGGGCCTGGCCCTCTACGGCCTCTCCCGCTTCCGCCACGCGTCGGCCCGCACCGACCCCCTGGACGCCCTGGTGGTCGGCTACGCCACCCCGCCGGACCACGCCTGGAGCGGAGCCCTGACCGCACTGTGCCGGGCCCTGCCGTGACCGTCGGACGCGGCCTCTGCCGTGACCGTCGGACGCGGGCCCTGCCGTGCCCGCCGGGCACCCACGACGACAGACCCCGGCGCCCGCCGCCACGCCGCTCCGCTCCGGGGCCTGCCCGGCGTCCCCTCCGTCCCGCGCCTGCCGTCCTGCTCTGTCCCGCGCCCGCCGCCCTGCCCTGGGCGTGGCCGCCGTCCGTCCCGCGCCCGCCGTTCTGCTCCGCCCCGGCGCCCGCCGCTCCGCCCCGCTCCGGGGCCGGCCCGCCCGGTCGTGGGCGTCACGCTTCCGGGTGACCCTGCTGCTCGTGCGCGCCGACCCTGCCCCTCGCCGGCCGTGAGCTCCCGGCTCGGGCGACACCGTCGGGCGTTCCGCCTCGCGGGCCGCCCGACGCTCCGGCCCACCGGGCCCGCACCCCGGTGGAGGAGGGCGTAGGCCCGTTCCGGGGACGGGCCCGGTCGCCCCCGCCGCCCTCGCTCGCATGGTGGACGTCGCCCCTGCGGCCGTCGGTGACCCCGGTAGGCTGACCGTCAGGCCGTGACTGGCGCGCTGGGATGGGACGGACCATCGGGGAGCGGCCTGCAGTGACCGAGTGCCGTGCGCCTGGGCCAGACCGAGACCGTGACCGCTTGCACGCCACGCCATCCGGAGGCCGACGTCATGTCAGAGCAGCAGCCCCTCTCCACCGAGTCCACCGCCTTCCGCGCCGCCCTCGACGCGGTCCGCGCCGTCGAGCCGCGCGTCGCCGACGCGATCGGCCAGGAGCTCGCCGACCAGCGCGAGATGCTCAAGCTGATCGCCTCCGAGAACTACGCCTCCCCGGCCACCCTCCTCGCGATGGGCAACTGGTTCAGCGACAAGTACGCCGAGGGCACCGTCGGCCGCCGCTTCTACGCCGGCTGCCGCAACGTCGACACCGTCGAGTCCCTCGCCGCCGAGCACGCCCGCGAACTCTTCGGCGCCCGCCACGCCTACGTCCAGCCGCACTCCGGCATCGACGCCAACCTGGTCGCCTTCTGGGCCGTCCTCGCCGACCGCGTGGAGGCGCCCTTCCTGGAGAAGACCGGCGCCCGCCAGGTCAACGACCTCTCCGAGGCCGACTGGGCCGAACTGCGCCGGGCCTTCGGCAACCAGCGCATGCTCGGCATGTCCCTGGACGCGGGCGGCCACCTCACCCACGGCTTCCGCCCCAACATCTCCGGCAAGATGTTCGACCAGCGCTCCTACGGCACCGACCCGGCCACCGGCCTGATCGACTACGACGCGCTGCGCGCCACGGCCCACGAGTTCAAGCCGCTCATCATCGTCGCCGGCTACTCCGCGTACCCCCGGCTGGTGAACTTCCGGATCATGCGGGAGATCGCCGACGAGGTGGGCGCGACCCTGATGGTCGACATGGCGCACTTCGCCGGCCTGGTCGCGGGCAAGGTGCTGACCGGCGACTTCGACCCGGTCCCGCACGCCCAGATCGTCACGACCACCACCCACAAGTCGCTGCGCGGCCCGCGCGGCGGCATGGTCCTGTGCGACGACTCCCTCAAGGACCAGGTGGACCGCGGCTGCCCGATGGTCCTCGGCGGCCCGCTCCCGCACGTCATGGCCGCGAAGGCGGTGGCCCTGGCCGAGGCCCGGCAGCCCGCCTTCCAGGACTACGCCCGGCGCATCGTCGACAACTCCCGTGCGCTGGCGGAGGGGCTGACGCGCCGCGGCGCGACCCTCGTCACCGGCGGCACCGACAACCACCTCAACCTGATCGACGTCGCCACGTCCTACGGCCTCACCGGCCGTCAGGCCGAGTCGGCCCTCCTCGACTCGGGCATCGTCACCAACCGCAACGCGATCCCCGCCGACCCCAACGGCGCCTGGTACACCTCCGGCATCCGGGTCGGCACCCCCGCGCTGACCACGCGCGGCCTCGGCACGGCCGAGATGGACGAGGTCGCGGCCCTGATGGACCGCGTCCTGACGACGGCGGAGCCGGGCACCACGAAGTCGGGCGCCCCCTCGAAGGCCTCCCACGTCCTGGACGAGAAGGTCTCCGACGAGATCTCCCGGCGGGCGACCGACCTGGTGGCGGGCTTCCCCCTGTACCCGCAGATCGACCTCGGCTGAGGCACCCCGTGCGGGGGGGGGGGGGGGGCCCCCCCCCCCCCCCCCCCCCCCCCCCCCCCCCCCCCCCCACACCCCCCCCACCACCCCCCCCCCCCCCCCCGCAAACAGTGGGGGGGGGCCA
>NZ_JBICUZ010000002.1:363860-506779 GCF_043198675.1 Streptomyces sp. NPDC048734 | reverse complement strand
TGCGGGCGGGGGGGGCCCCGGCCGGGGGGGGGGGGGCCCCCCCCGCCCCCCCCCCCGCCCGGGGGGGGGCCCCCCGGGGGGGGGGGGGGGGCCGCCCCCGCCCCCCCCCCCCGCGGCACTCCCCACCCTCCAGAACCACCCTCCTGAACCACCCCCGCGGCTCTGAGACAATGGTGGGCATGGCGAATGACCGTCCCCGCGTGCTCTCCGGGATCCAGCCCACCGCAGGCTCGTTCCACCTCGGCAACTACCTCGGCGCCGTCCGTCAGTGGGTGGCCCTCCAGGAGTCCCACGACGCGTTCTACATGGTCGTCGACCTGCACGCGATCACGGTCCCGCAGGACCCGGCGGAGCTGACCGCCAACACCCGGCTGGCCGCCGCGCAGCTGCTCGCGGCCGGGCTCGACCCGGACCGGTGCACGCTGTTCGTGCAGAGCCACGTCCCCGAGCACGCCCAGCTCGCCTGGGTCATGAACTGCCTCACCGGCTTCGGCGAGGCCTCCCGCATGACCCAGTTCAAGGACAAGTCCGCCCGGCAGGGCGCCGACCGCGCCTCGGTCGGCCTGTTCACCTACCCGATCCTCCAGGTCGCGGACATCCTGCTGTACCAGGCCGACGAGGTGCCGGTCGGCGAGGACCAGCGCCAGCACATCGAGCTGACCCGTGACCTCGCCGAGCGCTTCAACGGCCGCTTCGGCGAGACCTTCACGATCCCGAAGCCGTACATCCTCAAGGAGACCGGCAAGATCTACGACCTCCAGGACCCGTCGATCAAGATGAGCAAGTCGGCGTCCACGCCGAAGGGCCTCATCAACCTGCTCGACGAGCCGAAGGCCACCGCGAAGAAGGTCAGGAGCGCGGTCACGGACACCGACACGGTCATCCGCCACGACCCCGAGAACAAGCCGGGCGTGAGCAACCTCCTCGGCATCTACTCGACCCTCACCGGCACGAGCGTCCCGGAGCTGGAGCGGCAGTACGAGGGCAAGCTGTACGGCGCCCTCAAGACGGACCTCGCCGAGGTCGTCGTCGACTTCGTCACGCCGTTCCGGGACCGCACCCGGCAGTACCTGGACGACCCCGAGACGCTCGACTCGATCCTGGCCAAGGGCGCCGAGAAGGCCCGCGCCGTCGCCGCGGAGACACTGGCCCGGACGTACCAGCGGGTGGGCTTCCTGCCCGCCAAGCACTGAGGCCGGGCACTGAGGGCGCACCACCGCACGCACGTTCCACCGGGCAGAGCGCTGCACATCACTTCCGCTGCGCCTGCCCTCGACACGGCCCGTGGCCGTACAGTCGATAGCCGTACGACTGAGTACGAACCAGGCACCAGGCGCCGGGGCGGCGCCCGGCACACCGACGCGACGAAGGAGACGACGTGGGGACCGTAACGATCGGCGTGTCGATCGCGGTCCCGGAGCCCCACGGCAGCCTGCTCCAGGAGCGGCGCGTGGGCTTCGGCGACGCCGCGGCTCACGGTATCCCCACCCACGTCACGCTGCTGCCGCCGACCGAGATCGACGCCGGCGCCCTGCCGGCCGTCGACGCGCACCTGACCTCGGTGGCCGAGGCGGGCCGCCCGTTCCCGATGCGGCTGAGCGGCACCGGCACCTTCCGGCCCCTGTCGCCCGTGGTGTACGTGCAGGTGGTCGAGGGAGTCTCGGCCTGCGGCTGGCTGCAGAAGCGGATCCGTGACGCCTCCGGGCCGGTCGCCCGCGAGCTCCAGTTCCCCTACCACCCGCACGTCACGGTGGCGCACGGCATCGACGAGGCGGCCATGGACCGCGCGTACGAGGAACTCGCCGACTACCGGGCCGAATGGTCCTGCACCGGCTTCGGCCTCCACGAGCAGGGCGCCGACGGCATCTGGCGCAAGCTCCGCGAGTACGCCTTCGGCGGCCCGGTCGTCCCCCCGCAGGCCGCACACGGGGACCGCGACTCCCTCCCCCGCCCGTTGATCGACAGAGCCTAGACCTGCCCTGGGCCGGCAGCCTGCGGACCCTGGGCCGGCAGCCTGCGGAACAGCCCGCGCGGCAGGTGTCGCAGGCCTGACATCACCACGCGCAGCACCCCCGGCACCCACACCGTCTCCGAGCGCCGCCGCAGCCCCAGTTCGACGGCCGCCGCCACCTCCTCGGGGGTGGCCGCAAGCGGCGCCTCCGCCAGCCCGGCGGTCATCCTCGTCCGCACGAAGCCGGGGCGTACGACCATGACGTGGACGCCCGTCCCGTGCAGCGCGTCGCCCAGCCCCTGCGCGAAGGCGTCCAGGCCGGCCTTGCTGGAGCCGTAGATGAAGTTGGCGCGGCGGGCCCGCTCGCCGGCGACGGACGACAGGACCACCAGACAGCCGTGGCCCTGGGACTGGAGCGCGCGGGCGGCCACCAGGCCCGCCGACACCGCGCCCGTGTAGTTGGTCTGCGCGACGCGCACGGCGGCCACCGGGTCGCGCTCGTCGCGGGCCTGGTCGCCGAGGACGCCGAAGGCGAGCAGCACCAGGTCGATGTCGCCCTCCGCGAACACCTTGCCCAGCACGCTCTCGTGCGCCTCGGGATCGAGGGCGTCGAAGGCGACGGTGCGCACGTCGGCGCCGAGGGCGCGCAGGTCCGCGGCGGCCGACTCCAGGGCGGGTGAGGGGCGTCCGGCCAGATGGACCGTGCGGGTGCGGCGGGCGATCAGCCGGCGCGCGGTGGCCAGCGCGATCTCGGACGTGCCGCCCAGCACGAGGAGGGACTGGGGGAGGCCGAAGGCGTCCTTCACGACTGCTCCTGGGGTTCTGGAGGGGGTGTTCTAGAGGGTGAGGCGGCGCGCGAGGTCGGACACGAACACCCCGCGGGGGTCCAACTCCGCGCGCAGCGCGCGGAAGTCGTCCAGCCGCGGGTACATCGCGGCGAGCAGGTCCGGCCGCAGCCGGGAGTCCTTGGCGAGGTAGACGCGCCCGCCGGCGGCGGCGACCTCCTCGTCGAGCCCGTCGAGGAGGTCGCCGAGGCCGGGCAGGCCCGCCGGGACGTCCAGGGCCAGCGTCCAGCCGGGCACGGGGAAGGAGAGCCAGCCGGGGTCGGCCTCCCCGAACCGCTTGAGGACGGCGAGGAAGGACGGGCAGCGGCGCCGCGCGACGCGGTCCACGATCCGGCGCAGGGTCTCCTCCCGGCCGTGGCCGACGACGAACTGGTACTGCACGAAGCCGCCGCGGCCGTAGACGCGGTTCCAGTGCGGGACCCCGTCGAGGGGGTGGAAGAAGGCGGACAGCCGCTGGAGTTCGCCGGTACGCGCGCGCGGTGCCCTGCGGTACCAGAGTTCGTTGAAGAGGCCCACGGTCCGGCGCGTGAGCAGCCCCTCGGGGAAGCAGGCGGGCGCGGCCGGGAGCCGGGCGGGGCGGAAGGACAGCGGGGCCCGGCGGGCGCGGGCGGGCAGGGCGGCGAGGGGTGCGTGGTCGCCGCGGGTCAGGACGGCCCGGCCGGTGGCGGCGCCGCGGGCGAGCAGGTCGATCCAGGCGACCGAGTAGCGGTAGCGGTGGTCGGTGGCGGTCAGCCGGGCCATCAGGTCGTCGAGGTCGGTCGCGCGCTCGGTGTCGACGGACATCAGGCTCGTCTCGACGGGCCGCAGCCGCACGGTCGCGGTGAGGATCACGCCGGTCAGGCCCATGCCGCCCGCGGTCGCGTCGAAGAGGGCGGTGCCGGGGCGGACCGTGCGGACCGTGCCGTCGGCGGTGAGCAGTTCCAGGCACACGACGTGGCGGGAGAAGGAGCCGGACACGTGGTGGTTCTTGCCGTGGATGTCGGCGCCGATCGCGCCGCCGACGGTCACGTAGCGGGTGCCGGGGGTCACCGGCACGAACCAGCCCAGGGGCAGCAGGACTTCCATGAGGTGGTGCAGGGAGACGCCCGCGTCGCACAGGACGCTGCCCTCGGCCACGTCGACGACGTGGATCCGGTCCAGGCCCGTCATGTCGAGCACCGCCCCGCCGGCGTTCTGCGCCGCGTCCCCGTACGCCCGCCCCAGGCCCCGCGGGATCCCTCCGCGCGCCCCGCAGTTCCGGACGGCGGTCACGGCCTCCTCGTACGTCCTGGGACGGATCAGACGGGCGGTGGAGGGAGCGGTGCGGCCCCATCCCGTGACGGAAACGGTCTCGGCAGGCATGTCGGTGACCGTATCGCCCCTTTATGGATGATTAGTTTTGAAACATTCCTTCATCCCCGAAATGGGTGATTAATGGTATGTCGCTCGATATTGCCGGATATCCGGCGTACCCGGCGTGAACAGTGAATCGACATGGACGACATGGATGGCATGGACGACATCGATGACATGGGCGACATGGGCGACAGGGGCGCCGTCGGCGGGGTGGACGGCATCGACGGCAGGGAGGCCGGCATCGACCACCGCATCCTGACGGCGGTCCACGCCCGTGGCGCCGATCCGCGCCTGGCGGCCGCCGCGCGCACCCTGTCCCGGGCGGGCGAGCACGGCGCGCTGTGGCTCGCGGCGGGCCTCGCCGGAGCCGCCCTCGACGGCGCCCGGCGCGGCGCCTGGCTGCGGGCCACCGCGCTCACCGCGGGCGCCCACCTCGCCAGCATGGGCGTGAAACGGATGGTGCGCCGCCCGCGCCCGACACACGTCGAGCCCTTGGTCCGCACCGCCGGACGGCACTCCTTCCCCAGTTCGCACGCGACCTCCGCCGCGGCCGCCGCCGTCGCCTACGGCGCCCTCGGGGCGTACGCCGTGCCCCCGATCGCCGCCGCGATGTGCCTGTCGCGCCTGGTCGTCGGCGTGCACTACCCCTCCGACGTGGCCGCGGGAGCGGCCCTCGGGGCGCTCGCGGCGCGCGTCGGCACCCCCTGGATGAAGGCCGGCGCGCGCCGGGCCGGGGGAGGCGTCCATGACTGAGGCCGCGCCCCTCGCCGGGACCCACCGCCGCGCCGAGCCGCACCCCCCGGAACCCGCCCTCCTCGGACAACGCACCCGCCACCCCCGCCCCGACACGGACACCGGCCCCGCCCCGCACCCCGGCGACACCGCGCCCACCGGCTCCCTCCTGACCGGCCTGCTGCGCACCGCCCGCCCCAAGCAGTGGGTCAAGAACGTCCTGGTCGCCGCCGCCCCCGCCGCGGCCGGGCAGCTGTTCACCGTCCACGCCCTCACCGAACTCGCCCTCGTCCTGGCCCTGTTCACCGGCTGCGCCGCCGCCGTCTACCTCGTCAACGACGCCCGTGACGCCGCGGCCGACCGCGCCCACCCCACCAAACGGCACCGCCCGGTCGCCGCCGGACAGGTCCCCGTCCCCGTCGCCTACGCCGTCGGAGGCGCCCTCGCGGTGCTGGCCCCGGCCGTCGCGGCCTGGCTGACCACACCCGCCGTCGCCGGACTCCTCCTCGCCTACCTGGGCATGCAACTGGCGTACTGCGTCAGCCTGAAGCACGTCCTCGTCGTCGACCTCGCCGTCGTCACCACCGGCTTCCTGATGCGGGCCACGGTCGGCGGGCTCGCGCTCGGCATCCCGCTGTCGCGCTGGTTCCTCATCACCACCGGCTTCGGGGCGCTGTTCATGGTGTCGGCCAAGCGCTACTCCGAGGCCGTCCAGATGGCCGGGACGGCGGGCGCCACCCGCGCCCTGCTCACCGAGTACACCACCGGCTACCTGCGCTTCGTCTGGCAGCTCGCGGCCGGGGTCGCCGTGCTCGGCTACTGCCTGTGGGCGCTGGAGGAGGGCGGCGTCCCGCACACCAGCGTGCTGCCCTGGCGCCAGCTGTCCGTGGTCGCCTTCGTCCTGGCCGTGCTGCGCTACGCCGTCTTCGCCGACCGCGGCACCGCGGGCGAACCCGAGGAGGTCGTCCTCGGCGACCGCGCCCTCGCCCTGATCGGCCTGGCCTGGCTCACCATGTACGGTCTGGCGGTGGCCGACTGGTGACGCGCCGTCCCGCCGCCCGCCACCGTCCGGCGGTTCGGGGGTATTCGGGGGTAGAAGAACGGGCACGCGTGCCCGGCCGGAGCGCCGCACATCTCACCAGGGGAGTCGGATCATGGACTGGCTGAAAAAGCTCCCCGGGATCGGGCCGTGGATCACGCGGATGACGGCCACGCACGCGTGGCGGTCGTACGAGCGGCTGGACCGGGTGCGGTGGACGATGCTGGCCGCCGCGATGACGTTCACGAGCTTCGTCGCGCTCTTCCCGCTGCTCACCGTGGCCGCCACGATCGGCGCCGCCACCCTCAGCCCCGAGCGGCAGAAGGAACTCCAGGACCGGATCACCGACCAGGTGCCCGGCATCTCCGACCGGTTGAACATCGACAGCCTGGTGCAGAACGCCGGCACCGTCGGCCTCATCGCCGGCGCCGCCCTGCTGTTCACCGGCGTCAACTGGGCCGGCTCGACGCGCGAGTGCCTGCGCGCGGTGTGGGAACTGCGCGACGAGGAGGAGGAGAACCCGGTCCTGCGCAAGCTCAAGGACCTGGGCATCCTCCTCGGACTCGGCGGCGCCGTCCTCGTCACCCTCGCCATCTCCACCGTCGCCTCCGCGATGGTCGGCTGGATCATCGAGCGGGCGGGCATCGACCAGTCCGGCTGGGGCGGCATCCTGCTGCGCGTCGCCGCGTTCCTCGTCGCCGTCCTCGCGGACTTCCTGCTCCTGCTGTACGTCCTGACGCTGCTGCCGGGCGTGGAGCCGCCTCGCCGCCGCCTGGTCGTGGCGGCGCTCACCGGCGCCGTCGGCTTCGAACTGCTGAAGCTGCTGCTCAGCGGCTACATGCAGGGCGTGGCCACGAAGAGCATGTACGGCGCTTTCGGCGTGCCCATCGCCCTGCTGCTGTGGATCAACTTCACGGCGAAACTGGTCCTGTTCTGCGCCGCGTGGACCGCGACGGGATCCGCCGGCGCGGACCCCGGCACCGGGACCGACACCGACACCGACGCTCCGCACGGGGTCAGCGGCGGCGGCGCACCAGATCCGGCAGCGGCCACCGGCGGTTGACCAGGAACGCCGCACCGGCGAGCAGCACCAGCGCCCCGCCGGCGATCGCCATGGCGATCCCGACGCCACCGGAGCCGTTCTTCGCGACCGCGCCCGCCACCGGCCGCTCGGACACATTGCCGACGCCGCCGGCCTCCCCGGCCTCCCCGCCGGAGTTCGCGCCGGGCTGCGCGCCGGCCTGCGCGGCACTCCTCGGAGGGACCAGCTCGCCCACCGGGGTCACCTTGCCGGCCGCCTGGAAACCCCAGTCGAAGAGGGCGGCGGTCTCCTTGTAGACCTCGTTGTGGTCGTCCTTCTCCGGGTTCATCACCGTGACCAGCAGGACCCGCCCGCCCTGCTCGGCGACGCCGGTGAAGGTGGCGCCCGCGTTGGTGGTGTTGCCGTTCTTGACGCCCGCGATGCCCTGGTACTGGGTGATGTCGTAGTCGCCGGTCAGCAGCCGGTTGGTGTTCTGGATCTCGAAGGTCTCGCGGACCGTCCGGCCCTTCTTGTTCTTCGTCGTGGCGCCCGGGAACTTCGCGGTCGGCGTCGAGCAGTACTCGCGGAAGTCCTGCTTCTGGAGGCCGGAGCGGGCGATCAGCGTCAGGTCGTAGGCCGAGGAGACCTGACCGGCGGCGTCGTAGCCGTCGGGCGAGACCACGTCGGTGTCCAGGGCCTGCAGTTCGTCGGCGTGGTCGTTCATCTGCCGCACGGTGGCCGCGACGCCTCCGTTCATGGACGACAGGACGTGCACGGCGTCGTTGCCGGAACGCAGGAAGACGCCGAGCCACAGGTCGTGGACCGAGTAGGTCTCGCCCTCCTTTATCCCGACCATGCTGGAGCCGGCACCCACCCCCTCCAGGTCCTTCGGCTGGACCTTGTACTGCGTGGCCTTGGGGAACTTCGGCAGGACGGTGTCGGCGAAGAGCATCTTCAGGGTGCTCGCCGGGGGCAGCCGCCAGTGCGCGTTGTGCGCGGCGAGCACCTCGCCGGACTCGGCGTCCGCGACGATCCAGGACCGCGCGGTGAGGTCCTTCGGGAGCACCGGCGCGCCGCCGGTGAGCTGGACCTGTGTCCCGGCCTGCCCGAGGCGGGCGCCGCCCAGCGACGACATCTTCGCCGGGGGAGTGGCGGACGCACTGGTCGAGGCCGAGGCCGAGGCCGAGGCCGAAGCCGAAGCCGAAGCCGAAGGGGAGGGGGAGGCGGACGGCGAACCGGAGGCCGGGGCCGGGGCCGAGGGCGACGGGGGCGGCGCGGCGAGGGACACGGGCGCGGTCAGCGCGAGGGCCGCGAGGGTCGCGGAGGTGACCAGCAGGGTTCGCCTGGCGGTCTGCTTCAAGGGTGCGGGCACGACGGAGAAAGTACCGGGCGCACGACGGGAAGTCCCGCCCCCCTCCCCACCCCCGTCATGGAACCGGCCAGCGGGCGGCGATACTGAACGCATGAAGCTCAGCCGACCGGTGTCCTGGTTCCTTCTCGCCTTCGGGGTGTGGAGCTGGGTCATCTGGGTCACTTTCGTCAAAAACCTGATCAAGGACGGCAGCGGGCTCGCGTTCGACGACGGCGACCCGACGGCCTACTTCTGGGTCCACCTGACGCTCGCCGTCGTCTCCTTCGTACTGGGGACGGTCGTCGGGGGCATCGGGTTGCGCGGACTGCGCGCCCTGCGCCGAACCTCATAACCGAAGCCCGACGCCGACGCCGAAGCCTGACGCCGACGCCCGACGCCCGACGCCCGACGCCCGACGCCCGACGCCCGACGCCCGACGCCCGACGCCCGACGCCCGACGCCGACGCCGACGCCGACGCCGACGCCGACGCCTGACGCCGACGCCGAAGCCCGAAGCCGAAGCCCGACGCCGACGCCGTACGCCCGACCTCCGACGCCGCACGTCCGGCGTCCGAAGCCCACCGCAGGGGATCCGAAGACCGTGGCCATCCTTTTCGTGCTGCTCGCCCTGGCCGTACTGGCCGTCCTGGTCGTGGCCAACTGGTACCTGTGGCGGCGCCTGTTCCACGACACGACCCGCGCCCCCGGCTGGGTCCGGCGCGGCGGCGCGGTGCTGATCGCGGGCGGCTGGGTCCTGGCCGTCGGCGCCATGGTCGCCGGACGCGCAGGCGCCCCCTTCTGGCTCCAGCGCGTCCTGGCCTGGCCCGGCTTCCTGTGGCTGGCGCTGTCGATGTACCTGGTGCTGGCGGTCCTGGCGGGCGAGGCGGTACGCCCGCTGCTGCGGCGCGTCCTGGAGCGGCGGGCGGCCGCCCGGACGCCGGTGCCGGTGGAGGCGCGGGACGAGGAGCCCGAGACCGTGCTGGCGTCCCCGCCCGGACACGGAACGCCCACCCCGCCCGAGGAGCCGCGGCCCCTTGAGGACACCGGCTCCCCGCGTCCCGCCGGCCCCTCCCGCCGCCTGTTCGTCTCCCGCGTCGTCGGCGGCGCCGCGGCCGTGGCCGCCGCCGGGACCGTCGGCTACGGCACCTACGGCGTACTGAGGGGCCCCGCGGTGAAGCGGGTCACCGTCCCGCTGGCCAGGCTGCCGCGCGCGGCGCACGGGTACCGGATCGCGGTCGTCAGCGACATCCACCTGGGTCCGGTCCTCGGCCGCGGGTTCGCGCAGAAGGTCGTCGACACCATCAACGGCACGCAGCCCGACCTGATCGCGGTCGTCGGCGACCTGGTCGACGGCAGCGTGAAGGACCTGGGCCCGGCGGCGGCCCCGCTCGCGCGGCTGCGGGCCCGGCACGGCAGCTTCTTCGTCACCGGCAACCACGAGTACTTCTCCGGCGCCGAGCAGTGGGTCCAGGAGGTGCGGCGGCTCGGCCTGCTGCCCCTGGAGAACGCGCGGACCGAACTGCCGTGGTTCGACCTGGCCGGCGTCAACGACGTCGCGGGCGAGAGCGAGGGCCAGGGCCCCGACTTCGCGAAGGCCCTCGGTGACCGGGACCGGGCCCGCGCGTGCGTGCTCCTCGCCCACCAGCCCGTGCAGATCCACGACGCCGTCGAGCACGGCGTCGACCTCCAGCTCTCCGGCCACACCCACGGCGGCCAGCTGTGGCCCGGCAACCTCCTCGCCGCCGCCGCGAACCCGACCGTCGAGGGCCTGGAGCGCTACGGCGACACCCAGCTGTACGTCTCGCGCGGCGCCGGCGCCTGGGGCCCGCCCACGCGCGTGGGCGCCCCCTCGGACATCACCGTCATCGAACTGGCGTCGAAGCAGGCCTGAGGAGCGCGCGGGGTCCCGGCGCCGGGGGAGGTGGACGCGTCGCGCCGAGGCGGGTCACTCCTCCCGGCCGGCCGGGCCCGGCGGCTGCTCCTTCTGCTCCTTCTGCGTCTTCGCCGGGTCCGGCAGGGCCTTCGTCATGCCGGGCAGGAAGTCCGTGAACAGCTCGTGCACCTCGTGGACGAGCGGCCGCAGCACCCGGAAGCGGGCCAGCGCCACCCCGCGCGCGGTCAGGCGCGCGCCACGCTCGGCGAGCCGGTAGCTGCGCTCGCGGCCCTCGGTGCGGTCGAAGATCCAGTACAGGACGAGACCCATCTGGGCCAGCCACATCAACTCGGGCAGCACCTCCCGCAGTTCCTCCGGCACCTTCGCCTTCGAACCGGCCAGCACCGTCCGGTGGACGCCGATGGCCTCGTTGCGCGCGTGCTCCGACTCCGGGGAGAAGGGGCTGAGCGGGCTGTCCGGGTCGGCGGCGTTCTTGAAGAACTGCACCGCGAACTCGTGGTACGGCGTGGCCACGTCCAGCCAGATCCGCAGCACGCCCGCCAGCCGCGCCTCCAGGTCCGTCTCGCGCTCCAGCAGCTCCCCGATCGCCGCCCGGTGCTCGGCGGCGAGCCGGTCGTAGAAGCCCTGGATCAGGTGTTCCTTGCCGGCGAAGTAGTAGTAGGCGTTGCCGACGGAGACACCGGCCTCCTGGGCGATGGCCCGCATCGTGGTCCGGTCGTAGCCGCGCTCCTGGAACAGCCGCATCGCCGTCTCCAGGATCCGCGCGCGGGTCTGCTCCGACTTGGTCGGGGCGACGGCCTCGGAGGACCGGTTCGGGGGAGCGGCCCCGTCGGGGCCGTCGTCGTTCGCTGGCACGGGAGGGAGCCTAGTCAGTGGGGGCGGGGCACGCCGTCACCGGCGGGGACGCGTGGTCTAGGACCCACGCCGGGCGGTACGGCGGTCAGCCCGCCCAGCAGCACCGGGGCCGCCAGTCCCGCCTTCCGTCCCACCCTCCCCGCCCCACTCTCCCTGTCCCGGGTCACGTCCGGCGGCCCAGCTCCGGCCGCTTGGAGTAGTCCGTGAGGCCGAGGACGTTCCCCCAGGGGTCGGCGATCTCCACGGTCCAACCGGTGGCCACCGGGAACGGCCCGTCCAGGGGCCGGATGCCGGCGTCCGCCAGCGCGCGGGCCGCCGCGCGCGCGTCCGGCACCTCCAACCACAGCCGCGGGGAGGCCCACGGCGGCGGCCGGTGCCCGAGCGCCTCCTCCGCGCGCAGCAGGATGCCGGGCGTCTCGCCCCCGACCTTCAGCAACGCGATCCCGGCCTCGTCGAACCGGAACGCCACCGCGAACCCGGCCCGCTCGTAGAACCCCACGGCCTCGCCGAGATCCCCGACGGGCAGTAGGACGTTGTCGAACCCGAGCAGCTCGTAGGACTGGTCGTCTGACATAACGTCAGAATAGGTGCGGATCGGGTGTGAATCCGTGATTGTCGACACCACTTCATGCGATCCGTGCCGCCAGTGTCGGAGTGCGTGCAGGAGGTGAAGCGCCGGCCCGGGGCACAGGGCGGGAAGGGAGCTGCGGCGTCGGGCTCGAAACAGCCGAGGCCCGGATGCCTGCTGCATCCGGCCACCGGCAGTCCTCCACACCTGGACGGTCCGCCGGGGCGGCCCCGTGGCCCGGTGGGACACGATCGGGCGAACCCTCACCGCCTGGCAGGACGCGGACAGCCCCGACATCACCGCGGTACGGCTCCACATCACGCGGGAGACCCGCACCTACTGGGTCGAAGGCCACCCCGCGCTCCACCGGCAGCACCGCATCGCCTGATCGGCGTACCGCGATCACCGGCGGAGCGCACTACCCTGCTGGGACAGGAGCCACCGGAGCGTAGGGAAGCACGATGGACGACGAGCCGCTGTCGGACTGGGCGGAGCGCCGCGACGCGAAGACCGGACGCCTCCGAGCGGTCCCGCTGGTGTCCGGCGACGGCCCGAAGGGCTCGCACCTCCACCCCGACGCCCCTCGCATCATCCAACGGTGGAACGGGTACGCCTGGGAGCCGCACGGGTTCGCGGTGAACCTCGCTGAGGCTCAGCGCTTCCTGTGCCCGCGCGACGAGGAGCCGCCGACCGCTCCGGCCCTCCGGGTTCAGCCGCTCCGGGCCGGGCGGGGGCGGCACCGCAAGCCGGGCCCGAGCGAACGGGCCTAGCGCTGTGACCACGAAGGTTCGCCGAGTTGGCGGTGCCGCATCAGCGTCGCCGTACGCACCGGTTCTACGGCCAGGGCGGGGGCCGGCTCCGGGGGCCCGTCCGCCGGACAAGCCCTCGGTCAGTAGCCACATTTACGGCCTCGCCCGGTGACGTCTGCGCAATTCGGCCAGTCGTTCGCGTGCTGCTTCGCTCTTGGGTGTGGGAGGCGTCGCGTTGGAAGGAAGCGGAAGCGCAGGCGGTGCAACCATGGCCAACTCTGCCGATACCTGCGTGAAGACTGTCCCCATGTCCGTGCAAGCAAGATAGGCGAGAACACCTGGGGCGCGACCTTTGAAGCGCGAGACTTCAAGGCGGAACGAAGCCCAGATCTTGCGTCTCCGTACGGAGACGCTGGTGCGCCCGTGCCGGTCACTGAATTCGATCTCGATCATGAGCTCACCCCGCTCTGCACTGGACCACCAGGTGCGCCAGTCGGGGTCGGTACGGATTGATTCGGCTATGGCGCAAGCTGCATCGAAATATGGTGCGGGGATGTGACCGTCCTGGTACCACAGCGCGAGGTTGAGCCAGAACGCGGGCAGTGCGGCTTGCACGTTGCCGATGGCCTTCGGCCGCCGCTCCTGCTGCAGTTCCTGCCCTTCCTGATCCCTCGGTCTGTGCACCCGCACAGGCTCGGTCACGACACCTCCAGCGGTTGGAACGGACGGCGCAGTCCATCCAACCGTTCCAACCGCCAACCCGGCGAACCTTCGCGGTTACAGCATTAGCTGCCGGTGTCTCGGCCCATGCGCACGGATCCTGGAGGAAGCCGGGGCCGGGACGGGTGCCGTCACCGCTTCACGGCGGGGCGCGCGGTCGAAGAGACGGTGCCGGGTGCGGTCGCCCATCCGACCGTCCCGGCTGCGGCCGATTCCACCGCCGCTACGGACGTATGGCCCAGCGCTTCCTCGCGCTCACAGGCATCGCCTGCGCCTCAGCTGTGACCGGCTGTTCCGGGTCAGGCAGCCGGGTTCTGCTTCAGGGTCTCGACGAACGTGGTGAAGGCGGGTGCCGGGAAGGTGAGGGTGGCGCGGGCGGGGGACTTGGAGTCGCGGACGGCGACCTGGGTGGTCGAGCGGGCGACCTCCACGCAGTTGTTGCCGTCGCCCTCGCCCGAGTAGGAGGACTTCCGCCAGTGGTGGGGGGTGGTCACGGGGCGCCTCACAGTTCCTTGGCCAGTCTGTGGATGAAGTCACGCGAACGGTCGGGTGCGAGTGACACTTCCTCCACCTTACGGAAGCGCGTTCGATAGGCGCTGAGTTGTGCCTCGGAATCGATGAATACCGAGCCATGGGGCGCGTCGCGCACGACGGTGTCCAGCTTGGGGAGAGGGCCGCCCATGTACATCATGGTGCTCGAGGCCCTGGCGAAGCCCTCCAGGTCGAAGGGGATGATCCGCAGGGCGATGTGGTCCGCGTCGGACAGTTCCAGGAGCCGGGCGAGTTGAGCCCGTGTGGTGGCGCGGTCGCCGACCTGGATCCGCAGCGCTGCCTCGTGGATCACCACGTCGTAGGGGATGGACGAGGAGTCTCCGATCACCGCACTCCGGGTCATCCGATGACGGATGCGCAGCTCAAGCTCATTGTCGGTCAGTTCGGGAATCCGCGACGAGAAGACCGCGCGTGCGTAGTCCTCCGTCTGCAGGAGGCCCGGTACGAACAGGACGGCCACCTCGTGACGGAACGAGCTGTGGTGGTCCAGCTCCGCCAGGTCCAGGAACGGCGTGGGCAGCAGGCCCCTGTACTCCTCCCACCAGCCGCGCGTCCGGTCGATGGCCATGGCGACCAGCGCGTCGATGAACTCGGCCTCCGTGCAGGAGTAGTGGGACGCGAGGCGGCGCAGCCGTTCCTCGCTCACGCCGGTGAGGCCGGACTCGATGTGGCTCATCTGTACCCGCCCGGTCCCGAGCAGTGCTGCCGCCTCGCGCGCCGTGAGTCCCGCTGCCTCGCGGAGTCTGCGCAACTCGACACCCAGGCGCACCTGTCGTGCCGTTGGTTCGCGCCTCAGGACCATCGATTGCTCCTCGGTTCAACGTGCCCGCCGGTATGGCTCGTTCGAGGCAGATTACGCGGTCGGCTTGCTTGGGATGACAGGTTATCCCTACCGTAGGTGATGCGACGCACACGCTGCGGAACCGCCGGGATCCCGGAAGCGCACCGCCCCGTCCTGCCATGACGGCTGCGGCATGACACCGCCCGCGAGCCTTCCGCCGCCCTCCGTAACCCCACCATCGAACCGGAGCCGACGCATGCCCGAAGACGAGACCCCGCAGCAGTCCCGGCAGTCCCGGCAGTCTCAGCGGTCCCAGGCCGGCGGGCCCTGGGAATACTCCCTCCACATCCCCGACGACCCCCGCGCCGTCACCGTCTGCCGCCGCACGCTCCGGCTGATCCTCACCCTCCACGGGCTGATCGGCCTCGTCGACACCGCCGAGCTGCTCGCCGCCGAGCTGGTCTCCAACGCCGTACGGCACACCGAGGGGCCCGCGGCGCTCCGTGTGCGGTGGGCGGACGGGGTGCTGTGGATCGGGGCGTGGGACGCGGACCCCGAACCGCCCTGTTTTCCGGGGGATTCGGACGGTTTCGGCGACGGTGAGGACGGGCGCGGGCTCGGGTTGGTGCGGGCCTGTTCCGAGGTCTGGGGGTGGCAGCCGTCGGCGGGAGCCGGGAATCGGGGGAAGTACGTGTGGTGCGAACTCGTCACCGCGTAGGACGATGGAGCACCTGACTTCTTCAGGGCACGTCGTGTCATGCAAGATGACGTGCATCCGATCGATCGTGTGACTTCGGGGGAGAACCCACCGTGACAGAGCAGCCCCAGCAGCCCCAGCAGCCGCCCCAGCCCGGCTACGGCTACCCCAACGCCGGCCAGCCCGGCCCCTACGGGTACCCGCAGGGCGGACAGCAGCAGGGCGGCTACCAGCAGCCTGGATATCAGCAGCCCGGCTACCCGCAGGCCGGTTACCAGCAGGGCGGCTACCCGCCCCCCGGCGCCGTCCCGCCCGGGGCCTACACCGGTGACCCCAACGCCCCCTACGGCTACGACCCCTACGGCCGTCCCCTGTCCGACAAGTCGAAGATCATCGCGGGCATCCTCCAGCTGTTCCTCGGCACCTTCGGCGTCGGCCGCTTCTACATCGGCCACGTCGGCATGGGCCTCGCCCAGCTGTTCACCTGCGGTGGCCTCGGCATCTGGGCGCTGATCGACGGCATCATCCTGCTCACCAGCAACGACAAGACCGACGCCCAGGGCCGGATCCTGCGTGGCTGACGTGGTGGGCGGGGAGCCCGGCTCCCTCCTGCGACACCCGGCGGCGGCACCCCTCGCGGTGCTCGCCGCCGGTCTGGCCGGCTCGGCCCACCTGTACGTCACCGACCCGCACGAGGGCGGGCACCTGCTGCCGCAGTGCCCGTTCCGCTTCGTCACCGGCCTGCTGTGCCCCGCGTGCGGCGGCACCCGCATGACGTACGACCTGATGCACGGTCACCTCGGCGCCGCCTGGCTGGACAACCGGGCCCTGCTCCTCGCCTCGCCCTTCGCCCTCGCGCTGCTGGGCCGCTGGATGTGGGAGGGGCTGCGCGGCCGCCGCTGGCGGCCCGCGCTCGGTCCGCGCGCCCAGGCCGTGATCCTGGGACTCGCCGTGACGTGGACCGTCGTGCGCAACGTCTTCTAGAACGACTTCCAGAACGACTTCTGGAACGACTTCTGGAACGGCACCTTCCAGAGCGTCCCGCCGGAGCCCACCCGCGCCATTCGCGCCGCCCGCACGCCGGTGCGCAAACCCCTTCGGGTACCCGGCAATCGGCCGGACTTGATCACGGAATAGGAACGATAGTTCGTACCCACTCCCTTTCTTACCTTCGCCTTATCTAGGCTCACGGCTGACAGGGGGGACGTCCGCACGGCCGAAAGGCGTGCGCGGACGTGGTCGACGCACGGTCGGCGCAAGCTCGGCGTATGTAGAACTCGCATCCCTCCCGGACTCCCCGTTCCGGAGCGACCAGCTCCGGGAACGCCTGAACACGAAGCAATCCAGGAGCAGTTCTCATGAGCGTCCCCACCCCCGAAGCCCCCTACGGCGTCGACCCGATGGGTCGTCCGTACTCCGACAAGTCGAAGATCGTCGCGGGCATCCTCCAGCTCTTCCTGGGCACCCTCGGCATCGGCCGCTTCTACGTCGGCTCCGTCGGCGTGGGCGTCGCCCAGCTCCTCACCTGCGGTGGCCTCGGCATCTGGGCGCTCATCGACGGCATCCTGTTCCTGACGAGCAACGACCGCACCGACGCCCAGGGCCGCGTCCTGCGCGGCTGATCCCCGCCCGCCCAACGCCGAGGGCCCCGCTCGCGCATCGCTGCGCGGAGCGGGGCCCTCGGCGTGTCGCCCGGACCGGGACGGCCCGGACCCGAGTCGCCGGGATCAGAAGCGGCGGGTGATCAGCGCCCGCTTGACTTCCTGGATCGCCTTGGTGACCTCGATGCCGCGCGGGCAGGCGTCCGTGCAGTTGAACGTCGTACGGCAACGCCACACGCCGTCACGGTCGTTCAGGATCTCCAGGCGCTGCTCGCCGGCCTCGTCGCGCGAGTCGAAGATGAAGCGGTGCGCGTTGACGATGGCCGCCGGGCCGAAGTACTGCCCGTCGTTCCAGAACACCGGGCACGAGGACGTGCACGCGGCGCACAGGATGCACTTCGTGGTGTCGTCGAAGCGCTCGCGGTCCTCGGCCGTCTGGAGCCGCTCACGCGTCGGCTCGTTGGTGTCCTTCGTGATGAGGAAGGGCATGACGTCGCGGTACGCCTGGAAGAACGGCTCCATGTCGACCACGAGGTCCTTCAGGACCGTCAGGCCCTTTATGGCCTCGATCGTGATCGGCTTCGCCGGGTTGAGGTCCTTGATCAGCGTCTTGCACGCGAGGCGGTTCTTGCCGTTGATCCGCATCGCGTCGGAACCGCAGATGCCGTGGGCACAGGAACGGCGGAACGTCAGGCTGCCGTCCAGCTCCCACTTGATCTTGTGGAGGGCGTCGAGGACGCGCTCCTTGGGGTCGATCTCCACCTGGAAGTCTTCCCAGGTCGCCTCGGCCGAGACCTCCGGGTTGAACCGGCGGATCCGGAAGACGGCGGTGATGTACGGGGAGTCGGCGAAACCGGGCTCGGGGGCCGCGTCCGACTTGTCCAGAACGGGGGTAGCCATCAGTACTTACGCTCCATCGGCTGGTAGCGGGTCTGGACGACCGGCTTGTAGTCGAGACGGATGGACTCGGTGCCGTCGTCGCCGACCTCGCGGTACGCCATGGTGTGGCGCATGAAGTTGACGTCGTCGCGGTTGGGGTAGTCCTCGCGGTAGTGACCGCCGCGGGACTCCTTGCGGGCGAGGGCGGAGACGGCCATGACCTCGGCCAGGTCGAGCAGGTTGCCCAGCTCGACGGCCTCCAGCAGGTCGGTGTTGAACCGCTTGCCCTTGTCCTGGATCGAGACGTTCAGGTAGCGCTCGCGCAGCTCGGCGATCTTCTCGACCGCCGTCTTGATCGTCTGCTCGGTGCGGAACACCATGACGTTGGCGTCCATGGTCTCCTGCAGCTCGCGGCGGATCGTGGACACCCGCTCGGTGCCCGTCGAGTTGCGCAGCCGCTCGATCTGCCCGGCCACCAGGGCCGCGGGGTCCTCCGGCAGGTCGACGAAGTCGGCCTTCTGGGAGTACTCGGCGGCGGCGATGCCCGCGCGCTTGCCGAACACGTTGATGTCCAGCAGCGAGTTCGTGCCCAGCCGGTTGGCGCCGTGCACGGACACGCAGGCGACCTCGCCGGCGGCGTACAGACCGGGCACCACCGTGGTGTTGTCGGCCAGCACCTCGCCCGCGACGTTCGTCGGGATGCCGCCCATCGCGTAGTGCGCGGTGGGCTGGATCGGGATCGGGTCCGTGTACGGCTCGATGCCGAGGTAGGTGCGCGCGAACTCGGTGATGTCCGGCAGCTTGGCGTCCAGCTGCTCCGGCGGGAGGTGGGTGAGGTCGAGGTAGACGTGGTCGCCCTCGGGACCGCAGCCGCGGCCCTCACGGATCTCCGTGTAGATGGACCGGGACACGACGTCGCGCGACGCCAGGTCCTTCATGACGGGAGCGTACTTCTCCATGAAGCGCTCGCCGTCCTTGTTGCGCAGGATGCCGCCCTCACCGCGGGCGCCCTCCGTCAGCAGGATGCCCATGCGCCAGATGCCGGTCGGGTGGAACTGGAAGAACTCCATGTCCTCCAGCGGGATGCCGCGGCGGTAGACCGCCGCCTGGCCGTCACCCGTCAGCGTGTGCGCGTTCGACGTCACCTTGAAGAACTTGCCGGTGCCGCCCGAGGCGTAGATCACGGCCTTCGCCTGGAAGACGTGGATCTCGCCGGTGGCCAGCTCGTACGCCACGACGCCGGCCGACTTCTTGACGCCGTCGACCTCGGTGATCAGCTGGTCGAGGACGTAGAACTCGTTGAAGAACTCCACGCCCTCCTTCACGCAGTTCTGGTACAGCGTCTGGAGGATCATGTGGCCGGTGCGGTCGGCCGCGTAGCAGGACCGGCGGACCGGGGCCTCGCCGTGGTTGCGGCTGTGACCGCCGAAGCGGCGCTGGTCGATCGTGCCGTCCGGGGTGCGGTTGAACGGCAGGCCCATCTTCTCCAGGTCGAGGACCGAGTCGATGGCCTCCTTCGCCAGGATCTCGGCGGCGTCCTGGTCGACCAGGTAGTCGCCGCCCTTGATCGTGTCGAAGGTGTGCCACTCCCAGTTGTCCTCCTCCACGTTGGCCAGCGCGGCGGCCATGCCGCCCTGCGCGGCGCCCGTGTGGGAGCGGGTGGGGTAGAGCTTCGTCAGGACCGCGGTCCGGCTGCGCTTCGTCGACTCGATCGCCGCGCGCATACCGGCGCCGCCGGCGCCGACGATGACGGTGTCGTACTTGTGGATCTTCATCAGTGGTTGCCTCAGCCCCGTGCCTAGCGGATGTTCGGGTCGAAGGTGAAGATCACCAGCGTGCCCAGCAGGATGGTGAACACCGTGGCGGTGTAGAGCAGGCCCTTCAGCCACAGGCGGGTGTTCGCGCGCTCCGCGTAGTCGTTGATGACCGTGCGCAGGCCGTTGGCGCCGTGCAGCATCGCCAGCCACAGCATCAGCAGGTCCCAGACCTGCCAGAACGGCGAGGCCCAGCGGCCGGCCACGAAGGCGAAGCCGATCTTGGAGACGCCGCCGTCCAGCACCAGCTGGATCAGCAGGTGACCGAGGACCAGGACGACCAGCACCACGCCGGAGAGGCGCATGAACAGCCAGGCGGCCATCTCGAAGTTGCCCCGGGTCGACTTCGGGGACTTCTTGGTCCGCTTGCGCGGGGCCTCGATCAGGGGGGCCGGGTGGTCGACGTCGTACAGGGACGCGCCCTCTACGGGGCCGACTCCGGACGCGGAGGTTTCAGTGGTGGCCATCTGTCTCAGCTCCCGAAGACTTCACGAGCGGCGTGGCCGAGGACGGGGTAGATCGCCCCGAGCATCAGCACGACCCAGATGCCGACGACGGTCCAGAGCATCTGCTTCTGGTAGCGGGGGCCCTTCGACCAGAAGTCGACGGCGATGACACGCAGACCGTTCAGCGCGTGGAAGAGGATGGCGGCGACCAGGCCGTACTCCAGCACGGCGACGATCGGCGTCTTGTACGTGGCCACGACCTTGTCGTAGTCCTCGGGGGAGACACGCACGAGTGCGGTGTCCAGCACGTGTACGAACAGGAAGAAGAAGATGAGGACGCCGGTGACTCGATGAGCCACCCAGGACCACATTCCTTCCCGGCCGCGGTACAGCGTTCCAGCCGGCACGGAAGAACCCTCCGGGAGCGGGGATTGGGGCCTGCCGGCTTCGGTGTCGGACGGGCCCGGCCGGGTACGGTCCACCGGCCCCCAGCATCGTAGCCACGCGGCGGCGCGGGGCTTACAGGGGGCCTGCTTGTGTGATCAAACTGGCACGCGTACGGGTGAGCGTTGCGGCATATGGGGTGGGGTGCCCCCTTCGTGCCGGTCTGTGGCCGCGTCCTGGCTGGTGGGGACCCGTGGGCCGGGAGGCCGCGGTCCCGCGGCGTCAGAGCAGCCCGGCCAGCCGTTGCCTCGCCAGCCGGCGGAGTTCCTCCGCCGTCACCGCCCGTTCCTCCTCGGGATCGTTCGCCAATCGTGACCGGATGGCCTCCAGGACGTGGTCCAGGGCCTCCGGCCGGGGGACACCGTCCAGGCAGACGACGAACGGGTGGCCGAAGCGGGCCTCGTAGGCCGTGTGCGCGGCGCCGAGCGCCATGTGGGCCGCCCCGTAGGCGTCCGCCGGCAGGGGCGGCAGGGACTCCGCCGCCAGCGCCTGCGTGAGGTCGCCCGCCGTCAGGTCGTACGCCGCCTCGTCCGACGCCGCCAGCAGGGCGTCCAGGGTGGGGTAGGGACGGTGGGCGGTGACGAGGTGGGCCCAGCGCGGGCTGCGCAGGCAGGTGAGGAGGGCGCGGCGGGTCTCGGCCGCGGGCGCGCGGTTGAACCCGTCCAGGGCGGTGCGGGCCGGCGGAGGGGTCCTGGTCTGTTCCGGGAGGGTCGGCAGGACGACGCGGTCCGGAAGGTCGGAGAGACGGTGCGCAGGCAGTGGGGATCCTCGCGTCACATGTGGTGCGGCAGGGGATGCGGTCAAAGCTGTGGCGTCACGTTATCGACAGTGTTCGCGACGTGTCCGACGGATGCCCGAATTTCACCCGCACGGGAGAGTTTCACGACGGGCGGTGGACTCCCTCGGCGCGCCTCGGCCGGACACGGGCCGTAGGTTGTCGGGGTGAGCAGGCACAGGCATCGGCGCCGCGCGCCGCGGAGGAAACCGCAGGAGAAGGCCGTACGACGGGCCCTGCTGGCCGGCGGCCTCGTCGTCGTGCTCGGCGCGGGCGTGGGCGTCTGGGCCTCCGGGGACGGCGGCGGGACGCCCGCCGGATCGGCGGACCGGGCCGGCGGCACGTCCGGCGGCGCGAGCGGTGATCCGGCCCCGTCGGGCGCGAGCCCCGCGCCCAGCCGGTCGTACGCCCTCTCCGCGGCCCCGCGGACGATTCCCGCCGTCCGCGCGCACACCCCCGCGCGCGGTCCCGGCTGGCGGCCGGCGGCGAAGCAGCGGGTCGTGGTGAGCGACGCCGACCTGGCCGACGAGGGCCGGCTGGTCGCCGGTGAGCTGGGGATGACGTACGCGGGCGAGCGGGACGACGTGCGCGCCGGGGACCTGCGGCTGGCGCTCAACGACGACGAGGGCGCGAACCCGGAGTCCTACACCATGACCGTGCGCGGCGGGCGGGTGACCGTCAGCGGGCGGTCCGACGCGGGCGTGTTCTACGGCACCCGCACCCTGAAGCAGGAGGTGCACGGCGGGGGTACGGCGCCGGAGGGCGTCGTGCGCGACGAGCCGGCCAAGCAGCGGCGCGGGTTCATGCTGGACATCGCGCGCAAGAACTTCACGCCCGGGTGGATCGAGGACCGGGTGCGGGAGCTGGGGGACCTGAAGTTCAACGAGATCGGACTGCACTTCTCCGACGACCAGGCCTTCCGGATCGAGTCCGACACCCACCCCGAGGTCGTCTCCCGGCAGCACCTGACCAAGGCGCAGGTCAGGAAGATCGTCGACCTCGCGGAGAGCCGGCACATCACGGTCGTGCCCGAGATCGACTCGCCCGGACACCTGGGCGCCGTCCTCGCCGCCCATCCCGAGCTGCAGCTGCGCAACGCGAGCGGGGCCGCCACCCGCGGGGCGATCGACATCTCCAAGGACGCCTCCGCGGCCCTCCTCGACGACCTCCTCGACGAGTACGCCGAGCTGTTCCCCGGCGGGCAGTGGCACCTGGGCGGCGACGAGTACCAGGCCCTGACCGTCTCGAACCCCGAGGCCTCCTACCCGCAGCTCGCCGCCGCCGCGCGCGAGCGGTACGGCTCCGGCGCCGGCGTCGCCGACCTCGCGACCGGCTGGCTCGACGACCGCGCCGACACCGTCCGCGCCCACGACCGCACCGTGCGCGCCTGGAACGACGGCTTCTTCGAGGGCACCTCCGTGAAGGCCGACGCCGCCCTCCAGGTCGCCTACTGGACCGGCAAGGAGATCGGGGCGCGCCCGCCCGTCGACTACCTGGGCGCGGGCCGCGAGGTCGTCAACTACAACGACGAGTACCTGTACTACGTCCTCGGCGAGCCCCAGACCTTCGTCTACCCCACCGGGAAGCGGATCTACGAGCAGTGGACCCCGCGCGTGCTGCGCGGCACCACGCCGGTGCCCGCGCGCTACGACGACCAGATCCTCGGCGGGACCTTCGCCGTCTGGTGCGACCTGGCGAACTCCCAGACGCAGGACCAGGTCGCGGCCGGCATCCGGATGCCGCTGCGGGCGACCGTGCAGAAGCTGTGGGACCCGAGGGCGCCGGAGCTGTCCTGGACGCAGTTCAAGGCACTGGCGGACCGCCTGGGGTGAGTCCCGCGGCCCCTTCGCGGGGCTGGTCGCGGCCGCCTCCGCCGCGTGGCCGAAAAGTTTCCTTTCCCTCCCCTGTGACACTCCTCGGCTGTCGCACGCAGTAAGGGGAAGTGCGGGCTCCGTAAGGGCGGTGCCCTGGAAAGGGAGGCGTGAATGAGCCTGGTGGACCTCATCGCCCGGGCCGACGAACGCGGGCTGGCCGCGAGCGGACTGGCTTGTTTGGACCGGTGCGTGCCCCTCCTCGGGGGCGACGACGAGATCCTGCGCCCGCTGTGGGGGAACCTCACGGACGCCTCCGACGCGGCCGACTGGGGCGGACTGCTGCAGCAGGTCCGCGGCAAGCTGGACGTCGGCGGGGACCCCGCCGGGGAGGACGGCGGCGGTGGCGACGAGGCCGTCCTGCTCGCCCGGCGGATGCTGGCGGCGGCCCCCGCCGAACGCACCGCCGCGCGGCTGCGGGCCTGGGCGGACGCCTGCTCGGTCGCCGCGCTCCTGATCCACCGGCTCCTCGACCCGGCCGACGACCCCGCCCCGCTCGACTCCCGCCGCGCGGGCAGCACCGAGGACATGCCGCCGCTGGCCGCCGCGGAACTGCGCCGTCAGGTCACCGTCCTGGAGGTGCTGGCCGGGCACGGGGCGGGCGGACTGCGCCGGGCCCTGGAGGTCTCCGTCGAGGGGCGCCGGGTGCTGCGGGCGGTGGTCTCCCGCAGGACGCGCGGGCGGGGCTGACCCGGGCGGGCGGGGCGTGCCGCAGGTCCGGGCGTGCCGTCGACTCCGGGCGTGTCCCGGTTCGGGCGTGTCCCGGTTCGGGCATCCCCCGGTTCGAGCGTGCCGCCGGCTCCGGAGTGCCGCCGGCTCAGGAGGATCGCCGGCTCAGGAGTGCCGCCGACTCAGGAGTGCGGTCGGCTCAGGAGTGCAGCCACTTCACCACCGCGTCGCCGTACCGCGCGGTCGTCGTGTAGAAAGCCGTCAGGTCGGCGTGGGCGGAGGCGAAGGCGGCACGGGTGCGGGCCTCCCGGGCCGGGCCGCCGTAGCGGGGGAGCAGCTCGGGGCGGACCGGGCGCCACAGGTCGTCGAAGTCGGACGTGGCGAGGAACTCCGCCACCCGTGTCGTCTGGGCCGCGGTGAGCAGCAGGAACGGCGACTGCTTCGGGCCGGTGGCGTAGACCCGCTGGCCGCCGAGGACCACATGGGCGCCGGGCCCGGCGTCGACGTGCTCCGGCGGGGCGTCGGCGTACAGGAGCTGCTGGTCGGGGTAGCGCTCGTCCAGGATCTCCTCGCGGTGCCGTCTGATCCGGCCGCGCATCGCGTCCTGGTCGTCCTCGAAGAGTCTCCGCAGCCAGCCGGCGCTGTTGCGCAGCGCCGATGCCGGTACGGCGCGGAAGTGGAAGTACGCGCTCATCACTCCGGCAGCGCGCGGACGGGCGGAAGTGTCACTCCCGTGTCCGTCGTGCGGGGAAGCCGGGGCGGTCCTGCGCCGGTCCCGGGAACAGCCCGGCGCGCGGTGACGGAATGCGGGCGGACCTCGCTGTTCCGTATGTGACGTGGAATGTGACTCAGGACGCGACGGGCGCCGCTGCGGGCGCCGTGACGGAGGCTCCGGCGCCGGGGCAGACCCAGCCGGGCGGCCGGCCCTCCGCCGCGGCCAAGCCGGCGCGGTGGGCGGCGGACGCCGTGAGCGCGCTGCGCGAGGGCGCGCGGCTGCACCTCGACTACTCGGCGCGGAGCCTGTGGCGCGTCGACCGGGTGATCGACGAGCTGCGCCGCGAGGACACGCCGTACGGCGCCGTCGAGAGCGTGCTGCGCGGGCTCGGGGCGTACGGCGGTGAGGTGATCGTCCGCGAGACCGGTGGCGAGTGGTGGGCCACGGGCGGCGACCACTGGGTCCGCACCCCCGACGGCCGGCTGTGGGACCCGGTCGACGAGGCCCGCCGCTGCTTCGGCGGCCACGGCTCCCTGCGCCTGCTGTGCCGGGACGCCACCCGCGCGGACCGGGCCTGACCACGGTGTGCCCCGCGGCGGCCTCCGCGGTCCCCCGCGGCACGCCGCCCTGCTCACCGCCGGTGTGACCAGCGACACAGCCGGGACCCGTGATGGTTGCGCGAACCGATCCGCTGGGGCAGGCGGAGGGACCTGACGCGACGGTCCCGCCACCCGAGGGGAGGGACGGCGCCATGGACGACGCGGACGGCATGAGAGCCCGCGCGGCCGGATTCGTCGCGCGCGTCGGCGCACGCGGCCGGCTTCCGCTGGACTACTCCGTCGCCAGCCTGCGCGTCGTCGACTTCCTGGTCGACGGGCTCCGCAAGGGCGGTGCCGACCGGGAGCGGGCGCACGACACGCTGGTCGAACTCGGGGCGTACGTGGGGGAGGTGCTGGTCCGCCGGGCCGGCGCGGCGTGGGTCGACCTCGACGAGCGGCAGCGGGCCTGGTTCGGCCAGCCCGTCGGGGTGCGCATGCCGGACGGACGGGTCTGGAACCCCCTCGGCAAGGTCGTCAACCGCTTCGAGGCGGGCGGCACCGACGAGTCCCTGCACACCTTCTACCTGACCCTGCACGGCAGGGCCCGGCGGACACCGGGCAGGGGCGCCCCCGTCAGGGGGGCGGCCGCCTGACCCGGGGGCGCGCCGCCGGCACCGGCACGGTCCCACGGGGGTGGGCCGAGCCGGCGCCGGCGGCGTCCTGTGACACTTCCGTGAGGCCCGGCGCTGATGACCGTGGGAGCGAGGACGCGACCGGGACCGGTGCACGGCGCGTTCGTCACGCACCCGCCACGAACTCCGTACGAACGAGGACAGTCTTGGGCCAGGGAGGGGAACCCCGGCGCGCGCAGGCGTACGACGGGGAGCTGGGCGCGGCGGTAGCGCGGGCGCAGGACGGCGACGAGGCCGCCTTCGCGGTCGCGTACCGGATCGTGCAACCGGGGCTGCTCGGCTATCTGCGCGGCATCGTGGGCGACGACGCCGAGGACGTCGCCTCCGACGCCTGGCTGGAGATAGCCCGCGACCTCGGGCGGTTCAAGGGCGACGGGGCGGGATTCCGGGGCTGGACGGCGACCATCGCCCGGCACCGGGCCCTGGACCATCTGCGCAGGCTGCGCGTGCGGCCCCGGGCCGCCACGCTGGAACAGGACGTGCTCGACCTGCCCGGTCGGCACGACACCCACGACCAGGTCGTGGAGTCCCTGTCCACCGAGCGGGCCCTGGAGCTGGTGCGCGGACTGCCGCGCGACCAGGCCGAGGCCGTCCTGCTGCGGGTCGTGGTCGGCCTGGACGGACCCGCCGCGGCCCGCGTCCTCGGCAAGCGTCCCGGCGCGGTCCGCACGGCCGCCCACCGGGGCCTGAAACGGCTCGCGCGCCAGCTCGGCGGCGAAGGTGTGACGGATGACGGCCCCCGGACGCTGGGGGAGTCGAAATGAACGGTGACGGTCGCGGCCCGTATGGAGCAGGGGCGGCGGATGCGCCCGGAGGCAGAACTCGCACAAGCACGACAGGCGGAATCGGACATGGGTGAACGGATGAGCGGCGGCGAGGACGCCCATCGCCGGCACACCCGCCCCACCCGCCCCGTACCCGGCGCGGACGGCGGTCACACCCGGGTGGAGGCGCTGCTCGTGCGTGCCCTGCGGGACACCTCCGGCGGCGCCGAGCGCGAACGGGAGGCCGTGGCCGCCTTCCGGGCCGCGCGGGACGCCGGCGCGCACCGCGCCCGTACCCGGCGGCGGGACGACTGGCGGCCCCGTGGACAGCGGCACACCGTCCGCTCGCTGCGGGCCACGCTCTCCGTGGTCCTGGCGAGCCTCACCCTCGGCGGTGTCGCGGTCGCCGCGATCGGCTCGGCCGGTTCCCCGGCGGACACCGCGGACGGCGGCGGCCGTGGCACGTCGTCGGCGAGCGCGTCGGACGGCCGGCGCGCCGAACCCGCCGCCACGCCGTCCTCCGGCACCGCCGCGGACCGGGACCGGCCGCCGTCCGCCGAGGACACCGAAGCCCATTGCCGCGCCTACGACCAGGTGGCGGGCCGGGGCAGGGCGATGGACGCGACGGCGTGGCGGCGCCTGGTCGCCGCCGCGGGCGGCGAGGAGAAGGTGACCGCCTACTGCGCGGCACGGACCGCGTCGGCCACGGCGACACCCGGGAACGGCGGCGAGGGCAGGGGCGCCGGCTCCGCCGACCCGGCAGGCGGGAACGCCGGCAGCACGGGGAACACGGCGAGTGCGGGAACCGCCGGAAACAGCGGAACCGGAACCGGAACGGCCGGGAACACCGGGACCGCCGCCGGAAGCACTGGAGGCTCCGGAGGCTCCGGAAACACGGGGAACACCGGAAACGGTCAGCCGCAGCCCGCGAAGACGCCGAAGGCCGAGGACGGGGACCGGTAACCGCCCGCCGGCCGGCCTGTCGACGGTGCCGTCGTGACGAGCTGTCCGAGCCGTGGTGCCGTCCGAGCCGTGGTGCCGTCGTGACGAGCTGTCCGAGCCGTGGTGCCGTCCGAGCCGTGGTGCCGTCGTGACGAGCTGTCCGAGCCGCTCGAGCGGCGGTCGGCGGTGCCGCCGAAGCGACGGCCGGAGCCGCCACCCCCCACAGGAGAGGCCCCGGCCGTCGCGCGGTACGGGCCGCGCGGCGACCCGTACCTCCTACAGCGCCGTGCGTGCGTTTTCTGTCACACCCGGTGCCCGCGCATTCGCGTCACGAGTCGGTTGCAGCTTGTGCGGACATGGACGATCGGTGGTTTCAGGTCGTAACGTGCCTTTCGCGCCGGACGGCGGAAGGGCTGGAGCAGTGTGACCGACTGCGGCCGCCACCATCAGCGGCCCCGACCGGCTGCGGTCGGCGAACCGCACCATCGACCGAGGAACCACGACGTGGGGGACGACGCGGAGCTGACAGCCGCGGTGCTTGCGGCACAGGACGGGGACGAGGCCGCCTTCCGTGCCGTGTACCGCTCGGTGCACCCGCGGCTCCTCGGGTACGTCCGCACCCTGGTCGGCGACCCCGACGCCGAGGACGTGACCTCGGAGGCCTGGCTCCAGATAGCGCGCGACCTGGAGCGGTTCAGCGGGGACGCCGACCGTTTCCGCGGCTGGGCCGCCCGGATCGCCCGCAACCGCGCGCTGGACCACATCCGGATGCGGGGGCGCCGGCCCGTGGCCGTCGGCGACGAGACGGAACTGACCGGCCGGGCCGCCGAGTCCGACACCGCCGGCGAGGCCATCGAGGCGCTCGCCACCGGCCGCACCCTCGATCTCATCGCCCGCCTGCCCCAGGACCAGGCCGAGGCGGTCGTCCTGCGGGTGGTGGTGGGCCTCGACGCCAAGACGGCCGCCGAGACGCTCGGCAAACGGCCCGGCGCCGTACGTACGGCCGCGCACCGCGGGCTGAGGAAGCTCGCCGAGCTGCTCGGCGAGGACCCGGAGACGGCGGGCGCGCTCGACGCACTGCCGGCGCAGCGGGCACCGAGGGGGCGCGCGGTGACATCCGGCGGTGTGACGCGTGCGTGCGCGCCGACGCAGAAGGACGTGTGATGGCCGACGATCGCTGTGTCTTCCCCGGAGACGCCGGAGACGCCGGAGAGGCCGGGAACACCGAACCCCCGGCCGGTCCCGCGGGGGGCCGTTCCACCGGCCGCTGGCTGAACCGCGAGACGGCGGAACGCCTGCTGGCCGGGGAGGCGGCGGACGACACCGTCTCGCCCGCCCACCGCGACGAGGCCGACCGGCTCGCCAGGACCCTGGGCGCGCTCGCCGCGATGTCGGCCCGGCCCGCCCCCGAGGACGAGGAACTTCCCGGCGAGGCGGCGGCCCTCGCCGCGTTCCGCAAGATCCGGGCGGACCGTGCGCCGGACGCCGACCCGGCCCTCTCCTCCGGGCGGGCCGCCGCCCGCGAGCCGGCGCCCGGCGACGAGCCGGCCTTCCCGTACCGGCCCGCGCCCGGCGAGGACGCCGGCCTGGTCCGCATCGGCCGCCCCGCCCGGTCGTACGGCCGCCGCCTCCGCCGGCCCCGTCCCGCCCGCCTCGTACTGGCCGCCGCGCTGACCGTCGGGATGGTCGGCGGGGTCGCGGTCGCGGCCGGCACCGGGCTCCTGCCCACGCCGCTCGGCGACGCCGAACCGGGCCCGGCAGCCTCCGTGTCCGCCGCCGCGACCCCCGGACCGGACCGCCCCCTCGGCTCTCCCACGCCCGGTGCCTCCCCCGGCGGCACCGGCTCGGCGACCCCGGGCGGCGGTACGCGGGGCACCCCGGCTCCGGGCCCGGACGGCTCCGCCGACGACTCCGGCGCCCGCGCCGACGAGCTGGCCGCGTCCTGCCGGGAGAAGGGCGCCGGCCGGGCGCTGGCCGCCGAGCGCCGCCACACCCTGGAGCGCGCCGCGGGCGGCTCCGCGCGCGTACCGGCGTACTGCGCGGGCCTCCTCGGCGACCGTGAGGGCCAGGCCTCCGGCGGACCGGACGGCGGCAAGGCCACGGACGACGGCGACGAGCAGGGCGGCGGCCAGGGCGGAGGCCAGGGCGGCGGCCGGAGCGCGGGGCAGTCCGGCGGGACGACCGGCAAGGGCAGCGAGAGCCGGGGCGGAAAGAAGAGCGCGCAGGGCGAGAAGGCCGATGAGAGCGCCGCGAAGGAGTCGGCGAAGAAGGACGCCAAGGGCGCCAAGGTGCCGTAGGCCGACCGAACCGCTCCCCTTAAAACCCCTCTGACCTGCGTTTTCGTGCGCCGTAAAAATTTCTGGCCGCAGGGTGTGACGTTTTCGGCGGCCCAGCCGCAGTAACTAGTGAGCCGACTGGTCATCGGCCCTCGCACTGAGCCGGGGTTCCCCCCGTACCCACGGCTCGTGCACCTGGCGCGGGCGGGACACGTTCCCCCGGTCCCGCCCGCGCCCCATACCTCTCCTCCCGGGACGACGTCCCCCACCCGCGCCGACGCAGCTCCGCGATCTCCGCCACGCCCTTCACCACGCCCTTCACCACGCCCTTCACCACGCCCTTCGGCGCGCCCGCCGGCGCCGCGGGTGATCCCCGCACGCGTGCCCCGGGATGACGCCGCGGGAACGGCCCGGCATGGTGGTGACGGGGACCGCAGCGAGTCTGTGAGCAAGGTCCCAGCGTGCTCCCCTCCACCGGGTGCACGCCCACCGCTACAGTCCGTCGAAGGGTCGGACCGTACTGAGGGCCTGCCCGGCACGTTCCCGCCTGCCCTGCGACGCCCGGCACGCACGCTCGCGGTGTCGCCCGACCGCCCGCGTGGTTCCGTCACGAGGGCGCTCCGGCGCCTTGCGATCGCACGCACCGGACGCCGCAGGGCCCGGCCTGCGGCCGGACGACGGGAACGTGCCGGGCAGGCCCAGCCGGTAACTGGTGAGCAACGTTCAGCGGGAGGCAACACACCATGGCGCGCGAGTCTGAGTCCGGACTGCCCATCGAACCGGTCTACGGGCCGGACGCCCTTCGGGGCTGGGACCCGGCGGAGAAGCTGGGCGAGCCGGGGGCCTACCCGTACACGCGGGGTGTGTACCCGTCGATGTACACCGGCCGGCCGTGGACGATGCGCCAGTACGCCGGTTTCGGCACGGCGACGGAGTCCAACGCCCGCTACAAGCAGCTCATCGCCAACGGCACGATGGGCCTGTCGGTCGCCTTCGACCTGCCCACCCAGATGGGCCACGACTCCGACGCCCCGATCTCCTCCGGCGAGGTCGGCAAGGTCGGCGTCGCCATCGACTCGATCGACGACATGCGGGTGCTGTTCGGCGGGATCCCGCTGGACAAGGTGTCCACGTCGATGACCATCAACGCGCCGGCCGCACTGCTGCTGCTCCTGTACCAACTCGTCGCGGAGGAGCAGGGCGTCGGCGCCGACCAGCTCACCGGCACGATCCAGAACGACGTGCTGAAGGAGTACATCGCGCGCGGGACGTACATCTTCCCGCCGAAGCCGTCGCTGCGTCTGATCGCGGACATCTTCAAGTACTGCAGGGCCGAGATCCCGAAGTGGAACACGATCTCGATCTCCGGCTACCACATGGCGGAAGCGGGTGCCTCGCCCGCGCAGGAGATCGCCTTCACCCTGGCCGACGGCATCGAGTACGTGCGCACGGCGGTCGCGGCCGGCATGGACGTCGACGACTTCGCCCCCCGCCTGTCCTTCTTCTTCGTCGCCCGCACGACGATCCTGGAGGAGGTCGCCAAGTTCCGCGCCGCCCGCCGGATCTGGGCGAGGGTCATGAAGGAGGAGTTCGGGGCGAAGAACCCCAAGTCGCTGATGCTGCGGTTCCACACGCAGACGGCCGGGGTGCAGCTGACCGCCCAGCAGCCCGAGGTCAACCTGGTCCGGGTCGCCGTCCAGGGCCTCGCGGCCGTCCTGGGCGGCACCCAGTCCCTGCACACCAACTCCTTCGACGAGGCCATCGCGCTGCCCACCGACAAGTCGGCCCGGCTCGCCCTGCGCACCCAGCAGGTCCTCGCCTACGAGACCGACGTGACGGCGACCGTCGACCCCTTCGCCGGCTCCTACGTCGTCGAGAAGATGACCGACGACGTCGAGGCCGCCGCCCTGGAGCTGATGGCCAAGGTCGAGGACCTCGGCGGCGCGGTGTCCGCGATCGAGCACGGCTTCCAGAAGGGCGAGATCGAGCGCAGCGCGTACCGCATCGCCCAGGAGACCGACTCCGGCGAGCGGGTCGTGGTCGGCGTCAACCGCTACCAGCTCGACGCCGAGGAGCCCTACGAGCCGCTGCGCGTGGACCCCGCGATCGAGGCCCAGCAGGCGGACCGCCTCGCCGAGCTGCGCGCCGGGCGCGACCAGGCGGCGGTCGACGCGGCCCTCGCCGAGCTGAAGAAGGCCGCCGAGGGCGAGGACAACGTCCTCTACCCGATGAAGGACGCCCTCAGGGCCCGCGCCACGGTCGGCGAGGTGTGCAACGCCCTGCGCGAGATCTGGGGCACCTACGTGCCCAGCGACGCGTTCTGAGTCGCGCCGGAGCGGAGATCCCGGTGAGGACCTGAAGGCCGTCCTCGCCGGGATCCCGCCCGCGACGGCATCCGGCTACGGCATCCGGTGAGCGGGAGGTGAGCCGCCGTCCCGGCTCACAGCGGCCGGGAGAGCACCCCGCGCAGTCGCGGGGTCAGCGGCTTCTCGACGAAGCGGTTCATCAGCCAGGCCAGGGCCAGCATCGCGGTCACGGTCAGCGAGAAGGTCACCCCGGCCGGCAGGCCCAGGGTGCGGTGCAGGGCGTGGATGACCACCCAGCCGAGGTGCTCGTGCACCAGGTAGAAGGGGTACGTCAGCGCCCCCGCCACCGTCAGCCAGCGCCAGTTCGCCCAGCTCAGGTGGCCGAGCGCGATCGCCGTCACGGCGACGAACCCGAACGCGACCACGCCGACGATGCCGGTGGTGGTGCGGTGGGCGAAGGCGTCCGGGTCCGAGGCGTTCCACAGCTCGCCCACCGCGTAGTGCTGGCCGATCAGGAAGCTGACGGCCACGATGCCCCAGGCGTAGGCGTCCCGGCGGTCGCGGTGGACCAGGTAGAGGCCGATGCCGCCGATGAAGAACGGCGCGTACTGCGGCATCAGGACGAGGTCGAGCAGCGGCTGGTGCGCGGCCTGTGCGACGGCGGCGGCCAGCGTCCAGCCCGCGCAGAACATGACGACCCGGCGGCGGTTCGCCCCCGGCAGGACGACGCACAGCGCGAACAGGGCGTAGAAGCGGATCTCCACCCACAGCGTCCAGCACACGCCGAGCACCCGGTCCGTGCCCAGCGGTTGCTGAAGGAGCGTCAGGTTCACCAGGGCGTCGCTCGGCGACACGGCCTCGTAGACGACCGGCGGCAGCGCGAACACCGCCGTCACGAGCAGGACGGCCACCCAGTAGGCCGGCATCAGCCGGGACGCGCGGGAGGCGAAGAACGACGTGAGGGACCTGCCCCAGCCGCTCATGCAGATCACGAACCCGCTGATCACGAAGAACACCTGGACGCCCAGGCACCCGTAGGCGGCGAACTCGTGCAGGGTGGGGAACTGGTGCTCGGGCGACGTGCCCCAGGCCTCGGTGACGTGGCCGCCGCGGCCGGCGTAGTGGTACACCGCCACCATCAGCGCGGCGACCAGCCGCAGTCCGTCCAGCGCGCGGAGCCTGCCGCCCTCCCGGCGGGCCGGTGCCGGCGCGGGCGGGAGCGGAACGCCCGGCTCCCGGACGGGCGCGGCCGCGCCGGCCTCCGGTTTCGATGTGCTCACGACCGTCTCGGTCACGTTGATGTCCCTCGCAGAGCCCGTGGGTTCTTTTTCCGAACGCTGGAATACGCCCGACGTGGAGAAAGAGCGAGTGGCCTCTCCGCGACGGGCAACGCAGAGCAAACTCCCGGTGAATACCGTCTAAACCCGTCGCGCCGCCTTCCGCAGTGCCCGGGCCCGGCGCACCACCCGGCGCGCGGTGGAATTCCTCGGGAGGAACGACAGCCGTTCCGGGATGCCGCCGGGCAGGCCCAGCGCGGTGAGCCGCCGGCGCTTGAAGTACCGCTTGGTGCGCGGCCCGAGACGGGTGCGCAGATACCGCTCTGCCTCCGGGCGCAGGCCCGGATGGATCTGGGCCTGCATCACATAGCCCACCGTCCTGACCAGATCGGTCAGCGACTCCTCGGGGATGCGCGTCTCGCCCTCGCCGTCCTCCAGGTCCGGCAGCAGCGCGTCCGCCAGCACGGCCGGCACCCGGTTGCTGTTCTGGTAGGGGGCCAGCCGGTCCATCAGCCGCTCGGTGCCGATCCGGGCGACCGGCAGCTCGTAGAACGTCGACGCGGTGAACAGGGCGGTGGAGAAGCAGCCCACCACCAGCGCCGGCCGGGCCCTGGCGAACAGGACCTCGGCGAGGACCGGCGTGTCCAGCACCGTGAGGTCGACGCCGAGCTTCCCGGCCTCCGCCTCCAGGACCCGGCTGTAGCGGGCCGGTGCGGTGGGGTGCGGCTTGAACACCACCGCGCGGTGCCCGCGGGCGACCGCCCCCCGCATCATCCGTACGTGCAGGTCCTCCTCCTCCTCCACGGTGAGGATGTCGAGCGCGGACAGGTACTGGCCCAGCAGCAGCGCGGCGTCGTCGGGCAGCGCGGGCAGGTCCGCCACGGCCTCACCGATCTCGCCGAGGACCTTCAGGAAGCCGCTGGTCGGCACGGTCTGCGCGGGCACCCCGAACTCGGTGAGCAGCAGCGGCACCAGCCCCGGCACCAGGTCGAGGTGGAGCAGCCGGCGCACGCGCGTGCCGATCAGCGGGTCGAGCTTGTTGCGGGTCGGCCCGTAGCTCATCAGCCCGTCGGCGTACACGTCGACGGGCGCTCCGGGGAACACCTGCGCGACGGCCTGCGCGGGGTTGACCTGGATCGACTCCAGGACGAGCTCCACCCGGTCCCCGCCGAGACCCCACAGCAGCCGCAGATGGCGCTCCAGGAGCGGCGCGTCGTCCGGGCGCGGCGCCCAGGCGCCCGGGTGGAAGGGGCTGATCGCCTCGTTCCAGGACAGCACCGCGTCGAAACGGTTCCGCAGCGGCGCGAAGCCCGGCATCTCGTCGAGCGACGGGGTGGTCTCCGGGGTCGTCGTGTTGTTGCACACCAGCAGCACCCGGCGGTCCGCGGCGGGGAAACCGCCGGAATCCAGCGCGGCGGCCAGCGTGGCGACCCCGTACAGCGTGGAGGCGCAGAAGATCTGGGTCGTACGAGGCATCAGGCGGCCGCCTTCGGGGTGCCGGTCTGTGAGGAGGCGATCCTGCGGCGCAGCCGGCGCAGGGTCGACGATCGTTCCAGGTCCATCGTGTCCAGGACCTCGGCGAACAGGTCCTGCGGCAGGCGCCTGACGGCGGCCGCGCTCATCGTGCGCAGCTGCCTGGCCACCGGCGGTTCGAACTTCTCGATCTCGCCGAGGTGGTGGGCGATGATCGCGCAGTAGGTGCGCACCGCCTTGGGCAGCAGCCGGTCGGCCTCGGGGTCCCGCGCGGTCTCCTCGACGACCTGGTCGAACGCCCGGATGAAGTCCAGCTGGCGGGCGTCGCCGATCTGGGTGAGGGAGGAGGCGACCCCGCGCCGGTAGAACACGCCGAGCAGACTCAGCACGGCGAACGACTCCGCCTCCCGGTGCAGCTTCCAGATCCACGGCCGGTCCTCGGCGGTCCGCAGCCCGTGGGTGAAGTGCAGCAGCCCGCGGTCGACGAGGCGGCGGTGGTAGGCGCCGGCCCAGGCGTAGGGGTAGTCCACCGACGTCGAGCGGTCCGCGGGCAGGATCGCCTCGCGCGGGTTCAGCACCTCCCCCCGCAGCCCGTGCGGATGCCGTACCAGGGTGCGGGCGCGCGCGGTGGCCTGCACGTGGTCGACGCGCACGAAGTCGCAGCCCAGTTCCTCGATCGCGGTGACGAGATCGGTCAGATAGCCGCGCGCGAGCCAGTCGTCGCCGTCCAGGAACGTCAGGTACTCGCCCCGCGCGGCATCCAGTCCGGTGTTGCGTGCGGTGGCGAGCCCCCCGTTCTCCTCGTGACGGATCAGACGCACCTCGGCGACCTTCGACAGCTCTTCGGCGGCCCGCTCGAGAATGGCCGGCGTCCCGTCCTTCGAACGGTCGTCGACCAGCACGAACTCGAAGTCCGGGCGGGCGTTCAGGAGAAGGCTTCTGAGGGTGTCCGGCGCGTATTGCTGGACGTTGTAGAACGGCACGATCACGGAAAGCTTGGGCACGCCGAAATCCTAGGAGCGCGCCCGGCGGTGGAAATTTCCGGTAAGGGTACGGACGATGAACGCGATGTGTCGGATCAGTGCATCGCGTGTATTTCCCCGGAGTTGACGAGCCGGTTCGGGAACCGGTGGCGTGCTGTTAACTTTCCGTTGCGTCGCGGTTGGACAAATCCCGGGTTTTGCTTCCTAGCGTCTTCGGCGTGCCACCACGTACTTCGAAGCCCCCACGGATCGCCGTGCTCGCGGACTCCGACACCCGCTGGAAATGGGGTGCGGCGACCGCGGGCCGGATCGCTCCGGGCGGACAGCCGGGCCCGTCCACGGAAGGCGGACCACAGGACGGCGCGCAGGTCGCCCCCGTCCTCGACGGCTACCTCCTGCGCGGCCGGGCGACCCCCACGCCCCGTCAGCTCGCCGAGGTCGGCGTGCGCGCCGACTCCCTGCGCGAGGTGACGGCCGTCGAGTTCCTGCGCACCATGGCGACCGAGAAGTACGACGTCCTCGTCCTCGCGCTGGTCGGCGGCGGTGTCCAGGCGGTCCTGCACGGCCTCAAGCGGATCTGGGAGGACGGCACCGAGCGGCCCGTCGTCGTCACCGGCTACGTGGGCGTCGTCTACGAGAAGCTCGCCGACGGTCTGCTGCTGCGGCACGGCGCCGACCTCGTCCTCGCCAACTCCCGCCAGGACGCGGAACGTTTCCGCGCCGTGTACGAGGGGGTCGGCGCCGACGCCTCCTCGGTCACCGAGGTCGCCCTGCCGTTCCTCGGCGGCGCCCCCTACACCGGCGGGCACGACCCCCACACCGTGGTCTTCGCCGCGCAGCCCTCCGTGCCCGACAACCGCAGGGACCGCACCTACCTCCTCGAACGGCTGGTCCGGCACGCCCGGTTGCACCCCGAGCGCGAGGTGCTGCTCAAGCTGCGCTCCCGGCCCGGCGAACACACCACCCACATCGAGGAGTTGCCGTACCAGAAGCTGGCACAGCGGCTCGACCCGCCCGCCAACTTCCGCCTCGTGTACGGCAACATGGGCGAGGTCCTCGACCGCACCGACCTCATGGTCACGGTCAGTTCCACCGCCGCCCTGGAATCCCTGCACCGCCGCATCCCCACCGTGGTCCTCACCGACCTCGGGGTGCGCGAGGCGCTCGGCAACCACCACTTCGTCGGCTCCGGCTGCCTCGCCTCCTGGGACCAGCTCGACGCCGGGCACCTGCCCGTCCCCGACGAGGAATGGGTGGCCCGGCAGGGCGTCGCCGCCGAGGGCGGCTCGTACGAGCGCGCCTTCGACACGGCCCGCGCACGCATCACCGAGCTGCTCGACCGCCCCGGCGGCCTGCCGCCGCTCACCCCCTACTACACACCCGCCACCGCCCCCGGCTACCTCCCCGCCATCCTGGCCCGCCACCACCTCGGCCCCGACGGCAGCCCGCTGCCCGGAGCCCCGGCGGCGGACCGGGAACCCGGACCGGTCCGCCAGATCGTCCGCCGCGCCGCCCGCGGCGCCTACCGCCACGGCGTCCAGCGCGTCGCCCCGGTCATCCGCCGGATGGGCGACCTGTGAACGCCGGCCACACGGCCGTCCGCCACACGGCCTTCCGGCGCCCGGCCGTCCGACGCCCGGGTCCCGTGCGCGGCGCGGTCGTCCGGCGGTCGCCGAGGCCGGGCCGGGGCGGTGGCGTCGCCCGCCGTCGGCGTGTCGTGCGGGGGGCGCCGTGAACGACGCCCGTCCGCCCCGTCCTTCCCGTCCTTCCCGTCAAGGAGTCCCGCCCATGTCCCCCTCCCAGGCGGGCGTGCGCCGCGTCCTCGCCGTGATCCCCGCGCGCGGCGGGTCCAAGGGCGTTCCCGCGAAGAACCTCGCGCCCGTCGGCGGCGTGCCCCTGGTGGCGCGGGCCGTGCGGGAGTGCCTGGCCGGCCGGCTCGTCACCGACGTCGTGGTGTCCACCGACGACCAGGCCATCGCCGCGGCCGCCCGCGAGGCCGGCGCCGAGGTCGTGCTGCGCCCGGCCGCCATCGCCGGTGACACCGCCACCTCCGAGGCCGCCGTCCTGCACGCCATGGACGCCCACGAGGCCCGGCACGGCGCGGCCGTCGACGCGGTGCTCCTGGTGCAGTGCACCAGCCCGTTCCTCGTCCGCGAGGACATCGACGGCGTGGCCGCCGCGGTCGTCGAGAACGGTGCCGACACCGCCGTCACCGTCGCGCCCTTCCACGGCTTCGTCTGGCGCGACGGCGACGGCGACGGCGGCGGCTCGGACGGCACCGACTCGGACGGTGGCTTCGGCGTCAACCACGACAAGTCCTACCGCCCGCGCCGCCAGGACCGCCCCCAGGACCTCCTGGAGACCGGCGCCGCCTACGCCATGGACGCGGCCGGCTTCCGCGAGCACGGCCACCGCTTCTTCGGCCGCACCGACCTCGTGCGCACCGACCCGGCCCGCGTGCTGGAGATCGACGACCCGCACGACCTGGCCCGCGCCCGCGCCCTCGCCCCCCTCTTCGACGCGGACCTCCCCGAGTCGCGGCTCCGCCCGAGCGGCGGGACCCCCACCGGTCCGCTCCCGACCGCCGCCGACATCGACGCGGTCGTCCTCGACTTCGACGGCACCCAGACCGACGACCGGGTGCTGATCGACTCCGACGGACGGGAGTTCGTCTCCGTGCACCGCGGCGACGGCCTCGGCATCGCCGCCCTGCGCAGGAGCGGACTGAAGCTGCTGATCCTGTCCACGGAACAGAACCCCGTGGTCGCCGCCCGCGCCCGGAAGCTCAGGCTCCCGGTCCTGCACGGCATCGACCACAAGGACCTCGCACTCAAGCACTGGTGCGAGGAGCAGGGCATCGCGCCGGAGCGCGTGCTCTACGTCGGCAACGACGTCAACGACCTCCCGTGCTTCGCCCTCGTGGGCTGGCCCGTGGCGGTCGCGAGCGCCCACGACGTCGTACGCGGCGCCGCACGCGCGGTCACCACCCTCCCCGGCGGCGACGGCGCGATCCGGGAGATCGCCGGCTGGATCCTCGGCCCCTCTCTCGACTCCCCCGCCCCCCTCACCAAGTAAGGAACCCCTCCCATGAGCACCAACTCCCGCCTCCGCCAGTTCGGTTCGCGCACGGCCGGTCCCGGTCACCCCGTCTACATCTGCGGCGAGATCGGCATCAACCACAACGGCGACCTCGACAACGCCTTCAAGCTCATCGACGTGGCCGCCGAGGCCGGCTGCGACGCCGTCAAGTTCCAGAAGCGCACGCCCGAGATCTGCACCCCGCGCGACCAGTGGGACATCGAGCGCGACACCCCCTGGGGCCGGATGACGTACATCGACTACCGCCACCGCGTGGAGTTCGGCGAGGACGAGTACCGCCAGATCGACGCGCACTGCAAGGAGAAGGGCATCGCCTGGTTCGCCTCCCCGTGGGACACCGAGGCCGTCGCCTTCCTGGAGAAGTTCGACGTCCCCGCCCACAAGGTGGCCTCCGCGTCCCTCACCGACGACGAGCTGCTGCGCTCCCTGCGCGCGACGGGCCGCACCGTCATCCTCTCCACCGGCATGTCCACCCCGAAGCAGATCCGCCACGCCGTCGAGGTCCTGGGCAGCGACAACATCCTGCTCTGCCACGCCACGTCGACGTACCCGGCGAAGGCCGAGGAGCTGAACCTCCGCGTCATCAACACCCTCCAGGCCGAGTACCCCAACGTCCCGATCGGCTACTCCGGTCACGAGACGGGCCTGCAGACCACCCTCGCCGCGGTCGCCCTCGGCGCCACCTTCGTCGAGCGCCACATCACCCTCGACCGCGCCATGTGGGGCTCCGACCAGGCCGCCTCCGTGGAGCCGCAGGGCCTCACCCGCCTCGTCCGCGACATCCGCACCATCGAGTCCTCCCTCGGCGACGGCGTCAAGAAGGTCTACGAGTCCGAGCTGGGCCCGATGAAGAAGCTGCGCCGCGTCCCGGGCGTCGTCGCCGAGGCGGAGATCGCCGCGGCGGCCGGCGAACCCGTCGGCGTCTGACCCCGGACCCCCTCCGGTCACCGCTACCAGTGCCTCACGGGACGGTCGTACGACGATGAGCCCTCGCGCCGGGAACCCCGGCACCACCCCCCACACCCTCGCGTTCGTCGAGAGTCCGGTGCAGCTCCTGAACGTCCTGGAGTGGGCGCACTCCCAGGGACCGCGTCCCCAGGAGGAGCCCGGCGCGGGGTTCACCCTCGTCGTCCTGTCCCCGACCGACCCCATGACCCGCGGCCAGCTGCGCCGCATGGCCGAACTGGCCCGCCGGGAAGGTCACGAGGTCCGCTGGGAGGAGGCCCGCGGCGGCCCCGCGGCCCCCTTCCAGACCGTCGGCGGCCTGGCCCGCGAGCTGCGCCGGGCCGACCGGATCGTCATGGGGGACCCGTTCTCCCGGTACGTCCAGCTCCTGCTGACCATCACCCGCGCCCACGACCTCGTCGTCGTCGACGACGGCACCGCCACCATGGAGTTCGTCGGCCAGCTCGCCCGCGGCGAACGCCTGGTGCGCTGGCACCGCAAGGGCGGCCGTCCCGGCCCCCGCGACCTGCTGTTCGCGCCGGTGTCCTCCTCGGCCCGCCGCCGCCTCACCCCCGGCCCGGCCCGCCGCGTGGAGGTCTTCTCCTCCATGCCGATAGCGGACGCCCCGGACGGGGTGTCCGTCACCCCCCACACCTTCGCCTGGACCCGCGAGCGCTTCGGCCCGCCCCGGGTGACGAACGGCGCCGACATGGTCGGTACGTCCCTCGTCGAGACCGGCGTCGTCGACGGCGACCGCTATCTGCACGCCGTCGGCGTCCTCGCCAGGGCCCACGGCGCCGCCCGCTACTTCGCCCACCGCCGCGAGAGCGCCGAGAAACTCCACCGCCTCGCCGTGGAGACGGGCCTGGAGATCGTCCGCCCCGACCTCCCCCTCGAACTCATCGCCCGCCGCGGTCCCGTCGGCAGGACCGTCCTCAGCTTCCCCTCCACGGTCGTGCACACCCTCCCGCTGGCCCTCGCCGGTACGGACGTCCGCGTCGCGGTCTGCGACATCGACCCCGCCTGGCTGACCCGGAACGCGTCGCCCCGGGCCCAGAGCTTCCTCTCCGGCGTCACGGGGACGGCCCGCGGAGTGGACCGCCTGACCCGGGTCGCCACCGCCTGATCCCGGACCTGATCCCGGGCCTGATTTCGGACCTGATCCCGGGCCCGATCCCAGCGGAATGGCAGGCCCCGCACCTCCTCCACGCACCGGCACCGCACCCCCTCCACGCACCGGCACCTGTCAACCGGTGGTCCGCTCCGTGGACAGTCGGGCGTGCTTCGAGTGAGCCGTGGTAACCGTGGAGGAGGAAGATGGAGGAACGGGCCGGTAAACCATGATCCACTCGGTGGAAACCGGCGGAGTTTACCCAGCACGAATGCCAGCCATGCGCCGAGCGGCCAACTTTTCTTCCCCTAACGGGTTGAAATTTTGTTGATCGAGGGTCAGCCGACCGCCCCGGCGTCCTACCCTTCAGAGGGTGAAGCAACTGATGTCCCGAGAGTCCGAGGCCGATCCTTCCGGCGAAGCCGTGCTCCCCGGCAGCTTGCCGGAGGCCCTGCGCGCCGAGCTCGTCGCCTTCCGCCGCGACATGCACATGCACCCCGAGCTGGGCAACCAGGAGTTCCGTACGACGGCGGCGATCAAGGAGCGCCTGGAGAGGGCGGGCCTCAAGCCCCGCGTCCTCACCGGCGGCACCGGGCTCATCTGCGACATCGGCGACTGGACCGACGGCACCCCCGTCCTGGCGATGCGCGCCGACATCGACGCGCTGCCCATCCCCGACACCAAGACCGACTGCGCCTACCGCTCCACCGTCCCCGACCGCGCCCACGCCTGCGGTCACGACGTGCACACCACGGTCGTCCTCGGTGCCGGCCTCGTCCTCGCCGGCCTGCACCGCGAGGGCCGGCTCCCGCGCCCGGTGCGGCTGATCTTCCAGCCCGCCGAGGAAGTGCTGCCCGGCGGTGCCGCCGACGCCATCGCGGACGGCGCCCTGGACGGCGTCGGCCGGATCATCGCCGTCCACTGCGACCCGCGCGTGGACGCCGGTCTGATCGGTCTGCGCAACGGTGCCATCACCTCCGCCTGCGACCGCCTGGAGATCTCCCTGGAGGGGCCCGGCGGCCACACCGCCCGCCCGCACCTGACCACCGACCTCGTCACCGCCGCCGCCCGCGTCGTCACCGACGTGCCCGCGCTGGTCGGCCGCCGCGTCGACACCCGGGCCGGCCTCGCGGTGACCTGGGGCCGGATCGACTGCGGTCACGCCCCGAACGTCATCCCCCAGCACGCCGAGCTGTCCGGCACCGTGCGCTGCCTGGACATCGAGGCCTGGCGGCAGGCGGCGGACCTCGTCGTCGCCGCGATCGACGAGGTCGCCAACCTGCACCGCGCCAAGTCGGAGATCAACTACGTCCGCGGCGTCCCCCCGGTCGTCAACGACGCCGACGTCACCGCCCTGCTCCGGGACGCCATGGTCGCCCGGCGGGGCGAGGAGGCGGTGGCGGGCACCGAGCAGAGCCTGGGCGGCGAGGACTTCTCCTGGTACCTGGAGCGCGTCCCCGGCGCCATGGCCCGCCTCGGCGTCCGTACGCCGGGCGAGCGCACCGTCCGCGACCTGCACCAGGGCGACTTCGACGCCGACGAGCACGCCATCACCGTGGGGGTGGAGCTGTTCACCGCGGCGGCCCTGCTGGACGCGGCGACCCGGACGGAGTGAGCACGGGACGCCGGTGACGGCCCGGACGAAGGGGCGCCCGAAAGGCGCCCCTTCGTCCGCCTGTGCCACCGGGGCGTAACCCGCCCGACCCGGTGGTGACCCGGGGGCGGCACGAATCGATAACGGCCACCGGGAACCCCGTTCCCCTCCCCTTCTACGCGCGTTACTGTGCGCCGAAATCGCCCCTCGGGACGGCCTGTTGGGGAGCCGTGCCGGAGGCGCCACATTGGGGAATGCGGGCCGGTGACGGCGCCGTGGGGATGAAGGGTGCTGCTGTGCGTCTCATATCTCGAAGGACCGGGTCCGTCCGGGCGGCGGCGGCCGTCGCGGTCGTGGCCCTGGTGGCCACCGGCTGCGGCGAGTCGAGCACCGGCTCCAAGGCCGACGACAAGGAGTCCGGCAAGTACTCCGGCAAGGGCATCGGTCTGGCGTACGACATCGGCGGCAAGGGCGACCAGTCCTTCAACGACGCCGCGTACGCCGGCTTCCAGAAGGCCGACAAGGAGTTCGGCATCGGCGGCCGGGACGTCGAGCCCCAGGACGGCGAGTCGGACGCGGACAAGGTCCAGCGGCTGACCCAGCTCGCCCAGTCGGGCTACAACCCGGTGATCGGCGTCGGCTACATCTACGCGCCGGCCGTCAAGGAGGTCGCCGCGAAGTTCCCGGACACCACCTTCGGCATCATCGACGACGAGACCGTGACGGCGAAGAACGTCGCCGACCTCGTCTTCCACGAGGAGCAGGCCTCCTACCTGGCCGGCGTCGCCGCCGCGAAGGCCTCCAAGAAGGCGCACATCGGCTTCATCGGCGGCGTGGACATCCCGCTCATCCACAAGTTCGAGGCCGGCTACATCCAGGGCGCCAAGTCGGTCAACCCGGCCATCAAGATCGAGTCGCAGTACCTGACCGAGACGCCCCAGGAGGGCGGCTTCTCCAGCCCCGACAAGGGCAAGGCGGGGGCGAGCGGCCAGATCGAGGCCGGCGCGGACGTCATCTACCACGCGGCCGGCCTGTCCGGGCAGGGCGTGATCTCCGAGGCCGCCGGCAAGAAGGTGTGGGCCATCGGCGTCGACTCCGACCAGTACTCCCAGACCTCGCTGGCCGCGTACAAGGACTACATCCTCGGCTCGGCGCTGAAGAACGTCGGCGGCGCGGTCTACGACCTCGCCAAGTCCGTCCACGAGGGCAAGCCCCTGGCCGGCGTGGTCCGCGGCAGCCTCTCCAACGACGGCGTCGGCTTCGCCGACACCAACCCGAAGTACAAGGCCATGACGGACGTCGTCGACGCCGTGAACAAGGCCAGGCAGGACATCATCGACGGCAAGGTCACCGTCGACACGAAGTGACCCGCCTCGCCCCGGCCCTGCCCGCCCGCCCTCACCCGGGGGCGCGCGAGCGGGGCCGTCCCGCGTTCTCCGGCCTCGCTCCCCGAACGCCGGAGAGGCCGGCTTCCAGCCCGTCCCGCGTTCTCCGGCCTCGCTCCCCGAACGACGGAGAGGCCCGGCTCCCAGTCCGTCCCGCGCTCGAGGAGGAGGCCGTTCAGGCCGGGAGCGGGGGCCCGGGACGGCGGCCCCAGGGTCGGGGCGGGTCGGGGGCGAGAACCCCGCCCCCGACCCGCCCGAGGGCGCCCGTCCGCCACACGGGGCACACCCCGGCCCGGAGCCCCCGTCACCGGCGGAGCCGCCCGCGGAGCCCCCCGCCCACGTCCATCGAGGGCGTCCTCGCAGACCAGCGGCCCTGCCCTCCCGTACATGGCGCTCCAGGGTCCGTACTCTGGAGTACGAACTGTGGCCACAGCTCGGTAACGGACCGGACAGAAGGGTTTTTCCGTCTGGTCTACGCGCGTTACGCTGCGGCGGAACCAGCGCCTGGTATGGGCGCTTGCACAAAGGAGTCACGTTCCATGCGCCGGGTGTCCCGTATCGCGGTTGCTGGTGTTGCTACCGCAGCCTTCGCTGTCACCGCTTCCGCTTGCGGAAGCTCGTCCACGTCGTCCTCCTCCGGTGACGACAAGAACCTGGGCCTCGCCCTCGCGTACGACATCGGCGGCAAGGGCGACCAGTCCTTCAACGACGCCGCCACCGCGGGCATGGAGAAGGCCGACAAGGAGTTCGGCTACAAGTCGACCGCCGTGGAACCGCAGGACGGCGAGTCCGACGCCGACAAGGTGCAGCGCCTGGAGAGCCTCGCCAAGCAGGGCTACAACCCGGTGATCGGCGTCGGCTTCGCCTACGCGCCGGCCGTCAAGGAGGCCGCGGCCAAGTACCCGAAGACCACCTTCGGCATCGTGGACGACGAGCAGACCAAGGCCGACAACGTGGCCGACCTCGTCTTCTCCGAGGAGCAGGCCTCCTACCTGGCGGGCGTCGCCGCCGCCAAGGCGACCAAGTCCAACGTGGTCGGCTTCATCGGCGGTGTGGACGTCCCCCTGATCCACAAGTTCGAGGCCGGCTACAAGCAGGGCGTCGCGGACACCAAGAAGGGCGTCACGGTCAAGTCGCAGTACCTGACCGAGACCGCGGCCGAGGGCGGCTTCTCCAGCCCGGACAAGGGCGAGAGCGCCGCCGACGGTCAGATCGACGCCGGCGCGGACGTCGTCTACGCCGCCGCCGGCCTCTCCGGCCAGGGCGTCATCAAGGCCGCCAGCGCCAACAAGATCTGGGCCATCGGCGTCGACTCGGACCAGTACAAGCAGGACGCGCTCAAGGCGTACAAGGACTCGATCCTCACCTCCGCCATGAAGAACGTCGAGGGCGCGGTCTTCACGCTCGCCAAGTCGGTCGAGGACGGCAAGCCCGCCACCGGTGTGGTCCGCGGCGACCTCGCCAACGGCGGCGTGAGCCTGGCGAACTCCAACCCGACCTTCGCGGGCAACAAGGAGATCCAGGACGCCGTCAAGAAGGCCGAGGAAGGCATCAAGAACGGCACCATCAAGGTGAAGACCTCCTGACGACCGTGTCGTCGGCCTGTCGAGACCCCTCGAGAACTGTCGAAGGCATGGCCGAAGAAGCGCTGTAATGGCAGCGTTACGACCTCGGAACGGGGTGCGGAGACGATGACTCCCCGCGCCCCGTTCGCGCGGCAGAATGCTCGGAACGGATCAGGACCGACCGAAAGGCCGGTCATCAAGATCGATCAGGTCCGGGCACTATTTAAAGCAGGGGCGCTACGCGCGTAGAGCGACCCCTTTCCCGAGGAGAGTGCGCCATCGACGCGTCCAGCAGCCCTCCGCTCACCGCCCCGTCGACCGTCGCGGTGGAGCTGACGGGCATCACCAAGCGATTCCCCGGTGTCGTCGCCAACCACGACATCCACCTGACCGTCCGTGAGGGCACCGTGCACGCCCTCGTCGGCGAGAACGGCGCCGGCAAGTCGACCCTGATGAAGATCCTCTACGGCATGCAGAAGCCGGACGAGGGCACCATCGCGGTCGACGGCGAGCAGGTGAGCTTCTCCAGCCCCGCCGACGCCATCGCGCTCGGTATCGGCATGGTCCACCAGCACTTCATGCTCGCGGACAACCTGACCGTCCTGGAGAACGTGGTGCTCGGCAGCGAGAAGCTGTACGGCATCGGCGGCGGCGCCCGCAAGAAGATCAAGGAGATCTCCGACCGCTACGGCCTCGGCGTGCACCCCGACGCCCTGGTCGAGGACCTCGGTGTCGCCGACCGCCAGCGCGTGGAGATCCTCAAGGTCCTCTACCGCGGCGCCCGCCACCTCATCCTCGACGAGCCGACCGCCGTCCTGGTCCCGCAGGAGGTCGACGCGCTCTTCGCCAACCTGCGCGAACTGAAGTCCGAGGGCATCTCCGTCATCTTCATCTCCCACAAGCTGGGCGAGGTCCTGTCGGTGGCCGACGACATCACGGTCATCCGGCGCGGGACGACCGTGGGCACGGCCGTACCCGCCGAGACGACCCCCCGCCAGCTCGCCGAGATGATGGTCGGCAGCGAACTCCCCACCCCGGAGACCGCCGAGTCGACGGTCACCGACCAGCCCGTCATCACGGTCGAGAACCTCACCGTCTACGCCGGTGGCGGCGCCTCCCTGGGCGTGGAGGCCGAGCCCGTGGGCCCCGGCTCCCTCGTCGAGGCGCCCGGCGTGGTCAAGAAGGCCCTCGACGACGTCAGCTTCACCATCCACGCCGGCGAGATCATGGGCATCGCCGGCGTCGAGGGCAACGGCCAGACGGAGCTGATCGACGCCCTGATCGGCACCAAGAACGCCGACTCCGGCACCATCGCCTTCCTCGGCGAGGACATCACCCCCTGGTCGACCCGCAGGCGCCGTGAGTCCGGCATCGGCTACATCCCCGAGGACCGCCACCGCCAGGGTCTGCTCCTGGAGGCCCCCCTCTGGGAGAACCGCATCCTCGGCCACGTCACCGAGGCCCCCAACGCCAAGGGTTTCTGGCTCGACCCCAAGGGCGCGCAGGCCGACACCCGCCGGATCGTCGAGGAGTACGACGTCCGCACCCCCGGCATCGACGTCACCGCCGCCTCCCTCTCCGGCGGCAACCAGCAGAAGCTGATCGTCGGCCGCGAGATGAGCCACAACCCCAAGTTCCTGATCGCCGCCCACCCCACCCGCGGTGTGGACGTCGGCGCGCAGGCGCAGATCTGGGACCGCATCCGCGAGGCCCGCCGCGAGGGCCTGGCCGTGCTGCTGATCTCCGCCGACCTGGACGAGCTGATCGGCCTGTCGGACACCCTCCGGGTGATCTACGACGGCAGGCTGGTCGCCGACGCCGACCCGGCGACCGTCACCCCCGAGGAACTCGGCTCGGCCATGACCGGTGCCGCGTCCGGGCACCTCGAGCACGTCGAAGAAGAAGCCGCCCCGGAGGACGAGGCCCGATGAAGAAGTTCGACAAGGAGCGCCTGCTCCTCGCCGTGGCCGGCCCGGTCCTGGCGCTCGTCGCGGCGATCCTGCTGACCTCGGTCGTGCTGATCGCCTCCGGCAAGAACCCGATCGAGCCCTACAGCCTGATGCTGGAGCAGCTCGGCTACTCCGACGTGCAGGTCCTGATCGTCAACCAGGCGTCGCTGTACTACATCGCCGCCCTCGCGGTCGCCCTCGGCTTCCGCATGAACCTGTTCAACATCGGCGTGGACGGCCAGTACCGGCTGGGTGCCTTCATGACCGCGGTGGTCGGCGCGCACGTGGCGCTGCCCTCCTTCCTGCAGATCCCGCTGCTGCTGCTGGTCGGCGCGCTCACCGGCGCCATGTGGGCCGGCATCGCGGGTGTCCTCAAGGTCACCCGGGGCGTCAGCGAGGTCGTCGCGACGATCATGCTCAACGCGATCGCCACCAGCCTCATCGGTTACCTCACCCTCCGCGACAACTTCGGAGTCGCGCTCGGCGACAACGTCACCACCGGCGTGATGAAGGAATCCGGCTGGGTGCCCGGCCTCGACCTGGGCCCGGACGTCGGCGAGATCTACGGCCTGGTCTTCCTCGCCGTCGCCCTCGGCGTCGGCTACTGGGTCGTCCTCAACCGCACCCGCTTCGGCTTCGACCTGCGCGCCTCCGGCGAGTCGGAGACGGCAGCCGCGGCCTCCGGCGTCGACGCCAAGCGCATGGTGCTCACCGCGATGCTGATCTCCGGCGCGGTCGCCGGCATCTCCGGCCTGCCGCTGCTGCTCGGCTCCGCCCACACCTACAGCCTCAGCTTCCCGGCCGGTCTCGGCTTCACCGCCATCGGCATCGCCCTGCTCGGCCGCAACAACCCGGGCGGCATCGCGCTCGCGGCCCTGCTGTGGGCCTTCCTCGACAAGGCGTCCCCCGCCCTCGACTACGCCACCCCGGTCGCGTACGAGAAGGAGATCGCCACCATCATGCAGGGCCTGATCGTGTTCGCGGTCGTCATCTCCTACGAGGCCGTACGCCAGTGGGGCCTGCGCCGCCAGCAGCACCGGGTCGGCGCGGAGCTCGCCGCCGCGGCCGCCGACAACAACCCGAAGAAGGAGGTGGCGGCCTGATGTCCACCGTGACCATCGCCAAGCCGCAGGCGAAGCAGCCCGGCAAGGGCGGCCGCCGCATGTCTCTCCCCGTACTCCTGCTGGTCATCGCGGGCGTGCTGGTCCTCGTCTCGATCGTCCGCCTGATCAGCGGTGCGGACGGCATCACCTCGACCGGCCAGACGTCCACCGCGCTGCGCCTGGCCGTGCCGATCGGTCTCGCCGGCCTCGGCGGTCTGTGGGCCGAGCGGGCGGGCGTCGTCAACATCGGCCTCGAGGGCATGATGATCCTCGGCACCTGGTTCGGCGCCTGGGCCGGCTACCAGTGGGGGCCCTGGACCGGTGTCGCCTTCGGCATCATCGGCGGCGCGCTCGGCGCCGTCCTGCACGCCGTCGCCACCGTCACCTTCAACGTCAACCACATCGTCTCCGGTGTGGCGCTGAACATCCTGGCCCTGGGCACCACCCGGTACCTGTCGAAGTTCACCTTCGAGGAGGCCCCGCAGGGCTCCTCCAAGCAGTCCCCGCCGATCGAGTCGCTGGGCACCTTCGACGTCCCCGGCCTGTCCGGCTGGCTGGAGACCCTCAACGGCAAGCACTGGTTCCTGGTCTCCGACATCGCCGGCCTGGTCGGCGGCGTGGTCACCAACCTCTCCCCGCTGACCGTCGTCGCGGTGGCGCTCGTCCCCGCCACCTGGTGGGTGCTGTGGCGGACCGCCTTCGGCCTGCGCCTGCGCTCCTGCGGCGAGAACCCGGTGGCCGCCGAGTCCCTCGGCGTCAACGTCTACAAGTACAAGTACATCGCCGTGATCGTCTCGGGCGGTTTCGCCGGCCTCGGCGGTGCCTTCCTGTCGATCGTCGCCTCGAACGTGTACCTCGACGGCCAGACCGCGGGCCGCGGCTACATCGGCCTCGCCGCGATGATCTTCGGCAACTGGATGCCGGGCGGCCTCGCCCTCGGCGCCGGCCTGTTCGGCTACACCGACAGCCTCAACCTGCGCGGCGGCACCACCAACGTGCACGCCCTGATCCTGCTCCTCGCGATCCTGCTGGTGGTCGGCGCGGCCTACCTGGCCTGGCAGAAGAAGTACGTCCCCGCCGTCGTCACCGCGGTGATCTCGGCCGTGATGTTCTTCTGGTACACCAGCGTGGACGAGGTGCCGCGCCAGGTCGTCTCGGCGGCCCCGTACGTCGTGACGCTGCTGGTGCTGTCGCTCTCCGCGCAACGCCTGCGCATGCCCAAGGCCGACGGTCTGCCCTACCGCAAGGGCCAGGGCAAGTGACCCCGGCCGCCGCCGGCGTCGACTGGGACGCCCTGCGCGAACTGGCCCGCGAGGCCATGAGCCACGCGTACGCCCCCTACTCGGGGTACCCGGTCGGCGTGGCGGCCCTGGTCGACGACGGCCGTACCGTCTCCGGCTGCAACGTCGAGAACGCCTCCTACGGCATCGGCCTGTGTGCCGAGTGCGGGCTGGTCTCGGAGCTGCAGCGCACCGGCGGCGGCCGGCTCACGCACTTCACCTGCGTGGACGGCCGGGGCGAGATCCTCGTCCCGTGCGGCCGCTGCCGCCAGTTGCTCCACGAGTTCGGCGGACCGGAACTGCTGCTGGAGACCCCGGCCGGGATCCTGCCGCTGGCCGAGATGCTCCCGCAGGCCTTCGGCCCGGACCACCTCGCCAAGTGACTCCCGTGCGGCCCCTCCGACCCGCGTGAACCGGGCGGAGGGGCCGCACACTTTTTCCACGCACCGTCTTCTGCACCTCGGAAGGAAACCCATGGCCATGGACGCCATCTCCGTCATCCGCACCAAGCGGGACCGCGGCGAACTCAGCGACGCACAGATCGACTGGGTCATCGACGCGTACACCCGTGGCGAGGTCGCCGACGAGCAGATGTCCGCGCTCGCCATGGCGATCCTGCTCAACGGCATGAACCGCCGCGAGATCGCCCGCTGGACGGCCGCGATGATCGCCTCCGGCGAGCGCATGGACTTCTCGTCCCTGTCCCGTCCGACCGCCGACAAACACTCCACGGGCGGCGTCGGCGACAAGATCACCCTCCCGCTGGCCCCCCTGGTGGCCGCCTGCGGCGCGGCGGTCCCGCAGCTCTCGGGCCGCGGCCTGGGCCACACCGGCGGCACCCTCGACAAGCTGGAGTCCGTCCCCGGCTGGCGCGCCCTCCTCTCCAACGAGGAGATGCTGCACGTCCTCGACACCACCGGCGCCGTGATCTGCGCGGCGGGCGACGGCCTGGCCCCCGCCGACAAGAAGCTGTACGCCCTGCGCGACGTCACCGGCACGGTCGAGGCGATCCCCCTGATCGCCTCCTCGATCATGTCGAAGAAGATCGCCGAGGGCACGGGCTCCCTCGTCCTGGACGTGAAGGTCGGCACCGGCGCCTTCATGAAGACCGTCGAGGACGCGCGCGAGCTGGCCTCCACGATGGTGGGCCTCGGCACCGACCACGGCGTCCGCACGGTCGCCCTCCTCACCGACATGTCCACCCCCCTCGGCCTGACCGCGGGCAACGCCCTGGAGGTCCGTGAGTCGGTCGAGGTCCTGGCGGGCGGCGGCCCGGCCGACGTCGTCGAACTCACCCTGGCGCTGGCCCGCGAGATGCTGGACGCGGCCGGCCTCAGGGACGCCGACCCGGCGAAGGCCCTGGCCGACGGCTCCGCGATGGACGCCTGGCGCCGCATGATCACCGCCCAGGGCGGCGACCCCGACGCCCCCCTGCCCACCGCCCGGGAACAGCACGTCGTCAAGGCCCCGGCCACCGGTGTCCTCACCCGCCTGGACGCCTACGGCGTCGGAGTCGCCGCCTGGCGCCTGGGCGCGGGCCGCGCCCGCAAGGAGGACCCGGTGCAGGCGGGCGCCGGCATCGAACTCCACGCCAAGCCCGGCGACACCGTCACCGAGGGCCAGCCCCTGCTGACCCTCCACACCGACACCCCCGAGCGGTTCGCCTACGCCCTGGAGTCGGTGGCGGGCTCCTACGACATCGCCGCGCCGGGAACGCCGTACACGGCGTCGCCGGTGGTGCTGGAGCGCATCGCCTGAGAGCCGGCATCCGGGAGCCGGTACGGGCGGGTGGGCCGGGCCCGCGGTGCTCTGCGGGCGAGGGCCGGTCCCACCAGCCCGTCCGGCGCTTGAGGACGAGGCCGTCCAGGCCGAAAGCGGGGGTCCGGGGGCGGCAGCCCTCGGAAAGGGGCGGCGGGGGCCCCGGCCGCCCTCACCCGAACGCTCCCCCTTCGCCGAAGGCGGCCGCGGCGAACCGCTCACCCATCCGCAGGTGCGTCGCCGCGTCCGGGTGCAGCTGGTCGGGGAGCGGGAGCTCCTCGACGTCCCGCTCCCCGTACAGCTCCCGCCCGTCGAGGTGGTGCAGCTCCGGATCGTCGACGGCCCGCTCCCCGACGATCCGCGCCAGCTCCTCCCGGACGACCCGCAGGGTCAGCTTCCCGCCGGGCACCTCCGCCGCGTCCCCCAGGGGAACGAACCGCAGCACCCCCTTCTCCAGCCCCCGCGTGTCCGGCGCGGTGGGACCGGGCGTGTCCTCGTGCATGGGGCACAGGATGGGCGACACGACCAGCAGTGGCGTGTCGGGATGCCCCTCCCGCACGGTGTCGAGGAAGCCGTGCACGGCCGGCCCGAAGGCCCGCAGCCGCATCAGGTCCGTGTTGACGAGGTTGATGCCGATCTTGATGCTGATCAAGTCGGCCGGAGTGTCCCGCAGCACCCGCGCGACGAACGGGTCGAGCAGGGCGCTCCCGCCCAGCCCGAGGTTGATCAGCTCCACTCCGCCGAGCCCGGCGGCGTGCGCGGGCCAGATGCGGGTGGGGCTCGCGCCGTCCGAGCCGTGGCTGATCGAACTGCCGTGGTGCAGCCAGACCCGGCGGTCCGGAGCGCCCACCGGCTCCACGGGGGCGTCGGTGCGCAGGGCGACGAGTTCGGTGGTCTCGTTGTGCGGCAGCCAGATCTCGACCTTCTTGACGCCCTCGGGCAGGTCCGTGAAGCGGAGCGTGCCGGGGCGGCCGGGGTGGCGTTCGAAGGTCCCCGCCGCCATGTCGACGGTCAGGACGTGACCGGCCGTCACGGTGCCCTGGCCCACCAGGCGTCCGTCGACGACCAGGTCGTACAGGCCGTCCGGCCGGGGCGGCGCGCCCACGTAGTCCCGCTTGGTGGGCAGCGTGTCCAGCTCGACGGCGGTGGCCCGGGTGCGGAAGACCAGCCGGACGCCGGACGGCTGGGACTCGGCCATGGCCAGCTGCCCGTCGGCGCACTGGGCGCGGGCCCGGGCGGGCAGCCGGTGCGGCAGCAGACCGTGCTCGGTGCGCTCGGTCTCCAGGGCCCCGCGCAGGAGGTCGTCGGTGAGGGGGGTGGTGATCCAGTGGATCTCGGAGGACATCGCTTCATCCTGCGTTTCGACGGGGCGTGGGGGAGAGGTCCGGACCGGGCCAGTTGCGCAGCAGCGCGTCGAGGGCGTCGAGGACGCGGGACCAGGACTCCTGGGAGTCGGGCGCGCTGTGGCTGAAGCCGCCGGCCTGTTCGAGGCTGACGTAGCCGTGGAAGACGCTGCCGAGCAGCCGCACGGCGTGCGTCTGGTCGGGTTCGGTGAGGTCGTAGCCGCGCAGGATGGCCCGGGTCATCTGGGAGTGCCGTGCCCCGGCGCTCGCCGCGGCGGCCTCCGGGGTGAGCCGGAACCGGGTGGCTTCACAGCGGCCGGGGTGTTCGTGGGCGTAGTCGCGGTAGACGTCGGCCAGGGCGGTGAGGGCGTCCTTGCCGGAGCGGCCGGCCAGCGCGGCGGAGCCCCGGTCGGCCAGTTCCTCCAGGGCCAGCAGCGCGATCCGCGTCTTCAGGTCGTGCGAGTTCCGCACGTGCGAGTACAGGCTCGCGACCTTGACGTCGAACCGGCGGGCCAGCGCCGAGACGGTCACCTGGTCGAAGCCGACCTCGTCGGCCATCTCCGCGCCCGCCCGGGTCAGCCGCTCCGGGGTCAGGCCTGCGCGCACCATGACAGTTCTCCATGCCTTCTCGCCAGATACCTGAGGTAAGTCTGCATCTGGCTAAAGGTTTTAGGCAAACAGGTGCATGGCGTAGCCCGACGGTGCGATGAGTTGTGCACGCCCGTCCGGTCTACCCCCCGTGGACGCGACGACACCCCCCGTACTCACCCTGACCGGCCCCGTCACCCGGAGCCGGGTGGCAGGGCTCTGCGACGACCTGCGGGTTCTGCTGGAGGACGCCGCGGGCACCGTGGTCGTCTGCGACGCCGCGGGGCTCGGGACGCCGGGGCTCATGGCCGTCGACCTGCTGGCGCGGCTCCGGCTGACGGCCGGCCGGGGCGGGGGGCGCATACGCCTGCGCGCTCCCGACCCGGCGCTACTCGCCCTGCTCGACCTGGTCGGGCTCCGCTTCGAGGTGGAGGGGGACCCCGAACAGCGGGAACCACCGCCGGGTGTCGAGGAAGAAGTGGAATCCGGTGAGGCGGCCGTCTGAGATCTCCAGCACCTGCACCGCCCAGGGCGTGTACCCGCCCTTCTCCGGGTCCGGCTTGTACTGCGCGAACCCCGGCAGGCCGTTGACCTGGACCGGCAGCAGGCGCGAACCCTCGCAGGCCGAGCCGATCGTGGTCATGAAGCCCGCGATGTCGTCGTGGCCGGTCAGCCAGAGGTCGAACGGCGGCATCGTCATGACGGCGTCCTCGTGGAGGAGGGCCGTCAGCGCCGGCATGTCGTACCCCTCGAAGGCCGCCACATAGCGCTCCAGGAGTTTTCGCTGCTCCTCGTCCAACGGGTCGGAGACCGCCGCGTCGGCGGCGGAGTCGGCGCGCTCGGCGAGGGTCGCACGGGCCCGCTGGAGCGCGCTGTTCACCGAGGCGACCGAGGTCTCCAGCAGTTCGGCGACCTCGCTCGCCCGCCACGCCAGCACCTCGCGCAGGATCAGCACGGCCCGCTGCTTGGGCGGCAGTTGCTGGAGCGCGGCCATGAACGCCAGCCGCACCGACTCCTTGGCGACGGCCGCCTCCGCCGGATCCTCGACCGTGGGCAGCACGCGCGCGTCGGGCACGGGCTCCAGCCAGGTGTGGTCCGGACGGGGGGAGAGCGCGGCCCTGGCGAGCGGCGTGGACTCGGAGAGGTCCATGGGGCGGGCCCGCTTGTTGCCCGCGGACAGCATGTCCAGGCAGACGTTGGTCGCGATGCGGTACAGCCAGGACCGCAGCGAGGAACGGCCCTCGAACCTGTCGTAACTCCGCCAGGCGCGCACCAGGGTGTCCTGCACCGCGTCCTCCGCCTCGAAGGAGGAACCGAGCATGCGGTAGCAGTACCCCGTCAGCTCGACCCGGTGTCTCTCCAGCCTGGCGTCGAGGTCCTCCACCGTCGCCGTACTGTTGCTCATCGTCGTCCACCCGCCCCTGTGGCCGTTCTGTCACGCGCCTGTGCGCCCCAGTACTTCGGAAGCTACCGCAGCCCACTGACAACGGCCCCTCGAGCCGGCGAAACCGCAGCTCGGAGGAGGGATGGCGAGGCGAATGCCGGAGAGCGCCCGGACACGCGGACCTCAGTGCGCGGCGGCCAGGGGCTGCCGACGCGCCGCCCGCGAACCGAACACCGTGATCGTCACGACGCCGGCCACCGCCAGGACGCCCACGCCGACCGTGCCGCCCCAGCCGCCCGCGTGGAACGCCGCCGCGCCGACCGTGCTGCCCGCACTGGAACCGATGTAGTACGCGGACTGGTAGAGCGCCGAGGCCTGCGCGCGGCCCGTCTTCGCCGTCCTGCCGACCGCCGAGGACGCCACCGCGTGCCCCGCGAAGAAGCCCGCCGTGATCAGCACCAGGCCCAGCAGGACCAGCGGGAGCGAGTCGGCGAGGGAGACCAGCAGGCCGGTGGCCGTCGTGCCGCCCGCCAGGTACAGGGCCCCGCGCCGGCCCAGGCGGCCGACCAGCCGGCCCGCCGTCGACGCGGACACCGTGCCCACCAGGTAGACGAGGAAGATCGAGCCGACGATGCCCTGCGGCAGCGAGAACGGCCCCTCGGTCAGCCGGTAGCCGATGACCGTGTACACGCCGCCGAAGACGGTCATGAACAGCGCGCCGATCGCGTACAGGCGGCGCAGCAGCGGATCGGCCAGGTGATCGCGGACCGTACGGGCCAGCACCCGCGGGCGCAGCGAACCGGGCGTGAAGTGCCGCGGCGCCGGCAGCAGCAGGCGGAAAGCGACCGCGCAGACCACCGCGACCGCGCCGATCACCGCGACCGCGACCCGCCAGCCCCACTCCTGCGCGACCCAGCCGGTGATGACCCGGCCGCTCATCCCGCCGACGCTGTTGCCCGCCACGAACAGGCCGATCGCCGTGACCAGGGCCCGCGGACGGACCTCCTCCGCGAGGTAGGCGGTGGCGGACGCGGGCAGACCGGCCAGCGCCGCCCCCTGCAGACCGCGCAGCACCACCAGGGCGTCCAGCGACGGCGCGAAGGGGACCAGCAGCCCCAGGCCGACGGCGACCGCCAGCGAGCCGGTCATCACCGTACGGCGGCCGTAGCGCTCCGACAGGGCGCTCATCGGCAGGACGAACAGGGCCAGTCCGCCGGTCGCCGCCGCCACCGTCCAGCTCGCGTCGCTCGCCGCGACCCCGAACTCACCGGAGATCAGCGGCAGCAGCGCCTGCGTGGAGTACAGCAGGGCGAAGGTCGCCACCCCGGCCAGGAACAGGGCGAAGCTCATCCGGCGGTAGCCGGGACCGCCCGGAGCCATCCGCGAGTCGGCGGAGGGGGCGGAACCGGCGGAGACGGCGGAGGGGGTGGAGACGGCGGGAACGGTCGCGACGGCGCCCACGGTGGTGGACGCCCCGGTACTGGCGGGAGACATGCCTCGAACCTAGGGACCGCCCCGCTCATCCGTCCAATGCACGGAAACCCCATAATCGTTCCCATGGCGCATCAGCAGAGGTCACAGGGTCAGCTGTCACCGTCCGGTGACACAGAAGACATCGTCACACTGCTCGCCCCGCGGCTCGCGTACTTCGCGGGCGTCGCCCGCACCGAGCACGTCACGCGAGCCGCGCAGGAGATGCAGGTCCCGCAGTCGACCCTGTCGCGCGCCATGGTCCGCCTCGAACAGGACCTCGGCGTCGACCTCTTCGCCCGCCGCGGCCGCACCGTCTCCCTCACCCCCGCCGGCCGCACCTTCCTCACCTCCGTCGAACGCGCCCTCGCCGAGGTCGAGCGCGCCGCCGACGAGGTGCGCGCCGACGCCGACGCGGCCACCGGCAAGGTCGCCTTCGGCTTCCTGCACACCATGGGCGCCGAGACCGTCCCCGGCCTGATCCACGCCTTCCGCGCGGACCACCCCCGCGTCCGCTTCAGCCTGGTCCAGAACTACGGCGAGGCGATGCTGGAACGGCTGCGCGCCGGCGAACTGGACCTGTGCCTGACCTCGCCGGTGCCGGACGCCCCCGACCTCGTCGCCCGCCGCCTCGACGAACAGAAGCTGCGCCTGGTCGTGCCCGCCGACCACCGCCTCGCCGCCCGCCGGCGCGTCCGTCTCGCCGAGGCCGCCGACGAGACCTTCGTGACCCTGGAACCCGGCTACGGCCTGCGCCGCATCACCGACGACCTCTGCCAGGAGGCGGGCTTCCGCCCGCGGGTCGCCTTCGAGGGCGAGGAGGCGGAGACCCTGCGCGGCCTGGTGGCCGCGGGCCTCGGCGTGGCGCTGCTGCCGCCCCCCGCCGTCCCCCGCCCCGGCGTGGTCGAACTGACGGTCACCGCCCCCAGGGCGGCCCGCGAGATCGGGGTGGCCTGGCTGGACGGCCACCCCGACACCCCGCCGGTGGCGGCCTTCAAGAAGTTCCTGCTGTCGAGGAGGGGCAACCTGCTGCCTTAGACCGGGATCCCCGTCGCCTAACGCCGCAACGACCGCCCGAACCCCGAGGCCAGCGGCATCCGGAGCCCCAGCGGCGGCGGGGCGGCGAACGCGTCCTCGACGGGCCGGGAGAAACCCTTCCCGAACAACGCCCCCATCACGAAGTCCTCGCACAGGCACAGCACTTCGGCGCGGTGCTGATGCAGGCCGTGTCCGTCCGAGTGCACTTCGAACCGGCACACGTCCCGGTTCGCCTTCTTCGCCCGCGCCGCCAGCCGGAACGACAGCTCCGGATCGGTCCGTTCGTCGTTGGTGCCGTGCACGATCAGCACCCGCCGCCCCGCCAGCTGCTTCACCGGTTCGGGTGGTACCGCCACGTCCTCCTCGGGCAGCCAGGGAGCGACGGCCAGCACGGAGTTGACGGCCTCGTGGCCGGCCGCGCGCAGCGCCGCCCGCCCGCCCATGTCGACGCCGGCCAGACACACGGGGACGTCCCCGTAGCGCCGTACGGTCTCGTCGGCTGCCCAGGAGGCGTCGGCGGCCAGATGGGCCTCGCTGCCGTTCCAGCCGCGGTAGCGGTACCGCACGACGTGCACGGCCAGGCCCTCCTCCCGTCCGGCGCGGGCGAGTTTGCGCCCGAGGGCGCGGACGGAGGCGGTCGGCCACAGGGGCGATGGTCTGCGGCCGGAGACCTCCTCACCGCCGGGGAGCAGCAGTACCGCCCCGCTCACCGTCCGCGGCTCCGGACCGATGACCCTCCCCAGGCTGGCCGACCGAAGCGGCGTCGCTTGCTGTCCCATGACAGAACAGTGTCAGAAGCGTCGGTGTACTCCACCCGGCCGTGCGGTCACCGTTGCGTATCGACCGAGTCGCCCGCCGGGCGGTCTACGCGCGTAGGAGTTAGAGTGCGGAAATGACGAGCCAGAGCATCGAGAGGGGCGCCGCTCCCAGCCCGGAGCAGATCCGCCGGGCGCCCAAGGTTCTGCTGCACGACCATCTCGACGGCGGGCTGCGACCCGGGACCGTCGTCGACCTCGCCCGGGACGCCGGGTACACCCGTCTGCCCGAGACCGAACCCGACAAGCTCGGCATCTGGTTCCGGGAGGCCGCCGACTCCGGTTCGCTGGAACGGTACTTGGAGACCTTCTCCCACACCGTCGCCGTCATGCAGACCCGCGAGGCGCTGGTCCGGGTCGCCCGTGAGTGCGCCGAGGACCTCGCCGAGGACGGCGTCGTCTACGCCGAGGTGCGCTACGCGCCCGAGCAGCACCTCGACAGCGGCCTCACCCTCGAAGAGGTCGTCGAGGCCGTCGACGAGGGCTTCCGGGACGGCGAGCGGCTCGCCCGCGAGAACGGCCACCGGATCCGCGTCGGCGCCCTGCTCACCGCGATGCGGCACGCCGCCCGCGCGCTGGAGATCGCCGAACTCGCCAACCGCTACCGCGACCGGGGCGTCGTCGGCTTCGACATCGCCGGCGCGGAGGCGGGCTACCCGCCCACCCGGCACCTCGACGCCTTCGAGTACCTCAAGCGCGAGAACAACCACTTCACCATCCACGCCGGCGAGGCCTTCGGGCTGCCGTCGATCTGGCAGGCCCTCCAGTGGTGCGGCGCGGACCGGCTCGGGCACGGCGTCCGCATCATCGACGACATCGAGATCGCCGGGGACGGCTCGGTGAAGCTCGGACGGCTCGCCTCGTACGTCCGCGACAAGCGCATCCCGCTGGAGCTGTGCCCCAGTTCCAACCTCCAGACCGGGGCCGCCGCCTCGTACGCCGAGCACCCGATCGGGCTGCTGCGGCGGCTGCACTTCCGGGCCACGGTGAACACCGACAACCGGCTGATGTCCGGCACCAGCATGAGCCTGGAATTCGAGCACCTTGTCGACGCGTTCGGTTATACGCTCGATGATCTCCAGTGGTTCTCCGTCAATGCTATGAAGTCAGCATTCATTCCTTTCGATGAACGGCTGGCCATGATCAATGACGTGATCAAGCCCGGTTACGCAGAACTGAAGTCCGAATGGCTGTTCCGGCAGACCGCATCCACCAGCGGTTCTTCCGGTGAAGAGGGCTGACATTCCGTTTCCCCGGGCTTTTCGTGCGGACGGGCCTTCACGATCCGTCCGCATTTCGACGTTTGCGGTGACCGGTATCCCGTGTCTACGGTCATGGACCGCTCATTTCCCCGTATTCGAGGACGCATTCATCATGAAGCAGTCTGCTGTCAAGACCCTCGGCGCCGCCGCCCTCGGCGCCGCCTTCGCCGCCGCCGGTGCGGGCGCCGCCAACGCCGCGCCGGCCGTCCCGGACGCCGCCCAGGCCCTGGACGGTGTCACCAGGACGCTGCCGGCGGAGAACGTCGCCCAGGCCCTGCCGGTCGCCGGGGACGCGCTGACGCAGGCCCAGCCGGCGCTGGGTGCGGGCCTGACCGCCGCCCAGCCCGTCGCCCAGCAGCTCCTCGCCCAAGGTCCCACCGCCCCCGTGGCGGGTCTGCTCGGCGGTCTGCCGCTCCAGGGCCTGCCCACGCACGGCCTGCCGGTGAACGGGATCCCGCTGGGCTGAACCGGCCCCGCCCGCACGCCGTAGGGGCGCATCCGGTCTCCCGGGTGCGCCCCGACGCCGTGTGGGCTCACCAGGCCGTGCGGGCTTCGTCCTCGGAGGGAAGGAAGATCCACAGCGCTATGTAGAGCAGGAACTGCGGGCCCGGCAGGAGGCAGGAGAGCAGGAAGATCACGCGCATGGTCGTGGCGGACGTACCGAAGCGGCGGGCCAGCGCGGCGCACACTCCGCCGATCATGCGGCCGTGGGTGGGGCGGGCGAGGCTGCTGGACATCTGCGGCTCCTTCGTGAGCGTCGGGCCGGGGCGGGTCCTGGTCGGCCGCCCCCGGTGAACACAACGCTACGAAGACGAAGCGGATGAAACGTCGCTCTACGGGGCGATCCCGACCCTGGGAATCGTCGGGGTCAGACCCTGAGCCGGCTCCTCCGGGCCCGCGCCGTACGGCCCCCGCCGCGCACCGCGCCGACGCAGCCGGGACCGGGCCGCCGGGACCAGCGTCACGTGGGCCAGCGCCACGCCCGTCGCGTTCAGCAGCACCGAGTCGACGTCGACCACGCGGCCGGGCACGCCCGTCTGGAGCAGGGCGACCGCCAGGGACAGCAGGGTGCCCGCCGTGACCGTGCGGACCAGGGAGGCCAGCGGGGAGACGGCCAGCCTGCCGTGCGCCAGTGGGAGGAGGACGCCGAGGGGAGCCAGCAGGGCCAGGTCCTCACCGATGCGGCGGGCCGCCTCGGACCGGCCCAGCCTCAGGTCCGCCCGGATGCCCGCGAAGGGATGCAGGTTGGTCGGCATCACCCAGGGCACGTCCAGTGGGCGCAGCGTGAGCCAGGCTACGAACAGGAGATGTACGACCAGGAGGACACTCCCGGCCGCACGGATGCGGATCACGGCGCTGCCGCCGATGCCTTGACGCTGCACGTTCCCCTAGACGCGGAAGGCGGCAGGATCGGTTCCGGGGTGGCGGGGGGCGTCACGCCGTCCGGCGTCAGTTGTTCGCGGCCTCCGTCGACGGGGGTTCCGCCGAGCCGGGGCGGGAGCGGACCTCGTCGGTGCACTCGTAGCGGCGGGGGCGTTCCGGCGCGGGGCCGCCCAGCACCACCGAGCCGTCGCCCTCCGCCGCCGCCGAATCGGAGAAGGTGCACACCAGCTGGGCCAGGGCGTACGACGTGAGGGCGCCGGGGGAGGTGCCCAGGCGCAGGGTGTCGTCGGGGTCCCCGGGAGCCGGACCGCTCACCTTCGTCCCGCCGCGCACGTCCGTGCTGTAGCCGGCCTCCTTCTCGGCGGCGGACGGCGACTCGGCCAGCTCGTCCAGGAGGCCCTGGGCCACCAGGACCCGGCGTCCGGAGTCCGTCGTACCGTCGGGCACCCGCAGGGCGCGGTCCACGGCCACCAGGGACGAGCCGCACAGGAGGAACACCTGGACCGGTACGCCCCTCGCGGGGGTCGTCACCTCGGGCTCGGCGAGGGAGCAGCGCACCCGTGACGGTGCCGGGCCGAAGTCGGTCGGCACCTCCGTGGCCCGGATCCCGCAGCCGGCGAGCAGCCCGGCGAGCAGGGGGAGGGCGAGCAGACGGCGTACACGGCCCCTCTTCACGAGGCGTCCCCCTTGTCCTTCTCGGACTGTTCCGCCAGTTCCGAAGCGTCCCGCGGCAGGTGCAGGGTGAACACCGCGCCGCCGTCGGGGGAGTTGGCGGCAGTGATCCTGCCGCCGTGGATGTGGGCGTTCTCCAGGGCGATGGACAGGCCCAGGCCGCTGCCCTCGGAGCGGGGGCGGGAGGCGCTCGCCTTGTAGAAGCGGTCGAAGACGTGCGGGAGGACGTCCTCGGGGATGCCGGGGCCGTGGTCCTGGACGGCGATGACGACCTCGTCCTCCGACTCCCGGATCGAGACGCGTACCGGCGAGCCGCCGTGCTTGAGTGCGTTGCCGATCAGGTTGGCCATGATCACGTCCAGACGGCGCGGGTCGAGGCGGGCGTGGACGCCGCGCCCGGAGTCCAGCTCCACCGCGTCGAGCCAGGCGCGTGCGTCGATGCAGTGGGTGATCTGGTCGGCGACGTCGACGTCGTCCAGGACCAGGCGGGCCGTTCCGGCGTCGAAGCGGGTGACCTCCATCAGGTTCTCGACCAGGTCACCGAGGCGCCGGGTCTCGCTGACGACGAGGCGGACCGCCGGTTCGATCATCGGGTCGATGCTGCCGGACTCCGCGTCCAGTTCCTCTTCCAGCACCTCCGTGACGGCGGTGATCGCGGTGAGCGGGGTGCGCAGTTCGTGGCTCATGTCCGCGACGAAGCGGCGGGACGCGTCGTCGCGGGCCGCCATGTCCGCCACCCGCTTCTCCAGGGCCTCGGCCGTTCTGTTGAAGGTGCGCGACAGATCGGCCAGTTCGTCCGTGCCCGACACCTGCAGCCGGGTGTCCAGCTTGCCCTCGCCGAGGCGCCGGGCGGCCACCCCGAGGCGGTGCACCGGCTTCAGCACGGTCGTGGCGGCGGCCTGCGCGAGCAGCGCCGCGCCGATCAGCGCGAGACCGGTGGCGATCCCCAGCGACCAGGCGAGGGAGTTGAGGTCCTTGGCCTCCGGCTCGAGCGACTTGCGCATGTAGCCGGTCGGGCCGCCGCCGATCACCTTCGTGCCGGCCACCAGGTACGGCGTGCCGTGGTCGACCACCCGCTGCCAGTAAAGGTGGTACGGCGACTTGTCACCGGAGGAGGCGTCCTGCTCCTTGTTGACGGCCGCGCGCAGCGACTCGGGCACGGCCTCCAGGGAGAAGCCGTTCAGGCCCCCGGAGTTGCCGTACACGGTCGTGCCGGTGGCGTCCTCGCCGACGAGCAGCACGCTGAATCGCTGGCTGCTGTTGGCCATCTGCCCGGCGGTGTGCTGGAGTTCGTCCTGCGACGGGTGCTCGGGCAGCGAGCCCGCCCGGTTCTGCATCTCCTGCTCGAAGTCCCGCAGCACCGCGCCCTGGGTGCGCGTGAGCACGGCCTCGCGGTTGAGCCAGTACGCGATGCCCGAAGCGGACACCGCGGCGGTCAGTGCCACCGCCCCGAAGACCATGACGAGCCGCAGCCGCAGACTGGTGAACCGCAGCCGTGAAAGATGTCCCTTGCGCCCCGCGGACCAGCCGCGGACCCCCCCTCGCGCTCGTGTCACTGAGGGGCGTCCAGGCGGTAGCCGACTCCGCGCACGGTGCGGATGAGCGTGGGGGAGGACGGGACGTCCTCGACCTTGGCGCGCAGACGCTGGACACACGCGTCCACCAGCCGTGAGTCGCCCAGGTAGTCGTGCTCCCAGACCAGCCGCAGCAACTGCTGCCGGGACAGTGCCTGTCCGGGGCGCCGGCTCAGCTCCAGCAGCAGCCGCAGCTCGGTCGGGGTGAGCTGGAGGTCCTCGCCGTTCTTCGTCACCGTCATCGCCGCACGGTCGATGACGAGGCTGCCGAAGCTCGCGGCGTCGTTCGACTCGCGCTCCCCGCGCCGCAGCACGGCCCGGATCCGGGCGTCGAGGACCCGCCCCTGCACCGGTTTGACGACGTAGTCGTCGGCGCCGGACTCCAGTCCCACCACCACGTCGATGTCGTCGTTGCGCGCGGTGAGCAGAATGATCGGCAGCTGGTCGGTGCGCCGGATACGGCGGCACACCTCGAACCCGTCGATGCCGGGCAGCATCACGTCCAGCACGATCAGGTCCGGCCGCTGCTCGCGCAGCAGCCTCAGACCGTCCTCACCGCTCGCAGCGGTCGCCACCCGGTGTCCCTGGCGCGTCAGTGAGAGCTCCAGGGCCGTACGGATGGCGTCGTCGTCCTCGATCAGCAACAGGGAAGGCACGGGCTCATTCTGGCCCATGGAGGGGCTGTCGTTCGACCCGTGGTCCGGGCTCGGGTGCCGCAGGTGCGCGGTTTCCGCTCCGCGCGCGGCGTGCGGCGGCTCGCGGGGCACCCCGCGAGCGCCGGTACGGGGGCCGGGACGGGGCCGGCACCCGTACCGCCGGAGGCCCGCGGACCTGCTTGTTCGAACAGTTTCGGGCAGCCCGCCGCGCGTGCGCGGACCGAGGGCGGCCGGAGGTGTCACAGGTCGGACGCGGTGCCGGAGCGCCGCGCGTGCGCGGACCCGGGCGGGCGCTTCGATGGTCGAAGACGCCGAACGGGCGGAGCGCCGCGCGTGCGCGGACAGGTCCGCACGCGTGCGGACCGAGGTGTCCGGCCGGGCCGCGGAGCACCGGCCGGCCCTCGCCGCCCGGCCGCTCGCACCCCCCGCGGGCATTCCCCCGCAGGCGTTCCCCTGCAGACATTTCCGCGCCCGCCTGAACGAAGTCGCACCACACGACTACCGGCAACACCTGTGCGGGCTCTGTGGTGTCGCTGTGACGGGCCCCTGTGACAGGTCTGTGACAGTCGACGGACACGGCGATGAAGTGGCGTCGGCAAGCTTCTCGGCACGGGCAGGGAAGCAGGACGCCGAGCCCGGAACGACAGACCGAATCACCGCAAGTCCACGACGGGGGGCGCGAGATGAACACGCTGCACGGCCTGAACACCAGCGCAGTGATCACGCGCCTGCACGACGTGAACCGGGGTTCGGAGAGGTCCGGTGCCGACGGGGGTGCCTCCCGCGCCGGTTTCGAGCGCGGGGGGCGGGGGTGCGCCCGCGGCGCCGGGCGTCAGCACACCGGGTTCATGACGGTGGTCGACGCGAACACGGGGGAGACGCCCGCGGCGGCAGCCGCCACGGGTACGGCCGGGGGAGCCGCGTACAGGGAGGACACGGGGGAGCGTCGCTCGCTGACCGAGGCGGAGTTCACCGCCTACGTCCAGGAGCGCCGCGCCTCCCTGTACGCCACCGCCTACCACCTCACCGGTGACCGCTTCGAGGCCGAGGACCTGCTCCAGAGCGCGCTGTTCTCGACCTACCGGGCGTGGGACCGGATCAGTGACAAGGCGGCCGTCGGCGGATACCTCCGGCGGACCATGACCAACCTGCACATCAGCGCGTGGCGCCGCCGCAAGCTGAACGAGTACCCGACCGAGGAACTGCCGGAGACGGCCGGCGACACGGACGCGATGCGCGGCACCGAACTGCGCACGGTCCTGTGGCAGGCGCTGGCCCGGCTGCCCGAACTCCAGCGGACGATGCTGGTCCTGCGGTACTACGAGGGCCGCACCGACCCGGAGATCGCGGGCATCCTCGGCATCAGTGTCGGCACGGTGAAGTCCAGCATCTGGCGGTCGCTCCGCCGGCTGCGGGAGGACGAGGTCCTCAGCTTCGGCCGTGACGAGGAAGACGCCTTCGGCGAGTTGGTCGCCTGAGGCGAACGGGGGATCCGGCTTCCGGTCACGGAAGCCGGGGAACGGGGGAACGGGGGAACGGGGGAACGGGGGAACGGGGGAACGGGGGAAGCGGTACCGGGGGGCCCGACGGGGGACGTGGGGAACGAGCGGTACCGCGCACGTGTACGGGGGAGCACCACCGGGGGGACACGGGGGAGCACGGAGGGGGAGCGGGGCTGGAGGGCCGGGGGGTCCGTCCAGTCCCGCTTTCCCGCGTCATGGGGCGGGTGTCCCCGTCCTCCCCGCGCCCCGCGGGCGGTCTACGCCGCCGTACGGGCCGCCGGGGAGCGGTGGCCGGCCGCCGCGGACGCCAGGCGGCCCATCGCCTCGTCGCGGTCGCAGGCGTGGGCGCCGAGCGCCCTCTGGCGGGCCACGATGGAGCGTTCGGCGCGCATCAGGCGCCAGCCGCGGCGCAGCAGGAACGGCACGGACTTGCGGCCCTCCCGCAGATCCCGCAGGAAACGGCGGCGGAACGTCTTCACCGGGCCGCGGCTCAGGCACAGCGCGTCGGCCAGCACGCCCAGTTCACGGCAGCGGTCGACGATCTCGGCGGCGAAGATGCCCTCCGCGAGGAACAGCGGGGTCCGTCCGATCCCGACGCTCTCCGTGCCGGTGCGGGCGCTCAGCGAGATGTCGTACACGGGCACCTCGGTACGCCCCGTGCGGCACAGGTCGACGATGGCGGCGACGGCCGTGTCCGCGTCCCAGGAACCGGGGTCGTCCCAGTCGATGTCGGAGCTTCCCGCGACCAGCGGCAGCGTCGGATCGTCGCCCTCCTTGTAGAAGTCGTCGAGGCGCAGCACCGGGAGGCCGGAGCGGGCCGCGAGGAGGGACTTGCCGGAGCCGGAAGGGCCGCAGAGCAGCACGACTCGCGTGGGTACGGGCGGATGGGGACTCACGGGACACCAGTGTGAGGCATCGGCCGGGGCGGTCACGACCCCGCGGGTCGGCTTTGCAGCGCGCATCACACCACAACTACCCTACGTGTCGACCGGATTACCCAGTGCACTAGAAGGTGGCATCACCGATGGCCCGACACGCCTCCCCCCACAGCCCCACCGCCCAGCGCGCCCTGATCGCCCTCGCGACCGTCGGAGTGGCGCTGGGAGCGGGCGCGACGACGGCATCCGCGGACGAGGCGGGGACGCTGACGGGCGCACTGCACACCCGCCCGACCTCGCTCGGCGACGTGGACCCGCAGGCCGGCCTGCGGGCGCTGACCGGCACGGTCGGCTACGTCACCGGCCCGCTCGCCGACCTCAAGCCCAACCCGCTCGCGGGCACCGGCGTCGACCCGCTCGACAACGGCGTCGGCACCCAGCTCGGCGACTTCCGGCCGCTCACCTCGCAGGCCCTGACGGGGCCGGTGGCGCAGGCGCCGTCGATCGGTTCCGTCCCGGTGCTCGGGCAGGTGACGGGGCTGCTGGGCGGCCGGTCGTAGCCCGCGCGTGCGGAGAGGGCCGCGGCCTCCCCGGGCGGGGAGAGGGCGCGGCCCTCCGGCGTCTCGAGACGGCTCAGTACGACGAGCCCGACGCGCCCAGCGAACCCGTCGGGTGCCAGACCGTCTTCGTCTCCAGGAACGCCGTCATGCGGTCGGTGCCGGGCGTCGCCCGCCAGTCGTCCACAGGCTGTGGACGCAGGACGCGCTTGAGGTTGTCGGCCGCCGCGACCTCCAGCTCCCTCGCCAGCACGTCGTCGGCGCCGGCCAGGTCGATCGCGTTGACGTCCTGGTGCGCCGCGAGGGGCGCCGCGATCTCCGCCATACGGCCCGAGAGGACGTTGACGACGCCGCCGGGCAGGTCGGAGGTGGCCAGGACCTCGCCCAGGGACAGGGCCGGGAGCGGGGACCGCTCGCTCGCGATCACGACCGCCGTGTTGCCCGTGGCGATGACCGGGGCCACCACCGAGACCAGGCCCAGGAACGACGACTCCTGCGGGGCGAGGACCGCGACCACGCCCGTCGGCTCCGGGGACGACAGGTTGAAGTACGGGCCCGCCACCGGGTTGCCGCCGCCCAGGACCTGGGCGATCTTGTCGGTCCAGCCCGCGTACCAGACCCAGCGGTCGATCGTGGCCTCGACCTGTTCGGCGGCCTTCGACTTCGACAGGCCCTCCGCGTCGGCGACCTCGTGCACGAACTGGCTCTTGCGGCCCTCCAGCATCTCGGCGACCCGGTAGAGGACCTGGCCCCGGTTGTAGGCCGTCGCGCCGGACCACGCGCCGAACGCCTTGCGCGCGGCCACGACCGCGTCACGGGCGTCCTTGCGGGAGGAGAGCGGCGCGTTCGCCAGCCACTTGCCCTTCGAGTCCGACACCTCGTACACCCGGCCGCTCTCGGAACGCGGGAACTTCCCGCCGACGTACAGCTTGTAGGTCTTGAAGACGCTCAAACGGTCAGACATCGAGGTACGCCTCCAGGCCGTGGCGGCCGCCCTCGCGGCCGAAGCCCGACTCCTTGTAGCCGCCGAACGGCGAGGTCGGGTCGAACTTGTTGAACGTGTTGGACCAGACGACACCGGCCCGGAGCCTGCTCGCGACCGCGAGGATGCGGGAGCCCTTCTCCGACCAGATGCCCGCCGACAGGCCGTACGGCGTGTTGTTGGCCTTGGCGACGGCCTCGTCCGGGGTGCGGAAGGTGAGGACCGACAGGACCGGACCGAAGATCTCGTCGCGGGCCACCGTGTGCGCCTGCGTGACGTTCGTGAACAGCGTCGGGGCGAACCAGAAGCCGGAGGTGGGCAGTTCGCACTCCGGGGACCAGCGCTCCGCGCCCTCCGCCTCGCCGCGCTCCACCAGCGAGGTGATGCGCGCGAGCTGCTCGGCGGAGTTGATCGCGCCGATGTCGGTGTTCTTGTCCAGCGGGTCGCCCAGGCGCAGGGTGGCGAGCCTGCGCTTGAGGGAGTCCAGCAGCTCGTCGTGGATCGACTCCTGGACCAGCAGGCGCGAACCCGCGCAGCAGACCTGGCCCTGGTTGAAGAAGATGCCGCTGACGATGCCCTCGACGGCCTGGTCCACGGGTGCGTCGTCGAAGACGATGTTGGCGCCCTTGCCGCCCAGTTCGAGCGTGAGCTTCTTGCGGGTGCCCGCGACGGTCCGCGCGATCTCCTTGCCGACCGCCGTGGAACCGGTGAAGGCCACCTTGTCCACGTCCGGGTGGGCGACCAGAGCCGCGCCCGCGTCGCCGTAGCCCGGGAGGATGTTGACGACGCCCCTGGGCAGGCCCGCCTGGCGGCAGATGTCCGCGAAGAACAGCGCCGACAGGGGGGTGGTCTCGGCCGGCTTCAGGACGACCGTGTTGCCGGTCGCGAGCGCCGGGGCGATCTTCCACGCCAGCATCAGCAGCGGGAAGTTCCACGGGATGACCTGGCCCGCGACGCCCAGCGGGCGCGGGTTCGCACCGAACCCGGCGTGGTCCAGCTTGTCGGCCCAGCCCGCGTAGTAGAAGAAGTGCGCGGCGACCAGGGGGAGGTCGGCGTCGCGGGTCTCCTTGATCGGCTTGCCGTTGTCCAGCGTCTCCAGGACGGCCAGTTCGCGGCTGCGCTCCTGGATGATCCGGGCGATGCGGAACAGGTACTTCGCGCGCTCCGAACCGGGCAGCGCCGACCACTTCTCGAACGCCTTGCGGGCCGCCCGCACGGCGCGGTCGACGTCCTCGGCGCCGGCCCGCGCGACCTCGGACAGGACCTCCTCGGTCGACGGGGACACCGTCTTGAAGACCTTGCCGTCGGCGGCCTCGGTGAACTCGCCGTCGACGAACAGGCCGTAGGAGGGCGCGATGTCGACGACCGAGCGGGACTCGGGCGCCGGTGCGTACTCGAACAGAGAAGCCATGGTGATCAGTCCACCGTCACGTAGTCGGGGCCGGAGTAGCGGCCGGTGGCCAGCTTCTGACGCTGCATCAGCAGGTCGTTCAGCAGCGAGGAGGCGCCGAAGCGGAACCAGTGGTTGTCCAGCCAGCCCTCGCCCACGGTCTCGTTGACCAGGACCAGGAACTTGACGGCGTCCTTGGTGGTGCGGATGCCGCCGGCCGGCTTCACGCCGACCTGCACGCCGGTCTGCGCGCGGAAGTCGCGGACGGCCTCCAGCATCAGGAGGGTGTTCGCGGGCGTCGCGTTCACCGCGACCTTGCCGGTGGACGTCTTGATGAAGTCCGCCCCGGCGAGCATGCCGAGCCAGCTGGCGCGGCGGATGTTGTCGTACGTCGACAGCTCGCCCGTCTCGAAGATGACCTTCAGGCGGGCGCTCGTGCCGCAGGCCTCCTTCACGGCGGTGATCTCGTCGTACACCTTCAGGTACCTGCCCGCGAGGAACGCGCCGCGGTCGATGACCATGTCGATCTCGTCGGCGCCCGCCTCGACGGCGTCGCGGACGTCCGCCAGCTTCACGCCGAGGGCGGCGCGGCCCGCCGGGAAGGCGGTGGCGACGGAGGCGACCTTGACGGACGAGCCGGCGACGGCGGCCTTCGCGGTGGCGACCATGTCCGGGTACACGCAGACCGCGGCGGTCGAGGGGGCCGTACGGTCGGTCGGGTCGGGGTGGACCGCCTTCGCGCCGAGCGCCCGGACCTTGCCCGGGGTGTCCGCGCCTTCCAGCGTCGTCAGGTCGACCATCGAGATGGCGAGGTCGATGGCGTACGCCTTCGCGGTCGTCTTGATGGAACGGGTGCCGAGGGCCGCGGCGCGCGCCTCCAGGCCGACCGCGTCGACGCCGGGGAGCCCGTGGAGGAAACGGCGCAGCGTGGCGTCGGACGAGGTGATGTCCGGGAGGGGGGGTGCCGCGGTGGGTGCGGGTGCGTTGGTGGGCATGGTCACCAGACGAGCATATCTACGCGCGTAGCGGGTGTACAGCCCTCGGGAGGCTCCGGGGGCGGGGCGGGGCGGGCGGGCGCGGGGCCGCGCGGGCCGGCCCGCGCCGGGCCCGTCGGCCGGGGTACGCCGTCGGGCGGGGGCGTCGGGGGAGGCGGTTCGGCGGGTCGTGCAGAATCGGGGGCATGACGAGTTCGGATGAGCAGGGGTCTGTGCCGGGGACCGGGGCCGGCGACCGGGTGTACCGGTCGTCCGCGGGGATGGCCGGCGGGGCGCTGCTGCTCGGCCTGGCCGGCTGGCTCTGCGTGGACGCGATCTTCGCCGGGGAGGGCCGGACACCGTGGCTGGCGCTCGCCGCGCTGATCCTGCTGGTGCCGCTGGTCTCCGCCTTCACCCTGCGGCCGGCCGTGTTCGCCGACGGGGACCGGCTGCGGGTGCGCAACCCGTTCCGCGTGGTCGTGCTGCCCTGGGGGCGGGTCGCCTCGCTGCGGTCGGGGTACTCCAACGAGGTCGTCGCCGACTCCGGGCAGAAGTTCCAGCTCTGGTCGATCCCGGTCTCGCTGCGGGCCCGCAAGCGGGCCGCCCGGCAGCGGGACCGCCTCGCCGCGGGCCGGGCCACCGGCCGCGAGGGGCGGCCGCACCGCGGGAGCGGCGGCTTCGGCGGCGCGCTGTCCTCGCGCCCGGGCCCGGACGTCCCCGAAGGGCCCGCGCGCGCCCCGTCCGACCAGGCCATGGACGAGCTGCGCGAACTGTGGGAGACGCGGCAGGAGGCGGAGTCCGCGCAGGGCGAGGTCACCGTGCGCTGGGCCTGGGAGATCGTGGGCCCGGCCGCCACGGGGGCGCTGCTGCTGGCGATCCTGCTGGCCGCGGGATGACCTCGGGCCCTCGGCGGGACTGAGGGGGACGCGGGGGCCTGTCCGGCGGACGGCCGGCGAAGGACACGGGGCCCGTCCGGCAGGAGGACGACGGAGGGCGCGTGGGCTTGCGCGCCGGATTGCCGCCACGGCTCGGACCCGCCGGTCGGGGGTGCTGCCGGCCTACGGCTCAGCCGCGGGTGGGGGTGTCACGGCGTGGCGGCGTCTCCTCGCCACGGCTCGGACCCGCCGGTCGGGGTGCCGCCGGCCCGGCGGCACCCCTCCCCGCGGTTCAGATGCCGGCCGCCGCCGACAGGTCCCGCTTCACGGCCGCGAGCAGCTCGCTCGCGCGGGCGCGTGCCGCCGGGAGGCCGTCGGGCGAGCCGACCGGCACCACGACCTCCAGGTAGCACTTCAGCTTCGGCTCGGTGCCGCTGGGCCGTACGATCACGCGGGCCCCGTCGAGCGTGTAGCGCAGCCCGTCGGTGGGCGGCAGCCGGTCCGTGCCCAGGGTGAGGTCCTCGGCGCGGGTGATCGCCAGCCCGGCCAGCTCGGTCGGGGGCTTCTCGCGCAGCCGCTCCATCGCACGGGCGATGACCGTCAGGTCCTCCACCCGCACCGACAGCTGGTCGGTGGCGTGCAGCCCGTGCTCCACGGCGAGGTCGTCGAGCAGGTCGAGCAGCGTGCGCCCGCGTTCCTTCAGCTCGGACGCCAGCTCGGTGACGAGGAGCGCGGCGGTGATGCCGTCCTTGTCGCGTACGCCGTCGGGGTCGACGCAGTAGCCGAGGGCCTCCTCGTAGCCGTAGCGCAGGCCCTCGACGCGGGCGATCCACTTGAAGCCGGTGAGGGTCTCCTCGTACGGCAGGCCGGCCTTCTCGGCGATCCGGCCGAGGAGGGAGGAGGAGACGATCGACTCGGCGAACGTGCCGCGCGCCCCACGGCTCACCAGGTGCGCGGCGAGCAGGGCGCCGACCTCGTCGCCGCGCAGCATCCGCCACCGGTCGCCGTCCTTGACGGCCACGGCACAGCGGTCGGCGTCCGGGTCGTTGGCGATGACCAGGTCGGGGGCGGTCTCGCGGGCCTTCGCGAACGCGAGGTCCATCGCGCCGGGCTCCTCCGGGTTGGGGAACGCGACGGTCGGGAACTCCGGGTCCGGCTCGGCCTGCTCGGCGACCAGGACCGGCTCGGGGAACCCCGCCCGGGCGAAGGCCGCCAGCAGGACGTCCTTGCCCACGCCGTGCATCGCCGTGTAGACGGTGCGCGCGGTGCGGGGCGAGCCGGTGGCGAGGACGGCGTCCGTGCGGGCCAGGTAGGCGTCGAGCACGGAGTCGTCCAGGACCTCCCAACCGCCGTCCGGACGGGGCACGTCGGCCAGGGAGCGGATCGCGTCGATCTCGGCGGCGATCTCCGCGTCGGCGGGCGGGACGATCTGCGAACCGTCGCCCAGGTAGACCTTGTAGCCGTTGTCGCGGGGCGGGTTGTGGCTGGCGGTGACCTCCACGCCGGCGACCGCGCCCAGGTGCCTTATGGCGTAGGCCAGGACCGGCGTCGGCAGCGGGCGGGGCAGGACGGCCGCGCGCAGGCCCGCGCCGGTCATCACGGCGGCGGTGTCGCGGGCGAACGCCTCCGACTTGTGGCGGGCGTCGTAGCCGATGACGACGAGGCCGTCGTGGCCGCCCTGCTTGCGGAGGTACGCGGCGAGGCCGGCGGCGGCGCGGATGACGACGGCGCGGTTCATGCGCAGGGGGCCCGCGCCGAGTTCGCCCCGCAGGCCGGCGGTGCCGAACTGGAGGGTGCCGGCGAAGCGGGCGGTGAGTCCGGCGTGGTCCCCGGCGTCGAGGAGGGCCGCGAGTTCCTCGCGGGTCTCGGGGTCGGGGTCCTCGGCGAGCCAGGTGCGGGCGCGAGCGATCAGGTCGTCGTGCACGGTGGTCAACCTCTCGAGTCGTACGTGAGTTGTCTCGCCCCCGCCGACGCTTCCCTCCCCCGCTCCCGGCTTCGTCCGAGCGGGGGACCCCCGTCGTCCCCGGGGGCTGCCGCCCCGGGCCCCGCTTCGGCCTGAACGGCCCCCTCCTCGGGCGCCGGACGGGCCGAGAAGTCGGACGGCGCTCTCCAGCTCACCGGGCGGACGGGGGGAGGGGAAGGCCGAGGGGGCCTGCGTCCCCTACAGCCGGTCGAGGACCCGGGTCAGCAGGGCTCCCATGCGGGTCGCGGAGTCGCGGCCGGCCTGGAGGACCTCCTCGTGGTTCAGCGGCTCGCCGGTCATCCCCGCGGCGAGGTTGGTCACCAGGGAGATGCCCAGCACCTCGGCGCCGGCCTCGCGCGCCGCGATGGCCTCCAGCACCGTCGACATGCCGACGAGGTCCGCCCCGATCACCCGGGCCATCCGGATCTCCGCCGGCGTCTCGTAGTGCGGGCCGGGGAACTGGGCGTAGACGCCCTCCTCCAGCGTGTCGTCGATCTCCTTGCACAGCGCCCGCAGCCGCGGCGAGTACAGGTCCGTCAGGTCGACGAAGTTCGCGCCGACGATCGGGGACGTCGCCGTGAGGTTGATGTGGTCGCTGATCAGCACGGGCTGACCGGGCCGCATGCCCTCGCGGAGACCGCCGCAGCCGTTGGTCAGCACGATCGTCTTGCTGCCGGCCGCCACCGCCGTACGGACGCCGTGGGCGACGGCGGCCACCCCGCGGCCCTCGTAGTAGTGCGTGCGGCCCAGGAACACCAGGGCGCGCTTCTCGCCGATCCGGTACGAGCGGATCTTGCCGCCGTGGCCCTCGACCGCCGGCGGCGGGAAACCGGGCAGCTCGGTGACCTGGAACTCGGCGTCGGGGGCGCCCAGGGCGTCCACGGCCGGCGCCCAGCCGGAGCCCATCACGAGGGCGACGTCGTGGGTCTCGGCGCCCGTCAGTTCGCGCAGGCGCGCGGCTGCGGCGTCGGCGGCGGTGTGGGGGTCGCCCTGGATGTCGTCCGGGAGAAGAGATGCGTTCACGCGATGAGGGTAGCCGGTCCGGGCCTACGCGCGTAGATGACAGAGCCCACGGGATGGCGATCGTTGTCTTGTCGTTTCCGACGAGGACGGCGGGAAGGGGGGGCGAAAGGGGCCGGGACCTCAGCAGGGGCGCTTGCGCAGCTCCATCACGTAGTCGTGCGGTGCCCCCGCCGACTCCGCCGCGTCGGCCACCTCGCCCAGGTAGCGGGCGGAGGGCAGTCCGCCCTCGTAGCCGTTCAGGACGTACACCCAGCCCTGTTCCTCGCCGTCCAGGGTGTGCACCCGCACCCGCATCCGGCGGTAGATGCCGAGGCCCACGCCCTCCCACCGGTCGAGCGACTCCTCGTCCGGCGGCGCCAGGTCGTACAGCGCGACGAAGACCTGGGAGAGGGGATCCTCCACGATCGTCGCGAGCGCGCCCTCCCAGCCCAGCTGCTCGCCCCCGAAGGTCAGCCGCCACCCGTTCAGCCAGCCGGTGGCGCGCAACGGCGAGTGCGGAGCGCGCCGGGACATCAGCCGCGAGTCGAGGTTGCCGGCGTACGCGGCGTAGAGCGACATGCGACGAGACTACGTCAGCCGGTCCGCACGTCACGGCCGTCGTCCGGAGCCCCTCCGGCAACGGACGTACCTCCCCCGGCCCCCCGGGGAAGTAGCACCCCCGCCCGTGCGGGACAATGGAGTACGTGACTCGGATCGTGATCATCGGTGGCGGACCCGGCGGATACGAGGCGGCCCTGGTGGCCGCCCAGCTCGGCGCGGAGGTGACCGTCGTCGACTGCGACGGTCTGGGCGGGGCGTCGGTGCTGACCGACTGCGTGCCGTCGAAGACCCTGATCGCCACGGCCGAGGTGATGACCACCTTCGACTCCTCCCACCAGGAGCTGGGCATCATCGTCGCCGACGACACCCCGCCGCTGGAGCGGTCGGCCCGGGTGGTCGGCGTCGACCTCGACAAGGTCAACCGGCGTGTCAAACGGCTCGCGCTCGCCCAGTCCCACGACATCACCGCCTCCGTCACCCGGGCCGGCGCCCGCGTCCTGCGCGGCCGAGGCCGGCTCCGGGGCATGCAGGCCCTCGACGGCTCCCGCCAGGTCGTCGTCACCGCGGCCGACGGCACCGAGGAGACCCTCACCGCCGACGCCGTCCTCCTCGCCACCGGCGGCCACCCCCGCGAACTGCCCGACGCCCAGCCCGACGGCGAGCGCATCCTCAACTGGACCCAGGTCTACGACCTGCGCGAACTGCCCGAGGAACTCATCGTGGTCGGCTCCGGTGTCACCGGCGCCGAGTTCGCGGGCGCCTACCAGGCCCTCGGCTCCAAGGTCACCCTCGTGTCCTCCCGCGACCGCGTGCTGCCCGGCGAGGACCCGGACGCCGCCGCCGTCCTGGAGGACGTCTTCCGCCGCCGCGGCATGAACGTCATGGCCCGCTCGCGCGCCCAGTCCGCCAAGCGCGTCGGCGACCGCGTCGAGGTCACCCTCGCCGACGGCCGGGTCATCACCGGCTCGCACTGCCTGATGGCCGTCGGCGCCGTCCCCAACAGCGAGGGCCTCGGCCTGGAGGAGGCCGGCGTCAGGGTCCGCGAGTCCGGCCACATCTGGACGGACCGGGTCTCCCGCACCACCGCCCCCGGCGTGTACGCCGCGGGCGACGTGACCGGCGTCTTCGCGCTCGCCTCCGTCGCCGCCATGCAGGGCCGCATCGCCATGTACCACTTCCTCGGCGACGCGGTGGCCCCGCTCAACCTCAAGACCGTCTCCTCGAACGTCTTCACCGACCCCGAGATCGCCACCGTCGGCTACTCCCAGGCCGACGTCGACGCCGGCAGGATCGACGCCCGCGTGGTGAAGCTGCCGCTGCTGCGCAACCCGCGCGCCAAGATGCAGGGCATCCGCGACGGCTTCGTCAAGATCTTCTGCCGTCCGGGCACGGAGATCGTCGTCGGCGGTGTCGTCGTGGCACCGCGCGCCTCCGAGCTCATCCACCCCATCTCGATCGCCGTCGACAACAATCTGACGGTCGAGCAGATCGCGAACGCCTTCACGGTGTACCCGTCCCTTTCGGGCTCGATCGCGGAAGTGGCACGGCAGTTGCACACCCGGAAGACGGGCAGCGACGCGTAGCGCCGATCCGGCGGCCGGTGTCAACTCCCCGCTGTTCGCGGGGAGTTCACGGGACGTTGGGGTGCGTGCGGGTGGCGCGGGAGGTATGGGCGGGGCTGTATACCACTTCGTGTGCCGCTCTGCGAACAACTTCCGCTATTCGGCGCAAAGAGCTGAAAGCAGACGGTCGCCCGCGTTACTGTCAGTTTCGTGTTCGCTGCAGAACGTCGCCAATTGATCCTCGAAATGGTGCGAGCCAACGGAGCCGTGTCGCTCCGTGAACTCGCCCGCGTCGTCCAGACCTCCGAAGTGACCGTACGGCGGGACGTGCGCGCACTGGAGGCAGAAGGACTCCTCGACCGCCGGCACGGCGGTGCGGTACTGCCGGGCGGTTTCACCCGCGAGTCCGGCTTTCCGCAGAAATCCCATCTCGCGACCGCCGAGAAGACCGCCATCGCCGACCTCGCCGCCACCTTCGTCGAGGAGGGCGAGGCCATCGTGGTCGGGGCGGGAACCACCACCCAGGAGCTGGCCCGTCGGCTCGCCCGGGTCCCCGGACTCACCGTCGTCACCAACTCCCTGCTGGTGGCCCAGGCGCTGGCGCACGCCAACCGCGTGGAGGTCGTGATGACCGGCGGTACCCTGCGCGGCTCCAACTACGCCCTCGTGGGCAGCGGAGCCGAGCAGTCCCTCCAGGGACTGCGGGTCTCCAAGGCCTTCCTGTCCGGGAGCGGCCTGACCGCCGAGCGCGGTCTGTCCACCTCCAACATGCTGTCGGCGTCGGTCGACCGGGCCCTGGTCCAGGCCGCCGCCGAGGTCGTCGTGCTCGCCGACCACACCAAGCTCGGCACCGACACCATGTTCCAGACGGTGCCGACGGACGTCATCACCCGCCTGGTGACCGACGAGCCCCCGGCGCACGAGGACCGGGCCGGCACCGAACTCCAGGCCCTCGCCGACCAGGGGGTGCAGATCGCCGTGGCGGGGTCGGCGGGGAGTCCGGGGGGTGAGACGGTCCCGGCGCGGCGGCAGCAGCGTCGGGACGTACCGTTGCCGGCTCCCCGGCGGGGGCAGATGCAAGGCGCCGCGACGGCTCTGCGGGCGGCCGCGGTACTGGGTGAGCAGGCGCCGGGGGCCGAGCGGGCGCGGGTCGCGGACATGCGGCGGCGATAGCCTCCGGCGGTCGGCCGGTGCGCCTTGTCGCCGGGGGTGGTGAGGTGCGTGGGCGGGTGGCGGTCCGTCGTGGCCGGTCGCGCCTCTGCGGCGGAGCCGCTATGGGCCTCTGTGGCGGAGCCACTATGGGTAGGGTCCCGCGTCCCTGGGCGGGCGGGGGTGTCGCGGGTCGACCGGTTGCCGTGTCCTGCCGGTGGGGGCGTGCCCGCGCGACGGAGCCGCTGTGCGACACGGTCCCGCGTCCCCGGGGGCGAATTCCAGGGGCCGTCGGCCGACCGGCGGGGGTGTGCGACGACGGAACCCCGCGCCCTCTTCCGTGGGCGCGGGGAACGGGGTCGGACCGGTCGGGTCAGTCCTTGATCTCGCAGATGGGGGCGCCCGAGGTGATCGAGGCACCGACCTCCGCGGCGAGACCCTTGACGGTGCCGGAACGGTGGGCGTTCAGGGGCTGTTCCATCTTCATGGCCTCCAGGACGACGATCAGGTCGCCCTCCTTGACCTCCTGGCCCTCCTCGACCGCGATCTTGACGATGGTGCCCTGCATCGGGGAGGCGAGGGTGTCGCCGGAGGCGACGGGGCCGGACTTCTTCGCCGCGCGCCGCTTGGGCTTGGCGCCCGCCGCGAGGCCCGTGCGGGCCAGGGACATGCCGAGCGAGACCGGGAGGGAGACCTCCAGGCGCTTGCCGCCGACCTCGACGACGACCGTCTCGCGGCCCGCGTCCTCGTCGGCCTCGGTGTCCGCGGGGGCCGCGAAGGGCTTGATGTCGTTGACGAACTCCGTCTCGATCCAGCGGGTGTGGACCGTGAAGGGGGCGTCGGAGCCGGTGAGTTCGGGGGCGAACGCCGGGTCCTTCACCACCGCGCGGTGGAAGGGGATGGCCGTGGCCATGCCCTCGACCTGGAACTCCTCCAGGGCGCGGGCGGCCCGCTGGAGGGCCTCCTTGCGGGTGCGGCCGGTGACGATCAGCTTGGCCAGCAGGGAGTCCCAGGCCGGGCCGATGACCGAGCCGGACTCCACGCCCGCGTCGAGCCGCACACCCGGCCCCGAAGGGGCGTCGAAGGTGGTGACGGTGCCGGGGGCGGGCAGGAAGTTGCGGCCCGGGTCCTCGCCGTTGATGCGGAACTCGAAGGAGTGGCCGCGCAGCGCCGGGTCGTCGTAGCCGAGTTCCTCGCCGTCGGCGATGCGGAACATCTCGCGCACCAGGTCGATGCCGGCGACCTCCTCGGTGACCGGGTGCTCCACCTGGAGACGGGTGTTGACCTCCAGGAAGGAGATCGTGCCGTCCATGCCGACGAGGAACTCCACGGTGCCGGCGCCGACGTAGCCGGCCTCCTTGAGGATGGCCTTGGAGGAGGAGTACAGCTCGGCGATCTGCTCGTCGGACAGGAACGGCGCCGGGGCCTCCTCGACCAGCTTCTGGTGCCGGCGCTGGAGGGAGCAGTCACGGGTGGAGACGACGACGACGTTGCCGTGGGTGTCGGCGAGGCACTGGGTCTCGACGTGCCGGGGGTTGTCGAGGTAGCGCTCGACGAAGCACTCGCCCCGGCCGAAGGCGGCGACGGCCTCGCGGACCGCCGAGTCGTACAGCTCGGGGACCTCTTCGAGGGTGCGGGCGACCTTGAGGCCGCGTCCGCCGCCGCCGAAGGCGGCCTTGATCGCGATGGGCAGGCCGTGCTTCTCGGCGAAGGCGACGACCTCCTCGGCGCCCGACACCGGGTCCGGCGTGCCCGCCACCAGCGGCGCGCCGGCGCGCTGGGCGATGTGCCGGGCGGCGACCTTGTCGCCGAGGTCGCGGATGGCCTGCGGCGGCGGGCCGATCCAGATCAGGCCCGCGTCCAGGACGGCCTGGGCGAACTCGGCGTTCTCCGAGAGGAACCCGTAGCCGGGATGGATCGCGTCCGCCTCGGACTCGCGGGCGGCGTTCAGCACCTTCTCGATGTCGAGGTAGCTGGTGCCGGGAGTGTCACCGCCCAGGGCGAACGCCTCATCCGCGGCGCGGACATGCAGAGCGTCCCGGTCCGGTTCGGCATACACGGCGACGCTTGCGATACCGGCATCCCGGCAGGCCCGGGCCACGCGGACTGCGATTTCGCCACGGTTGGCGATGAGCACCTTGCGCACGATTGAGGCTCCCTCCTTGAAACAAGCCGAGTTTAGGGACTGCCGACACGACTCATCGACCCGTCCTCGATGGTGAGCTTGCCCACACGGAGCGTGATGTCAGGCTCACTCGATTGCGAAATCCCTTGCAGTACCGCCGTACGCAGCACTCCTTCCGGAAACCCTAGCCCTCCACTGTGGCCAAGGTCTCTGTGAGCACGTGCTGCGGCCCACTCCGTTTCTTTGTGGAGTCCCTACGAATGGCCCAATGATTCTTTGCCGCGGGCAGGACCCTTGTCCCTTGGTTTACCCGTTAGTAGCGTTCGTGACGTCTCGAACGCTACTCGGGGTAACTAGGGAGCCCGTACGGGCCGGGTCGAAAGTGGGTGGGGCCGGTGGTGCGCAGACCGGTGGCAGTCGTCGTGGCGGTCGTGCTCGTCGTGGAGGCACTCGGCGTCGCCGCGCTGAACTGGTTCCTCGGGATCGTCGTCGACCGTCAGGACATGTCCCTGGCGGGCCTGGACCCGGACGTGATGTCGACGTCGTCGAAGGCCGGCGGGATCGTCTTCGGTCTCTACTTCGCCTTCTGCGGGCTGGTCGCCCTGCTGGTGGCGGTCCGCGACCGGCCGCCGGCCGGTTTCGGCCGCGTCCTGCTGATCAGCGCCGCGGTGGTGCACGGGCTGCTGGCCGCCGCCGCGTGGGGGCTGGTGGGGTGGCCCGCCTTCCTGTCCATGGTCGTCGTGCTCGCGCTCATCGTGCTGCTGCTGATGACGTACGACCGCCACGATGGGCCCGCCGCGCCCGCCGCCGGGCCCCGGGACGAGGGGCCGAAGGGCCAGGGGCCGGCCCCGGTCAGCGGTCCGCCGGCGCCCACAACTCCGTGATGCCCACGCCCAGTTGTGTCAGCAGCCGGCGTACGAGCGGCAGGCTGATGCCGATCACGTTGCCGTGGTCGCCGTCGATGCCGTCGATGAACGGCGCCGAGCGGCCGTCCAGGGTGAACGCCCCGGCGACGTGGAGGGGTTCGCCGGAGGCGACGTACGCGGCGATCTCCTCGTCCGTGGGCTCGCCGAAGCGGACGACGGTGGAGGCGACGGCGGAGGTGTAGCGCCCGGTGACGGTGTCGTAGACGCAGTGGCCGGTCTGCAGCGTGCCCACGCGGCCGCGCATGGACTTCCAGCGGGCGGTGGCCTCCTCGGCGTCCGCGGGCTTGCCGAGGGCCTCGCCGTCCAGGTCGAGGACCGAGTCGCAGCCGATCACCAGGGCGCCCCGGACCTCGGGCTTCGCGGCCACGACGGAGGCCTTGGCCTCGGCGAGGGCGAGTGCCAGTTCGGCGGGGTTCGGGGCGGTCACGGCGTCCTCGTCGACCCCGCTGACGATCACCTCGGGGTCGAGGCCCGCCTGGCGCAGCAGGCCCAGCCGGGCGGGGGACTGGGAGGCGAGCACGAGACGGCGGCGCGGCTGATCGGTCATGCGGCCAGGGTATCGGCGCGCCGCGCCGCGTTCACCCCGGTCATCCGAGGCCGATGACGATCATCGCGAGCACCATGGCCAGCGCCATGAGGACCCCGAGCCGCCGCAGCATCTCCTGCGTGTCGCGCAGCTCCTCGGGCGGTTCGTTCTCGGGGTCGGACCACAGCATGCGTCCAGCCTGCGACGACGCGGTGGCGGCCGCCTGAGTACGCATACTCAACTCCTCTAAACGGGACTGTGGTTTCATTAAGGCCTCACCGTGTCGGCCGACGAGAGGACACGCCCGTGTTCACCACCGCTTGGACCGCCCCGCCCCAGCTCCCCAGCGAGGGCTTCACCCCCAACTGGTCCCGCGAGGGCTTCTGGCGCCAGTCCGTGCGCCAGACCGTCCGGCTGACGGCGGGCGGCGACCGGGTGCGCGTCCGGCTGTCGAACGCCTACGGCACCTCCCCGGTCAGGATCGCCGCCGCCACGGTGGCCCGCACGGCCGCGGCCGCCGCCGTCGAGCCGGGCTCCGTCACCCGCCTCACCTTCGGGGGCGCGGGGCCCGCGGCGATCCCGGCCCGGGGCCACCTGCTCAGCGACCCGGCCCCCCTCGCCGTGGCCCCCGGACAGGCGCTGACGCTGACCCTGCACTTCGACGCGGTCACCGGCCCCGCCACCTTCCACGCGCAGGCCTTCACCACCAGCCACCGCGGCGAGGGCGACCTCACGGCGGACGTGGGCGGGGAGCGCTTCGACGCGAGGAGCGAGTCCTGGTACTTCCTCACCGCCGTCGAGACCGACGCGGGCCGGGCGGACGGCATCGCCCTCCTCGGCGACTCCCTCACCGACGGCTTCGGCTCGACACCCGGCGCCGACCGGCGCTGGTCCGACCAGCTGGCCCGGCGTACCGGACGCCCCGTCCTCAACGCCGGGATCGGCGGGAACCTGCTGCTCAACGACTCCGCCTGGTACGGCGAGAAGGCCCTGCACCGGCTGCGCCGCGACGTGCTGGACCAGCCGGGCGTGGACACCCTCGTGGTGCTCCTCGGCCTCAACGACGTCGGCTTCGGCGAGACGGACGAGCAGCCCACGTACAAGCCCGCCCCCGTGGTGGAGGCGGACGAGTTGATCGCGGGGCACCGGGAGCTGATACGGCAGGCGCGCGGGCGGGGCCTGCGGGTGATCGGGTCGACCCTGCTGCCGTTCGGGGGCTCGGACCACTGGGGCGGGCACGCGGCCGGGGTGAGCCGCGAGGTGGACGCGTGGGTGCGCGGCTCCGGCGCCTACGACGCGGTCGTGGACCTGCGCCGGGCCCTGGCCGACCCGGCGGACCCGGACCGGCTGCACCCCGCCTACGACTCCGGCGACCACCTGCACCCGGGCGACGCGGGATACGCGGTGATGGCCGAAGCCGTGGCCGCCCGTCTGTGAGGGGCGGGCGGCCGGACCGGCCCGGCTAGGGCGTGTCTGACGATTCCCGTCGGGCGCGCGACGCCTGGCACGGCACTCCCCCGGCCTTCGGCCGGGGGCACCCCCGCGCCGCGTTGTCGGATCACCCGAGTACATCCGGTACACGGGCGATCCTCCGCCTTGCGATCCTCCCCCACTGCCCGAACGGCGTGGGAGGTGCCCCCAGCACCGGACGCCGCGCGCTGATCCGACACGAATTGCCAGACACGCCCTAGCCCGGCCAGTACGTGCGGCCCCAGGCGGCCGGGCCCGGCCGGGGCAGGCGGCGGGCCGCGATGCGGGAGGGGTCCGACCAGGCGTCCCCGGCGTCCTGCGCGCCGGACGGCTCGGCCGTCGCCGCCGCGGCGCGGGCGCGCACCACCGCCAGTGCGGCGGCCAGCTCCTCCGGGGTCGGATTGCCCCGTACGACCTTGATCACGAAGGCTCCTCACAGGGGGATGTTGCCGTGCTTCTTCGGAGGGAAGGATTCCCGCTTCGTGCGCAGTTGACGCAGGCCCCGCACGATGTGCCGGCGGGTGTCCGACGGCATGACCACCGCGTCGACGTAACCGCGTTCGGCGGCGATGTAGGGGTTGAGGAGCGCGTCCTCGTACTCCTGGACCAGCCGGGCGCGGGTCGCCTCGAGGTCTCCCGCGGACTCCGCCTCGGCGATCGTGCGGCGGTGCAGGATGTTGACCGCGCCCTGCGCGCCCATCACCGCGATCTGGGCGGTCGGCCAGGCCAGGTTGAGGTCGGCGCCCAGGTGCTTGGAGCCCATGACGTCGTACGCCCCGCCGAAGGCCTTGCGGGTGATGACCGTGATCAGCGGGACGGTCGCCTCCGCGTAGGCGTAGATCAGCTTGGCGCCGCGGCGGATGATGCCGTCGTGCTCCTGGTCCACGCCGGGCAGGAAGCCGGGCACGTCCACGAAGGTGACGACCGGGACGTTGAACGCGTCGCAGGTGCGCACGAACCGGGCCGCCTTCTCGGAGGCCTTGATGTCCAGACAGCCCGCGAACTGCATCGGCTGGTTGGCGACGATGCCGACCGGACGGCCCTCCACCCGGCCGAAGCCGGTCAGGATGTTCGGCGCGTACAGCGGCTGCGTCTCGAAGAACTCGGCGTCGTCCAGGACGTGTTCGATCACCGTGTGCATGTCGTACGGCTGGTTGGCGCTGTCCGGGACGAGCGCGTCCAGCTCCAGGTCCTCGTCGGTGACGGCGAGGTCCGCCTCCTCCGGGAACGCCGGGGCCTCGGAGAGGTTGTTCGACGGCAGGTACGACAGCAGCTGCTTGACGTACTCGATGGCGTCCTTCTCGTCGCCCGCCATGTGGTGGGCCACACCCGACGTGGAGTTGTGGGTGCGCGCGCCGCCCAGTTCCTCGAAGCCGACGTCCTCGCCGGTGACCGTCTTGATGACGTCCGGACCGGTGATGAACATGTGCGAGGTCTGGTCGACCATGACGGTGAAGTCGGTGATCGCGGGCGAGTAGACCGCGCCGCCCGCGCACGGCCCGACGACCAGGCTGATCTGCGGGATCACCCCGGACGCATGGGTGTTGCGGCGGAAGATCTCGCCGTACGCCCCCAGCGAGGCCACGCCCTCCTGGATGCGGGCGCCGCCGGAGTCGTTGATGCCGATGACCGGGCAGCCGGTCTTCAGCGCGAAGTCCATGACCTTGACGATCTTCTGGCCGTAGACCTCGCCGAGAGCACCGCCGAAGACGGTGAAGTCCTGCGAGAACACGGCGACGGGCCGGCCGTCGACGGTGCCATACCCGGTGACGACACCGTCCCCGTACGGGCGGTTGTTCTCCAGGCCGAAGTTGGTGGAGCGGTGCCGGGCGAACTCGTCCAGTTCTACGAACGAATCCTCGTCGAGGAGGAGTTCGATGCGCTCACGGGCCGTCAGTTTGCCCTTGGCGTGCTGCTTCTCGACGGCGCGTGCGGAGCCGGCGTGCGTCGCCTCCGTGACGCGGCGCTGGAGATCCGCGAGCTTTCCCGCGGTCGTGTGGATGTCGATCTCTTCCGACTCGGACATCGGGATGCGGCTCCCTGCCTGCTCAAAAGGGGGGACGGTTACTCATTCGTAGGGTAGTGGCGGCCCCACCGATCGGCAGTGCGGCATTTACCACACCTAGGGTGGCTTGCATGACGCCGCGAGATGCAGCAGGAAGACCCGGAACCCCAGGAAATTCAGGACACGGCAGCCGGTGGTCCGATCTGGACCGCCCGCCCCTCAACGCCGTCGCGCTGCGACGAGGACTCCTCCGCGAGGGCGGGCTGTGGACGGCGGTCGACATCGTGCCCCGCACCGGGTCCACCAACTCCGACCTGGTCGCGCTCGCCGCCGCCGGGAAGGCCGACGAGGGCACCGTCCTGGTGGCGGAGGAGCAGACCTCCGGCCGGGGGCGGCTGGACCGGCGCTGGACGGCGCCCCCGCGGTCGGGGCTGTTCTTCTCCGTGCTGCTGCGGCCGGCCGAGGTGCCGGTGGCGCGGTGGGGCTGGCTGCCGCTGCTGACCGGCGTCGCGGTCGCCACCGGCCTGTCCCGGGCGGCGGGCGTCGACACGGCGCTGAAGTGGCCCAACGACCTTCTGGTGACCGTCGGCGGCCAGGAGCGCAAGGCCGGGGGGATCCTGGCGGAGCGGGCCGGGGCGGACGGGGTCGTGGTGGGCGTCGGCATCAACGTCACCCTGCGTGCGGAGGAGCTGCCGGTGCCGCAGGCGGGGTCGCTGGTGCTGGCCGGGGCGGTGAGCACGGACCGCGATCCGCTGCTGCGGGCCGTGCTGCGTTCGCTGGAGGAGTGGTACGGGCGGTGGCGGTCGGCCGGCGGGGACCCGTCCCTGTCCGGGCTCCAGGAGGCGTACGCGGCGGGGTGCGCGACGCTGGGGCGGACCGTGCGGGCGGAGCTGCCCGGGGAGCGCTCGACGGTGGGGGAGGCCGTGGCCGTGGACGGGGACGGGCGGCTGGTCATCGCCACGGAGGAGGGGGTGCGCGAGCCGGTGGGCGCGGGCGACATCGTGCACCTGCGGCCGGCGTGAGCCGGGCCCGGGCGGCCCGGGCGGCCCGGGCGTGTCGGCCCGCGGCGGCGTCGGCACGGCTGATCGCCGGCCGGCGGGGCGGCCGGGAGCGGAACGGGCCGCTTCTCCGAACGGAGTGAGCTGGCGCACACCTGCCGTAGAGTTGGGGCCGGTCGAAACCTGACCGCGATAGATCGGAAGGGCAGCAGGCGTGACCGTCGACGACACGGGCTCCGACGAGGGCGCGGACGGCCGGGTTGACGTGCCGGCCGCCGACCCCGGTGACGACCCTCTCGCCCTGCGCCTCGAGCAGCTCATCCTCGGCGCCGAGCGCCGCTACACCCCCTTCCAGGCGGCCCGCAGCGCCGGTGTCTCCATGGAGCTGGCCTCCCGCTTCTGGCGGGCCATGGGCTTCGCCGACATCGGGCAGGCCAAGGCGCTCACCGAGGCCGACGTACTGGCCCTGCGCCGCCTCGCCGGTCTGGTCGAGGCGGGGCTGCTGAGCGAGGCCATGGCGGTGCAGGTCGCGCGGTCCACCGGGCAGACCACCGCCCGGTTGGCGGAGTGGCAGATCGATTCCTTCCTGGAGGGGCTGACCGAGCCGCCCGAGCCGGGGATGACCCGCACCGAGGTGACGTACCCGATCGTCGAGCTGCTGCTGCCCGAACTGGAGGAGTTCCTCGTCTACGTGTGGCGCCGGCAGCTCGCCGCCTCGGCGGGGCGGGTCGTGCAGGCCGCGGACGACGAGGAGATGGTCGACCGCCGGCTCGCGGTCGGCTTCGCCGACCTCGTCGGCTTCACGCGGCTGACCCGCCGCATGGAGGAGGAGGAGCTCGGCGAACTGGTCGAGGCCTTCGAGACCACCGCCGCCGACCTGGTCGCGGCCCGCGGCGGACGGCTGATCAAGACCCTCGGCGACGAGGTGCTGTACGCGGCCGACGACGCCGGCGTCGCCGCCGACATCGCGCTGCTGCTCGTCGAGACGATGAGCAACGACCCGACGATGCCCGAGCTGCGGGTCGGCATGGCCTTCGGCACGGTGACCACCCGGATGGGCGATGTCTTCGGCACGACCGTCAACCTGGCCTCCCGGCTGACGTCGATAGCGCCCCGGGACGCCGTGCTCGTGGACAGCGCCTTCGCCGAGGAACTGGTCCGCACCGGTGACGCGCCCGCCTCGGAGGCGGAGGCCGCCGAGGCCGCGGCCGCCGCGGAGAAGGAGGGCGAGGAGCCGCCCGGGTACCGGTTCGCGCTCCAGCCGATGTGGCAGCGGCCCGTGCGCGGGCTCGGCGTGGTCGAGCCCTGGCTGCTCACGCGGCGCAACGGCGGCGGCGCGTAGGGCCGGTCCGGCGGATCGGGGCGGCGGATCGGGTCCGGGGGACCGGCGGCGCCCTTCGGTCCGGGCGGGCGGGGCCCGGTACGTCCGGCTGCGCGGCGGGGCCCTCGCGTGAACGCGACCGGACGTCGGGAGCCGGCGACCGAGGACGGCGCCGCTGGCGGCACCCGTCCGGAGGTGGGAGTGCCGGGTCCCGTGTCTCCGGTACGACCGCCGGACCGGCTCCGGGTCCCGTGTCTCCGGTACGACCGCCGGACCGGCTCCGGGTCCCGTGTCTCCGGTACGACCGCGGGGCCGGCTCCGGGTCCTGCTTCTCGGTTCAGTCCGCCGGGTCGGCCGGCGTGTCCACGCAGAGTCCGACGACCGGCAGGCAGAGTCCGGGACCGCCTGTCGGCCCGGGAGGCGCCGGGACGGTGGCCGGGCCGGGCGCCGCGGGCCCGGAAGGCCCGGAATCGCGGGGCGGCCGGGGAGCCGCGCTCCGGGAGGCCGTGGGCGCCGCTGTGCGCGGGCGTGCCCCGGCCGGTGGCGTCGTGCGCGGGCCGTAGGGGCCGCTGGGGGCGCTGACCGCGGAGGTCGGGGAGATGGCGGCGGCCGCGGGGGAGGCGGGGGTGCCGTCCATCGGGACGGGAGTGGTGGGCGTCGACTCGGGGGCCGGGGACGCCGTGTCGGTCGCGTCGGCCGGATGGCCCGTGGCCGTCTCCGGTCCGGTGTCCGCGGTGGGCCGGAGCCGGGGTCCGGCCTCGGCGGTGTCCACGCCGGAGTCCGAGCCCGGCCGCAGAAGGCTCAGGGCCCCCACCGCCAGCGCGAACCCGCCCGCGGCGAACAGCGCCCTCCGGGGCCGGGGCCGGCGATGCCGCCCGCGGGTGCGGCGGGCCGGCCCGAGGCGGGTCGCCGCCGCCCCCGTGGCCTCCTCGGCACAGTCCGCTCTCGCGCTTCTGGTCCGGGTCCTCACCGGTGTGGTCGTCATCGCGTGCCCTTCCCGATGTCGTCGCGCCCCCTCTGCGCCGTGGCGGACGCACGTTATGCGTTCCCTTGGGCGGTGCGGGTGGAGTCGGGCGGGATGTCACTCGAACGGGTGGGCGGGGCGTGTGCGATACGGGCGGGACGCGGCCGGGTCTTTTCCCGGCGCGGCGCGGCTGCGATGATCGGGCGAGCCAGGTTTGTTAACCCGCGTTAACCCGGAGGGTGTCATGAGTGAGGAACGGTTCGGGGAGTTCGTGCTGGTGCGGCGGCACGGGGACGGACACGTCGCGGAGCTGGCCCTGGACCGGCCCAAGGCCATGAACGCCGTGTCGACCGAGATGGCCCGGTCCGTCGGGGCCGCCTGTGCGGCACTGGGCGACGACCGGGACGTACGGGTGGTCGTGCTCACCTCGACGCACGAGCGGGCCTTCTGTGTCGGGGCCGACCTCAAGGAGCGCAACTCCTTCTCCGACGCCGAGCTGGTGCGGCAGCGGCCGGTCGCGCGGGGCGCGTACACCGGTGTGCTGGAGCTGCCCGTGCCGACGGTCGCGGCGGTGCACGGGTTCGCGCTGGGCGGCGGCTTCGAGCTGGCGCTGGCCTGCGACGTGATCGTGGCCGACCGGACGGCCGTGGTGGGGCTGCCCGAGGTGTCGGTCGGGGTGATCCCGGGCGGCGGCGGGACCCAGCTGCTGCCCCGCCGGGTGGGCGCGGCCCGCGCGGCCGAGCTGATCTTCTCCGCGCGGCGGGTCGAGGCCGCCGAGGCGCGGGAGCTGGGGCTGGTGGACGTCCTGGTGGACGAGGGGCGCGACCGGGAGGAGGCGCTGGCGCTGGGGGAGCGCATCGGGGCGAACTCGCCGGTGGGACTGCGGGCGGCCAAGCGGGCCCTGCGGCTGGGGCAGGGGCTGGACCTGCGGGCGGGGCTGGAGGTGGAGGACGCGGCCTGGCGGACGGTGGCCTTCTCGGGGGACCGGGCCGAGGGTGTCGCGGCCTTCAACGAGAAGCGGAAGCCGCAGTGGCCGGGGGAGTGAACCGGTCCGGGAGAGGTGGGGCCGTCACTCCCGGCACCGACCCCGAGTCCCCTTTGTAATCAAATGTCCCTAGCCTGGGGAGATGGGTGAGGACAGACGCCTCGCGGCCGTGGTGGCGCTGGCGCAGGGGATGGCGGCGGCGCGCACGCCCCGCGAGTCGTGGCGCGCGGCGGCGCTCGGCGCCTGCCGGGCGCTGGCCGGCGGTTTCGCCGCGCTGTCGGTCTGGGAGCGCGACCTCGGGCTGCTGCGCGTCCTCGTGAACGTGGGGGACCGGGCGCCGGACGAGGACGAGTTCCCGGACCACGAGGCCTATCCGGTGCACCGGTTCCCGGAGATCACCGAGTTCCTGCACGAGCGCTGGATGGCGGGCGGCGAGCCCGACGCCTGGGTGGAGACGGCCCAGGGGCCGGCCGCCGGCCGCCCCGGGTACTGCCATCAGCGTGTTGCGGCCCTGCGTCGGCGCGGGCGCGGCTCCTGTGTGGTCGCGCCGATCGTGCTGCACGGCCGGGCGTGGGGCGAGCTGTATGTGGCCCGCTCCTCCGGCACCCCCGTCTTCGACCGCGGCGACGCCGACTTCGCGACCGTCCTGGCGGCCGTGGTCGCGGCCGGGCTCGCGCAGACCGAGCGGCTGGAGGAGGCCCGCCGGCTCGCCTTCACGGACTCCCTGACCGGCCTGGCCAACCGCCGCGCCGTCGACGTGCGCCTGGAGGAGGCGGTGGAGCGGCACCGGGCGCACGGGGACGTGGTGAGTCTCGTCGTGTGCGATCTCAACGGGCTCAAGCGGGTGAACGACACCTGCGGGCACGCCGTCGGCGACCGGCTCCTGGAACGGTTCGGGTCCGTGCTGTCGCTGTGCGGGGCCATGCTGCCCGGCGGGCTGGCCGCCCGGCTCGGCGGGGACGAGTTCTGTCTGCTCGCCGTCGGCCCGGCCGCCGACGACGTGGTGAAGGTCGCCGACGAACTGTGCCGCCGGGCGGCCGAGTTGGAGCTGGGCGAGGGGGTGGCCTGCGGGGTCGCCTCCACCGGGGACCCGATCGGGCCGGTGCGGTCGGCCCGCCGTCTCTTCCGGCTCGCGGACGCGGCCCAGTACCGTGCCAAGGCCGTCCGGGCCGCCCGGCCGGTCGTCGCGGGGCGGCAGGGGCCCGACGACCCGGTCGTCCGCCTCGCCGACGAGCCGCCGCACGGGCCGGCCGGGGAGCGGCGGCGCTTCCGCGGGCGGCACTGAGCGGCGGCGACGCGTCGGTGAACGGCCGAGACGCGTCGCCGAGTGGCTGCGGCGCCCCGGTAAGGGGCGGAGCCCGTCCCCACTGGTGACATCTTCATCTTCACTGCGTACGCTCCTGAATATGGATATGCACACTGTGGTGGTGGGAACTGTGGTGGTGGGAACGGCCGGCGTGACCGCGTCCGACGTGCTCGCCGTGGCGCGCGACGGTGCCCGGGTCGAGCTTTCCGAGCAGGCGGTGGCGGCCCTCGCCGCGGCGCGCGAGATCGTCGAGGCGCTGGCGGCCAAGCCCGAGCCCGTCTACGGCGTCTCCACCGGGTTCGGCGCCCTCGCCACCCGGCACATCAGTCCGGAACTCCGCGCCCGGCTCCAGCGCAACATCGTCCGCTCGCACGCCGCCGGCATGGGGCCGCGCGTCGAGCGGGAGGTCGTCCGCGCCCTGATGTTCCTGCGCCTGAAGACCGTCTGCTCCGGACACACCGGCGTACGGTCCGAGGTCGCGCAGACCATGGCCGACCTCCTCAACGCCGGCATCACCCCGGTCGTCCACGAGTACGGCTCCCTCGGCTGCTCGGGCGACCTCGCCCCGCTCTCCCACTGCGCCCTCACCCTCATGGGCGAGGGGGACGCCGAGGGCCCGGACGGGACCGTACGGCCCGCCGGCGAACTGCTCGCCGAGCACGGCATCGCCCCTGTCGAACTGCGTGAGAAGGAGGGCCTGGCCCTCCTCAACGGCACCGACGGCATGCTCGGCATGCTGATCATGGCCCTCGCCGACCTGGACCGCCTCTACAAGTCCGCCGACGTCACGGCCGCCCTGACGCTGGAGGCGCTCCTCGGCACCGACCGGGTCCTAGCGCCCGAGCTGCACGCCATCCGCCCGCACCCCGGCCAGGGCGACTCCGCCGCCAACATGCTGGCCGTGCTGGCCGGTTCGGAGCTGACCGGGCACCACCAGGACGACGCGCCCCGCGTCCAGGACGCCTACTCCGTGCGCTGCGCCCCGCAGGTCGCCGGCGCCGGACGGGACACCATGGCCCACGCCCGCCTCGTCGCCGAGCGCGAACTGGCCTCCGCCGTGGACAATCCGGTGGTCCTCCCCGACGGCCGCGTCGAGTCCAACGGCAACTTCCACGGCGCCCCGGTGGCCTACGTCCTCGACTTCCTCGCCATCGCCGCCGCCGACCTCGCGTCGATCGCCGAGCGCCGCACCGACCGGCTGCTGGACAAGAACCGCAGCCACGGCCTGCCGCCCTTCCTCGCCGACGACGCCGGTGTCGACTCGGGCCTGATGATCGCCCAGTACACGCAGGCCGCGCTGGTCGGTGAGCTGAAGCGGCTGGCGGTGCCCGCCTCCGCCGACTCCATCCCGTCCTCCGCGATGCAGGAGGACCACGTCTCCATGGGCTGGTCGGCGGCCCGCAAGCTGCGCACCGCCGTCGACAACCTCACGCGCGTGATCGCCGTCGAGCTGTACGCCGCCACCCGCGCCGTCGAGCTGCGCGAGGGGCTGACGCCGGCGCCCGCGACCCGCGCGGTCCTCGCCGCCGTACGCGAGGCGGGAGTCCAGGGCCCGGGACCGGACCGCTTCCTCGCCCCCGACCTCGCCGCGGCCGAAGCCGTCGTGCGCGACGGACGGCTGGTCGCGGCCGTGGAGACGGTGACGGGACCGCTCCGCTAGCCGACGACACGGAAGGGGCCCCGCCGTGCGTGCGCGCTTTCGGCGGGGCCCCGGTGTGCTCGGTTACTTGAGCTTGGCGACCTGGGCCTGGGCGACGGCGGCCGGGACCTTGGACTCCCCGCCCTTGGCCAGCGCACCGAGGTTGATCCCGTAGAACGTGGCGACCGTGCTGCCGCTGCGCACCACCTCGACCTGGAAGGTGGCCGTACCGTCGCCGTCCATGTCGGCGACGGCGGTGAACGCCACGGACTCCTCGCCGAGCCCCGAGGCCTTGGCCGAAGTGACCTTGGTGACCTTCTGGGTCTCGCCGTCGGCCGTCATGCCGAACCCACCGGAGCAGGCCGTGACGCCGTCGGTGACGGCCTTCATGGTCTTCTCGGCGCCGTCACCCTCGTAGGACGAGAGACCGACCAGCGTGGCGGTGACGTTGAAGGCGTCCTCGATGTCCGCCTCGCTGATGTCCTCCGGCGACTTGGTGCTCCCCTGGGCGGACTTGTCCTCCGTGACGGTGTTCCGCGCGCTCGCGTCCGTGTCACCCGGCGGGAGGGCGGACATGGCGTAGACGAGCGGCTCGCACGCGGACTTGTCGACCTTCGCCGCGCTCTTGGACGCCGGCAGGCTGGCGTCGGCCGCGTCGACCTTGTACCCCTCGACCTCGCCCTGGGCGAGCAGCAGCTTCTCCAGCTCGGCCGAGGTCAGCGCCTTCGCGGCCGGGGCCGCCGACGAGGAGGTGCCGGAACCCTTCGAGGATCCCTTGGAGTCCTTCTTCGACCCCTCGTCCGAACAGCCCGTGATGAGGGCGAGCGACAGTGCGCCGACAGCGGCCGTGGCGCACAGCCGCGCCCCCGATGATCTCTTCATGAGCGGACTATGAAGGTCGGGTCAAGTAAGCGTCAAATCAATTCAGAAACCCAGACGTTCCCGGCGCACGGAATAGACCACGAAACCGGCGCCGAGGGCGAGCAGGGTCGTCCCGCCCGCGATGTACGGGGTGGTGTCGAAGCTTCCGGTGTCGGCGAGGCGGGGGCCGTCGGAAGCGGCGGAGGTGTCGGCCGTGCCTGCGGCATCGGCGGTGAGGGCGGTACCGGTGATGTCCGCGGACGCGGCCCGCGCCTGGGTGGTGACCTGCGTCGTCACGGCCGTTCTGGTGGGCTCGTCCTGTGTCGCCTGGGCGTTCGGGACGAACCACAGGGCACCCAGCAGGGTTCCCGCGGCGGTGGCGGTCAGCAACGGACGGCGAGCGGATGACACGGAATATCGATCCCCTTGTGGTGCTGGCGAATTGGCCGTGTGCACCGATGCTAATGAACGGCGCGGGTCGCGGGAAAGCCGTGGGCGCCGGTAGCCGTACGCTCCGGGGATGACTACCGAAAAGACATCCCATTTTGTCCGCCTTCGTCTTGAACTCGTCCTGGAGATCGACGACGAGGGCGCCCTGACCGCGGCCGCGCTGCGGCGACTTGCGGAGGAGGCCGCGGACCCGGAGGTTCCGGAGAGTGAGCGCGCGCAGGCCGAGAGTGCTGTGACGGAAGACACGGCCGAGGCCCTCGCCTGCCTCGTGGACCCGTTCGACCTGGTCGGTGAGATCCCCGGCGTCGAACTCCAGCAGGCCTCCTGGTCCACCGAGCCCGTCGAGTACGACCCCGATTCGCCGGACTGGGACCTCGACGAGGATGATGACGACCGGGGCGGCGCGGCGGACGCCGGGGAGGACGGCCGCGCGGGCGGCATCGGCTGAGCGTCTCGGGGAATTCGTGACCCCGGGGGGCAACCGCCGCCCGGGGTTTCGTCGTCTCAGGTGACGCGCCGACCGACACCCGCACCAGGGGCCCCGGGGGACCGAGCGCCCGCGGACGTGGTGTGGCCCACACATCAGGCATATGTGGAACGGGACGAACCGGTCGTAGCGTTAAAGGTCTTGACGGGGACTCCCGGAGGTTACCGGGAATCGGCGACGATGGAGAAGCGTGTGATGACGGACGGTAGGCGGCGCAGGGGTCTCATGACCGCGTCCGCACTGCTCGGTGGTGTTCTGGTGCTCTCTGCGTGCTCGAGCGGCGACAGTGACGCGGCCGACGGCGGAGGCGGCTCCTCACAGGCCAAGGCCGACGAGGCGGCGGCCCAGAAGTCCTCCGAGGCCCAGATCAAGATCACACCTGCGGACGGCTCGAACAACGCCTCCATCAACAACTCCGCGACCGTCACCGTGAGCAAGGGCACGCTCACCGAGGTGACGATGACCGCGGCCGACGGCAGCACGGTGGCGGGTGAGCTGTCCGCCGACAAGACCAGCTGGAAGCCCAGCGGACAGCTGGAGCGCTCGACCACCTACAAGCTGGCGGCGACCGCGAAGGACTCCAAGGGCCTGGAGGCCCACGAGAACGCCTCCTTCACCACGGTCTCCCCCGACAACAGCTTCATAGGCAACTTCACGCCGGAGGACGGCTCGACCGTCGGCGTGGGCATGCCGGTCTCCATCAACTTCAACAAGGAGATCACCAACAAGGCCGCCGTCCAGAAGGGCGTCACGGTCAACACCACCAGCGGTCAGGAAGTCGCCTGCCACTGGTTCAGCACCACCCGCATGGACTGCCGGCCCGAGGAGTACTGGCAGGAGAACTCCACCGTCACGCTGAAGCTCGCGCTCGACGGGGTCGAGGGTGCCGACGGTGTCTTCGGCGTCCAGCAGAAGACCGTCACCTTCAAGATCGGCCGCAACCAGGTCACGTACGTCGACGCGAAGACCAAGCAGATGAAGGTCACGCAGGACGGAAAGACCGTGCGGACCATCCCGATCTCGGCCGGCTCGCCCGAGAACAAGACGTACGAGGGCCAGATGGTGATCTCCGAGAAGTTCAAGGAGACCCGGATGAACGGCGCGACGGTCGGCTTCACCGACGACGACGGCAAGGGCGAGTACGACATCAAGGACGTGCCGCACGCCATGCGTCTGACCAGCTCCGGCACCTTCCTGCACGGCAACTACTGGGGCGCCAAGTCCATCTTCGGCTCGGTGAACACCAGCCACGGCTGCGTCGGCCTGTCCGACACCAAGGGCGCCGACGACCCGAACACGCCGGCCGCCTGGTTCTACAACAACTCGATCGTGGGTGACGTGGTCGTCGTCCAGAACACCGGCGACAAGACCGTCTCGCCGGACAACGGCCTCAACGGCTGGAACATGGACTGGGCGCAGTGGAAGGCCGGTTCGGCCGCCTGACGCACATCCCGCACACAGTCCACCGGTGCCGCCCCCCAGGGGCGGCACCGGTGTTTCCGGGGCCGGGCACAGCCTTCTCATGCTTCTCTTATGGCAGCCTTACGCCTTCATCACGGCCCGTACCTAGCTTGCGGCCATGTTCTTCACCTACCTGAGGCGCGAACTGCGCCGCCGCAGAAAAGCGGCCCTCGTCGTCGCCTCCGGACTGGCCCTGGGCATCGCGCTGGTCATCGTCGTCACCTCCGTGTCCGCCGGCATGGGCAAGGCCCAGGACAAGGTCCTCCAGTCCCTCTACGGCCTGGGCACGGACATGACGGTCACCAAGGCCGCCGAGCCCGCCGCCGACACCTCCGAGCGCCCGCGGTTCCGGTTCGACGCGCAGGACGGCGACTCCGACACCGAGCAGAGCAGCGACCGCGTCATGGTCCAGGGCTTCCAGACCCTGTCGGCCGCCACCGTCACCGAGGTCGGCAGGCAGAGCGGCGTCTCCGACGCGGTCGGCGGACTGAGCCTGACGGTCATCAAGGTCGACGGCCAGTTCACCCGCGGTCAGTTCCAGCAGGGCGAGGCCGGTGGGCAGGGCCGACCCGGCGGCGGCGACGGCCAGCCGCAGGGCGAGGTCCAGGGCGGCGGCGCCGACTTCGACGTCGACAACTACTCCGTCTACGGAACCGACGTCACCGAGCCCGCGCTCGGCCCGCTGACCTCCTCCGAGATCACCAGCGGCCGTACCTTCAAGACCACCGAGGCGAACGCGAAGGTCGCCGTCGTGGACTCGGCCTACGCCAAGGAGAAGAAGCTCAAGGCCGGTTCGACGGTCACCATCAAGAGCGTCGAGTTCAACGTCATCGGCATCGCCACCGCCGACAGCGGGGACTCCGCCGCCAACGTCTACATCCCGCTGACGCAGGCTCAGACGATCGGCGACGCCAAGGACAAGGTCACCACGGTCTACGTCCGGGCGACCGACTCGCAGAAGATCGACAGCGTCAAGTCCGCGATCCAGAAGAACGTCTCGGGCACGACGGTGACGACCTCCGCGGACCTCGCCGACACCGTCTCCGGCTCCCTCTCCACGGCCTCCTCGCTCGCCGCCGGCGTCGGCAAGTGGCTGTCCGTCGCGGTCCTCGTCGCCGCGTTCCTGGTCGCCGGACTCCTCACCTCCTCCGCGGTGTCCCGGCGCGTGCGCGAGTTCGGCACGCTCAAGGCGCTCGGCTGGAAGTCGGGCCGGGTCACCCGGCAGGTCGTCGGCGAGGCCATGGTCAACGGCCTCCTCGGCGGCGCCCTGGGCATCGCGCTGGGCCTCGGCGGCGCCTACGTCGTGACCGCCGTCAGCCCCACCCTCCAGGCCGAGACGGGCGGCTCCGCCGGCGCCGGCCAGGGCGGTCCCGGTGGCGGCGGCTTCGGCGGTCCGGGCCGGCAGGCCGCGGCCCGCACCCTCGACGTGGCGCTGACGGCGCCGGTGAGCGTCACGACGGTGGCCGTCGCGGTCGGACTCGCCGTCGCCGGCGGTCTGATCGCGGGGGCGTTCGGTGGCTGGCGGGCGTCCCGGCTGCGGCCTGCCGACGCGCTGCGACGCGTCGAGTAGCCAACCCACCCCACCCATCCCAGGAGTTGTTGTCCCCATGTACGAACTCAGAGGCGTCACCAAGCGCTACACCCGCGGCAAGGACACCGTCCACGCCCTCGACGGGGTCGACCTGACCATCCCGGACGGCGACCGGCTCGTCATCCAGGGCCCCACCGGAGGCGGCAAGTCCACCCTCCTGCAGATGCTCGGCGGGCTCGACCGGCCCAGCGCGGGCGAGGTCGTCCTCGACGGCACCGACCTGGCCGCACTGTCCGAGGCCAGGCTGACGAAGGTGCGCGGCGAGAACATCGGCTTCGTCTTCCAGGCCTTCAACCTCATCCCCACGCTCACCGCGCAGGAGAACGTCGAGACCGCCCTCGTCCCCCTCGGCGTGAAGGGCGGGGAGCGGCGCGAACGGGCCGCCGAGGCCCTGAGGTCCGTCGGCCTCGGCGAGCGGCTCGGACACCTCCCCGGCGAGATGTCCGGCGGCCAGCAGCAGCGCGTCGCCATCGCCCGCGCGCTGGTGAAGCAGCCCAAGGTGCTGCTCGCCGACGAGCCCACCGGCAACCTCGACGAGGGCATGCGCGACGAGATCATGGACGTACTGCACACCATGTGGAAGGAGCACGGCCTGACCTTCATCATGGTCACCCACGACTCCACCATCGCGAAGAAGGCCCCGCGCGTGGCCACCATCCGCAAGGGGAAGATCACCGTCAAGGAGAACGCCGTCTCCTGACGCGGTACGGCGTCCCACGACACGGCGCGACGCGACACGACACGCCGAGCGAACGGCCCCCGGAACACCGGCTCCCCGGAGCACCGGCCTCCGGCGGGCCGTTCGCGCCCGGCTCAGGAAGGCGCGGGCGTCGTCACACCGACGACGGGGAGTCCGTCCCCACCCGGCTCGCGTCCGCGCCCCAGCTGGCCAGCAGCCGCAGCGCCTGGGCCGAGGGCGACCCCGGCTCCGCGTGATACGTCACCATCGTCTGCTCGCTCTCCCCGAGCAGCCGGAACCCCTCGAAGTTCAGGGACAGCTCACCCACCAGGGGATGGTGCAGCAGCTTCACGCCGTAGGCCTTGTCCTTGACGTCGTGGGTCGCCCACAGCCGCCGGAAGTCCTCGCTCTTCACCGACAGCTCACCCACCAGGGTCGACAGCCGCGGGTCGTCCGGATAGCAGCCGGCGTCCATCCGCAGCGCGCACACGATGTCGATCGCCTTCTGCTCCCAGTCCACGAACAGATCGCGGTAGTCGGGCCGCAGGAACACCAGCCGCGCCCAGTTCCGCTCGGCGACCGGCAGCTCGCCCCAGTCCCCGAACACGGCCGCCGCCATCCGGTTCCAGGCGAGGATCTCCGACCGCCGCCCGATCACGTACGCGGGCACCGTGTCCATCAGGCCCAGCAGCTCCCGCAGCGCCGGACGCACCTGCCGCGCCCGCGCCGCCGGCTTCTTCTTGTGCTGCTTCGGCTTGGCGAGATGGGTCAGGTGCGCGTGCTCGGCATCGGTCAGCCGCAACGCGCGGGCGATCGAGTCCAGCACCTCCGCGGAGACGTTCCGCCCGTTGCCCTGCTCCAGGCGCGTGTAGTACGCCACCGACACCCCGGCCAGCTGCGCCAGCTCCTCGCGCCGCAGCCCCGGCACCCGGCGGTGCCGGCCGAAGTCGGGCAGCCCCACGTCCCCCGGCTTCAGCCGGGCGCGCCGGGTGCGCAGGAACTCGCTGAGTTCGGCACGCCGGTCCAGACGCCCGCCGGGCTGGGGTACGGCATCGGCCTGTTCGTCCATGCGTCCAGTATTCACGGTCGTACGCAGGCGAACCTGACCCCGCCAGTGGTAGGCACGGCGGACGTAGGCACAGGCGGGGGCTGGGTGGACGCCGCGATCCGGGGCAGGCTGGACGCCGTGCCCGGTCCGAAGGCAGACCGGGCGTACGACTGCTAGGAGAACCCCGGCATGACCACTGTTGCCGCGTACGCCGCACCCTCCGCCAAGGCTCCGCTGGAGCGCACGACGATCGAGCGGCGGGAGGTCCGCGAGTTCGACGTCCTGATCGACATCAAGTTCGCCGGCATCTGCCACTCCGACATCCACCAGGCCCGCGAGGGCTGGGGCGAGGCCATCTTCCCGATGGTGCCCGGCCACGAGATAGCGGGCGTCGTCTCCGAGGTCGGACCCGGTGTGACCAGGTTCGCCGTCGGCGACCGCGTGGGCGTCGGCTGCATGGTCGACTCCTGCCGCGAGTGCGACAACTGCGAGGCCGGCCAGGAGCAGTACTGCACCGGCGGCGGCATGATCGGCACGTACAACGCCGTCGGCAAGGACGGCGCGCCCACCTACGGCGGCTACTCGCAGAAGATCGTCGTCGACGAGAACTACGTCGTCCGCGTCCCCGACGGCCTCGCCCTCGACGTGGCCGCCCCGCTGCTGTGCGCCGGCATCACCACCTACTCCCCGCTGAAGCACTGGAACGCCGGCCCCGGCAAGAAGGTCGCCGTCCTCGGCATGGGCGGCCTCGGCCACATGGGCGTCAAGATCGCGCACGCCCTCGGCGCCGAGGTGACGGTGCTCTCCCAGTCGCTGCGCAAGAAGGACGACGGCCTGAAGCTGGGCGCCGACCACTACTACGCCACCAGCGACCCGGAGACCTTCAAGGAGCTGGCCGGCACCTTCGACCTGATCCTGTCCACCGTCTCCGCCCCGCTCGACCTGGACGCCTACCTGGCCCTGCTGCGCACGGACGGCGCCTTCGTCAACGTCGGCGCCCCCGAGGAGCCCGTCGCGCTCAACCTGTTCTCGGTGATCGGCGGCCGCAAGACCCTCGCCGGCTCCAGCATCGGCGGCATCCGGGAGACCCAGGAGATGCTGGACTTCTGCGCCGAGCACGGCCTCGGCGCCGAGATCGAGCTGATCAGCGCCTCCGAGGTCAACGAGGCGTACGAGCGGGTGCTCGCCAGCGACGTCCGCTACCGCTTCGTGATCGACACGGCGACCATCTGACGTCCCGCGCCACCTTCGAGGGGCCCCGGCCGCACGCGCCGGGGCCCCTCGTCGTACGCCGCCCGCCCGCGGCCCCACCGGGTCCTCCGGGCCTCCGCGGTGTCCGGCGGGCACACCGCCGTAGTGGGGAGCGTGCGCCGGGTGGGTGGACCGCGTGCGTGGAGGGGGACGTGAATAGACTCAGGGCGTCGATGCGGCGGGTGTTCGCCGGGGACGGCGCAGGGGGCGGACGGGAGGCATCGCGGTGTGCAAGGTGGATCACCGGGCCGCGGCGGTGGCCGCGACGGCGGCACTGGCGGCGGCCCACCCGCATCTGGGGGACGGGGCTTCTCCGCACCCGGCACTGGCGGGGTGCGAGGACGTGGACTGGTCGTCCGTCACCGGCTTCCCGGTCGACGTCCCTGTCGTCCTGCGCGGGCTCCTCGACGCCGACGCGGCCGAGATGGCCGAACGGGCGCTGGACTGGCTGGTGATGTCGGGACCGCTGTCCATCAGCGCCACGATGCCGGCGGTCGTCCCGTACCTGCTGCGGCTGGCTGCCGATCCGTCGACCCCGCGACGGAACGAACTGTTCGGTCTCCTCCTCGTGGCCGCCGCCCTGTCCGCACCGGCCCGCCCCGACGGCACGGGGGGCCTGACAGTCGGCGGCCCCGAGGAGGAGCACCCCGAACGGGCCCTCTGCCGGGCGGCGTTCGTCGCCGACGCGGCATGGGTGCGACGTCTGCTGGCCGACGGCCGACTGCCGGCGGACCTCCAGCTGGGCGATGACGAACGAGCGTCACTGCTCCAGGCGGCCGGACTGTGACGTGCAAGCCGCACCGCACACGGCGCACTGCTGCCGGTGCGACGGGAACGACGTTGCCGTCCGCCCCGGTCCGGCCCGGTCGGACACACCGGGGGCGACGTGCCGATCGGGCTCTGCCGCGCAACTCCTCGGTCCCGGCCGGTCAGCCCAGGAGGTGGGCGAGAGCGCCGTCTCCGGCGGGATAGGGGCGTTCCCGGGGCAGCAGCCGGGCGGCGGAGTCCACGTCACCGCCGTCGACGAGAGCGTGGATCTCGTGGACGAGCGGGGTCACGTCGCGGATGGCGACCGTCCACTCGTCCGCGTAGCGTCGTGCGGCCTCGCCGGTGAGGCCGAGCTGCAGGGACCGGTACGGCAGGGGCTGGAGGCGCAGGTCCCGCTCGGGGTCCCACTGCACGCGGGTGGGCGCGCGCCTCAACTGGCGCCGCCAGGCGGCGTGATCGGCGTGGACCCCGCGGACATGGCTCGACAGGCACGCGTGGCGCAGCGCCCACTCGAAGCCGTCGCGGGTGATGTCGACGGCGAGGACGGTCTCCTGCCCCGCCTTGGTGCCCCAGCCGCAGCGGTACATCATCCACAGGAACGACGGCTTGATCCAGGTCATCCGGTCCCGCTTCCACGCGGTGGGGAAGCGGCCGTCACGGGCGGCGGGCACGCCGATCTCCGGTGGGTACGCCTGGTAGACGGTGACCGTGGACTCCGTGTGGACGGCGCGGATCCGGCGTTGCGGTTCTTCCATGGCGTACAGCGTGGAGGCGGCCGGTTCGGGCGGCCACTGATTTTCGAGTGCCGTTCGCCGTGCCGGAGAGTGCCGCCGGCGGCAGATCGGCCTGACGGGAAGTGCGCCCCACGACGGCTGACGACCCACGTCCCGACCGCCCTGACCACACCGAGTCGGCCGTGATGCCGTGCGTGACGGGCACCACGGCCGGTTGGTGGCTCTGTGCTTCGGGTGGGCTACTTCTCCGTGACCGCCGGAGCAGGGGCAACGCCGGTCGGGCAGGACGCCCCCCAGTTCGTCTCGAACGGGTCACCCAGCTTGACGCCCGTCCCGCCGAGGCCGCAGTAGCCGTTCGGGTTCTTGGCGTCGGAGAGGTACTGCTGGTGGTAGCCCTCCGCCGGGTAGAACGTCCGGTCCCGCGCCGGGAGGATCTCCGTGGTGATCGTGGAGTGGCCCGCCGCGGTGAGGACCCGCTGGTAGGCGTCGCGGGAGGCTTCGGCCGTGGCGGACTGGGCGGGGGTGTGGGTGTAGATCGCGGAGCGGTACTGGGTGCCGACGTCGTTGCCCTGGCGGAAGCCCTGGGTGGGGTCGTGGGACTCCCAGAACGTCTTCAGGAGGGTCTCGTAGGAGATGACGTCCGGGTCGAAGACCACGCGGACCACCTCCGTGTGGCCGGTCAGGCCCGAGCAGACCTCCTCGTACGTGGGGTTCTCGGTGTGGCCGCCCTGGTAGCCGACCAGCGTCGTCCACACACCCGCCGGGAGCTGCCAGAACTTGCGCTCCGCGCCCCAGAAACAGCCCAGGCCGAAGTCGGCGGTCTCCAGGCCCTCGGGGTAGGGGCCGAGCAGCGGGGTGCCGAGGACGGTGTGGCGGCCGGGGACGGAGAAGGCCGGCTCGGTGCGGCCGGGCAGGGCCTGCTCGGGGGCCGGGAGCCGGGGCGTGCGGCTGTGCGGGAACATGCGGTCTCCAATCAGGGGTCCGGGCATGTCAACGCCGGTGGTCCGCGGCGCATTCCGGTGCGGGAGCAGGCCCCCGGACCGGACCGGAGCGGAGCGGACCGGAGCGGACCGGGCTCGCGGCAGGAGTCCAGCCCGTGCCCGGGGGACCGGTCCGCGGCCGGACCCCGGCCCGGGCTCAGTGCGGGAGCGACGCGGGGCTGCCGCCGTTGGCCTCGTATCCCGCCACGGCCAGCGCGCGGTACACCGCGAACTCGCCCGCCGGGTCGGTGGACAGGGTCCAGGGCAGCGCGCCCACGTGGCCGTCGACGTGGATCAGCTGGTTCACCGCCTCCGACCAGCGTTCGGCGCGCACCAGGAAGAAGACCAGGAGGTGGCGCACGTGCGCCAGCATGGGGTCGTCGGGGCGGGCCGCGTGGACGGCGAACAGGGCGCCGTGGATCGCCTTGGTCACGACCTCGCTCTGGTAGAAACCGGTGACCAGGTTGACCTCGGGGAGGTGCTCGAACACCGCGAAGAGGGGCATCGCCGCGAGGAGGGAACCCTGGGGGGCGCGCGCCGCCGCGGCCTCCGCGAAGGACATCGCCGTCTCGCGCGAGCCGTGCCACTTCTCGCACCAGTAGTGCAGGGCCGCCAGATGCGCGCCCATGTGCGCGGGGGCACGGTCCAGGATCTTCAGCCAGAGCTGCTCGAACTCGCGCTGCGAGTAGGCCAGACCGCGGGCCACCGACAGCTCGACGACGTACGGGATCGGGTCACCGGGGGCGAGCAGCGCCGCCTGCCCGCAGGCGTCCTTCGCCTCCTCCATGATGATCCGGAAGTCGTCCGTGCCCGGCGTCGAGGTGCGCCACGCCTGCTGGACGAGGAACTCGGCGTGCACCGCCGCCCCGCCCGGGTCCTTGGGCGCCTCGGCGCGCCACACCCGCAGCCACTGTCCGCCCGGCGTGTCACCGACCCCGCCGGGCCGCTGCCGGAGCTCCAGCGCGGCGGCGCCCGCGAAGGCCTGCACGCGCTGCCAGCGCCGCTCGCCCTCGACCTCGGTGCCGGCCAACAGCTGCAGGGCGGCCCGGTAGTCCTGGGTGCGCTGCACCACGTTCAGGACGTCGAGCAGGTCCTGGTCGGGGCCGGGCATGCGGATGTCCAGCTCCTCCTCGCGGACGAAGCCGTACTCCGCGGGGTCCGCGGCGTCGGGGTGGCCGGCCGGGACCTGCTCGATCCCGCCGCGCCTGCGCCGCAGGAACGGCAGCAGCACGAAGCTGAGCATGACCAGCGCGATCAGGACCCAGAGAATTTCCATGCCCCAAGGGTTCCAGACACCGCCGACAATTGGCCAACCACCTCCGCCGGCCTGTGGAAAACCTCCCGGCGGGGCGGCGGGCACCCCGCGGTCCCGCACCTTCGCCTCCGGCGCACTACGCTCGGTGCCCATGAGCGACAGGCATATCAGTCAGCACTTCGAGACCCTGGCGATCCATGCGGGCAACACCGCCGATCCCCTCACCGGCGCGGTCGTCCCGCCGATCTACCAGGTCTCGACCTACAAGCAGGACGGCGTCGGCGGCCTGCGGGGCGGCTACGAGTACAGCCGTAGCGCCAACCCGACCAGGACCGCCCTGGAGGAGAACCTGGCCGCCCTGGAGGGCGGCGTCCGGGGTCTGGCGTTCGCTTCCGGACTGGCGGCCGAGGACTGCCTGTTGCGTACGCTGCTCAGCCCCGGCGACCACGTGGTGATCCCCAACGACGCGTACGGCGGCACCTTCCGGCTGTTCGCGAAGGTCGTCTCCCGGTGGGGCGTGGAGTGGTCGGTGGCCGACACCAGCGACCCGGCCGCCGTACGGGCCGCGATCACCCCGAAGACGAAGGCGGTGTGGGTGGAGACCCCCTCCAACCCGCTGCTCGGCATCACCGACATCGCGGCCGTCGCACAGGTGGCGCGGGACGCGGGCGCCCGGCTCGTCGTCGACAACACCTTCGCCACGCCGTACCTCCAGCAGCCGCTGGCGCTCGGCGCGGACGTCGTCGTGCACTCGCTGACCAAGTACATGGGCGGCCACTCGGACGTCGTCGGCGGCGCGCTGATCACGGGCGACCGGGAACTCGGCGAGGAGCTGGCGTACCACCAGAACGCGATGGGCGCGGTCGCCGGGCCGTTCGACTCCTGGCTGGTGCTGCGGGGCACGAAGACGCTGTCGGTGCGCATGGACCGGCACAGCGAGAACGCGACCAAGGTCGCCGACATGCTCACCCGGCACGCGCGCGTGACGAACGTCCTCTACCCGGGCCTGCCGGACCACCCCGGTCACGAGGTCGCCGCCAAGCAGATGCGGGCGTTCGGCGGCATGGTGTCGTTCCAGGTGGCGGGCGGCGAGGAGGCGGCGGTCGAGGTGTGCAACCGCGCCAGGGTGTTCACGCTGGGCGAGTCCCTGGGCGGCGTGGAGTCGCTGATCGAGCACCCCGGGCGCATGACACACGCGTCCGCGGCCGGTTCGGCCCTGGAGGTCCCGGCCGACCTGGTGCGCGTCTCGGTCGGCATCGAGAACGTCGACGACCTCCTGGCGGACCTCCAGCAGGCACTCGGCTAGGACCCGGCCACGGGCCGGGTCTCACCAGCCGGTCAGGGGTGGGGTCGTCTCCGACGGCGGCTCCACCCACGGCTCGGCCACCGCCGCCCAGACGGCGAACGCGACGGCCGCCGCCCACAGCAGCAGCCACAGCAGGCGCCGGGCCAGGGTGCGACGGCGGAGCATACGGCTGCCGCGGCGGACGGCGTCCGTGCACAGCCCGGGTGGCAGCCGGGGCACCGTCCGCTCCATGATCTGCCGTACGGCGGCCTCCCGCTGGGGCCGGTTCACGTCGGCGCCGCCTTAGCCGCGGGGGGACGGGGCGAGGGTGCCGGGGGCGGGTGCAGGACGGTCGCCGTCGCCCGGTCGCAGAGGGTGTGGACGCGTTCCGCGGGCAGGCCGAGGAGGGCCGCGACCTGTTCCTCGCCGACGCCCTCGTGGAGCCTGAGGACCAGGACGAGGCGTTCTCGCGGGGTGAGGCCCGCCAGCGGGCCGGTGAGGTGCCGGCGGGGCCGGCCCAGGGCGGCGTGCCGGTGCCAGGCGGTGTCGGCGAAGCGGACGGCGAGGCGCCGACGGGCGTGGTCGTAGGGGTCCTCGCCGCGCAGCCGGTCCCAGTACGCGTAGGTGTGCGCGAGGGCGTGCGTCAGCAGCCGTCGCGCGCGCGGGTTGTCGTCGGACGGTTCCCCGGTGAGCAGGGTGGCGGTCTGCGTCAGCCGCCCGCCCGCGCCCGCCACGAACGCCTCGAAGTCCTTGGCCCGACGGGCGTCCTGGCCCGCATGCCGTGCCCGCACCGCGCGCCTCCCGCCTGCCGGCGACCCCCTGGGAACGGACCCCGGCCGGCTGTGGCGAACGGGGGCCCGGTCTCATATGAGGCCAGGGGCGGGCCGTCGGTCAAGAGCCGCGCACGCGCGGGGCGCGGTCGCGCGCGGGGGTCAGGAAGCCGGTGCGGGCTCCGTGCCGGGGAGGCCGGGGGAGGCCATCCTGGTGGACAGCGCGGTGTTGAAGCGGGTGAGGAGCGTGCAGAACGCCTCGCGCTCCTGCGGGCTCCAGTCGTCGGTCAGCTCGGCCATCAGCTGACGTCTGGAGGACCGTACCTCGTCCAGCCGGGACAGCCCGCGCGGGGACAGCTGGAGCACCACGGCCCGCCCGTCCTCGGGGTGCGAGGTGCGCTTGACCAGACCGGTGTCGACCAGCGGCGCCACCTGCCGGGTGACGGTCGAGGAGTCGATGCCCATGCTCGCGGCGAGCGCCTTGACGCCCATCGGGCCTTCCTTGTCGAGGCGGTTGAGCAGCAGGTAGGCGGCACGGTCCATGGAGTTGCGCACCTGCCCGACGCCGCCGAGCCGGGTCTGTTCGGCGCGGCGCGCGAAGACCGCGACCTGGTGCTGCAGCGTGTCCAGAAGACCGGTGTCACCGACGGTCGTCATGTCCATCGACATTTCAGGTGTTGTGGGCATGGCCGGGGGCTCACTTCATGAAAGGGGTGCTGGGTTGGGGGACAGGGTACGCGGCCCGGAGGCGGGTCGTACCGGCGCTGCGGAAACCGGTCCCGGCGGTTGGTCGCGGCGGTCGTTCCCGCCTGTGAACTGCGATGCTGGTGTCATGAGCTATGGCACGGCTGACTCCTTGCGGGCCGTCACCCTCGACGATGTGCGCGGCGCACAGAAGATGCTGTCGGGGGTGGCGCGGACCACCGCGATGGAGGGCAGCAGGCACCTGTCCCAGCTCGTCGGGGCGCCGGTGCACCTCAAGTGCGAGAACCTCCAGCGGACGGGCTCGTTCAAGCTGCGCGGCGCGTATGTCCGGATCGCCGGCCTGCTGCCGGAGGAGCGGGCGGCCGGGGTCGTCGCGGCGAGTGCGGGCAACCACGCGCAGGGTGTCGCGCTTGCCTCCACCCTGCTGGGCGTGCGGTCCACGGTGTTCATGCCGACGAGCGCCCCGCTGCCCAAGATCAGCGCGACCCGGGAGTACGGCGCGCGGGTGTGTCTGCACGGGCAGGTGGTCGACGAGACGCTGGCGGCCGCGCAGGAGCACGCGGCACGGACCGGCGCGGTGTTCATCCATCCCTTCGACCACCCGGACGTGATCGCCGGGCAGGGCACGGTGGGTCTGGAGATCCTGGAGCAGTGCCCGGAGGCGCGGACGATCGTCGTGGGGCTCGGGGGCGGGGGACTCGCGGCGGGCATCGCGGTGGCGGTGAAGGCGCTGCGGCCCGACGTGCGGATCGTGGGGGTGCAGGCGGAGGGCGCGGCGGCGTATCCGCCCTCGCTGGCGGCGGGCCGGCCGGTGTCGCTGCGCAGTCCGGTGACGATGGCGGACGGCATCAGGGTCGGCCGTCCCGGTGACGTGCCCTTCGGGATCGTCGGCGACCTGGTGGACGAGGTGCGCACGGTGTCGGAGGACGCGTTGGCGGCCGCCCTCCTGCTGTGTCTGGAGCGGGCCAAGCTGGTCGTCGAGCCGGCCGGGGCGAGTCCGGTGGCGGCGCTGCTGAGCGCGCCGGACGCCTTCGAGGGACCGGTGGTCGCGGTGCTCTCCGGCGGAAACGTGGACCCGCTGCTGATGCAGCGCGTCCTGCGGCACGGCATGTCCGCGCAGGGCCGCTACCTGGCCGTACGGCTGCGGCTGACGGACCGGCCCGGCGCGCTCGCGACGCTTCTCGGGGTGTTGTCGACGGTGGACGCCAACGTCCTCGACGTGAGCCACGTACGGACCGACCCGCGGCTCGGGCTCACGGAGGCGGAGGTGGAGCTGCACCTGGAGACGAAGGGACCGGTGCACTGCGCCGAAGTCGGCCAGGCCCTGCGCGAGGCCGGTTACACCGTCATCGACTGACGTCGGCGCCCCTCGACCGGTGCCGGCAAGCGTCGGTGCCGTGCGCCGGCCGGCGCCGCGCGCCGGGCCGGAATCCTCTTGGCCACTCGTTCGGGTAAGTCCGTTGAGGGACGCGATACATCGCGTTATGGTGTGGATCACGCCACCTCGCCGACGTGCTCGACGTGTCCAGGTCGAGCGGAGCGAAATGCGCAAACCTAGTATTTCCGAAGAATCCCCAACGACGTGGAGACTCACATGCCAGGCGCCATCCATGCCGAAGGGCTGGTGAAGACCTTCGGCGACGTAAGGGCTCTGGACGGCGTCGACCTCGACGTCCCGGAGGGCACCGTCCTCGGCCTCCTCGGGCCGAACGGCGCGGGCAAGACCACCACGGTCCGCTGCCTGACCACCCTCCTGCGCCCGGACAGCGGCCGGGCCGTGGTCGCCGGACTCGACGTGCTCAAGCACCCCAACGAGGTCCGGCGCTCGATAGGCCTCTCCGGTCAGTTCGCCGCCGTCGACGAGTACCTGACCGGCCGCGAGAACCTCCAGATGGTCGGGCAGCTCTACCAGATGCGGGCGAGGGCCGCGAAGGCCCGGGCGGCCGAGCTGCTCGACCAGTTCGACCTCGCGGACGCCGCCGACCGCATCACGAAGACCTACTCCGGAGGCATGCGCCGCCGCCTCGACCTGGCCGCCGCGCTCGTGGTCTCCCCGCCCGTGATGTTCATGGACGAGCCGACGACCGGCCTCGACCCGCGCAACCGCCAGATGCTGTGGGAGGTGATCAAGCGCCTCGTCTCCGGCGGCACGACGCTGCTGCTGACCACCCAGTACCTGGAGGAGGCCGACCACCTCGCGCACGACATCGCGGTCGTCGACCACGGCAAGGTCATCGCCCGCGGCACCTCCGACCAGCTCAAGGCCCGCACCGGCGGCGAGCGCGTGGAGGTCGTGGTGCACGACCGCGAGCACATGCCGACCGCGCTCGAGGTCCTGGCCGGCTTCGGCAAGGGCGACACCGCCGTCGAGGAGCACACCCGCAAGCTCACCGTGCCCGTCACCGGCGGCGCCAAGCTCCTCGCCGAGGTCATCCGGGAGCTGGACGTCCGCGGCATCGAGATCGACGACATCGGCCTGCGCCGCCCCACCCTCGACGACGTCTTCCTGTCCCTCACCGGACACGCCGCCGAGGGCAGGCTCGAGGGCAAGTCCGAGGACAGCGGCAAGGAGGCCGTGAAATGAGCGCCGTCAGCGACGCCGTCCCGGGCGCGGCCCCGGGCAACCCGCTCGGGCAGAGCGTCCGGGACTCCCTGGTCGTTGCAAAACGCAACTTGATTCGCATGAGCCGGATTCCCGAGATGGTCATCTTCGGGCTCATCCAGCCCATTATGTTCGTGGTGCTGTTCACCTACGTCTTCGGCGGATCCATGCGGGTCGGCGGCAGCACCAGTGCCACCGACTACACGAACTTCCTCATGGCGGGGATCTTCGCGCAGACCGTCACCTTCGCCACTGCCGGAGCGGGCGCGGGCATCGCCGACGACATGCACAAGGGCCTCATCGACCGGTTCCGCTCCCTGCCCATGGCCCGCGGCGCGGTCCTCACCGGCCGCACCCTCGCCGACCTCGTGCAGACCGCGCTGACGCTGCTCGTCCTCGCCGTCGTCGCGCTCCTGGTCGGCTGGCGGGTCGGCTCCGACGGCAGCACCAACGCCGCACGCGTCCTGGCCGCCTTCGGCCTGCTGCTCCTCCTCGGCTACGCGTTCACCTGGATCGGCGCCCTCATCGGCCTGTCCGTCCGCACCCCCGAGGCGGCCACCTCCGGCGGACTGATCTGGCTCTTCCCGGTCACCTTCATCTCCAACGCCTTCGTGGACACCGCCAACATGACGCCCTGGCTGCGCCATGTCGCCGAATGGAACCCCTTCAGCGCCACCGTCCAGGCCTGCCGCGTCCTGTTCGCCAACCCGGGACAGTCGACCTCCGACGCCTGGCCCATGCAGCACCCCGTCTGGGCCTCGCTGATCTACTCGGTGCTGATCATCCTCGTGTTCCGCACCCTGGCGGTACGCAAGTACCGCTCGGCCACCGCATGACCGTGCCGGGCCACCGGGCACGAGAGGACCCCCGGCGCCACGGGCGCCGGGGGTCCGATCGGGAATCGGGGGGTGCGGTGCGGACCGCTGGGGTCCGTCAGCCGTTGTAGGGCTCGGCCTTGAGGATGCGCACGGAGGCCTTCTTGCCGTTCGGCAGCTCGTACTCCGCGTCCTCGCCGACCTTGTGGTCGATCACGGCGGAGCCCAGCGGCGACTGCGGCGAGTAGGTCTCGATGTCGGAGCTCGCGTACTCACGCGAGGCCAGCAGGAAGGACAGCGTGTCGTCCTCGTCACCGTCGAAGGCGATCGTCACGACCATGCCGGGCGCCACCGCGCCGTCCGTGGACGCCGGGGCGGCGCCCACCTTGGCGTTGTCCAGGAGCTGGGTGAGCTGGCGGACACGGAGTTCCTGCTTGCCCTGCTCCTCCTTGGCAGCGTGGTACCCGCCGTTCTCACGCAGGTCGCCCTCCTCGCGCGCGGCCGCGATCTTGGCGGCGATCTCGGTGCGCGCAGGACCAGTAAGGTACTCAAGCTCGTCCTTGAGCTTGTTGTACGCCTCCTGGGTCAGCCAGGTGACGTTCTCGCTGGTCTGGGTCACAGGGTGCTCCTCGTCGGTACTGGGAATAACAAAGTATCGCCCTACCTGGAAGCATGTTCCTCCACAGATGGGCGAAACCACGAGCCTAACAATTCAGCGGCCCAAAGGGGAGGACATAAGCCGTAAGACTTACGTCGACGCAGGTCGGCATCCACGTATTGCGGACGGTGATCAGTCCGCGTGACAACCCAGCAATTCCGCCGTGGTGCCCCGGGACGTCGTACGGAGCGTGACCACCTTGTCGATCCGCGTGTCCGGGCCGGAGAAGCGGAAGTCGGCGCGGCCCACCTCGGTGCCGTTCTCGGCCTGCGAGCGGACCGTGCAGTAACCGCTCACCCCCGCGTCCTTGCGGACCTCGAGGTGCACTCGCACCGAGTCGTCCGCGACCTGGAAGGTGATCATCTCGCCGCTGATCTTGTTCTGGCCCACGTAGTGATAGGCGAAGTAGCCGATCAACGCGAGCAGCAGCGCACCCAGGACGGCGCCGGCCACCTTGAGCGTGCGGTCCGCGCGCTCGTCCGAGGAACGGCCGTAACGGCCCTCGGGCGGTCGCGTGCTCGCCGTACTCATGATCGTCCTCTCGGCAAGGCCTCCGGCCGGTCGGGCGAAGGTCCGAAAGTGGGCTGCCGGGGCAGGACCACGGAATTATTGGCCCCCCGATTCGGTCACTATAGAAGCCGCCGATCGCACCCCGTCCCACGGGGGCGCCGACTTACTGAGGATTTGAGTCTTGACTGACCAGCTGCGACTGATGGCCGTGCACGCCCACCCCGACGACGAGTCGAGCAAGGGCGCGGCCACCATGGCGAAGTACGTGTCCGAGGGGGTGGACGTGCTGGTCGTGACCTGCACGGGCGGGGAGCGCGGCTCCATCCTCAATCCGAAGCTCCAGGGCGACACGTACATCGAGGAGCACATCCACGAGGTACGCAAGAAGGAGATGGACGAGGCCCGCGAGATCCTCGGGGTCAAGCAGGAGTGGCTCGGCTTCGTCGACTCCGGACTGCCCGAGGGCGACCCGCTGCCGCCGCTGCCCGAGGGCTGCTTCGCCCTCGAGGACGTCGACAAGGCGGCCGGTGAGCTGGTGAAGCAGATCCGCTCCTTCCGTCCCCAGGTGATCACCACCTATGACGAGAACGGCGGCTATCCGCACCCCGACCACATCATGACCCACAAGATCTCCATGGTGGCCTTCGAGGGGGCGGACGACACCGCGAAGTACCCGGAGAGCGAGTTCGGGCCGGCGTACCGGCCGCTGAAGCTCTACTACAACCAGGGCTTCAACCGTCCGCGCACCGAGGCGCTGCACCAGGCCATGCTCGACCGCGGCCTGGAGTCGCCGTACGGGGACTGGCTCAAGCGCTGGAGCGAGTTCGAGCGGGTCGAGCGCACGCTGACCACGCACGTTCCGTGCGCCGACTTCTTCGAGATCCGGGACAAGGCGCTGATCGCGCACGCCACGCAGATCGACCCCGACGGGGGCTGGTTCCGGGTGCCGCTGGAACTCCAGAGGGAGGTCTGGCCGACCGAGGAGTACGAGCTGGCGAAGTCACTCGTGGAGACCTCCCTCCCCGAGGACGACCTCTTTGCGGGCATCCGCGACAATGCCTGACATGAGCGCAAGCGTGAGCCTGGCAATGACGCACCTCGTCCCCCTCGCCAAGGAGGTCGACGAGAACAAGGTCACCCCCGGCGTCCTCGGCTTCATCGTCTTCGCGGCGATGGCGATCGCGGTCTGGGGCCTGATGAAGTCGATGAACCGCCGCATGGGCAAGGTCGACTTCGTGGAAACCCCACAGGACGCCTCCGGCGAGACCACCACGGAGAAGCCCACGCCCGCCAAGGGCTGAGCAGGGCCGCACCTCTGGACCGCCCGCACCGCCGCCCGCCCGCGCGGGCAGCGGTGCCGGCGGCCTGCGCCGCGCCGGCCCGTGCGGCCCCGCGGGCCGCGCCCGTCGTCGTCGGCGGCCCTCCTGCCCGCGGTGGCGCGACGGTCCCGGCCTTCGGCCCCTCGGCCCGCGGTGGCGCGACGGTCCCGGCCTCCGGCCCCGGTTTGTGGGGTCACGGTGGCCTCGGCCTCCGGCCCCTTGGTTCGTGGAGTCACGACGGCGGCGCGGCGGCCCTCGGTCCGTGAAACCAAGACGCCGGCGCGGCGGCCCCCGGCTCGTGGAGCCAAGACGGCTCCGGCCTTCGGCCTCCGGCCTTGCGCAGCCGTGACGGCGCCGGCCCGCGCCGGCAGTGGTCTGCAGCAGTCGGCAGCGGTCGGTGGGGCATCCGCGCCCCGGTCGGCGGAGGGCGTCGGACGCGTTCCGGGACGGGGCCTGCGGCAGGATGGACCTTATGGCGAACCGACTGGCCCATGAGACGTCCCCGTACCTGCTCCAGCACGCCGACAACCCGGTCGACTGGTGGCCCTGGTCGGCGGAGGCGTTCGAGGAGGCGCGCCGGCGGGGTGTGCCGGTGCTGCTCAGCGTCGGGTACTCCAGCTGCCACTGGTGCCACGTCATGGCGCACGAGTCCTTCGAGGACCAGGCCACCGCCGACGACCTCAACGAGCACTTCGTCAGCGTCAAGGTCGACCGTGAGGAGCGGCCCGACGTCGACGCCGTCTACATGGAGGCCGTGCAGGCCGCGACCGGGCAGGGCGGCTGGCCCATGACCGTGTTCCTCACGCCGGACGCCGAGCCGTTCTACTTCGGCACCTACTTCCCGCCCGCGCCCCGGCAGGGCATGCCGTCCTTCCGGCAGGTGCTGGAGGGCGTGCGGCAGGCCTGGGGCGAGCGGCGGGACGAGGTGGCCGAGGTCGCCGGGAAGATCGTGCGCGACCTCGCCGGACGCGAGATCTCCTACGGGGACAGCATGGCGCCCGGCGAGCAGCAGCTGGCGCAGGCACTGCTCGGGCTGACCCGGGAGTACGACCCGCAGCGCGGCGGGTTCGGCGGGGCGCCGAAGTTCCCGCCGTCCATGGTGATCGAGTTCCTGCTGCGCCACCACGCGCGCACCGGGGCCGACGGTGCCCTGCAGATGGCGCGGGACACCTGCGAGCGGATGGCCCGCGGCGGGATCTACGACCAGCTCGGCGGCGGCTTCGCCCGCTACTCCGTCGACCGGGACTGGACCGTGCCGCACTTCGAGAAGATGCTGTACGACAACGCACTGCTGTGCCGGGTGTACGCGCACCTGTGGCGGTCGACCGGGTCCGAGCAGGCCCGGCGGGTCGCGCTGGAGACCGCCGACTTCATGGTGCGGGAACTGCGCACCGCCGAGGGCGGGTTCGCCTCCGCGCTGGACGCCGACAGCGACGACGGGAGCGGGCGGAACGTGGAGGGGGCGTACTACGTCTGGACGCCCGAGCAGCTCACCGACGTCCTGGGCGCCGAGGACGCGGCGCTGGCCGCCGCCCACTTCGGGGTGACCGACGAGGGCACCTTCGAGGAGGGCGCCTCCGTGCTGCAACTGCCCCAGCGGGAAGGTGTGTTCGACGCGGAGAAGATCGCGTCGGTGAAGGAGCGGCTGCTGGCCGCGCGGGCGGAGCGGCCCGCACCCGGCAGGGACGACAAGGTCGTCGCCGCCTGGAACGGTCTCGCCGTCGCCGCGCTCGCCGAGACCGGCGCCTACTTCGACCGGCCCGACCTGGTGGACGCGGCCCTCGCCGCCGCGGACCTCCTCGTCCGGGTGCACCTCGACGACCAGGCGCGGCTCACCCGGACCAGCAAGGACGGCAGGGCCGGGACCAACGCGGGCGTCCTGGAGGACTACGCCGACGTCGCCGAGGGCTTCCTCGCGCTGGCCGGGGTGACGGGCGAGGGGGTCTGGCTGGACTTCGCCGGGTTCCTGCTCGACCACGTGCTCGCGCGCTTCACCGACCCGGAGTCGGGGTCCCTGTACGACACGGCGTCGGACGCCGAGCGGCTCATCCGGCGTCCGCAGGACCCGACCGACAACGCGGTGCCCTCCGGGTGGTCGGCGGCTGCCGGGGCGCTGTTGTCGTACGCCGCCCACACCGGTTCGCAGGCGCACCGCGCCGCCGCGGAGAAGGCGCTGGGGGTCGTGAAGGCGCTCGGGCCGCGGGTGCCGCGGTTCATCGGATGGGGTCTGGCCGCCGCCGAGGCGCTGCTCGACGGGCCGCGCGAGGTGGCCGTCGTCGGACCCTCGCTCGACGATCCCGGCACGGGCGAGCTGCATCGTGCCGCGCTGCTGGCGACCGCGCCGGGAGCGGTGGTCGCCTGTGGCACGCCGGGGAGCGAGGAGTTTCCGCTGCTCGCCGACCGGGTGCTGGTGGGCGGGGCGCCGACGGCGTACGTCTGCCGCGGGTTCGTGTGCGATCTGCCGGTGACGGAGGTGGACGCGCTGCGCGCGAAGCTCACCCCGTGAGGCGGTGGGCGTCGTCTGCGGCACGGGGAGGCGCGGCGGGAGCCGGTCGCGCCCCGCGGCGGAGCGGCACGGGTGACGGCACCGCCCGCCCCGACGGGCGCGGCCGTGTCACCGTCGGCCGCGCCCGCCGACGGGGCCCGGCCCGGTGGTTCGGCGGACCGGGGTGGAGCCGCGCAGGTGACGGACCTGCTTCCGGCCGGTCGCGGCCGTGTCATCGTCGGTCCCTGACGTCGACGGGGCTCGACCTCGGACGTCGACGGGGCTCGTCCTCGGACGTCGACGGGGCCCGGTCTCGGACGCCGACGGGGCCCAGCGGGCGGCCGGCCGGTCGCGGCCGTGTCACTGCCGGTCCCTGACGCCGACGGGGCTCGACCTCGGACACTGACGGGGTTCGACCTCTGAGGCCGACGGGGCCCGGCCCCGGCCGTCGACGGGACCCGGCCGACGGCCGACCGGGCCGAGCCGGACCCCGTCGCTTCAGTCGTGGCCGAAGCCTCGCCCCGGTCGTGGCCGAAGCCCCGCCCCGGCCGTTCCTCACGCCCCGCCCCGGCCGTTCCTCACGCCCCGCCCCGGCCGTTCCTCACGCCCCGCCCCGGCCGTTCCTCACGCCTCGTGACGGCCGTCGCTCCAGCGCCCGCCGTCACCCCAGCGGGTCCGGCACCGGGTCCGGGACCGGGTCCGGCGTGACGCGGGGGAGGGGCGGAAGGGTGGTGTGCAGGCGGCGGTACAGCCAGCGGTCCACGACCAGGAAGCGGGCCGTGAAGACGATCGCCATGGCGAGTGCCGTCGCCGGCAGGGCGGTCATGCCGGCGGCGCCGATGAGGAGAGCGGCGAGCGGGATGCGGGCGACCAGGTCGGCGTTGCCGACGGCGGCGAACGTCAGGAGCCGTATCCCGCGCCGGTGATGGCGCCGCTGGTTGCGGTAGACGAAGGAATCGACGAGGGCGAAGTTCCACAGCAGACCCGCCTGGTTGGCGATGATCTCCGCCGGGGCGTAGTGCAGACCGGGGGCCTGGCTGGTGAGCAGCCAGAGCAGGGCCAGGTTGGGGACGAAGCCCGACAGGCCGACGAGGCCGAAGACGACGGCGCGGGCGCGGGGGTCGGCGGTGCGCAGGGTGATCAGGTGACGCAGGAAGCGCATGCCCTCGCGGGCCGTCGACTTGGACTCCCCGGCGTGCCGTTCCCCGAAGGCGTACGGGACTTCGGCGATGCCGCGCGGGCGGCACCGTACCGCCAGTTCGAGGAGGATCTTGTAGCCGAGGGGTTGCAGGCCCTCGTCCTGTGCCGAGGCGCGGTCGACCGCCGTGCGGCGGATCGCGAAGAAGCCGCTCATCGGGTCGGTGAGGCCGCTGAGGGCGCGGGGGAAGAGGGACTTGGTCAGGAGGGTGGAGGAGCTGGAGACGAGTCTGCGGTAGCCGCCGTCGAGGCCGCCGCGGTCCCCGCCGTCCGCGTAACGGCTGGCGACGACCAGTTCGGCGCCGGTCGCCGTACCGCGGGCGACGAGGTGCGGGATGAGTTCGGGCGGGTGCTGGAGGTCGGCGTCGATGACGACGATCCAGGGTGCCGAGGCGCGGGCGACGCCCTCGACCACGGCACCGCCGAGACCGCCCTCGGGGACGGGCCGGTGGTGCAGGACGACCGGGACGGCACTGCGGCGGGCCGCCTCCTCGATGACCTCGCAGGTGTGGTCGGTGGAGTCGTCGGCGAAGACGACCTCCGCGCGGGTCCCCGAGGGGATCGCGGCGCCGATGCGGGCGAGCAACTCGTGGATGTTGTCGGCCTCGTTGAAGGTCGGGACGACGATGGACACGTCGGCGGGCAGGGCCGTCACCGTGCCTCCTGGGGCTGCGGGGTGTGGGCGGGGAGGTGTGCGCCGACATGGGAGGTCAGCTCCCAGTCGCGGCGCCCGGTGTACTCGCGCCACACGGCGCGCAGGGCGGCGGCCGCGAGGATCACGGCGTAGACGGGGCCGAGGAGGACGAGCCCCGCGTACTGGCGCGGGCTGATGCGGAAGCCGTACTCGCGGCCGAAGTCGTGCAGGGCGACCGCCTCGAAGACGATCATGGCTGCCATCGGCAGCATGGGCAGCCAGGCGAACATCGAGAAGGGCAGCGGGACTCCGCCGACGAGGGCGAAGAGGATGCCCAGCGGGATCATCACGCCGGTCGCGGCCTGCACGAACGGGGTGCTGAGCGTGTAGCGGGCGAGCATCCGCTGGCCGAAGCCGGGCAGCCGACGCCATTCGCCCTTGCGCAGGACCTGGAGGAAACCCTGGTTCCAGCGGGTGCGCTGCTTGTAGAGCGCCCTGATGGAGCCGGGCGTCTCCTCGCGGGTGACCAGCGCCGAGTGGTAGGCGACGACGACCTTGGCGCCGCCGCTGGACAACCGGACGCCCAGGTCGCAGTCCTCGGCGAGGCAGTCGCCGTCCCAGCCGCCGGTGTCGCGCAGCAGCGCGGACCGGACGAAGACGGTGTTGCCGCCGAGCGGGATGAACCCCTTGCGGGCGTGCAGGTGCAGCCGGCTGCGGAACCAGAAGAAGTACTCCAGGCAGTTGCGCAGGCTGTACCAGCTGCTCCGGTAGTTGATCAACTGGACGCCGCCCTGGACGACGTCGGCGTTCTCGTGGCGGAAGGCGAAGTCGACGTGGCCGAGCAGTTCGGGGTGGACGACGTCCTCGGCGTCGAAGACCCCGACGACCTCGCCGCGGGCGTGCGGCAGCGCGGTGTTGAGGGCGCGGGGCTTGTTCTTCCTGGTGTGGGTGTCGACGACCGTGCGCACCCTGCCGGGGTGCTCGGCGGCGAGTTCGTGGGCGATGGCGGCGGTGCCGGGGTCGTCGTGGCCGACGATCAGCAGGATCTCGTAGTCCGGGTGGTCGATGCGGAGCATCTGCTCGACCGTGTGCCGCAGGACGGCCTCCTCGTGGCGGGCCGGGACCAGCAGTGAGAAGGACAGCTCCGCCCTGCCGTCGGGCGTGGCGAAGGCCGTCGACTCCAGTGTCTCCGGGGTGCGCCAGGCGTGGAGCATCCACCACAGGGTCACGCCGGCGGCGGCCATGAGGACGATCGAATCGATGAACAGAATGGCGGAGACCACGAATTCCCCCCTCGGTCTTTCTTGGTCATCCTTGTCGGAACATGGTGTTTCACCGGGCGCGACCCGGCGTTCTCAGGCGTTCTCCGGTGTACTTCAGTGTTCTCCGGTGTTCTTCGGAAAGAACCGTCCGTCTGCGGCCCCCCGGCGGACGGTGTTCCGTGTGATGCTCGTGATGTGTGGCGGCCCTTGGCGAGGGGCCGGTTCCCAGCCGGTTTCCCACTCCGGTATCACGGATATCGCGGAGTTTTCGCGCATGATCAATTCGGGCCCACGAGCAAACCAGGGCCGAAGTTAGCAGGTTCGGTATTTCCCTCGCAATGTGGCCTCGGCGTGATGATCCCCGCCTCAAGCGGAGTCATGGGTTCTGCTCATGCGCCGCCCGGACGTATGCCATGATGCTCCGGCATGCCTGATTCCGGGGGGTTTCAAGGGGGAGTCCCCCGGCTGCCGTCAGGCCGAGAAGTGGGTGGGGGGATTCCGCATGGGGGCTGCCGTGCCGAAAACGCGTGCGCGTGACGAGTCCAAGACAAACCTTTCCGAAGGCACTCCTTCCGTTTCCCGGCCGGCGCCCGGGGATTCCGCGACCGATCGCACCTCCCTGCGCGAGAGTGTGTTACGGCGCGATTATCTCTGGGTTGCGCCCGTTCTCTTCGCCGGTCTCCTGGCGAGGATTCTCGGAATCGGCAATTACCCCTTCCCGAACGATGACGAGGGCACCTATCTCGCGCAGGCGTGGGCGGTGCAGCACGGCGAACTCGCGCATTACACCTACTGGTACGACCACCCGCCGCTCGGCTGGATGCAGCTCGCCTCCGTGTCCTGGCTGCCCGACCGGCTGCTGCCCGACCTGCCCACGTTCGTCCAGGGCCGGATCGCCATGCTGCCGGTGGCCGCGGCGTCGATGGTCCTCGTCTTCGTCATCGGTCGGCGCCTCGGCCTGGCCCGCCCCACGGCCGCCGCGGCGATGCTGCTGTACGCGTTGTCACCGCTCGCCGTGGTCCTGCACCGGCAGATCTACCTGGACAACTTCGCCGTCCTGTGGGTCCTGGTGTCCTTCGCCTTCGCCCTGTCGCCGCGCCGCCACCTGTGGCACCACGCCGCGGCCGGCATGGCGTTCGCCGTGGCCGTGCTCTCCAAGGAGACCATCGCGGTCCTGCTGCCCGTGCTGCTGGTCACCCTCTGGCAGGGCAGCCACCCCAGCACCCGCAAGTTCTCCTTCGCCGGCTTCGGCTCCGGGTTCGTCCTCACCGGCCTGTTCTATCCGCTGTACGCCCTGCTCAAGGGCGAGCTGTTCCCCGGCGCCGGACACGTCTCGCTGCTCGGCACGCTCAAGTTCCAGCTCGGCGGGCGCGAGGGCAGCGGATCGGTGTTCGCCGAGGGCACCGACGCCCACCAGCTGGTCACCGGCTGGCTGGACCGGGACCCGTACCTGCTGATCGGCGGTGCCGCGGCCGCCGGCTGCGCGTTCGCGGTACGCCGGCTGCGGCCCGTCGCCCTCGCCGTGCTGGTGCTGGCGCTGGTCGCGCTGCGGCCCGGCGGCTACCTGCCGCAGATGTACGTCGTGCAGGTCCTGCCCTTCCTGGCGCTCGCCGTGGCCGGGCTGACCGAGGCCGCGGTGAGCAGGCTGCCCGGCAGGCCGCGTCCCGCGGCGGGGCCCGCCGGGGCCGCGGCGAGGCGGCTGCCCGCCCGGCCGGGGCCGCGCACCACCGCCTCCCTGGCGGCCGTCGCGCTGGCCGTGGTGGTCACCGCACCGCACTGGTACGAGCAGGACCGCGCCGCCATGCGGGCCGACGACAACGGCGTGTACCACGACGCCGCCCGCTGGCTGCGCGAGACGCCCGTCGGAGACCGCGACCAGGTGCGCGTCGTCACCGACGGCGTGCTCTGGCTGGACGCGGTCGACGCCGGCTACCGGCCGGGCACCGGCGTCATCTGGCACTACAAGCTCGACCAGGACCCGGCGGTCACCAAGACGCTGCCGCACGGCTGGAAGGACATCGACTACGTCGTCTCCACCCCGGCCCTGCGCGGCGAGCGCGAGCATCTCCCCACCCTGCGGGACCTGTTCGCGCACGGCACGCCGGTCGCCACCTTCGGCGAGGGCGGCGGCCGGATCGACATCCTCCGCATCGAGAACGACGAATGACGCCCGTGACGAGCCATCCGTGACGCACCACCCGTGATGCGGGGGCTCGTGGACAAGGGGGGACCACCATGTACGGAGCCCGAAGACGACCGGGGCGGCGGACCCTTCCACCCGGAAGGACACCGCGTCTGCTGCTCACCGCCCTCATGCTGTTCGCCGCCGCCCTCGGGCTCGGCCCGCTGGGCGCCCAGCCCGCCACCGCCGCCACCAACCTGGTCAGCAACCCCGGCCTGGAGATCCTCGACGGGACGTCCGGGTTCCCGCAGTGCTTCGAGAAGTCGGGCTGGGGCGACAACGACTTCTCCTTCACCGTCACCGACGACGCCCACTCCGGCAGCCGGGCCGTACGCGTCGAGCTGACCCGGCGCGCCGACGGCGACCGCAAGACGATGATGCTGGAGAACACCTGCGCCCCGCAGGTCACCCCGGCCCACCAGTACGACCTGTCGTTCTGGTACAGGTCCACGACACCCGACGTGGCCTTCACCCTCTTCCGCCACGACACCGTCCAGGGCTGGGTCTACTGGACCGACCTCAAGACCCTGGAGCAGTCGGCCGGCTGGACCCGCACCGAGGTCCGCACCCCGATCGTCCCGCCGAACACCGACCGGATCACCTGGGGCGGCTCCCTCTACGGCGTCGGCACCCTCACCACCGACGACTACGCCATGACGGACGCCACCGTCCCCGCAGGCCCCGACCCCTGCGCCACGGGCGGCACCGGACCGGAGTGCACGGGCAGGTGGACCGTCCAGACCACCCACGCGCCCGTCCGCGCCATCCACTCGGTGCTGCTGCACAACGGCAAGGTCCTGCTCATCGCCGGCTCCGGCAACGACCTCGACATGTTCGAGGCGGGCACCTTCAGGACCTCGCTCTACGACCCCGTCACCGGCGCCTACACCGACATCCCGACGCCCGAGGACTTCTTCTGCGCCGGGCACGTGCAGCTCCCCGACGGCCGGGTGCTGGTCGTCGGCGGCAACAAGGACTACGCCGCGCCCGACGGCAGCGTCGGCTACAAGGGCCTGCGCACCAGCTACGTCTTCGACCCCGACCAGAACACCTACACCAAGGTCAACGACATGCTGGCGGGCCACTGGTACCCGTCGGCCACCGCGATGGGCAACGGCGACGTGATCTCGCTGGGCGGCCTCGCCGAGGACTCCTCCGGCACCGTCGTCAACGAGCACTTCTCCCACGCCCAGAACAAGTGGCTGCCGCTCGGCGAGGCCAAGCAGGCCTGGTCCTTCTGGGGGCTGTACCCGTCGATGATCCTGCTCCAGGACGGCCGCCTCTTCTACACCGGCAGCCACGTCTTCGGCAACGGCCTGCCCGGCACCGGCGCCTCCGTGTACGACTACGACGCCGGCACCATCGCCGAGGTGCCGGGCCTGCGCAGGAAGGACGAGCGGGACCAGTCCATGTCGGTGCTGCTGCCGCCCGCCCAGGACCAGAAGGTCGTCACGATCGGCGGCGGCAACCACACCGTGTCGCCCGACGCGCACCGGCTCGTCGACGTCATCGACATGAAGGCCGACGCGCCGCGGTACGTGCCGGGCCCGGACCTGCCGCAGGGCCACTACCAGGACGGCACCCCGCAGACCGGCGACGAGGGCAAGGTGTACGTCTCCGCGGTCATCCTCCCGGACGGCAAGGTCCTGGAGACCGGCGGCGCCCTGCACACCTACCGCGAGGACCCCGTCTTCGAGGCGTCGATGTACGACCCGGCGAGCAACACCTTCCGGGCGGGCCTGGCGACCGACCCGGTCCCGCGGACCTACCACTCCTCGTCCCTGCTGCTGCCCGACGGCCGTGTCCTGAGCGTCGGCGACAACCCGGGCGACGGCTCCTTCGACCAGCGGGTGTCCCTCTACGAACCGCCGTACCTGTTCAAGGGCGCCCGCCCGCGGATCACCTCGGTCGCGAACACCACCTGGGCGTACGGCACCGACCAGCGCATCACGGTCGACAAGCCGGTGGTCAAGGCGTCCCTGATCCGCCCGGCGGCCGTCACCCACTCCTCCGACCCCAACCAGCGCTACGTCGACCTGCCGATGACCGTCCACGGCGACACCGTCGACCTCAGCCTCACCAGCAACCCGAACCTGGCCCCGCCCGGCTGGTACATGCTGTCGGTCGTCGACGCGAACGGCGTGCCGTCGGTGTCGACGTGGGTGCGGATCGGAGCGGCCGGCCAGGTCGCGGCGGCCCGCGTCCAGGACTTCGCCGAGGACCTGCGGGCCGTCCCCGCGAGCGAGACCGGCACCGCCGTACCGCCGAGCACCGACCACGGCGACCACCGCGACCACCAGGGCCACGAGGGCGTCGGGATGCCCGCCGGCTTCGACGGCTGCGACCACTCCTACGGCACCGTCGGCCAGTGCGTGCCCTGGACCTTCCCGAAGAAGGCGAACACCGTCGCCGAACGCTGCCACTGGCTGGAGGAGAAGGGTTACGGCACGCCCCTGAAGGTCTCCGGCCGCGACCGCCACGGCCTGGACCGCGACAGGGACGGCATCGCCTGCGGAAAGGGCGACGCGAGGACGAAGCGGCGCTAGCGGTCGCCCGCGAAGTCCCGAAGGGCGCGTTCCACGATGGCCTCCAGCTGCTCGTGGTGCGCGCCCTTCCAGTACGCCCGCCCGCAGTCCAGGCACCGCGCGAACACGTCGTACGACTTCCGGGTGCCGCCCTTGAGCTGGTCGGCGACCTCCTCCTTGGTGGCCTCGCGCAGCAGCCCGTTGCAGGCGGTGCAGCGCGTCCAGGGGCGCAGCTCGGGGGCGAACCGGTCCAGGACGTCCCGGAGTTGCTCCTCGGGGGCGGTGCTGTAGACGAAGGCGCCCGCCCACAGCTCGCGGCGGCGCAGCAGACCGCGGTCGCGGCTCAGCATGACCCGCCGCTCGGCCGCCGAGCGGGCCGCGAGGGCCGGGTCGCCGATGTCGGCCGACTCGTACGCCGTGTCCACGCCGAGCAGCCGCAGCCGGCGGGCGAGGGTGCCGAGGTGGACGTCGAGGAGGAAGCGCAGCGGGGCGCCCGGCACCCGCTGGGGGCGGGCGACGGGACGCACCTCCACCGACTCGCCGTCGGCCGGGACGTGCGAGACCGGTACCTCGCGGCCGTCGACGAACAGGGTGCCGACCTCCGTGAGGGGCACCCCGAGGGACTCGACGACGTGGCCGAGGGTGGAGACGCCGTCGACGGCGAGGGCGGTGGCGCCGGACCGCCGGGCGGGCGGGACGAACAGGGCCAGTCCGGGGGCGACTTCGACACGGATCTCGGGTGCGTTCACCCGGTCAGGATGGCACGGGCGGGCGACGGGTCCTCGGGGGTTTCCCTTCCCGGGGCCGTGTTCCAGGACGCTCGGCGCGCGGTCGACGAGCGCGACGCGGATCATGCGGCCGGTGACCGAGGTGCTCTCCGTCGTCCGAGAGCGCACGGGGGACGCTTGAGGGGCCTCAGCCGCGCCCGTCCGCCGTTTCGTGCACGGAAGCGAGCACGGAAGCGAGCACGGAAGCGAGCACGGAAGAGGGCCACGGCTCGCAGGCCGTGGCCCTCGGGGAGGCGGTGGGGTCTATCCGTGCTGGTAGGCGACCAGCGAGATGCCCACGTAGTGCGTGATGAACGCGGCCAGGGTGAGGGAGTGGAACACCTCGTGGAAGCCGAACCAGCGCGGTGACGGGTTCGGGCGCTTGATGCCGTAGATCACGCCGCCCGCGCTGTAGAGGAGGCCGCCGACCACGACCAGGACCAGCACGGCGATGCCGCCCGTGCGCATGAAGTCGGGCAGGAAGAAGACGGCCGCCCAGCCCATCGCGATGTAGCAGGGCGTGTAGAGCCAGCGCGGGGCGCCGACCCAGAAGACCCGGAAGGCGATCCCCGCCGCGGCGGCGGCCCAGATGCACCAGAGCAGCACCTCGCCCTTGGCGCCCGGCAGGAGAAGCATCGTCAGCGGCGTGTAGGTGCCCGCGATGATCAGGAAGATGTTGGCGTGGTCCAGGCGCCGCAGGACGCCGTCCATGCGAGGGCTCCAGTCGCCCCGGTGGTAGAGCGCGCTCACGCCGAACAGCAGGCAGGCGGTGAGGGCGAAGACGCCGCAGGCGATACGGCCCCTCGTGGAGTCGGCGAGGGCGGTGAGCACGAGGCCCGCGACCAGGGCGGCGGGGAACATGGCGAGGTGCAGCCAGCCGCGCAGCTTGGGTTTGACCGGATGCGGCAGGGAGAGCGCGACGGGACCGCGGCCGGCGGCCGGCGTGTCCGTACGCGCGTCGGGGACGGACGCAGTCATGCCTTCCATCGTACCTACGGAACCGTAAGTTACGGATCGGCGGGGTGGGACGAACGGCGAGGAGTGGTCATCGTCTCATGCCCCCCGCCGGGTGCCCGAGGGCGCGGCAGGGGTCGGCGGGGGCGTACGTGGCGAGCCTCACGCCGCTCATCTGTGACGCCCTCTGGACAGATGCGTGCGCGCGTCGGATGATCAAATGAGTGCGGTCGGCACCGGATGAGCGCTCAGCAGCTCGCTGCGAAGCATCCGGGTCGCGGCCCCCACGGGGCAGAAAAGGACAAAATCCCTCACCTAGGAGCGATCGTGGCGCGCGACATCGCGGCTCCCCCCGTCATCCCCACCCAGCACCAGGAACTGATCTCGTGGGTCAACGAGATCGCCGAACTGACGCAGCCGGACAACGTGGTCTGGTGTGACGGATCCGAGGCCGAGTACCGGCGGCTGTGCGAGGAGCTGGTGCAGAAGGGCACCTTCCGCAAGCTCGACCCCGTCAAGCGCCCCGACTCCTACTACGCGGCGTCCGACCCGACCGATGTCGCCCGGGTCGAGGACCGCACCTTCATCTGCTCCGAGAAGGAGGAGGACGCGGGCCCGACCAACCACTGGAAGGCCCCCGCCGAGATGCGGGAGATCTTCACCGGTGAGAAGGGCGTCTTCCGCGGCTCGATGAAGGGCCGGACGATGTACGTCGTCCCGTTCTGCATGGGCCCCCTCGGCTCGGACCTCTCCGCGATCGGCGTCGAGATCACCGACTCCGCCTACGTCGCCGTGTCCATGCGCACCATGACCCGCATGGGACAGCCCGTCCTCGACGAACTCGGCTCCGACGGCTTCTTCGTGCGTGCCGTGCACACGCTCGGGGCGCCGCTGGCGAAGGGCGAGGCGGACGTCCCCTGGCCGTGCAACACCACCAAGTACATCTCGCACTTCCCCGAGACCCGCGAGATCTGGTCCTACGGCTCCGGCTACGGCGGCAACGCCCTGCTCGGCAAGAAGTGCTACGCCCTGCGCATCGCCTCCGTCATGGCCCGCGACGAGGGCTGGCTCGCCGAGCACATGCTGATCCTCAAGCTGACCCCTCCGCACGGCGAGCCGAAGTACGTCGCCGCCGCCTTCCCGAGCGCCTGCGGCAAGACGAACCTCGCCATGCTGGAGCCGACCACCCGCGGCTGGACCGTCGAGACCATCGGTGACGACATCGCCTGGATGCGGTTCGGCGAGGACGGTCGGCTGTACGCCATCAACCCCGAGGCGGGCTTCTTCGGCGTCGCGCCCGGCACCGGTGAGCACACCAACGCCAACGCGATGAAGACGCTGTGGGGCAACGCGGTCTTCACCAACGTCGCCCTCACCGACGACGGCGACGTGTGGTGGGAGGGCATGACCGAGGAGCCGCCCGCCCACCTCACGGACTGGAAGGGCAACGACTGGACCCCGCAGTCGCAGTCCCCGGCCGCCCACCCCAACGCCCGCTTCACCGTCCCCGCCTCGCAGTGCCCGATCATCGCGCCCGAGTGGGAGGACCCCAGGGGCGTGCCGATCTCGGCGATCCTCTTCGGCGGCCGGCGCGCCACCGCCGTACCGCTGGTGACGGAGTCCTTCGACTGGAACCACGGCGTCTTCCTCGGCGCCAACGTGGCCTCCGAGAAGACCGCCGCCGCCGAGGGCAAGGTCGGCGAGCTGCGCCGCGACCCCTTCGCCATGCTGCCGTTCTGCGGCTACAACATGGGCGACTACATGGGCCACTGGGTCGACGTCGCCAAGGGCAAGGACCAGGCGAAGCTCCCGAAGATCTACTACGTCAACTGGTTCCGCAAGGACGACGACGGCAGGTTCGTCTGGCCCGGCTTCGGCGAGAACTCCCGCGTCCTGAAGTGGATCGTGGAGCGCCTGGACGGCAGGGCCGAGGGCGTCGAGACGCCGATCGGCGTCCTGCCGGCGCCGGGCGCACTGGACACCGAGGGCCTCGACCTGGACGGGAAGGACCTCGACTTCCTCCTCACCGTCGACAAGGAGATCTGGCGCGAGGAGGCCGCCCTGATCCCCGACCACCTCGACACCTTCGGCGACCACACGCCGAAGGAGCTGTGGGACGAGTACCGCGCTCTGGTGCAGCGCCTGGGCTGACCAGCCCCCGAATACGCCGCGGCCGGTTCCGATCGTGCCCTGACCAGCAACATCGTCACGGCCGGCCGCGGTGACAGCACCACGGACCGGCGAGGCCCCGCACAACGGCGTGGGGGGCCCAGGGCCTGTCGTCGCCCACCCGTCAGCCCCGACGGGACGGGCGGCGGCAGGCCTTCGCCCCTTGTCGTGCCCTACTTCGAGCGGTCCTCCAGGTACCGGGTGTGCGACTCCTGCCGCCGCGCCTCCGTCTCGCGCAGCCCCGCCGCCAGCCGCTCCGCCTCCTCGTGCAGCAGCGCCAACTGCCGCTCCAGGTGCCGCTCGGGCGGTTCCTGGCCCGGCGCGAGCCGTGTCCACCAGCGGGTCCGCACGAACGTGTCGACCGCCTCCGGCACGTCCTGGCGCACCGCCCGCGACAGCGCGTGCACCGCCTCCGGGTCCTGGGCGAGGATCTCGGTGACCCAGCCCGGGTCCAGCAACGCGGTCAGCAGCTCCGTCAGTTCGGTGAGCCGGCCGGCCGCCGCGGGCGGCAGTTCGACGTCCGCGAGGTAGGTCTGAAGCCGGCGGAAGTCGCCGCGCACCTCGTCGAGCTGCGCGGAGGGGTCCGGGAAGTCCGGCGGCGCGGGCCGTTCCGGCGGCGCGATCAGCGCGCCCGCGCCGTACAGGCCGACGACCACGACCGGCCAGTACGGCCCCGCCGCGCCCGTGAAGGTCAGCACCAGGCCGGCCAGCCCGCACCCGCTGCCGGCGATGTTCTTGCGGGACTCCAGGTAGCCCACGAACCTACTGGTAGCCACGGATCTCCTCGAAGGCGCCGTCCAGCGAGCCCTGCTGGGCGTCGAAGAGGCGGCCGCCGGTCAGCTCGGCGATGTGCTCCAGTTCCGCGCGGTCGGAGTCGCCGAACAGGACGGTGAAGACGGGTATGTTCCGGCGGTCGCCGGACAGCCCGCGGTAGAAGGCGTCGAAGTCGTCCGCGTCGGCGCCCGCGGTGTTCTCGCCGTCCGTCATCAGCACGATCGACGTGAACGTGTCCGTGCCGGTGCCGGCGCCGGTGCGGGTGCGGGTGCCGAGATGGTCGTACGCCTTCTCCAGGGAGGTGAAGATCGCGGTGTCGCCGTCGGCCTCCAGGGCCTCGGTGTCGCCGCGGATCGCGGCGAGTCCCCGGTCCGGGTCGGCGGGGTCGACGACGTGCGTGCGCACGCTCTTCACGTCCGAGCCGAACGGCATCAGGGTGACCTCCTCCCGGTCGCGGAAGTCGCCGGTGAGACCGGTGAGGGCCGCCTTCAGCCCGTCGAGGCGGCCGCCCTCCATCGATCCGGAGGTGTCGAGGACGTACACCGTCCGCGAGGGGCGGCGCAGTTCGTTCTCGTAGGCGTCGAGCAGGCCGTCGGCGACGGACCGGGTGCCGGGGAAGGGAAGTTCGCGCCGCCGGCCGGTGTCGAGGCCCGTCGCGGGCGGTACGGAGGCGACGACCGGACGGCGGTGGGTGCGGTCGGTGATCAGCCGCTGCACGGCGTCCGTGCGCAGCGCCTCGGCCACCCGGCGCACGTCCTCACGGGTCGTCGTGCCGGTGCCGGCGAGGGAGGAGAGGGGGTAGTCGGCGGTGACGACGCCGTCCGTCGGGCGGATCACGGTCAGGTCCGGGATGCCCTCGAGGACGGACTCGTAGTTGAGCAGTGCGTCGACGTCACCGCGGCGGGCGTACGCGCTCGCCAGCCAGCCCGAGGAGCCCGAGGTCAGCTTCTGCCCCCGGAAGAACTCCTTCAGCCGGGGGCGGGCCTTCGTCACGTCCGCGTCGGTGAGCGCGGACTGGGCGCCGGAGAGCGCGGAGGCGACCGAGATCAGCGTGGAGAAACCGGAGTTGGAGCGGGCCGGGTCGGTCATGCCGTAGGTGAGCCGCCCGTCCCGGACGGCCCCGTCGATCTGCGACCAGGTGACCTCGGCCGGCTTCCAGCCCAGCTTCCTGACCGTGGCGGTCCGCACGCCGACGGCGACCGGGCTGGACATGACGGAGGTCTCCGAGACGACCCGCTTCGCCGCGTCCGGGCGCAGCCGCAGATAGTCGTTGGAGGACAGCCACACGGCGTCGTAGCGGCCGTCGGCCTTGCCGCCGGCCAGCAGGTCCACGGCGTCGAGGGTGCCCATGTAGGTGGGCCGGAGCGTGACACCGGTGTCCTTCTCGACCTGCTCGAAGACCGGTGTCATGTCGCTGAGTTCGCTGGATGCCAGGACGCGCAGGGTGCCCGGCCCGGGGGCGCCCGCGTCCTTCTCCTCCCCCTTCTCCCGGGCGGCCGTGCACGCGCCCAGCAGGGCGACGGCGGCGAGCAGGGCGGCGGCCGGCCGTCTCATCCGAGGCCTCCTTCGAGCGCGCCCTGCGAGCGGCTGCGGTCCAGGTGCGCGCTCGCCTGCTGGAGTTCGGAGGTCAGGCTCTCCACCGTCACCGCCATCGCCTCGGTGGCCTGGACCTTGTACGTGTCGATGGCGTCGAGGGTGCGGTAGATCTGCTGGAAGGCGGTCCGCAGGGTCTCGGCCCCCACCGCCGGGTCGGCGGCGATGCGCTGGATCTCCCCGCTCTGCGTCGCCAGCATCTCCGCGTTGCCCCGGATCAGGTCCTCGGTGGTCCCGCGCAGGGCGTTGACCTGCTCGACGACCTTCTTCTGGTTGTCCAGCGCCGAGGCCAGCATCACGGAGATCCGCAGCGCCGACACGGTCGTCGTGGCCGCCCGGTCGACCCCCTTGATCAGTTCGTCGTTGTTGCGGCGTACGACGTCCATGGCGAGGTATCCCTGCGCGCACACCGCCAGCTGGGTGAGCAGGTCCTGGTGCTTCTGCCGGACCGGGAAGAGGACGTCGGCGCGCAGGGTGTCGGCCTGCGCGGGGTCGGTGGCCCCGACGCCGGCGATGTGCTGCTCGACGGCGCCGTCCAGGGCCTCGGTCAGCACGACGTACTCCTGGAGCTTGCCCATGGTCTCCCACAGGCGGACCCGCTCGGTCTGCAGCGCGGCGTTGTCGCGGCGCAGTTCGTCCTGCCCGCCCCGCAGCGAGCCGACGATCCTGTTCAACGTGCCCTGCGCGGAGGCGTACCTGGCGACGTGGTCGCGCAGCCTGTTGCCTCCCGGCAGCCGGGACAGCAGCCTGCGGCCCCTGCTCGCGGGCAGGTCCCGCGGGTCCAGGTCCTCGACCACGCGCCGCAGTTCGACGAGCGAGCCGGCCACCTTCGACGAGGCGTCCCCGCCCTTGTCGGGCAGGCTGCGCACGGTGCGCTCCAGCATCCGGTTGGACTGCGTGGTCGCGGTGCGCATCTCGCCGGCACCCAGCGCGGTGATCTCGCCGACCTTGCCGGCGAACTCGGGCGAGCGGGCGTCCAGGGCGGCCAGGCCGTCGACGTACGCGGCGGCCTTGGCGGCCATGTCGGTGCGGACCCGGTCGTCGACCGGCACGAGTCCGCCGGCCCTCTCCCGCGGCACGGCCGTGACGGCCTCCGGCGGGGTGAGGGTGAAGTCGCTTTCCGTGGTGCTCACTTGGTGTGTCCCCCCTTTTATCCGCGCGCCCGTCGTGCCAGTTCGTGCAGCACCGCGGAGGTGGGCACGGGCGCCTGGCGGACGCCGGTCAGCTGCTGCTTGAGATAGGCGGTGCGCCGCGCGGTGGCCGCCGCGAACTCGGCGAGGTCGCCCTGCGGACGGAAGCCGTGCCGCACGGCCAGCTTGCGCAACCGCGCGTCGCTGCCGAGGAGTTCGGCGACGGCGTTGCCCTGCTCGGTGAGCGGTACGACGGTGTGGTCGCTGTTGACCGTGGTGTCCGGGTAGAGGACGACCAGGTCCTGGGGGTCGGGCTGCCCGTCGAGGAGGGCGGCCACCTGGGACTCGTAGACGAGGACGAGGGGGTTGCCGGCGCCGCTGACGAAGTCCCGGAAGGCCGCGTCGGTGCTGGACTGCTGGGCACCCTGCACGCTGACCAGCTTGCGCAGCAGCGGCGTGGTCCCCGCGACCTCGCCGTCGCTCGCGACCACCTTGCCGCCGTTGGCGACGTAGGAGGCGGCGGCCAGGTAGAGGGCGCCGGAGCTGGAGGTCTCCGGGTCGGTGCTGGAGATGTAGAGGGTGCCGGTCAGCTCCCCGTACGCCGCGGCGCCCTTGAGCTGCTGCCAGGTGCGGTCGTCCCCGGCCGCGTCGAGGAAGGCGGCCATGTCCAGGAGGCCGCGGCTCTTCCCGTCGAGCGTGGCCAGCCCGTTCCCGGCGAGCACCTCGGCGGCCCCGCGGTGGGCCACGACGACGAGCGGTGAGTAGAACGGGCGGGGGAGGGTCCCCGTGACCTCGTACTTGGCGGCCAGCTCGGCGGCGGGCGCCTGGCTGGACGGGAAGGCGAGGTCGAATCCCTTGAGGTCCAGCCCTTCCATGGCCCAGGACCCGGAGGTCTCGGCCTTCACGGTGTAGCCCTTGGCGGCCAGGGCCTTCACCACGTCCGGATCCGCGAAGAACTCGGCCTTCTCCGATCCGATGACCATCCGCACGGTCTTCGTTGCCGTGCCTGTCTCCTCGTTGTCCCGGCCTGCGACGACGGCGGCCACCACGCCACCGATCAGCAGCACCGCGAGGACGATTCCTGCGATACGTCTCACGCGGCGAGCGTGCTCCCGGAATCGCACATTCCCGGGTGACCGGGATGAACGGAGGGTGAAGGACCGGACCCGGATTGCAACGGGAACCAGCCGTTCCTGTTGCGGGCCGGTCGCCGCCGGGGTCGGCTCAGTCCGCGCCGTCGCCCGCCCTGCCATAGCGGCGGAAGTCGGCCGTGTCGACCGTCCAGGGGCCGAAGGGGACCTTGTCGCCGTAGATGTACGGGTCCTTGCGCGTGTACCGGCCCCTGCAGGGCTCGGAGTGCGCCTCGACGGTGCCGGTGCGAGGGTCGACGATCAGGTAGTGGGGGATGCCCATGGCGGGGTAGTCGGAGAGCTTTTCGATGTAGTCGTTGTTCGGGTTGGACGGCGAGACGATCTCGACGACCGCGAGCACCTGTACGGCGTCGACGGCGAGGCCCTCTTCGTCAAGGGCTTCCTCGGGAATGACGGCGGCGTCGGGGAGGCGCATGCGGCCCAACGCGGGATGCTCGATCTCAGGGCCGTTCTCGCAGACGTACCCGGGATGAGTGGTGGGGATCTGCTCGTTCAACTGATTGCGGATGCGGCGGATCGTGCCCTCGTGGCGTTTCGACGGGCACGTCATGGCCAGTATCGGGCCGGACGGGCCGATCTCGACGCTCCAGGCCCCTTCGAGCCGCTCGGCGTAGCCTCCGAGTTCCTCGGCGATCACGCGCATCTTCGCGTAGTCCATGCCCATGCGGTCAGCGTACTGAAACTGTGGCGCCCGGTCCGCGCGTCGCTGCGGGTGCACGCGGACCGGGGCCGTTCGGGGGACCCCGGTGGGGGTCAGGCGGTGGCGGTCAGGGCGTCGGCCGCCAGGGCCGCGGTGTGGGCGTCCATGCGTTCCGCCGAGAGGATCGCCGCGGCGGTGTCGGCGCGGGACGCGGCGACGACCAGGGCGCGTCCGGCGAGGGTGTGGGCCCGGTGGTGCAGGGCCGCGGACCGGGTGGTGCCGGGGGTCGTGGTGCGGACCGGCGGCCTGCCTCCCCGCAGCCGGGCGACCTGCTGCGCGAGCCGTTCGGCCGCGGTGTCCAGGTCGCGGGACGGGGTCCGGGCGCGCAGTTCGTCGGTGACGGCGAGCAGCGCCGCGAGATGGCCCGCGAGCTGGATGTCCAGCTCCTCCTCGCGCGTCCGGTGGGGGAAGTCGGAGGTGCCGGCCATCGTGCTGTGCACCGATTTGGTGCGGATCGGTTCGTACATGAGATGGCCTCCCGTGTGCTGACAGGAAACCATCCTAGCTTGGAATTCGTCTAAAGTTGAGTTGATCTTGAAATCCGCCCCCGGCCCCCGAGGGGCGTCGGCGGACCCGGCCCTCAGGGCTGGCCGTAACCGTCCAGGAACCGCCCGATCCGTCCGACCGCGTCCCGCAGGTCCGTCACCGTGGGCAGCGTGACGACCCGGAAGTGGTCGGGTTCCGGCCAGTTGAAGCCGGTGCCCTGGACCACCATGATCTTCTCCTGGCGCAGCAGGTCGAGGACCATCCGCCGGTCGTCCTTGATCTTGAAGACTGACGGGTCCAGGCGCGGGAAGAGGTACAGCGCCCCCTTCGGCCGCACGCACGTCACCCCCGGGATCTGCGTCAGCAGCTCGTACGCCGTGTCCATCTGCTCCTTGAGCCGCCCGCCCGGCAGCACCAGCTCGTCGATCGTCTGCCGCCCGCTGAGCGCGGCCACCACCCCGTGCTGACCCGGCATGTTCGCGCACAGGCGCATGTTCGCCAGGATCGTCAGGCCCTCGATGTAGGAGTCGGCGTGGGCGCGCGGCCCCGAGATCGACATCCAGCCCACCCGGTACCCGGCCACCCGGTACGCCTTCGACATGCCGTTGAAGGTGAGGGTGAGCAGGTCCGGCGCGACCTTGGCGGTCGGGGTGTGCGTGGCGCCGTCGTAGAGGATCTTGTCGTAGATCTCGTCCGAGCAGACCAGCAGGTTGTGCCGGCGGGCGATGTCGGTCAGGCCCCGGATCATCGCCTCGTCGTACACCGCGCCCGTCGGGTTGTTCGGGTTGATGATGACGATCGCCTTGGTGCGGTCGGTGACCTTGCGCTCGATGTCCGCGAGGTCCGGCATCCAGTCGGCCTGCTCGTCGCAGCGGTAGTGCACGGCGGTGCCGCCGGACAGCGCCACGGCGGCGGTCCACAGGGGGTAGTCGGGCGCCGGGACGAGGACCTCGTCGCCGTCGTCCAGCAGGCCCTGCATCGCCATCACGATCAGCTCGGAGACGCCGTTGCCGATGAAGACGTGCTCGACGTCCGTCTCGATGCCCAGCGTCTGGTTGTGCATGACCACGGCGCGGCGCGCGGCCAGCAGGCCCTTGGCGTCGCCGTAGCCGTGCGCCGAGGAGACGTTGCGGAGGATGTCCTCCAGGATCTCCGGCGGGCAGTCGAAGCCGAACGCGGCCGGATTGCCCGTGTTCAGCTTGAGGATGCGGTGCCCCGCCGCTTCCAGGCGCATCGCCTCTTCGAGAACCGGGCCCCGGATCTCGTAACAGACATTGCTGAGCTTGGTCGACTGGATCACCTGCATGGGGCGAGCTTACGGCTCGGTAACGCCGCGCGGGGCGTGTTTTCCGCCACGTGAGACGTCGGGTTTGCGGTGATATCGCCGACCGCTGTCCCGGAGGCCCCCCGCCTCTCTACAATCCCCGGCCATGTCCAGGCCAGGTGAGAGCGCGAACCCCCCGGTTCAGCCGAACGTGTACCTCCCGCACGCCGAGACCGACCCGCCGCCCTACGAGGCGTACCGGGATCCGGCCGCGGCGCACGGCTGGGAGAACGCCTACGACGAGACGAGCGAGCTGCCGCGCGTCGCGGAGACGTCCGGCCCGCAGGGGCACGACCCGCAGGCCTTCGACCCGCAGGTCCTCGACCCGCAGCCGTCCGGCGGCCGCGCGGACCGTCGGCGGGCCGCCCGGCGGCCCCGGCGCGCGCTCGCCGCCGTCGGCGCGGTCGGTGTCGTCTCCGTGGCCGCGCTGGTCGCGGGCTTCGCGTTCTCCGGATCGCCGGACGACGCGGAGCAGGGACGGCCGGCGGACACCCGGTCGGCTCCGGAGGGGACGGCCGGAGCGGGGGACGAGGGGGCCGCGTCCCCCACCCGGGAGGCGGACACCGGGCCGACGGCCGGGGCGTCGCCCACCGCGGCCCGGCCCACTGCCCCGTCGGGCGTCAAGGCGTCCGAGCCGCCGACGGCGGCGTCCCCTTCGGCAGGCCCCACGACGAGCTCCGCACCCGCCGAGGCCGGTACCGCCCCGGCCGTCGACTCCGGCAGAGGGAACGCCAAAGGGCGGGGCAAAGGGCAGAGGTAGAGGAGGCCGGGAGAGCGCGGGCCCACCCTGAATCGACCGGCACCTTGGCCGCCTCCGGCGCCCCTGGCTACCGTCGGCAACCCTGGCTGTCGGCAGCCTGGGTCCGCTTCTGGTGGCCTTGGCTACCGTCGGCAACCCTGGCTGTCGGCAGCCTGGGTCCGCTTCTGGTGGCCTTGGCTACCGTCGGCAACCCTGGCTGTCGGCAGCCTCGGTCCGCCTCTAGCGTCCCTGGCTACCGCCGGCAACCCGCCTGCTGCCGGCTCTTCGGCCACCCGCCCGCCGTCGGCACTCCAACACCCCGGCCCGCCTGCTCGTGGGCCCCACCTGCCCGGCGGTCCCGAACCGCGTCCCTTGCCGGCTCGCGTCGGCTCGCGTCGGCCCCGCAAGCCCCTGTCGGCCGGCGGCGCCTCCCAGCCGTGCCCTCGGTGGAGGCCCGCCGGTGGCCGACCGGCCCCGCCGACACCCGCCGACACCCGCCGGCACCCGCCGACACCGGGCGACTCCGCAGGAGCTCCGAGGTGGCTCCCGCCGGTTGCCGGTGATTCCGGTTGCCCGCCGGCTCCTGGCGGCTCGGTGTCGGCTCTCGGGCGACCCGCCCCGGCCCGTGCCGGCCCTCCGTCGGTTCTCATCGCCCCGGGGTGGCGCCCCGCCCGCTTCCGGCGTCCCCTGTGGCAGTCCGACGGGCCCCGCCCGCTTCCGGCGTCCCCCTGCGGCAGTCCGACGGCCGCGGCTGCTTCCGCCGGCCCCCGCCGGCCCCGGCGCGCTCCGGCGACCCCCCGCCGCCCCGAGCTCCCCCATCACCCCGCCCCGTCGCCCTCCCCGCGGCTGAAAAGTGACCCTTGTCCTCCTCCCCCTCCGCGCCAACAATGCGCATGACAAAAAGCGCGCTTGATCCGTCGCGCGTGACACAGCACCGGCGGCCGGAAGATCTCCGGTCGTCCTGTCGTCAGAGGGGACCCCCCACATGAGAAAGCCTCTCGTCGCCGCGTTCATCGCCCTGGCCATCGCCGGGGCCGGCGCGGCGCCCGCGGTCGCGGCGCCCGTGAGCGAGGCGCCCGCCGGCGAGGCGTCGGCGGTCGTGAGCACGGCGTCGACCGTCGCGGACGCGGCGGACACGAAGGCGGCCGCGTCGCCGGCCCTGCAGGCCGTCACCCTGGCCGGGACCGTGGCGCTGAGCAACTGTTCCGGCTCCCTGATCCGCTTCCCGAACTCCCTGGACACCGCCCCGGCACTGGTCCTCACCAACGGCCACTGCCTGGAGACGGGATTCCCGACGCCGGGCCAGGTCCTCGTCAACCGGACCTCCAGCCGCACCTTCGGACTGCTCAACTCCGCCGGCACCCGGGTCGCGACCCTGCGCGCCGGCAAGCTCGCCTACGGCACGATGACCGACACGGACGCGGCGGTCTACCAGCTCACCAGCACGTACGCGGCGATCCGCAGCTCCTACGGCATCAGCGCGCTCACCGTGCAGGACACGCACCCGACCGCCGGCACCGCGATCACCGTCGCCTCCGGTTACTGGAAGCGGCTCTACAGCTGCAACATCGACGGGTTCGTGTACCGCGTCAAGGAGGGCGACTGGACCTGGAAGGACTCGGTCCGCTACACCTCCGCCTGCCAGACCATCGGCGGCACCTCCGGTTCGCCGGTGGTCGACCAGGCCACCGGCAAGGTCGTGGCCGTCAACAACACCGGCAACGAGGACGGCGAGTCCTGCACGGTGAACAACCCCTGCGAGGTCGACGCGAGCGGCAACGTCACCGTCCGCCAGGGCATCAACTACGCCCAGGAGACCTACCAGTTCCCCGCCTGCTTCACCACCGGCAACCAGCTGAACCTGAGCGCCGCCGGGTGCGCCCTGCCCAAGCCGTAGGGCGACGCGCGGGGGCGGTCCGTCACCCGGGCACGGGAGTGCGACGGACCGCCCGTCCCGCCAGTACGTCCGTGCGCCGGCCGTCCTCGATGACGAACCGGCCGTCGACCAGCACGTACGGGATGCCGGTGGGCGGCGTGCGCGGCGCGTCGTAGGACGAGCCCGCCGCCACCGTCCGCGGGTCGAACAGGACCAGGTCCGCCCGGTACCCCTCGCGGACCAGGCCCCGGTCCGGCAACCGCAGCCGGGCCGCCGGGCGGCCCGTGAGGTGGGCGACGCACTCCTCCAGGGACAGCACCCCCAGCTCCCGCGCGTACCGCCCGAGGTAGCGCGGGAAGGTGCCGTACGCGCGCGGGTGGGGCCTGGCGCCCTGGAGGATGCCGTCCGAGCCGCCGGTGTGCACCCGGTGGCGCATGATCGCGCGGACGTTCTCCTCGTGGCCGACGTGCTGGAGGACCGTCGTGGCGAGCCGGTCCTCGACCAGCAGCCGGCGGGCGGTCGTCCAGGGCGCCTCGCCGCGCAGCGCCGCCGACTCCCGGACCGTACGGCCGACGTACGCGTCCAGGGCGGCGCTGCCGACACCCGAGACCTCGACGGTGTCCCAGTCGACCGGCACGCCGTGGCAGCCGTCCGAGCCCACCGCCTCCAGGTCGTGCCGGATCCGTTCGGCGGCCTCCTCGTCCGTCAGCCGGCGCAGGGTCTCCCGCGGGCCGCCCTCGCCCGCCCAGCCCGGCAGCAGCGCCGCCAGGGTGGTGCAGCCGGCGGTGTAGGGATAGGTGTCGAGGGTGATGTCGGCCCCGGCGGCCAGCGCCCCGTCCAGCAGGGCCAGCAGCTCGGGCGCCCGGCCCTCGTTCACCCCGAAGTTCAGGGTGGCGTGGGCGAGGTGGAGCGCGCAGCCCGCCCGGCGGGCCAGCTCGACCGTCTCCGCGTACGCCTCCAGGGCCCCGGCGCCGTAGGAGCGGTGGTGCGGGCAGTAGTAGCCGCCGTACGAGGCCACCACCCGGCACAGCTCGGTCAGTTCGGCGTTCCCGGCGTACCCGCCGGGCGGGTAGGTCAGCCCGGAGGACAGGCCGACCGCGCCCTGCTCCAGGCCCTCGGCGACCAGTTGCCGCATCCGGTCCAGTTCGCGGGGGGTCGCCTCGCGGTCGTCCCAGCCGACGACGAGCGCGCGGACCGTGCCCTGGGGGATCAGGTAGGCGGCGTTGACGGCGATGCCGCGGTCCAGCCGGTCGAGGTACTCGCCCACCGACCGCCAGTCGAAGTCGACGTCGTCGCCGGGGCCGTTCCAGCCGGCCACGGACCGGCGCACCCCGTCGAGCGTGCGGTCGTCGACGGGCGCGTACGACAGGCCGTCCTGGCCCAGCACCTCCAGGGTGACGCCCTGCGCGGCCTTCGCGCCGTGGTCGGGGTCGCGCAGCAGGGCGAGGTCGCTGTGGGCGTGCATGTCGATGAAGCCGGGGGACAGGACCAGCCCCTCGGCGTCCAGCTCGCGGACCGCCTTCGGGCGCTGGCAGCCCGCGGCCGCGGCCTCCTTGACGATCGAGACGATCCGGCCGCCGTCGACCACCACGTCGGCGCGGTAGGAGTCCGCGCCCGTGCCGTCGACGACGTCCGCGTCCCGGACGACCAGAGCTTCCACGACCGACCTCCTAGAAGAACGTACGGATGTAGTCGACGACCGTGCCGTCCGCCCCGGCCAGCGGGATCAGCTGCCACTTGTCGAAGGACGTGCACGGGTGGGACAGGCCGAGGCCCACCCAGTCGCCCACCTCCAGGTCGGCGTCCGGTGCCGTCCGCAGCCAGGTGTGCTGGTCGGACAGGGCGGTGACGTCGACGCCGGTCGCCGGGCGCTCGTCGCCGTCCCGCCGCACGACCTGCGCGACGGGCAGGTCGAGGTCGTGGGCGGCGTCCCGCTTGCCCGCGTTCAGGAAGGCCTGCCCGGCGGACGGCCGGGACACCACCTGCGCCCAGAGGCGGAACGCCGGTTCCAGGGTGCCCTCCTCGGGGACGCGGTTGAAGGGCGTGACCCTCCGGTAGTGGCCGTCGTCGTGCGAGACGTAGGCGCCGGAGCGCAGCAACTTCAGCACCGGCAGGGAGAGTTCGGGGATGGTGGCGAACACGTCCGCGACCGCGTCGAACCAGGCGCTGCCGCCCGCGCTGACGACGATCTCCTCCGCGTCGGCGAACCGCCCCGCCCTGTCGAGGTCCACGGCCAGCGCCACCAGCCGGCGCAGCCAGGCGTGCACGCGCTCCGGGTCGGCCCGCGGCACCTCGCCCTCGTAGCCGGCGACGCCCACCAGCCGCAGGGCCGGCGCGGCGGCCACCGCGTCCGCGACCGCCGCGCAACCGGCCTCCGTGCGGACCCCCGTGCGGGCGTCCTCGCCCGCGGCCAGTTCCACGACCACGTCGAGCGGGCGGGCCGTCCCGCGCAGTACCGCGTCCATCAGCTCCACCCCGCGCACGGAGTCGACGTAGCAGACGAAGGAGTACCCGGGGTCGGCGGCGAGGTCCGCCGCGACGGCGCGCAGGGCCGCCGGGTCCACCAGTTCGTTGGCGAGGAAGATCCGCCGGACGCCGTACGCCCGCGCCACGCGGACCTGGTGGGGGACGGCGAGGGTGATGCCCCAGGCGCCGTGCTCGATCTGCCGCCGGAACAGCCGGGGCGCCATGGAGGTCTTGCCGTGCGGGGCGAACGCGAGTCCGTGCCGGGTGGCGTACGTCTCCATGAGCCGCAGGTTGTGCTCCAGGCGCTCGGCGGACAGCGCGAGGACGGGGGTGGTGAAGCCGCCGGTGAACAGGTTGCGGCGCTGGGCGGCCAGTTCGCCGACCGTCAGGCCGTCGGCGTCCGGCGGCAGGCCCTTGAAACGGTGGTCGACGCGCTCCCGCGCGAGCCGCGCGAGCGCTTCGGTCCCGGGACCGAGGGCCATACGAGCCTCCAGAAGTAGTGTGCTGCGCGGTGCGCGACACCGCCGACGAACTCCTCGCCCCGCTCCCGCGGGTGCGCCGCACCGCGGACGGCATCGGCGGACGACATCAGCGGCGAGTACTCCGGCAGGACCTGAAGCGAAGGACACCGTACGACCATGGCCGACAAGACCGCGCTCACGCCGAAGACCCACACCACTCCGCCCGCGAAGTTCTCGCACGGCGTGCGCAAGGGCAACATCCTCCAGGTCGCCGGGCAGGTCGGCTTCCTGCCCGCCGAGGAGGGCAGGCCCCCCGCACCGGCCGGCCCCACCCTGCGCGAGCAGACCCTCCAGACCCTCGCCAACGTCAAGGCGGTCCTGGAGGAGGGCGGCGCGAGCTGGGACGACGTGATGATGATCCGCGTCTACCTGACGGACGTGGACCACTTCGCGGAGATGAACGACCTCTACGACACCTACTTCGAGGAGCAGGCGCTCACCGCCCCGCCCGCCGCGCGCACGACCGTCTGCGTCGGTCTCCCCGCGGGCCTCCTCGTCGAGATCGACGCGCTCGCCGTCCTGGGCTGATCCCGAGGACGGTGCTGTCCGTCGCCGGCTTCGCCGTGGCGGCCGTATTGGGCCTGTTCGTCCAGCCGCGGCCGCTTGCTCGCGTGTAGGAGTCTCATAACGAAGTTGGGGGCTGGCTGTGTCCGGCACAGGATCGTCGACCATACTGCCCGCTGTGGAGCAGCGCATAGGTTCGAGCAGCCAGCCCCTGGAGGGCGCCGGATTCGATCCGGCATTCATCCCCGGGCTCACCTCGCCCGTGACCGCGGAGCCGAAGGACGCCAGGCCGAAGGGCGACGCGGAGGAGGACGGGGCGGTCACCGACCCGGACGTCTCCGACGGCGCACCGGCCGAAGCGACCGCGTCGGCCGGGGAGTCGGAGGAGCCGGAGCCGGAGGAGCCGGCGGCGACGCCGGACGGTCCCGTCTTCGAGGCCGCCGACCGCCGGGCGCGGATCGTCGCCGACGCCCGGGGCGTCCGCCTCCGCCTCGACGAGGAGGAGTGCGAGTTCCGCTGGGAGGAGATCGGCGCGATCGAGACGGAGACCCCGCGGTTCGGGAAGCGGTTCACCGTCACGGTGCACACCCCTGACCGCCGCTGGTACCCGATCGAGATCGAGGCGACGGCCAGGGGCCGCTTCAAGGAGTGGGACGAGCAGCTGGACGCGGTCCTCGACGCCTACTTCGAGGACGAGGCCGACCGCGAGGACACCGGGTCCGACGCCGGCCCGGACGCGGAGCCCGAGGCCGACTAGCGGGCGCCGTCAGCCGCAGTACTGGGCCTGCTTGCCGATCGAGCGGTACATGCAGTCCGAGTTCTCCAGCAGTTGCAGCACCGCGTCCTTGTTGCGCGCGGTCTCCCGCTCGATGACCTCGTCGGGCGGGTAGAACCCGCCGCCGCCCGCCGAGCCCGGGTACATCTCGAAGGTGTACGCGAAGATCTTGTGCGTGCCCCAGAGGTAGTCGTCGATCGACCCGTCCGTGACGTACAGGTCGCTCGCCTGCTCCGGGGTGTACCCGTTGCTGGCGGCCATCGAACGGCCGACCGTGGCGAAGGCGTTGCGGTCGTCCGCGGTCATCCCGGTGGTGGTGTCGGCGGTGGTGTACCCGAAGGGCCACAGCACCAGTTCGCTGTAGGTGTGGAAGTCGATGCCCGCCTTGATCTGCTGGACGCCGCCCACGACCCGGCTGCGCACGAAGTTGGCGACGACCTTCACCTCGGGCGCCGACTCGGCCGCCGTGCCCCGGTAGGTCTCGGAGGACGTCGAGCCCGAGGAGCCGCCGCAGCAGCCCCACCGGTAGGCCCAGTTGCGGTTGAGGTCCGTGCCGACGGCCGTGGAGCCGGAGTTGGGCTGACGGTTCTTGCGCCACGACCGGTAGGCGCCGGTGGCGATGTCGTACTCGCCGCCGTCCGGGTTGATGTCGGGCACGATCCAGATCTCGCGGTTGTTGACCATGCTGGTGATGCGGGAGTCGGTGCCGTAGCCGGCGCCCAGCTCGCGGATCAGGTACAGGGCCATCTCCACGGTCAGGTGCTCACGGGCGTGCTGGTGGTGCGTGAACAGCACCTCGGGCTCGGCCTCGTCGGTGCCCACGTTGTCGCTGATCTTGACGGCGACGATGTTGCGGCCCTGGTAGGAGGTGCCGATCACCCGCTTGCTGATGATGTTCGGGTAGGCCGCGATGCGCTGGTCGATCTCCGCGGTCATCTCGGCGTAGTTGTGGTAGCGCGAGTCGGCGGACGGGAAGTCGTAGAGCCGGGTCTCGCCCTCGGCGGTGCGGTCCGGGGCGGCGCCCAGCGCGGCGACCTCGTAGCCCTGCGCGCGCAGCTTCCTGATCTGGTCCGCGCGGCCGGAGACGACGACGGTCTCCTCGTCGGCCTCGTCCACGCTCACCCCGGCCCCGGCGATCGCGGTGCGCATCTCGGGCGTGCTGTGGTGGACGTGGATCTCGTACTGGCGGATGTCGTCGGCGGAGGGTGCCGCCTTGACGGCGCCGTCGGCCGCCGCGTTCGTGGCCGTCGCCGAGATCGGCGCGGCGAGGGCGAGGGCCATCAGGGCGGCCAGCGCGGCGGTTCGTCTGCCGCCGCGGCCGCGGCCGCGGATGAGGCCTGCGCCGCGTGTGCGGAGTCGCATGGGTTCTCCTCGGTTCTCCAGAAGTCCGGGATCGCCGGACACGTGGGGGATGGAGCGGTGTGGAGCTGCGTGCGAGGTGCGGTGCGGTGCTTCCGTGGTGCGGTGTGTCTGCGGTGCGGTGTGCCTGTGGCGCGGTGTGTCTGCGGTGCCGTGTGCTCGCCGTGCACGGGTGCGGGGTGCCGCTCATCGTCGGGGCATGACATGGCCAGGTCAAGGGTGGCCAAGGAGTCGAATGGCCGGAATCGTACGGAACGGCCGTGCGCGGAAGGGAGTTGACGCGCCGACGGCAGCCGCGCGGCGTACGCGTGACCGGCCGTGTGGCGTACGCGTGACCGGTCCCGCGCGGCGGGCCCGGCGAAGTGCACCCGTGGGTGTGAGTAGCGCGCGCGGACGGGTACGGCCCCTTGCCGGACCCGCCCGCTTCGGCTTTCTTGAGGGGCATGGCGGACACCACGGGAAACCCCACTGACACCGAGGCATCATCCGGCAGCGACAAACCCACTCCCCGTAAGTCGAGTTGGCGTCACATCGGTCCCGGCATCGTCGTCGCCGCGACCGGCGTCGGCGCCGGCGACCTGGTCGCCACCCTCATCGCCGGCAGCAACTTCGGCTACACCCTGCTCTGGGCGGCGGTCCTCGGCTGCCTGGTCAAGATCTCCCTCGCGGAGGCGGCCGGCCGCTGGCACCTCTCCACCGGCCGCACCCTGTTCGACGGCTGGGCGAGCCTCGGCCGCTGGACGACGTGGTTCTTCCTCGTCTACGTCGTCGTCTGGGGCTTCGTCTACGGCGCGGCGGCGATGTCGTCCAGCGCGCTGCCCCTGCAGGCCCTGTTCCCCGGCGTGATGGACCTGGAGTGGTGGGCCATCGCCTGCGGGCTGGTGGGCCTGGTGTTCGTCTGGTTCAACAAGTACGCGGTGTTCGAGAAGGTCATGACGGTCCTGGTGGGCGTCATGTTCGTGGTGACCGTCTACCTCGCGGTCCGCGTGACGCCGAACATCGCGGACGCCCTGGCGGGACTGCTGCCCGTCCTGCCCGACGAGAAGGACTCCGTCCTCAACACCCTCGGCCTGATCGGCGGCGTCGGCGGCACCATCACCCTCGCGGCCTACGGGTACTGGGTCAACGCCAAGGGCTGGACCGACACCGGCTGGATGAAGGTGATGCGGCTCGACAACCGCGTCGCCTACCTCACCACCGGCGTCTTCGTGGTCGCGATGCTGTTCGTCGGCGCCGAACTGCTGCACTCCGCGAACGTGGCCATCGCGGGCGGCGACAAGGGACTCGTGCAGCTCGGCGACATCCTCGAGGCGGAGTACGGCTCGGCCACCGCCACGTTCTTCCTCATCGGCTTCTTCGCCACCTCCTTCACCTCCCTGATCGGCGTCTGGCACGGCGTGAGCCTGATGTTCGCCGACTTCGTCGCCCGCCACCGGGGCGGCGCGCGGGCCACGGGCGCCGAGGTCGCCTCCGGCCGGCGCGAGCGCTCCCGGCCATTCCGCCTGTACCTGCTGTGGCTGACCTTCCCGCCGATGGTCCTGCTCTTCCAGGGCCAGCCCTTCCGCCTGGTCATCCTGTACGGCGTGCTGGGCGCGGCCTTCCTGCCCTTCCTCGCGCTGACCCTGATCTGGCTGCTCAACTCGGCCCGTACGCCCGCCGAATGGCGCAACGGCCGGCTCAGCAACGGGATGCTCGCGACGGCCGGGCTGCTGTTCCTGGTGCTGTGCGTGAAGCAGGTCGCGGACCAGCCGTGGTCGGAGTTCTTCTGAGCCGCGTCCGGCCGGCGGCCGATCCCGGCGGGCGGTGCCCGCTCGCCCCGGCGGCCGATCCTGGCGGGCGGTGCCCGCTCGCCCCGGCGGCCGATCCTGGCGGGCGGTGCCCGCTCGCCCCGGCGGCCGATCCTGGCGGGCGGTGCCCGCTCGCCCCG
>NZ_JBICUZ010000002.1:221444-363763 GCF_043198675.1 Streptomyces sp. NPDC048734 | reverse complement strand
CGGGTGCCGGCCGCGTCGACCGCGGCCGGCACCGGCACCGGTCTCAGCCGCCGAGCACCTCCCACTGCGGGCTGAGCGCGATCTTCCGCAACTGGGCCATGGTGAGTGCCGGTTCGGAGCGCGTGGCGGCCGTCGTCTGGCTGCCCGCGTTGAAGGCGCTGACCACCACGCGCCTGCCGTCCGTGCGCATCGTGTCCACGGTCCACATCACGACGCCCTCGCCGCCCTTCTCGCCCGGCCCCTGCCGCGTCGCGACGCGGGTGCCGTCGGCAAGGGTCTCGGCGCCGGAGCCGTACAGCTCGCCCGCGGCGTCGGACATGTCGCGCTGCACGTTGATCTGGACGTAGCTCCTGCCCTCGCCGTCGTCCACGACGGCGTAGGCGAACTCGGCCCCGTCGTGGTCGCTGGAGACCACCTTCATGCCGTCGGGCAGCGCGTGGGTGAGGATCGAGAGGATCCGCCGACCCTCGAGACCCGCCGTGTCCGCGGCGGACCCCGATCCCGATCCCGACGCCGTCGGCGCCGCGGCCGGCTCCGGGAGGGCATCGGCGACCCGGCGCCACTCCTTCGCCGCGGCCAGCGACTTCAACTGCCCCATGGTCAGTGGGGGTTCGGGCCGGGAGACGGGCTCGCCCTTCTCGGCGGCGGCGTTCCACTCGCTCACGCTCACCCGCTGCCCGGCCGGAGTGACCAGGTCGGCGCTCCACGCCTTGGTGTCCTCGCGTTGGTCCGGGTACTCGTATCCCTGGATCAGGGTCACCACGGACCCGTCGGGCAGGTTCTGCGTCACGCAGCTGTCCGGTACGGCGCCGGGCATCTCCATCCCGGGGCAGGGCGTCACCACGCTCGCCGGATCGAAGGTCCCCTCCCCGCGCCGTACCCGGTCCACCACCAGCGAGACCGCCCCCGCGCCCTCGCCGTCGTCGAACACCACCTGCGCGAGCGGCGGCAGCCCCAGCGGACTGTCCGTCCCGCGCGCCGCCCCGCGGGTCACCTTCCCCTCGGGGAGCAGCTTCGTGAGCGTACGGACCATGTCGTCGGCGGAGACGGCGGGGGAGGCGGCGGTGGCGGTGTGCGTCGGTGTGACCGACCCGGTCGCGGCGACCGAGCCGTGGCGCGGGCCGTCGCCCCCGCCGGAGGGTACGAGCAGCGCCCCGCCCACCCCCACGAGGGCGAGGCCTGCCGCACCCCCCGCGAGGGCGGCCCGCCGCCGCAGGCGCAGTCGGCGCCCGCGTACCTCGCCGGCCGCGGCGAGCGCGGCACGGTCGGTGTCGAAGGCGCCGCCGGCCTGGTGCAGGGCGGCGGAGAGCCGGTCCTCGAAGGGGTCGTGGGTCTGGTCGACGGGCATGGCGCACCACCGTTTCCGGGGTCGGAGTGGTCGGAAGGACGTCGTGGGGGTGGTCGGGCCGCCCGGTGCCGGACACGGACGGACACGGGTGTACGCGTACGGGGGTGTGCGCGTACGACTACGAGTACGGCGGGGACGCTCAGGGACGGGCGTACTCGCCGATGTCCTCGCCCAGCAGTTCCCGCAGCCGGCCGAGGGCCCGCACGCACCGCGTCCGTACGGCGGCGGAGCTGGCGTTCATCGCACGGGCCGTCTCCTCCACGGACCGGTCCTCCCAGTACCGCAGGACGAGGACGGCCCGGTCCTTCGCGGGCAGCCGGCCGAGGGCCTCCACCAGGGTGAGCCGCAGGGGCACGTCCGCCACCGCACCGGCCCGCTCGGGAAGGACGTCCACGGCCCGCTCACCGCTGCTGCGCCGCCGACGATGGGCGAGGAACGTGCGGGTGAGGACGGTCTGCGCGTACCCGGCGGGGTTGTCGGCCCGGGAGACCCGACCCCAGCGGACGTACAGCCTGCCGAGGGTCTCCTGCACGAGATCCTCGGCGAGGTGCGTGTCCCCGGCGGTGAGCAGACACGCGGACCGGTACAGATGCCCGGTCCGTGCCGCCGCGAACTCGGCGTACCCGTCCGCGCGGACCTGTCTCATGCCTGTTCCCCCAGTCCGGGTGTTCCCGTATGTCCCCGTGCGGCCTGTGTGCGGCCTGTGCGCTGCCGGTGTGCTGCCCTCACCTCATTGATGCGGTGGGCCCGCGGAAATGTTTCACGGCGAGCGGGGGCGTCTTCACCCGTCCGCCGCCCCCGGGCCGTGCGCGGGCGCGGGGCCGGGCACCCTGGGGCAGACTGAGGTCATGGCCGACCACCATGTTCCGGGCGCGCCGTCGCGGCGGTTCGGCCAGGGGCCGCGGAGCGTGGCGGAGGCCCGTCGGTTCGTGCGGTCCGTCCTGCACGACGTCCTCGCGCCGGACGGGGTGGACACCGCCGAACTGCTGGTCGGTGAGCTGGTGACCAACGCCCTGCTGCACGCCCGTACCGAGGTCGGGGTCGAGGTCCGGGCGGCCGGCGGCACGGTGCGCGTCGGGGTGAGCGACCGGCGGCCGGACCGCGGGCCGGTGCCGTACGCCTACCCCGCGTACGCCGGCACCGGGCAGGGCCTGGTCCTCGTCGGCCGGCTGGCGTCCCGGCACGGCGTCGACACCGGCGAAGAGACCAAGACGGTGTGGTTCGAGCTGGGGCCCGGCGCGACGCCCGACGGGACGGCGGCGCGGCCGGACGGGTGGGAGACCCCGGCTCCACCGGCGGGCACCGGGTCCGGCGCGGACACCAGGGTCGGCACGGGCACCGGGTCCGGCGCGGACACCAGGGTCGGCGCGGACATCGGGTCCGGCGCGGACATCGGGTCCGGCGCGGGCACCGGGTCCGGCGCGGACACCAGGGTCGGCACGGGCACCGGGTCCGGCGCGGACATCGGGTCCGGCGCTGCCGCGGGGTCCGGCGGGGACGAGGCCCCCGGTGGGGACGAGGCCCCCGGTGGGGACGAGGCCCCCGGTGGGGACGAGGCCCCCGGTGGGGACGAGGCTTCCGGTGGGGACGAGGCTTCCGGTGGGGACGAGGCTTCCGGCGCGACCGTGACGCTGATCGACGTGCCCGGGGCGCTGTACTCCGCCTCGCAGCAGCACCGTCACACACTGCTCCGCGAGGTCGTCCTTGCCCTGGCCGCCGGACACCGCCTGGGCGTCGCACCGGCGGAACTCGCCGCCGCCCAGGACATGAACCACCTCATCAGCACGTGGGTGACGGCCGCGCTGCGGCACCAGGCCGGCGGAGCGGAGATCCGGTCCCTGTCCCTGCCCGTGCCGGCGGACGCCGGCCCCGCGGCGCGGGCGCTGCGCGCGGTGCTCGACCTGGCCGAGGAGGCGGCCCGTGACGGACGGTTCCTCACCCTGCCGGCCCTGCCGCGCGGTCGCGTCTTCCACGAGTGGCTGTGCGACCAGATCATCGGCCAGCTCGCCGGCGAGCCCCCCACCGCGTGGACGGTGGTGCCCCGGGAGCCGGGTTCCAGCCTGTCGGAGCCGGCCTCCTGGGGCGCCGACCAGGTGCGTGCCAGCAGGGTCGCGACGATCGCCGCCGACGAGCGGGGCACGATCATCGTGGTGAACGGACCGGCGGCGGACCTGCTCGGCTGGCACCCGGACGACCTCGTCGGGCGGCGGCTCACCACGCTCATGCCGGAACACCTCCGCCAACGCCACCGCACGGCGTTCACCTCCCTGCTGCTCAGCGGGCAGCCCGGAATCCTGGGCCGCTCGGTGCCGCTCCCCGCGCTGCACCGCGACGGCCGGCTGATCCCCATCCGGCTGTTCGTCCAGTCCCAGGAGATGCCCGACGGCCGCACCGTGTTCGTGGCCCAGCTCACCCCCAGGGCGGCCGCGCCGGACGCCGCGTCACGCCCGCCCGGCCGGGCCCGGCCCCCGGCGCCGCAGCAGCCCGGCGGACCCGCGCCGTCGCGCGTCCCGCAGAACGAGGGCGACGGCGCGGGCATGTCCGCGCTGGAACGGCTCTCGCTGCTGGCCGACACCGGGAACACGCTGAGCAACGCCACCGGCCTGAACGAGGGCGTGCAACAGGTGGCCCGGGTCCTCACCGAACGGCTGGCCGACTGGTGTGCTGTGGACCTGTTCACCGCGCGCGCCGCCCAGGTGGACCGCGTCTGCGTCGTCCGCCGTGCCCCCGGGGCGGCGGACCCGGAGGAGCACGAGGGCCCGCTTCCCCCCGTGTCGCAGGCCGCCCGCGGTCCCCTGGCCCGCGCCCTGAGCGGCGCCGGCCCGCTGCTGCTCACCGAGCCACCACCGCCGGACCGGGCCACGAGCCCGCTGGACACCCACTACGCGGAACTGCTGCGGAGCATGGACACGCGCAGCGCCGTCGTCGCCCCGCTCCGGGCACGCCGCCAGGTCATCGGCGCGCTCACCGTGGCCCGCGGCGGTGTGGAACGGCCGTTCACCGAGGAGGACCTGCCCCTGATCGACGACCTGGCGCGCGCCCTCGGCCTGGGGGTGGACAACGCCCGCCTGTACCAGGAGACGCGGAACATCGCCGAACGTCTCCAGCGCTCACTGCTGCCCGTGCTGCCGGAGATCGACCACCTCCGGATCTCCGCCCGCTACGCGGCCTCCTCCACCACCGCCCAGGTCGGCGGCGACTGGTACGACAGCTTCGTCCTCCCCGGCGGGGACACCGCCCTGGTGATCGGCGACGTCGCCGGCCACAACCTCGACGCGGCCATCGCGATGAGCCAGTTGCGCAGCATGCTGCGCGGCATCGCCGTGGACCGGCAGGAACCCCCCGAGACGGTTCTGCGCCGCCTGGACATGGCGAACCACAGCCTGCACCAGGAGGCCACCGCCACCTGCATCTACGGACTCCTCAAAGGCCCCGCGGACGGCCCCTGGGAGCTGGTGCACTCCTCCGCCGGTCACCTGCCGCCCCTCCTGATCAGCGAGGACGGCCGCACCCGCTACCTGGAGGACGGCGCCGGAGTCCTCCTCGGACTGGACCCCGACCTGCCCCGCCCCCGGGCCCGCGACGCGATCCCGGCGCGCTCGACCGTCCTCCTCTACACCGACGGCCTGATCGAACGGCGCGACGAGTGCCTCGGCGACGGCATGGACCGCCTCCGCCGGCACGCCGCCGCGCTGGCCCGCGAACCCCTGGACGTGTTCTGCGACGAACTCCTCATCGGCCTGGGCGCGGACGGCGAGGACGACATCGCCGTCCTCGCCGTCCGCCCCACTCCCGCGGACGGCTCCACGGCGGGTAGATTCCCGGTGTGACAGAGCAGCCGCAGGCCCCCGTCCCCACCGGCTTCGGCCCGCCCCCGCCGCAGTACGCACCCTCCGTGCCGGCGCCGGTACCGTCGCCCGTGCCGGAGCCCGTACCTGCGCAGGTGCCGCCGGACGCCCCGGAGTTCCTGGCGATGGACAAGTACAGCTCGGTCCTCGTCGACGCGTCGGGCGTGGCCTTCGACATGTACGGCACCGTCGTCGACTTCTCCTGGCCCGAGATCCGCAGCGTCCACTACAAGGCGCGCCCCGACGGCAAGGCCCTGATGGTCGCCGTGGTCCACGTGGACGGCCGCGTCTACGAGGCCATGGTGAACGCCAAGCCACCGCAGATGCTGCACACCTGGTTCGCCCAACTGGCCTGGGTCCTCGGGTACTACCGTCCGGCGGGCTGACGCCGACTCACAGCAGGTGGTCGGCCTTCCCCGCCTTGATGTCGAGGACCATGGTCCGCAGCGCGTCACGGGAGTCGGTGAGGTAGGCCTCCTCGGCCCCGGCTATGGCGATGTAGGCGTTGCCCTCGGGGTCGGTGCCGAGGCGGAAACACGCCGATCCCTCGGCGCAGAACGGTTCTTCCCAGGTGATGTCGGGCATGTTCGTCTCCTGGAGCTGGTTGGCGATGTCCTGGATGAATCCGCGCGACTCCTCGGGCGAGAGCGCACGTTCCTCCATCCAGTCGAGTTGCGCGCGGTACTTGCTCAACTGGGTCTCCTGGTACAGGAATTCCGGCCCGTGCGTGCTGTCGACCTGGACGGTGTCCAGTTGCGGCACCGGACCTTCCAGGTAGACCACGGTCTGTCCGGCACCGGGAAACGAACCGGCCTCGAACGGAATGACGCGCAACGTCACATGAGGCCGCTCCGACGCGGCGAGCAGATGTTCGAGCTGTCCACGGGCGACCTTGCGTCCGCCGAACTGCATGCGCAGGGCGGCCTCGTGCAGTATCCCGACGTACCCGGTGGGCGCGTCACGTTCCAGGATCCGCTGCCGTTCCAGCCGGTGGGCGACTCGTAGCGCGACCTCGTGCTCTGGGGATGAACGGGGCTGGAGAAGGCCATGGACGAGATGTTCGATGCGACGGGGACGGCGTTGTGCTGCGCCGCCGCCATCCGGCTGGGCGGGGCCATGCACGTGTTGGCTGCCCGGGCCGGGCTGTCCGACCGCTACGACCTGGTCGTGGCGGGAGTGGACAACATCGTGGCTTCCCTTGAGGGGCAGGACCTCGACGAAGGCGTGTTGGGCGAGGCGTTCGGTGAGAACTGGACCCTGGACGCCGGATACCCGGCCGAGCTGCCGGGTCGGGCCTTCTTCGGCAAGTGGACGCAATTGGTGTTCGTGACCATCGTGCTGACCCGGCCGGGACAGCGGCAGCTCGTTGCCGCGCAGGGGCTGGAATCCGCACTGGAAGCGGCAGCCGCCTGGCAGTGCGGTGCCCCCGTCGACTCCTTCACGTGCCTGGCCGACTATGAGTCGGCCTGCCAGCGTGAAGCCGAGAAGCGGCTCCCACAGGGTGCTCTGACCTCCCTGTGGGAGCTGGCCGAGCAGCAATCCGAGTACTACCGACGGGCGGCAGAGCTTCTGGTCGGATAAAGGCGCCGTGTCCGTCTGGTAAGTCAGCGTTGGCCATCTCTGATGGTCTCGACTCGAACTCTTCCGCCATCGCCCCGCGGTGTCACTTCAATCGCGGCGGCAGTCTGTTCCGGAGCATCAACCGATCCTCCAGCCGTAGATAGTGATCTTGCTGGTGATGTGACCGGGTGCCACAGTTGGCCGTTGAGTGGCTCAGTTGGCCGCTCCGGTACTCAGGGTCACCTGTCTGACGCCGGGCGCCGACGTAGCTCGGGGCCCTCGGTGCCTGCTGGATCGCATGCCGCATGTCACTACAAGAGCATCAAGATCAGGACCAGCACGGCGGGCGTGGACAGCATCGTGGCCAGGTGACTGAACAAGGCCCGCGCCATACCCAGGATGAAGAGCAGCATCAGCCCGCCCGCGAGCCAGCCACCAAAGATCTTGCCCGCGAGGATCCGAGCGGCGGTCTCCTCCTCCCGGGTAGTTGCCCCGAAGCCCAGCAGCCCGCCGATCACCATCACGAAGAGGACGCCGCAGAGCAGCATGTTCCCCACGCCGACGATGACAGCGACCGGCTTGTCCACCCGGCGTAATCGTCTCCGGAGTCGTATGGCGCTCATGGGCACGGGAGCCTATCCCGGGGTGCACCCACGACTGTCAATTACGGCCGTTTGTGACCATCGGTGCGGGAAGACCGAAGAGTCCGGGACGGCCGAGAGGGACTGCGTAGACCCTGCCCGCCGACAGGAGACGTTCGAGGTCCTGACGGGTCGGACAGCGGGCCGGTTCGCGCGGGTCGAACCCCGGCGCCGGGTGCGGGACCTGGTGCGGGGGTTGCTGTCGGACCTGCCGCGCAAGAACTGTTGGAGCATCGCCGAGCAGGACGTCAGGCGGTCCGCCTCGTCGTACGTGTACGTCCACGTCAGGCCCTGGGGGTTCGTGACCTTCGTCAGCCGCAGTTCCAGGTCGTGGTCGAACGCGTACCGCACGCCGTCCGGGCCGGTGCGGGCCGTCAGCAGGTCGAAGTGGGTGTACTCGAAGCGGGAGACGCCGTCCGTCGGGTCCGTGTGGCTGGTGCAGTTGCCCTCGCCGTCGTACGTCCAGGACTCGGTCGTGCCGTCGGCTGCCGTACGGCGGGCCGGGCGGCCCTCGACCGTCCACTCCAGGCGGGTCGCCGATCCGGTGGGGTCCGTGATGGTGACGGGGCGGCCGAAGGCGTCGCGTTCGTAGCGGGTGACCGCGCCGAGCGGGTCCGTGATCTCCAGCGGGAGGCCCGCGCGGTCGCACACCACCGTGGTCGTGCGGCCGAGAGGGTCGGTCACCGCGGTCAGGTGGCCGGCCTCGTCGTAGGCGAAGCGGGTGGTCCGGCCCGCCGGGTCGGTCACCGACGTCTCCGGGAGGGACGCCGGGGGCACGGGCGACGCCGGGACGGGCGAGGGCGGTGCTCCGTCCTCCGGGACGGGAAGCCCCTTGGGGTGGCCGAAGGGGTGTGCTCGTCCGCCGTGTCCGGTCCGGTCATCTCCACGTGGCCGTCCAGTACGGACCTGCGGGTGTGGGCCTTCGGACCGTTCCCGTCCCCCTGATCAGCCATGCCCGGTATCAAGACACCAGCACATTGCCGACCGCAACGCCGCCCCGCCGGAAGGCGGTTCGGTGCTGCGGTCGGCCTCATCGAGGGCGGCGGGCCTCTGAGGCCCTTCGGGGTGAACTTCCCTCCGGGCTCCCGCCACTCGTTCGGATCCTCGGGGTCACGGCAGCCCGTGCACGTGCGGGCCCACCGCGTTCGACCACGCGTTGCCCGCCGTCGCGTCCCAGTTCGTGGACCAGGTCATCGCGCCGCGGAGGTCGGGGTAGGTGCGGGACGGTTTGAAGGTGCCGCAGGAGGTTCCCTTCGTCAGGCAGTCCAGGGCGTTGTTGACGACCGTGGGGGAGACGTAGCCGCTGCCCGCGCCGCGGGTGGAGGCGGGCAGGCCGAGGCCCACCTGGGAGGGGGCGAGACCGCCTTCGAGCTGGATGCAGGCCAGGGCGGTGAGGAAGTCCACGGTGCCCTGGCTGTAGACCTTGCCGTCGCAGCCCAGCATCGAACCGCTGTTGTAGTACTGCATGTTGACGACCGTGAGGATGTCCTTCACGTTGAGGGCCGTCCGGAAGTAGGAGTTGGACGTCGACTGCATGTCGATGGTCTGCGGGGCCATCGTGAGGACGAGGGACGGTCCGGCCTTCGCCGACAGCGAGCGCAGCGCCTGCGTCATGTACGTCGCGTCGAGGCCGTTCTCCAGGTCGATGTCGACGCCGTCGAAGCCGTACGTCTGCATCAGGGCGTACACCGAGTTCGCGAAGTTGGCGGCGGAGGCGGCGTCGTTGACGGTCACCGTGCCGCGTTCGCCGCCGACCGAGATGATCACCTTCTTGCCCGCCGCCTGCTTGGCCCTGATGTCGGCCTTGAACTGGTCGACGGTGTAGCCCTTCAGACCGGCCGAGTCGAGGGTGAAGGAGACCGCGCCCGGAGTCGTCGTCGCGTCGGCGAAGGCGACCGCGATGATGTCGTACCGGGCGGGGACGTCGGAGATCCGCTGGACCGTCGCGCCGTTGTCGAAGTTCTGCCAGTAGCCGGTCACGGCGTGCCGGGGCACCGAACCCCCGCCGCCTCCACCGGTCGCGGCCGTCCGCCCGGTCACCGCCGCCGACTTCACCGACTCACCGGCCGCGTTCGTCGCGGTGACCTGGAAGGAGTACGACGTGGCCGCCGCGAGCCCGGTCACGGTGGCCGAGGTGCCGGTCACCGCCGTCACCTTCGTACCGTCGCGGTGGACGTTGTACCCGGTCGCGCCGGAGACCGCGTTCCAGGCCAGGGAGACGGACGAGGACGTCGTGGCGGAGACCGCGAGGCCGGCCGGGGCGGACGGGACCGTGGGGGCCGGGTCGGTGCCCCCGCCGCCGTCGGGGCCGTACACCGAGACGTCGTCGGCGAGGTAGGCCGCCTGGCCGTACCAGCCGTGCAGGTGGATCGTGACCGAGGTGGTCGACGCGCCGGTGGAGAACGTCGTCGACAACTGCTTCCAGGCGGTGGAGTCCGGGGTCCAGGTCGAGACGTCGGTGGTGCCGGTGCCGGTCGCGCCGAGGTAGGCGTAACCGCCCTGGACCCAGGCGCTCAGCGTGTAGGTGGAGTCGGGACGCACGGCGACCGTCTGGGTGCAGCGGGCGTTGTCCTGGCCCGCCGGGGTCGCCTTCAGCGCGGCCGCGCCGCCGTGCACGGGGGAGGTGACGGTGGTACCGCTGCCCGCCGAGCAGGTCCAGTTGCCGAGGCCGGACTCGAAGCCGGCGTTCCTGGCGTTGTTGACGTCCGCGTTGACGTCCGCGTTGACGTCCGGGTTGACGTCCGCGGCGGACGCCTGGCCGGTGCCCGCGAGGGTGAGGGCGAGCGCGGCGGTGACGGCTCCCGACCAGAGCCGGGCCGATCTTTTAAGTGGGGACATGACAATAAGTTGGTCCAGACCAATTCTGTTGTCAAGAGGTCCGCCCGTGGCGGGCTCGCGCGGGTAACTTGCCCCGTTTTGGAGTGACTTGCTGGAAGATCCGTCCGCAGGGGGTCACGGAAAGCTGTTCTCCGGCCACAGAGGCGTGGATACAGTGCTGAGGTAGTCACGCAATGAAGTCGCCTCGGTGCGCCGGAGTAACTCCCGGTGGACCGGACCGCGGGAATCGGGGAGCTGCGCGTGCCAACTGCCATTGCCGTGACCGGCGCCGACCTGGCCCTGCCGCCGGAGGACGAACGCACCGTGCCCGCCGCCGTGCTCGACGGCCTGGACCGCCGGCCCCTCGACCAGGCCGTCGCCGACGTCCAGACCCTCCTCGACCAGCACGGGCACCTCGTCGTCGTGTACTCACGGGCGGTCCCCGCCGCCGTCGAACAGCGGCTGCACACCGTCCGCTCGCTCCTGGAGAGCGACCGCATCGCCCTGTTCCGGCCGGACCTGCCGCCCCTCGGACTCGCGGTCCTGGCACGCCAGCTGCGCCAGCTCGCCTCCTGCGACCTCAGCCCCGGCGTGCTCGCCTCGGCCGGCCGGCTGCTCACGCACTACATCCACGCCGGCGCGCTCCTCGCCTCCGTGGCCCGCCTCGACCGCGTCCCCGTCGGCCTGACCTCGCACGCCCGGTCGTGGATGCCCGGCAGCCAGTTCGCCGTACTGGCCCACCCCCAGCCCCAGCTGGTGAAGGCCGGGCCCGAAACCCTCCTGCCCGGACCCGAGTTCGGCACCCGGATGCTGGTCGCCCGCGGCCGGCTCCAGTCCGACTGGGTCACCGGCACCCTCGCCCCCGCCTGGCGGACCCAGGGCCTGCGCGAGACGGAGGCGCCCGCCGAGTCCGCCGCCTGGTGGGGCACCGACAGGCTGATCGAGTTCTGCGCCTACCTGCCCGACCTGTCGGTCCTCTACCAACTGGTCACCTCGGTCCGCCAGGCCGTGTGCCACTGGTGCGGCGTCGACGTCATCGGCGACCTCTGCGTCTTCTGCTCCGCCACCCCGCCGCCCGCCTCCGAGCCCCGCCCCGCCCGCGCGCTCACCGGCGGCGGCCCTCCGCACCGCGCCCTCACCACGGGCGGCTGAGCCGGACGCGGCCCTCCGACCGTGCGCTCAGCTCCTCTCCGCCCCGGACGCCCCCGAACGGGAAGCCACCGAAACCCCCGTCGCCCGCCGAGTCCCCCGCCCGCCCCGTCGCCCGACAAGCCCCCGCCCGCCCCGCCACCGCCCGCTCGATCCGACTCCCAACGAGGTAGCACCGGTTCATGAACTCCCGTCAGCGCCGCGGCGTGATCCTCCTGCTCCTGTCGGTTCTGTGCGCCCTCGGCGCCTTCGCCGGCGTCCTCTCCGTCATCGACGACGTGCAGTCCAAGGTCGGCCCCGAGGTCACCGCCTACCGGGTCAGGTCCGACGTGGCGCCCTACGCACCCCTGACCGCGGGCCAGTTCGAGAAGATAGAGATGCCCGAGCGCTGGCTCTCCGGGAACGCGGTGACCGACCTCGCGGGCATCCGCGGCAAGATCGCCGTGACGACCCTGAAGAAGGGCTCGCTGCTCCAGAGCGACATGATCGTCGACCAGCCCGCCCTCCAGGCCGGCCAGCAGGAGGTCGCCATCATGATCGACGCGGCGACTGGCGTCGCCGGGAAGATCACCCCGGGTTCCGCCGTCAACGTCTACGCCACCTTCGAGGGCGCCCGCGAGAGCGACCCCGACCAGTCGAAGATCATCGTCACCAACGCCCGCGTCCTCGACGTCGGCGACCTGCGCGCCCTGAACCCCGACGAGGACGACCGCGGACAGCGGCTCACCGAGGCGGTCCCCATCACCTTCGCGCTGTCCACCCTCGACGCCCAGCGCATCACGTACGCCGAGTCGTTCGCCAAGCGAGTCCGGCTCGCCCTGGTGGCGCCCGGCACTCCCACCACGGTCCCCGACAAGGACCGCACGTACGAACTCGTCACGGACAAGTGAGGGCCGCCGCCATGCCCACGAGGATCCTCCCGGCCGTCGGCGACGCGGACGCGGTCCGCTCCCTCACCAGCCTGCTCAGCCAGCTCCCCGACGCCGAACCCGTCACCCCGGCCGCCGACTCCACCCAGCTCGTCGACACCCTCGCCCGCCTCGCCGCCGAGTCGGTGGACGAACTGCCCGAGGTCGTCATCGTCCACGAGCGCATCGGTCCCGTCCCCGCCCTGGAACTGGTCCGCGACGTCGCCCTGCGCTTCCCCGCCGTCGGCGTCATCCTCGTCACCACCGACGCCGGCCCCGGCCTCTTCTCCGCCGCCATGGACGCCGGCGCCCGCGGCCTTGTCACCCTGCCCCTCGGCTACGAGGACCTCGCCCACCGCGTCCAGGCCGTCGCCCAGTGGTCGGTCGGCGTACGACGCCACCTCGGCCACGGCGGCGACGTGTTCACCGGCGCCGGCGGCACCGTCGTCACGGTCAGCGGCGCCAAGGGAGGCGTCGGCGCGACCCTGCTCGCCGTCCAACTGGCCCTCGCCGCCCAGGCCTCCGGCCGCACCACCGCCCTCGTCGACCTGGACCTCCAGGCCGGCGACGTCGCCTCCTACCTCGACGTCCAGTTCCGCCGCTCGGTCGTCGACCTCGCCGCGATCACCGACCTCTCGCCCCGCATCCTCGCCGAGGCCGTCTTCCGCCACGACACCGGCGTGGCCCTGCTGCTCGCCCCCGGCGAGGGCGAACGCGGCGAGGAGGTCACCGACCGCGCCGCCCGCCAGATCATCGGCGCCCTGCGCTCCCGCTACGAGGTCGTCGTCGTCGACTGCGGCGCCCAGCTCGGCGGGGCCGGCGCCACCGCCGTCGAGATGGCCGACCGCGCCCTGCTCGTCACCACCCCCGACGTGGTGGCCGTCCGCGGCGCCAAACGCACCGTCCGCATGTGGGACCGCCTCCAGATCCGCAAGGCCGAGGAGACGACGATCGTGGTCAACCGACACAGCCGCGCCACGGAGATCCAGCCCGCGCTCGTCCAGAAGATCACCGGTACGCCCGTCGCGGCGACCACGGTCCCCGCCAACTTCAAGGAACTCCAGGCCGCCGTGGACGCCGGCCGCGTCCACGCCCTCGACGGCAAGGGCACCGTCCGCCAGGCCATGTGGGCACTCGCGGGCGAACTCGGCCTGGTCGCGGCCCCGGAGGGCGCGCAGCACCGCAGGTCCGGCCGGGCCGGGCGCGGCGGCGACCGGGGGGCGGCGGGGTTCCGCCGCAGGAGGGAGTGACGTGAGACCAGGGCGATCGACACGACGGCGCTCGGTGCCACGGCGTCCGGCTTTACGGGGTACGGCTTTACGGCGACCGGTGCCACGGGGTACGGCACCACGGCGACCGCTGCCACGGGGTACGGCACCACGGCGACCGCTGCCACGGGATACGGCATCACGGCGACCGGCACCGGGGCGGCGCGGAGGCGACCGGGGCCAGGTCACCGTCGAGCTGCTCGGCATGACCCCGCTGATCATCGTGACCTTGGTGGTGGTGTGGCAGTTCGTGCTCGTGGGATACACGTTCACGCTCGCGGGGAATGCTGCCGACGAGGCGGTGCGGGCGGGGACGGCGGCGCAGCGGGGGGAGCGGCAGGCCGTGTGCGAACAGGCGGGACTGGCCAAGCTGTCGGACGCGTGGCGCTCCGGGGCCACGGTCAGCTGCCCGACGGCGGGCGGATACGTGACGGCGACCGTCACCCTCCGGGTCCCGGTCCTCTTCCCGGGCGCGATCGACTTCCCGTTCGAGGTGAAGGGGCACGCCGGTGCCGTAGAGGAAGAGGACGGCGACTGACATGGGACGCGGACGCCTCGGACACGGCACGGTACGCGGACGCCTCGGACGCGGCACGGTACGCGGACGCCTCGGACGCGACCGGGGGCAGGTCGCCCTGGAGTACCTGGGCTTCCTGCCGATCCTGCTGCTCGTCGCGCTGGCCGCGGTACAACTGGGCCTGATCGCGTACACGGCGCAGCAGGCGGGTACGGCGGCCAGGGCCGGGGCGCGCAGCGCGTCGCTCGGCGAGGGCGCGGGGGGAGCCTGCCGGGGCGCAGTCAGTTCCTGGCTCGCGGACGGCACCAGCTGTGCCCCCGAGGAGCTGGGCGACGAGGTCCGCGTCACCTCCACCGTCACCATCCCCTCCGTCATCCCCGGCATAGGGGACTTCGGTGAGGCCCACAAGACGGCCACCATGCCGGTCGACCACTGAGGGAAGGGCTTTCGACATGAGCCTGCGGGCACGCATCACCTCGCCCGAGGAGCACGGCGGCCGGGGCGAGGACGGCCACCTGGTCGCCTCCTACCGGGCCAAACTCCTGGAGGAGATCGACCTCGCCGAGATGAGCGCGCTGGCGGCGGCCGAGCGCCGGGCCCGTCTGGAACGGGTGCTGGGGCACATCATCAGCCGCGAGGGCCCGGTGCTGTCCACGACGGAGCGCGCGCAGCTCATCCGCAGGGTGGTCGACGAGGCGCTGGGCCTCGGCATCCTCGAACCGCTCCTGGAGGACGCCTCCATCACCGAGATCATGGTGAACGGCCCGGACGCGATCTTCGTCGAGCGGGGCGGCCGGGTCGAACAGCTGCCCCTGCGCTTCGCCTCCGACGACCAGCTCATGCAGACGATCGAACGCATCGTCTCCACGGTCAACCGCCGCGTCGACGAGACCAACCCGATGGTCGACGCCCGCCTCCCGTCGGGCGAACGCGTCAACGTGATCATCCCCCCGCTGTCCCTCACCGGCCCCACCCTCACCATCCGCCGCTTCCCCCGCTCCTTCACCCTGCACGAACTCATCGGCTTCGGCTCGCTGGACGAACCGATGCTGTACCTGCTGGCGGCACTGGTGCAGGCGAAGTTCAACATCATCGTCTCCGGCGCGACCGGCACCGGGAAGACGACCCTCCTGAACGCCCTGTCCGGGCTCATCCCGGAGCACGAACGCATCATCACCATCGAGGACTCGGCCGAACTCCAGCTCCAGCAGTCCCACGTCATCCGCCTGGAGTCCCGGCCCCCGAACGTCGAGGGCAAGGGCCGCATCACCATCCGCGACCTGGTCCGCAACTCGCTGCGCATGCGCCCCGACCGGATCGTGGTCGGCGAGGTCCGCGGCGGCGAGTCCCTGGACATGCTCCAGGCGATGTCGACCGGTCACGACGGCTCCCTGGCCACCGTCCACGCCAACAGCGCCGAGGACGCGCTGATGCGGCTCCAGACGCTGGCGTCCATGTCCGACGTGGAGATCCCGTTCGTCGCCCTGCACGACCAGATCAACAGCGCGGTGGACGTCATCGTCCAGCTCACCCGCTTCGCGGACGGGACCCGGCGGGTGACGGAGATCGCGCTGCTCGACAGCCACGGCGGGGAGCCGTACCGGCTGGCGACCATCGCCCGCTTCAACGCCCGGCCGATGGGCGCGGACGGCCGCATCCACGGCGTCTTCGCGTACCACCCGCTGCCGCGCCGCGCCGCCGACCGCCTCTACATGGCGAGCCAGCCGATCCCGCAGGCCTTCGGAGTGGCCCGCACGCTCGACGAGTTGACCACCCGGGAAGCGCGGTGACCCGGCAGTCCGGCCGCCCGGCAGTCCGGCCGGCCCGGTGGCTGGAGAGCCCGGCAGTCCGGCCGGCCCGGTGGCTGGAGAGCCCGGTAGACCGACAGTTCGGTGGCTGGAGAGCCCGGTAGTCCGACAGCCAGACAGCCCGACAGCAGACCTTCGCGACAGCGCGGCCAGGACGGAAACGGAACAGGACAGGACAGGCAGGACCCCCACATGACCCTCCAGAACCTGATCACCCTCACCACCGGCGTGAGCCTGCTGACCTGCTGCCTCGCCGTCGCGGGCGTGCACACCTACACGCGGGGCCGCGCCCAGCGGGCCGCCCTCGTCGACCGCCTCACCGCCACCGGCCAGGTCCCCCCGACCGGCCGCCGGCGCCGCTTCCGCACCCTGGACCGCCGCCTGCGCCGCACCGACCTCGGCCGCACCCTGGAACTGCGGCTGACGGCCACCGGCCTGGACGTGACGCCGGGGGAGTTCCTCGCCTGCATGCTGACGGCGGTCGCGGCCCTGTGGCTGATCGGCCAGGCCACCCTGGCCCCCTTCTTCGGCCCCCTGGCCGGACTGCTCGGCATCTGGGCCGCCTGGCAGTTCCTCAACTGGCAGCGCCAGAAACGGATCGAACGCTTCATCAACCAACTCCCCGAACTGGCCCGCATCCTGGCCAACGCCACCGACGCGGGCCTCGCCCTGCGCACCGCGATCGGCATGGCCGCGGAGGAACTGGAGGCCCCGGCCGGAGAGGAGTTGGCCAAGGTCGCCAACCAACTGGCCGTCGGCCACTCCCTGGACGACGCCCTCGGCGAACTCGCCGACCGCCTCCCCTCCCGCGAACTCGTCGTCCTGGTCACCACCCTCGTCCTGTCCAACCGGGCCGGCGGCCAGGTGGTGGGCGCCCTGCGCAACCTCACGGAGACGCTGGAGGAGCGCAAGGAGACCCGCCGCGAGGTCCGGACCCAGCTGTCCCAGGTGAACATGACCTCCTACGCGGTGCCGGCGCTGGGGGTGGGCGCCCTGTTCCTCATGGACAGCGTCGCGGACGGCACCCTCGACCGCATGACCGGATCGGCCGCCGGCCAGGCCAGCGTGATCATCGCCTTCGCCCTCTACGCCGTCGGCTTCGTCCTCATCCGCCGCATGTCCCGCATCGACGTCTGAGGACCGGAGACCGGGGACCGGAGGCCGGAGGGACCGGAGGCCGGAGACCGGGAACTTCAGGACCGAGGGAGGAATCGACCGCCATGGAACTTCTGCTCGCACTCGTCATGGGCCTCGCCGTCTGGGGCGTCTTCGCCGGCCTGCGCATGTACCGCGCCGAGGTGAAGCTGCCCAGCGACCTCGCGCTGGCGCTGGAGGTCGGCGCCACCCGCACCGGTGCCGTCGGCTCCCTAGTCGACCGCCTCGGCATGCGGTACGCCCCCGCCGTCCTGCGGCTCATGGGGCCCCGGCAGGTCGCCAGATACCGCCGCAGGATCGACCTCGCGGGCAACCCCGGCGGCCTGACGATCGACCGCTACGCAGCCCGCCGGGCGGTCTACGGGGCGATCGGCGCGCTCGGCGCCCTGGCCGCGCTGCTCCAGGGCAGCTTCTTCCTCGCCCTCCTCATGACCGCGTTCGGCCTGTTCTGGTCCGAGGTCGGCATCTGGGCGGCGATCCGGGTCCGCAGGGACGCGATCGAACGCACCCTGCCGGACTTCCTGGACGTCCTCGCCGTCGTCGTGAGCGCGGGCCTCGGCTTCCGCCAGGCCCTCGACCGGGTCGCGTCCCGGTACGAGGGTCCGTGGGCCGACGAGATCCGGATCACGCTCCGCCAGATGGACCTCGGCATGAGCCGCCGCGACGCCTTCGCCGAACTCCGCCGCCGCAACGACTCCGAGCAGGTCGCCATGTTCGTCACCGCCCTCCAGCAGGGCGAGGAACTGGGCGCGCCGATCGTCGACACGCTGGTCGCGATCGCCAAGGACATGCGCCGTACGGACGCGCAGAACGCCCGCCGCAAGGCAGCCCGCGCGGTCCCCAAGGCCACGCTGATGATCACGACGTTCATGGTCCCGGCCACGATGCTCCTCCTCGGCGCGGGCATGCTGCTGGGCTCCGGCACGGACTTCAGCTCGATCACGGGCGAGTAGGCGAGTAGGTGAGCGCGATGACGGCCATGACAGCCACTCCGGGGCGACGCGGCGGCCTGCTGCGGCGCCGCAGCCGCCGTACACGGGCGGAGGAGGCCGCCGCCGTGGCCGGGACTCCTGCCGCGGGCCCGGACTCCGCGGACACCCCCGTCGCCGCCGCCGTCCTCGACGGCGCACCCGCGGCCGGGTCCCCGGCCGGCCGGCGGGAGGCCGAGCCGCCCATACCGCTCCAGGTCAACGCGCTCCAGGCGATGTGCCGCCAGGTCTTCGGCTTCCGGCTCGCCATGATCGCCCTGGCCGCCCCGGCCGCCCTCCTCAACGCCTCACCGGGCCTGGGAGCCCGCCTGGTCGGCGCGGCCGTGGTCATCACCTTCATGGGTTCCTACGTCCTCTTCCGGGACTGGGAACGCTTCGGCCCCCTCCTGCTGCGCCACCCCACCCTGCTCGCCGTGGACACCCTCTTCGGCACCCTGCTGCTGATCTCCGCGGGCCCCGACACCACGCTCGCCTACGTCAGCGTCTGCACCCCCCTCCTCGCCGGCATCGTCTACGGCTGGCGGGGCGCCGCCTGCTTCGCCTCGCTCCAGTCGCTGATCCTGCTGCTGGTCCACGCCACCCTGGAGCGGGAGTCCGGCGCGAGCCTCGCGGAGAGGCTGCTGCTCCCCGGCTTCTGCGTCATCACCGGAGCCGTGGGCTCCACCCTGCGCGGCCTCATGCTCCGCTTCGGCACCGCGACCCTGGCCCTGACCACGGTCAAGGCCCGGTTGGCCGTGACCCAGGCGGTCGCGGCCGAACGGGCCCGGCTCGCCCGCGAGATGCACGACTCCGTCGCCAAGACCCTGCACGGCGTGGCCCTCGCGGCGGACGGCCTGGCCCGTTCGGCCGGATCGGTGGACACGGACCCGGACCGCGTCCGGCAACAGGCCGAACTGGTCGCCCGCGCCGCCCGCCGTGCCGCCGCCGAGTCCCGCGAACTCCTCACCGACCTGCGCCGCGAGACGGACCCTGACCAGGGCGTCGACCTCCTGCGCGAACTGGCAACCCACACCCGCGCCTTCACCGACCGGACCGGCCTGCCGGTCACCTACCACCCCACGGGCGACCGCGGCACGCTCCCCGTCCCGCCCGCGGTGGCCCGACACCTCCTGACCATCGCCGCGGAGGCCATGGAGAACGCCCACCGCCACGCCGACCCCACCCACGTCGAGGTACGGGCAGGCGTGCGCGACGGACTCCTCGACGTCGGCGTCCTCGACGACGGACCCGGCCTGCCACCCGGCACCGACCTCGAACAGCTGCGCCGCACCGGGCACTTCGGACTCGTCGGCATGACGGAGCGGGCCGCGACCGTGGGCGCCCGCATCCGCTTCGGCGACGGTCTTCACTCCCGCGGCACCGGAGTGTTCCTGCAACTTCCGCTCGCGGCACTCACGACGTCGACACCATGACCGGCACGCCGTACGACCCGACACCCCACCCCCCGAGAGGAGGCCGCCCGATGCCGGACCAGCTACCCGCCACCCCCTTGGGTGACGCCTTCGCACCGCCGCCCCCGTCCACGCCGGTGCGCGTGGTGGTGGCCGACGACAACCCGGTGGTCCGCGCCGGGCTGACCGCCCTCCTCTCCGGCGTGGAGGACATCACGGTCGTCGCGGAGGCCGCCGACGGCCGCCAGGCCTGCGAGGCCGCCCTCCACCACCGCCCCGACCTCGTCCTGCTCGACGTCCGCATGCCCGACGTGGACGGCCTCTCGGCGCTGCCCCACCTGGTGCGGATCGCCCCCGTCGTGATGCTCACCTACAGCAGCGAGTCGGAGGTCGTCCAGGAGGCCCTGCGGCGCGGGGCGGGCGGCTACCTGGTGCACGGTGAGTTCACCGTCACGGAGCTGATCTCCGCGATCCGGGACATCGCGGCCGGACGAGCCCACTTCACCCCCACGGCGGCGACGGCGGTACTCGCCCACCTCCGCTCCTCCGGTGCGAGTGCACATGATGACGGCTCCTCAGGGACCGTATTTCCTGCGACTTACCGCGAACGGCTTTCGCATGTGCAACCGCTTGTGGGACAGTCGGGCCGGGGACACCAACTCAGCGCGAGGGAGGCGGAGATCATGGACCTGATCGCAGCGGGCCTGACCAACCAGCAGATCGCCGCCACCTGCTTCATCAGCGAGAAGACGGTCAAGAACCACATCAACCGCATCTTCGCCAAGCTCCACAGCACCAGCCGCTCGGAAGCGGCGGCCAAGTGGCTGGGAACGGCGGTGATCCCGTGACACGCCGCCGCACCCCCGGTTGGGCCCGCGATTGGGCCCTGGGACCCTCCGCCGGAACTCCCGTCCCCCTCTACGTTCCTCATGCCGGTAACGCCTCAAACGGAGGGGAACGCCATGAGCGACCTGATGCTGAAGACCGTCGTCGCGGCCAAGGTCCGGGTGAGCGGCTGGAAGAACACGACGGCCGAGGCCGCCCGTCGCCGCGGCGACCGGGGACAGACCGCGGTCGAGTACCTGGGCATCATCGCGGTGGTGGTGGCGATCGTGGTGCTGATCGCGAACACGAACCTGGGACAGACGATCGTGGACAAGCTCAGGACACAGATCGAAAAGGTGGCTCCCTGATCCGATCTCGCGCGCACGGCGACGCAGGGCAGGTCTTCCCCATCTATCTCACGGTGGTGGCGGGCCTGCTCTTTCTCGCGTTCGCGTACTTCGCGGTCGGCCAGGCCGCGGTGAACCGCAACGGCGCCCAGACGGCCGCCGATGCGGCGGCATTGGCGGCGGCGCAGGAGACCAGGGACCAGCTTGCGGACCTCTGGATCGTGGATGTCCGGGACCCGGCGAAATGGCAGGGGATATTCGACGGCAACGGGGCCGACGACACCTGCTGGCGGGCTTTCGAGCTTGCGGCCATGAACGATGCGGGCAACGTCGAATGCGGCCCGGACGGCCCTCTGGGCTACAGCGTGACCGTCCGGACGAACAAGCCCATCGGAAGCTCTGTCGTCCCGGGTACGGCGGACAGGAGGTCGCACGCCTCCGCCACCGCCGTGATCGAGCCGCTGTGCGAGTTCGAACTTCCGGGTGAGGGAAGCGAAGGCGAGGTTCCGGGTGAGGGAAGCGAAGGCGAGTTACTTCCGAAGCTGACCTGTGAGGGCGGAAGGGATTGGGAACTGGACCCGAAGGACCTCACCGACCTGCCCGCACCGGAAGACCTCTTCGACGTCCACCTGGCCGACTGACGAGCGAACGACGAGTGGAGAAGGAAGCAGAGTGATGAGGATGCGGTTCACGGCGAAAGCCGGCAGGGGGATGGTCGTGCTGGCCGCCGTGGCCGGGCTGGCCGTCGGCGCGACCGCTTGCAGCGGCGGGGACGGCGACGACAAGAAGCCCCAGGAATCGACCTCCGCCCCGAAGGGCGACGGGTCGCAGCCCAGTGCACAGGAAGGCCAGTCGGCGGATCCGCTGGCGGAGGTTAAGGGCCCGAGCGGTCTCCTTCTCCAGCTCACTTCCGCGGTACGCGACGCGGGGGGCTTCATCACCGTGAGCGGCACCTTGAAGAACGACAGCGGGACAAAAGTTGTGATCCCATCCGCCTTGAGCGGCAACGAGACGGAGATCATCAACAACGGGCTGTCGTTGGGGGGCGCGACCCTCGTCGACTCCAAGAGCAAGAAGCGCTACTACGTTCTCCGCGACACCGAGGGCCGTCCACTGACGACTACAGGCTTCTCGGCGCTCAAGGCCGGGGAAACCATCGACGTGTTCCTCCAGTTCCCCTCGCCGCCCGCCGACACGGCCGACGTCTCCTTCCAGCTGCCGCTGTTCCCCAGCGCGGTCGTCAAGATCTCCGGGTGAGCCCCGATGACCCACACCGGACTCGCGCCCCGTCACCTGCCCCTGGCCCTGCTCACCACCACCCTGCTCGTCCTCACCACACCCCCCGCCCGAGCCGACGACCCCAGCGTCCCGCCGGGCACCGAACCCACCGCGACCGCCCCCGTGGAAGTGGACCCCAACGACCCGGACCTCAAGCTGCCCGAGGGCGCCACCCTCGCGGAGCCCAAGGTGCTCGACATCAAGCAGGTCGTCGAGGACGAGACCGGGGACGAACGGCGGGAGGACACCAACGCGGACGTGAAGTTCGCCCTCCAGGCGGAGGTCCTCTTCGGCAAGGACAGCGCCAAGCTCAGCGCCGACGCCAAGGCCCGCATCGCCGGGATCGCCGCGGAGATCGAGAAGCAGAACGCCACGCAGATCCGGGTCTTCGGCTTCACGGACAACCTCGGCTCCTCCGCCCACGGCGACGTCCTGTCGAAGCAGCGCGCGAACGCGGTCCAGGCCGCCCTCGCCGGCGACCTGAACGACGCGAACGTCGTCTTCGAGGTGCGCGGCTACGGCGAGCAGTACCCCATTGCCGACAACTCCTCCGAAGCGGGCCGCAAGAAGAACCGCCGAGTGGAGGTCACGTTCCCGAGGACGGCGGGCTGACAGGCCGATCCGCGCCAACAGCCCTCTGGGTGAGGGGGCAAGACGGTGACGCGGTCCTGCTTGTCAGCCGACCGGCCCCTCGCCCTTGCCCGGCACAGCCGGCGCTGATTCGGGCAGCGGGTCGGCGACGAAGGTCCCACGGCCGTGAACGGTCTCGACGAGCCCTCGTTCGCGCAGAACCTGGGCGGCCCGTCGGACGGTGAGGTAGGCGACACCGTACTCCTGAGCGAGATCGCGCTCCGAGGGCAGGCGGGCGCAGGGCTGGAGTTCCCCGCTTCGAATCCTCGCCTCGACGTGGTCGGCGACGGCGACGTAGATGAGCTGGGGCCCCTGCGGGTTGAAGTCGAGGACCGGTGGTTGTGCGCTGGGAACCGTCAAGTGGAGTCACTCCCCCTCGGACGTGTCCGCGGGCACGGCGATGACGAACACGCCTTTGCCCTGGATCCCTTGGACGATTCCCTCGGCCTGCAGTGCTCCGACGGCGGACTTGATGGTGCGTCGGCTGACCACCCCTCCCGTCTCCTGCTCGAGTTCATGCTGAGAGGGGATGCGGCGGCCAACAGGGATCTCGCCGCGTCGGATGCGCTCGCGCAGGGCGGAAGCGAGCTGCACGTACATCGGGACGATGCTGTCCCGGTCGATCTCCATGTCTAGAGCGTAAGAGGTCGCTCCGAGGCGATATGTGGTCGGCCTTCAGGTGAAAGAATGTGCTAAGGCACACTACGCGTGCCTACAGTCGATGCACTCCATGCTTGCCGGTCGCCATTGCTCTGAGCATTTCTCGGCCCACCTCTCCATATGGGGCCCTGAGTGTCTGGCCGGACCTCACAAGTGCATGAGCCCCCGTTCAGCGTCGTGTCGATACCGTACGGGCCGCCGGTTCCGCACGGCCGGGTGCTTGCTGGCGCGACCTGCCCCTTATGCGTCGGCCACGTCGGTGCCGGGAGCTTCGTTGGGCTGCTCGTCCGTCGGGCGTTCGATGACGAACGAGCCCTTGCCGACAACCGTGCGTACGTAGCCCAGCTCGGCCAGCAGGACCAGCGACTTGCGGGCGGTTCCTCGGGCGAGGCCGAACTCCTGCATCAGGCGGTCGACGCCGGGCAGAGAGCGGCCCAGCGGGTACACGCCGGCTTCGATCCTGGAGGTGAGGACCGCGGCGAGTTGCAGGTACAGCGGATCGGCCGCCTCCGGGTCCAGTTCGTCGTCCGGGCCGTAGCCCTCTGGGATGTCCACCATGAGTCGACCGTAAGTGGCCAGGGTAAGCGACACTCTTTCGTGTCATGCCATGGCAGGGCATGACCAGGTTGGGTTAGGCTCCCAAGCCGAGAAGACCCCCGCGACGGTTGGAGCCGTCCGGGGGCGTGGCCACCAGCTTTCGAGGAGCTGATGACAGTGAGCATTATCCATGCGCTGCTGCGCTGGACCCTGGCCGTGTTCGGGCCCGGCACCGGCAGACGCCGGGCGGGCGCGTGCCCCGCCGCAGCGGCCCCGACCCGCGTACCGGAGAGCCGGCCCGGCCCCGTGGTCGTACCGCTCCCCACGGCCCGCTCCCCGTACGGGCTGCCCGTGCTGCTCGACGGCGCCCGCACCGCTCCGATCCGCCCGTACGTGCTCGCGGCGGAGAGGGCGGCGTGATGGGAACGGGAGGTAGGAAGCCCCGCCCGCCGGTGCGGATGTGCGTGCGCTGCGAGGTGACCACGGAAACTCCCGTGGTGGTCGCGGTGGTGCACCAGAACTCGGGGCCGGGCTTCGCCGTGTACGCGTGCCAGGCGTGCGCCGTGCACTACCCGCCGCAGCAGGACGTCTTCACGGCCCCGCGGCCGTCCGACCGAGCCGGGCATGAGCGATGAGCACGAGACTCGACCCTGCAGCGGACCAGCGGGAGCTGTCGCCCGAGTGCGCGCTGGCGCGCAGGCCCGGATACGAGGACGTACACGGAACGTGCCACCGCCCGGGACATCCCGCTCCCGCACGGCGGGGGCCTGCTGCTGGTACGCCGCTGCGGCTGCGCCTGCCACCGCCCGTCGACGGGGGAGGAGCCACGGTGAACGTCGGCACTCCACCCGAGCCGGGCACCTCCCGCCTGACGCTCCGCACCTACCGCGTGGACCGGAACGGCCGACGCACGGCCTTGACCCCGACTCGCGCTCACGAGGGCGGTGGAGAACTGACCGCTCTGCCGGACTTCACGCCGTGGCCGCCCTGTGGCTGCTTCCGCTGCAGGGTGGGCGAGGGCCGGGCGGGCCGGTAGACCCCGGACGTTCGGTGCGCGGGTGCATGGGCGAACCCGCGCACCGAGCAGCCGGGCGCGACCCTCCATCCACGCTGGTTTCGCGCGGCGGGCTGAACAGAACGGAGTGGTTTATTAACCGATCTGCAAGTCATCGGGAATGTCGGGCTTGTTGGTGCACTCCAGCTCGTCCCTCAATGCTCGGGCCAAATTGACGGACAGCTTCTGATGGAAATCTTCTGTGAAAATATTTGAGGTGGTTTCCCAGCTTCTGGTCTCGAGGAGCACCTGTTCCTGCTGCCCGCTCGTGGCACTCTTGATATCGCAGCGGAAAACGAGATGATTGGGGGAGGACTTGGCTACGTAGACGTCCGTGCTCGCTTGATGCCATTGGGCGGTGTAGGTCTGTACCGCCTTCAAGGTGTCTGCTGCCCATGTCGCCGTGGCGTGGAAAGAGCCGTTGCCCGAGAGTTCGCACACATCGTATTCATTAAAGCCCTTAAGTTTGTCGTAGGGGCCAATCGCTTCCTTTGTCAGGTCATTTTTGAGCTGGTCGATGGAGAGTTCGGGGTTGCTGAACTTGAGGTCATCGGAGTCAAGGATTTTCCGCAGAGACTCCATGTTCTTGGCGCCGAAGAGAGCGTTACATGTCGTCCACTGAGTGGGGTACTTATCGCTCAGGGACTGTTCGTCGGCGCAGCCGGTCGAAAATGTCAGGACCGCCATCGTCCCGCACCAGGCGATACGGATAAGAGGCCTCACTACGACACCTTTTCGTTGCTCGAGATTACTGCTTTCCCAGCCAGGTAGGACTTTTCGATTTCATTGACGAAATTTTTGGCATCCGTGTCGTTCATGCCTGTGGTTTGGGCGTATCCCAGTATGGGCTGAACTACTGCCCGCTCGCCGACCAATTCCAACCCCTGAACGGCTTGAAGGGCTTGCGGATCGTTCTTGTACTCGGTGTCCTGGAGATATTGCATCGTGTGGTTGCCGTACGCCGTGCTGACCGTCGATACGCCTGATTCCAATACGATCGGAACGACAGTAGTGGCGACGAGGCCGGCGGCCGGGCCCAGGAGTAACGCAGTGCCCCCGGCGGCGGTTGCCGTGACAACGCCGGTCATCAGGGACTTGCGCCACTCTCCCTGTTGCGTCCTCTCCAGGGTCTTCGCGGTCTCGTCGTCCTTGAACTCCTCGCGAATCCCATGAGACCGGGACTCATCGAGGATTCCGCTTACCTTCGCAGCGTTCTCGGCGAACAATTTAGCGTTGTCCTGGTTGTTCTCGAAAGCCGCGAGGCCACTCCCCATGTAGACCTGCTGAGCCGAGGCCAGTGTCTGGTACCCGTCCGCGTCTCCGGCCACTAGCATCATGAAGTTCGCTGCTGGATCTTCGCCGAAAGATGTTCGAATTGATCCGTCGCTGCTCTTACCGAAGTGCGCGTCTCGGTTCAGGGGGTCACCCGAGCCGCCGAAGTCGTTGATCGAATAGTTGAGGTCGTCGATGTACGCCGCGCCCATGCGGGCCAAGCTGTCCTTCATGACCTCGGGCGGCGGTCCGTCCTCGGAGGCGACGTTGTAGCGGAGGACCACCTTCTCCATGATCTTCCATGTCTCCTCGTCCCGACGCAGCACCGGCGGATCCGCATCCCACGCCGCCCCCGTCGTCGCGGCCTCCAGCGCGTGACCGAGGGCATCCGGGCCCGTCTCCCGTGCATGCTTCGCCTCGTCGCTGCTGGGGTGGGCGAGGCTGTCCGGGGCCCATTCGAAGTCCTGCTTGTTCAGTTCGTCGAAGTAGAAGCCGGAATCACCGAGCGTCGCGTCCTTGTCGACCGTGCCGTCCTCCCTGTACACGGTCGGCGTGTCGGTGAAGAACCTCTTCGCGGCCTCGGGGCTGTGCCCGAGGCCCTCCAGGACGCTGGTCAGCGGGTCGTAGCCGGTGCCGTTCTTTCCCGACGGGTTGAAGCCCCGGTCGAGGTCGTAGCCCGCGGACATGGGCTTGTTCTCCATGAACCGGTAGGGGTCCTTGCGGTGCAGCTGCACGATGTGCTCGGCGATGGGGTTGATGAACCGCGCGTCGTAGTTGCCGTAGCGCAGCATTCCGCCCAGGATCTGGTAGCCGTACGGCGCGCTGCCCGCGGAGTGGAGCGGGATCGGTTGTGTGCCCAGTTTCCGGAACTCCGTGGACCAACTGGCCGACAGGTGCGACCTGTTGTCCGGGTCGGTCGCCGACGCCAGGGCCAGACCCATGTTCTTCTGGAGCTGCCGCGTCAAGGCCAGCCGCTCTTTGTCGTCCCCGGCCGTGCCGGCCAGCGACATGCGGCCGTAGAACTCGAGTGCGTCCTTGGGGCCGCCGAGCGACTTGTAGAAGTCCGTCGAGAAGTCCGCGTCCCTGGCGTTGAACCTCATGATGGAGTTCAGTTCCATGTACTGCTTGTCGGTCATCTTGGGTCCGATTTTCGCCAGTTCGGCCGCGCGCTCGGCCTGGGCGTCGTCGAGGGACTCGTACGAGCTGTGCCCGGCGTTGTGGGCGTCGTTGCCGTGGCTCTTGTTCAGCGCGCGGGTGACGGAGGCGTCGATCTCGCAGGCGTGGGCGAGGATCCGGTTGATCCGGCCCTCCAGTTCGTCCCTGGCCTCGTTCTCCTCCTTGGTGCGCACGTCCGTGTCGCCCCGGACGTGCGGGTAGACGCAGTGGACGGTGCCGTCGCCGTGGTCCTGGACGCTGATGCCCCGCTTCCGCGCGTCGGCCTGCGCGGCTCTGATCTGCCTCTGGAGCGAGACGAGTTCGGTGTGGGCGTCGTCGAGGACCCGGTGGATGCTGCCGGCCTCGGTGTGCAGGTCGGCGACCTCCTTCGCCGTCTTTGCGACGAACCCTCGGGTGACCGTGGCGTTCACGCCCGCCCAGCGCGCCGCGTCCGACTTCGCCAGCATCCCCGTACGGGCACTTTCCGCCAGTTTCTTCAGCCCTTTCACGGTGCTGTCCCAGTCGGAGACGGCCGTGCCCAGTCTGCCCAGGTCGACCTCGATGAGGTCCGTGTACGTGAGCGCCACAGGTTCGTTCCTCTGCCTACTGGAAGTACTTGCTCAGGACCGACACGGACAAGGAGCCGCCGTCGACGGCCGCCGTCTGGGCGGCGATCTTCGCGTCGTCCTCGGCGTGCAGCTTCTTGGTGAAGTCGAGGTGGTTGGAGATGTGCGCGCACGCCTGGAGCACCGACTTAGCCTGCGAGGTCCAGATCTCCACCGTCCTGCTCAGTCCCGCGCCCATGGCGAAACCGTGCGACGTGAGGGTGCTCGCCGCCTGGGCCGTGGATCCGGCGCCGCTCTTGTCGGCCCCCGCGCCCGCGATGTCCGACGTCGTGCGCAGTTCGTCCCACAGCAGGTAGGCGTCGTGGCCGACCGCGCCGAGGTCGTCCTGGTTGACCACCAGATCACCGGCCGCGCCGCCCGGCCCCTGGTCCACCGGCAGCTGGTTGAGCCGCATCCGCGTGCGGTTCGGTTCCCCCGCGGCGGCCTTGATCTGCTCCCACTCCTCCCACGCCATGCGTGGACCCTCCTTGCGACCCGTCGTCGTGCTGCCTCTGCCCGGTGCTCCTGGCAGCGTGGGGTGTGTGAACGCTTCGGTCACACGGGCACACGGGCACACGAGGGAATTGGCGTGAAGCAGGTGCCTCGACGGCCGGGAGCACGGCACCCGCCATGCCTGTCGGCAGCCGAGGCATCCCGTCGTCGCCCTCGGGTTCGGCGACCACCGATCCGGTGCCGGCCGTTTCCAGCGCCGCGTCGAACGCGCGGGACAGGCCATGACGACGCCGCTGACACGGACCCACCCTCACGCGGTGACACGACGCCCCCGTGGAGCCAAGCGCGAAACACACGATGTTCCACCGGTGACTGTAGCCACCGGTCGTGACAGCGCGAAGTCGCTCATCACGCACCGTGGCCGGAATTGCCTTCGAACCCGGTCTCGAATCCCACCGCGACCACCACACCCCTACTACGCCCCTCCTGCGGCACCGTGAGCAGGAACCCGCGCACCGAACGTCTCGGCGTGGCCTGGGGTCCAGGAGTTCAGGAAGCGGAACGCCGTCCGCGTTCACGGCCTCTGCCACCCGAGTCGCATGGACCGCCCGTCAACTGCCGCAGGCCGTCACGTCGTCGACGGTGCGTCCGCGCCGGACGCCCGGTGTGCGGTGTGCCGTGTGCGGTGACGGTGTTCCTCGTCAGCGGATGTCGTGGCCGGGGTGGGTCCGGTCGTAGGCGTGCCGTGCTTCCGCGATGGCGGCACGGTGGGCGAGTGACCAGTCGGCGAGTGCCTTGACCAGGTGGGTCAGGCCGGCTCCGGTCTCGGTCAGGCGGTAGTCGACCCGGGCCGGGACGGTCGGGTACACGGTGCGCAGCACGAGGCCGTCGCGTTCGAGTCTGCGGACGGTGAGGGTGAGCATGCGTTGGGAGATGCCGTCGACGGCGCGCTGCAGTTCGCGGAACCGGCGCGGTCCGCCCGCGAGTTCGACGATCACGAGCACCGACCACTTGTCGCCGATGCGGTCCAGGACGTCGCGGATGCCGCAGTCGGGGTGGTCTTCGCGGCCGCAGGGGTCGAGGTCGGCGGGGGCGGTTACCCCGGTGTGCGTGAGTGACATCGAACTGCCTTCTTGAAGCCGGTGGGTGTGCGGTCGAGGATCAAGCGTAGTTACCGATGAGAACCACGACGGAAGACGGCGATCGACATGATCCTGGTGACGGGAGCAAGCGGAAACCTCGGCTCGGCCACCCTCGCGGCGCTGCGGGCCGGTGGCGCCGCCGCGACGGGCGGCAGCCGCACGCCGGGCGCGGGGATGCGGCACCTCGACTTCGACGACCACGCGGGCCTCGATCTCACCGGGGTGTCGACCCTGGTGCTGGTCTCCGCCGGTTACGCCGAGGACGACCGGGTCGTCGGGCGGCACGCGGCGGTCCTGGACGCCGCCGTCCGCGACGGCGTCCGCCACGTCGTCTACACGAGCCTGACCACGGCCGGCGACCATCTCGGCTTCGCGCTCGCCCACCGCGCCACCGAACGCCTGGTGCGGGCGAGCGGACTGCCGTGGACGATCCTGCGCAACGGCCTGTACGCCGAACTCTTCGGCGGCCTGCTGATGTGGACCGAGGACGGCGTGGAGTCCGCGTTCGGGGACGGTGCCCTGGCGGCGGTCGCGCGGGAGGACCTCGCCGACGCCGCGGCGGCCGTCGCGGCGGATCCGGCCCGGCACGCCGGGCACGTCTACGACCTTGTCGGTACGCCGATCACGGCGGGTCGGGTGGCCGACCGGCTCGGGGTCCCGCACCGCGCCATCGGGCTGGGCGAGTACCGGCGCAGGCTCCTCGAGGACACGCCGGGGCTCCTGCCGTTCCAGCCGCCCATGCTCGCCTCGATCGCCACGGGCATCCGGCACGGCTTCCTGGACGGCACCGCCCCCGACCTCACCGACCTTCTCGGCCGCCCGGCCCGCGACCCACTGGCCACGGCCGTTGCAGCCGCGTCCGCCACCCGGCCGGGAGCAAGCCGCTAGCGGCGTTCCCTCACACGGGGCGGCCGGAACCGGTCCCGGTCCTCCCGGTCCCGGACTTCCCGGTCCCGGACTTCCCGGTCCCGGACCCGGCGTCGGACTCGACCTCCACCACCACCCCCGCCCGCACCCCCCACCCCGCCATGACCCCCGCCCCCGCCTCCAGCACGTGCCGTGACCTCGGCCGGGGCAGGCCCAGTCGTCCCGGGCGCATGGTGCGGACGGTCAGGACGGTCAGGTGGCGGTCGAGGTAGGCGACGTCGATGGGCATCCGCATGCCGAAGGTGTGCACGCTGCCGGCGGGGGAGAGCAGCAGCGCGCCCTCGACCGCGTCCCGCCCCAGCAGGCCCCTCGTCCGGGCGCGGTACGAGGCCGCGATCTCCAACGGGACCGTCACCGCCGCCCCGCCCTCACCCGGTACGACCAGCCGCCCCCGCCCGTCCCGAAACCGCCGTCCCATCCCCAGCTCCGATCCGTCGACCTGCCCCGGGGGCCTCGTGGGCCCCGTGAACCCGGTGAACCCGGTGGGCCCATGACCTGCCCGCCGCGCGACGACCGTATCCCCGCCCCGCCCCCGCCACACCCCCTCCCGTGGCACCGTGAGAAGAGGGACCCGAGCACCAGCGAGGAGCACCGCCATGCGTGACATCGTCCTGACCGCCTCCGTCTCCGTCGACGGGTACATGGAGGGACCCGGCCGGGACATCTCCTGGCACCGCGTCGACGAGGAACTGCACCAGCACTTCAACGACAGCCTCCGAGAGGCGGGCGCCTTCCTGAGCGGCCGGGTCACCTACGAGCTGATGGCCGGCTTCTGGCCCACGGCCGACCAGGACCCCGAAGCCACCGCCCCCATGGCCGAGTTCGCCGGGATCTGGCGGGAGATGCCGAAGATCGTGTACTCGCGGACGATGGAGCACGCCGACTGGAACACGACCGTCGTGCGGGACGTCGTACCGGAGGAGGTGTGCGCCCTCAAGGAGCGGCCCGGCGGGACCCTGGTCCTCGGCGGCGCGCAGGTGGGGGCCGCCTTCCTGCGGCAGGGGCTCGTCGACGCGTTCCGGATCTACGTCCATCCGGTGATCGTCGGCGGCGGCACCCCGCTGTTCGCGGAGGGCTCCGCCCCGGCCGGTCTCCGCCTGGTCGAGACCCGCGCCTTCGGCAACGGCGTCGTCCTGCTGCACCACGAACGCGACGGGAGCGGTGCGCAAGCCCCCGTCGACTCGACGGCGCCGTAATGGAGTTGTCCGGCCGGGGACGCCCGGATAGGAAGGGATCATGACCGAACTCGGCGCCATCTTCCGCCCGCAGCTGCCTCCGGAGCGGCTCCGCACGATCGCCCGTCTCGCGGACGCCACCGGACTCGACGAGCTGTGGGTCTTCGAGGACTGTTTCCGGGAGGCCGGGATCTCGGCCGCCGCGGCCGCGCTCGCCTGGACCGAGCGGGTCCGCATCGGGGTGGGTCTGCTGCCGGTGCCGCTGCGCAACGTCGCCGTCACCGCGATGGAGGCCGCCACCCTGCACCGGATGTTCCCCGGCCGCGTCAGCCTCGGCATCGGCCACGGCGTCCAGGACTGGATGGGCCAGGTCGGCGCCCGCCACGCCTCCCCGCTGACCCTGCTGCGCGAGTACACCCTCGCGCTGCGCGGCCTGCTGAACGGCGAGCGGATCACGACCCGGGGGCGGTACGTCACGCTGGACGACGTCGCCCTCGACTGGCCGCCGCCGGGCGGGGCCGAGGTGCTGGTCGGCGGGATCGGCCCGCGCACCCTGCGGCTGTCCGGCGAGGTCGCGGACGGCACGGTCCTCAACGAGGTCTTCACCCCGGAGGGCGTGCGCGAGGCCCGTCGGCTGGTGGCGGAGGGCAGGGCGGCGGCCGGCCGGGACGCCGCCCAGCACAAGATCGTCGTCTATCTCTTCACCGCCACCGGCGAGGACGCCGCCGCCCGCCTCCAGCGCGAGCTGGTCGCGACCGGTCTCTCCGACGTCCCCGGCCTGGGCGTCGCCGGGGACGCGGCCGAGGTCGCCGAGCGGGTCATGCGGTACGCCGAGGCGGGCGCCGACACGGTCGTCCTCCTGCCGACCGCCGACGAACCCGACCCCGAGGGCTTCATCCGGTTCGTGGGCGACGACGTACGGCCCCTGGTGAAGTGACCATGTCGACCATGGACAACGGCCCCCGGCGGTCGCCGTCGCGCGACGGCGAGCACCGGCCCCGCCGCTTCGAGGACCTGGTCGCCGAGGGACTGGCCGTGCCCACCGAGGGGTGGGACTTCTCCTGGTTCGAGGGGCGGGCCACCGAGGCGCGGCCCTCCTGGGGGTACGCGGTGTCCCTCGCCGGACGGCTCGCCGGCGCCCGCGCGGCGCTCGACGTGCAGACCGGGGGAGGGGAGGTCCTGGACTTCGCCCTGGGCCGGGCCGCCCCGAAGGCCCCCGTCCTCGCCGTCGCCACCGAAGGCCGGCCGGCGAACATCGCCAAGGCCACGACCCTGCTGCGGCCGCGCGGCGTCGCGGTGGTCGCCGTCGCGGAGGACGAGCCCCTGCCCTTCGCGGACGCCGCCTTCGACCTCGTCTCCAGCCGGCACCCCGTGCGGCCGATGTGGGCCGAGATCGCGCGCGTCCTCGAACCGGGCGGCGGCTACTTCGCCCAGCACGTCGGCCCGCGCAGTGTCTTCGAGCTGGTCGAGCACTTCCTCGGTCCGCTGCCCGCCGAGGTGAGCGCGGTCCGCCGTCCCGACCGCGAACGCGCCGACGCCGAGGCGGCCGGCCTGGAGATCGTCGACCTGCGGACGGAACGGCTGCGCGTCGAGTTCCACGACATCGCCGCCGTCGTCCACTTCCTGCGCAAGGTGGTGTGGATGGTGCCCGGCTTCACCGTGGACCGGTACGAGGAACAACTCCGTTCCCTGCACGAGCGGATCGAGTCCGAGGGCCCCTTCGTGGCGCACAGCACCCGTCACCTCGTCGATGCCCGCAGACCGGCCCCGTAGCGCGTCCCGACGCTGCTCCGTGGTGCGTCCCGACGCTGCCCTGTGCTGGCGTCCCTACACTCCGACCGCGTGCCCGGCCGTCGGGCGTGCGGTCGGCCGCCACCTTCCTGACCGCCAACTCCGGCCACTCTCAAAGCGCTTGGTCCACCTGCTGGACCTGTTCGCCCGACTCCCGCTCCTCTCCCGCTCTCCTCCCGCTCGCTCCGGGAGCCGCTGCGTGTTTGCGCCCGCCGACCCCCTTCGAACCTCGCGGGGCCGGCCGTCGCTCGGACCCGCACCGGGACAACAGCCCTGCACGAAACGGTCATTCGGCCCACTCACCCACACATCGCCTCGCCATCTCCACAGGGTTTCCACATCGTTATCGGAGTTGGTCCGGACCGCCGCCCCGCCTCCGGTAGATTCGACGCCAGGCAATTCGCGCCAGCAAAGCTGCGCGGGCGTCACCGTGCAGCGGAGGGGGCTGCGCGGTGACGTGCCGCGTCAAGTGGACGCGCGGCCGGGGTTAGCCCGTCGGAGGGAAGTCGGCCGCGCGGTGCGGTCAGGCCTCAACCGGCGCGAAAACCTCCGCTTTCATCGGCGTCCGAGTCGGTCCGCCTGGATTCCGCCGCCTTTTGGTCGTGAACCACCTGCGAATCCCACCCCGAGTCGTCAGCGCCCCGTCGCCGGACGACTCCGGAGAGTAATTGTGGCGCGCCGATGCACCCGTCATCCCTCACGAAGGGTTATGGTGGAAACCCCCCCTCGGGCCGGTCCGTATCCCCCCCACGGACCGGCCCGTTTTTTGTGCTCGCGGAGGACGGGGTCCGGCAAGGACCTCCCGCACCCCGCAAGGACCTCCCGCACACCGCGCCGCATCGGACCCGCCCCCGCGGCGCCCGACGCACGCATCCGCCGACACATCCGCACCACGCCCGCACCCCGCCCGCCCACCCCGGCTCCCTTGGGGGTAGGCTGCCGCCCGCGGGGACCGCCACCGCACGGAGGGGCTGACAATCACGTGAACCTGCGCGACAAGCTGCGCGGCCTGTTGGTGAGGCTGTACGCGCGCCGGGTGGAAGGCCACCTGGACCACGCTCAGGTGCCCAAGCACATCGGCGTGATCATGGACGGCAACCGGCGCTGGGCGAAGGCCGCGGGCTCCACCACCGTGCACGGCCACCGGGCGGGCGCCGACAAGATCGAGGAGTTCCTCGGCTGGTGCTCCGAGACGGACGTCGGCGTCGTCACTCTGTGGCTGCTGTCCACGGACAACTTCGACCGTGCCGAGGAGGAGCTGGTCCCCCTCCTCGGCATCATCGAGGACGTCGTCCGCACCCTCGCCGCCGACGGCCGCTGGCGCGTGCACCACGTCGGTACGCCCGACCTCCTGCCGGCCGGCATGCAGCGCACGCTGAAGGAGGCCGAAGAGGCCACCGCCGACATCGACGGAATACTCGTCAACGTCGCCATCGGCTACGGCGGCCGCCAGGAGATCGCCGACGCGGTCCGCTCGATGATCCTCGACGCCCAGGACAAGGGCGTCTCGATGGAGGACCTCGCCGAGTCCGTCGACATCGACATGATCGGCCGCCACCTCTACACCGGTGCCCAGCCCGATCCCGACCTGGTGATCCGCACCAGCGGCGAGCAGCGGCTGTCCGGATTCATGCTGTGGCAGACCGCTCACTCGGAGTACTACTTCTGCGACGTGTTCTGGCCGGCCTTCCGCAAGGTCGACTTCCTGCGCGCCCTGCGCGACTACGAGGCCCGGCACCGGCGTTTCGGCGGCTGAGCCGACCGCGCCACCGGCACGACGGCCGTTTCCGGCCGTACGCGCCGACGGCCCGGCCGCCGTACGCGCCGACGGCGGCACGCGCCGACGGCGGCACGCGCCGACGGCAGTACGGCCGCACGCACCGAACACACCGCGGCAGGCCGGCCGTACCCGCGGCCCCGGCCGCACCTCCCTGCCCCCGGCCCACCCCCCGGTGAAAGCCCCCGGGTACCCCGTCCGGAGCAGAAGTAACGAGGAGTTCATCAACGCGCCGTCATATGCCGTGGCATGGCGGCGCATCTTCGAGGGCATAAACCAAGCAGGTCGACGCCCGAACCACGGGTGTCGGATCTCAGCGGACGGCACGGGGCCGTCCGCCCGGGAGGCCCTTTGCACCAGCCCGATCGTGCGGTCCGCACGGACGCAGCGGAGGGCCGGTTCTCGGCCCGTGCAGGCGGTCGAATTCCGGTCCAGCTCCACTCCGTCGCTCCCCGACCTCATCCGAGGGGGTACGTCCTTCCGTGGTGACCAGCGCAAAGCGCCACAAGCCAGACCGGCGCACCTACGTTCTCGACACCAGCGTCCTGCTGGCCGACCCGCACGCCATGAACCGCTTCGACGAGCACGAGGTCGTGCTCCCCGTCGTCGTGGTCACCGAGCTGGAGGCCAAGCGGCACCATCCCGAACTCGGCTACTTCGCCCGGCAGGCCCTGCGCCTGCTCGACGACTACCGGGTGAAGTACGGCCGTCTCGACGCCCCCATTCCGATCGGGGAGCTGGGCGGCACCCTCCGTGTCGAGCTCAACCACTCGGACCCCAGCGTGCTGCCCACCGGCTACCGCCTGGGGGACAACGACTCGCGCATCCTCGCGGTCGCCCGCAACCTCCAGGCCGAGGGGTTCGACGTCACCGTCGTGTCGAAGGACCTCCCGCTGAGGATCAAGGCGTCCTCCGTGGGGCTGCTCGCCGAGGAGTACCGGGCCGAACTGGCCATCACGGACTCCTCCGGCTGGACCGGAATGTCGGAACTGACGCTGCCGGGCGAACAGGTGGACATCCTCTTCGAGGAAGGACGCGTGTACGTCCCGGAAGCCTCCGAGCTGCCCGTGCACACCGGCCTGACCATCCAGTCCGAGCGCGGCAAGGCGCTCGGCCGGGTCGCGGCCGACGGCGGCGTGCGGCTGGTGCGCGGCGACCGGGAGGCGTTCGGCATCAAGGGCCGCAGCGCAGAGCAGCGCATCGCGCTCGATCTGCTGCTCGACCCGGACGTCGGGATCGTGTCGATGGGCGGCCGGGCCGGCACCGGCAAGTCGGCGCTCGCGCTGTGCGCCGGTCTGGAGGCGGTCCTGGAACGCCGCCAGCACCAGAAGGTGATGGTCTTCCGCCCGTTGTACGCGGTCGGCGGGCAGGAACTGGGCTACCTGCCCGGCTCCGAGGCCGAGAAGATGAGCCCCTGGGCACAGGCGGTCTTCGACACGCTGTCCGCGGTCACCAGCCGCGAGGTCATCGAGGAGGTCACCGCCCGCGGCATGCTCGAGGTCCTGCCGCTCACCCACATCCGCGGCCGCTCGCTGCACGACGCGTTCGTGATCGTGGACGAGGCCCAGTCGCTGGAGCGGAACGTCCTGCTGACCGTTCTGTCCCGGATCGGAGCCAATTCGCGGGTCGTTCTGACCCACGATGTGGCACAAAGGGACAATCTCCGGGTCGGCCGCTACGACGGAGTCGTCGCCGTCGTGGAGAAGCTGAAGGGGCATCCGCTTTTCGCGCACGTCACCCTGAACCGGTCCGAGAGGTCCCAGATCGCGGCCCTTGTGACCGAAATGCTGGAGGACGGTCACATCTGACCGGACCGCCCCGTCTCGCGGGCGCTGCCGGACAGTTGGCGCCGCTCGGCAAAGGCTGTGAGCCTAGTCGGGCGGCGCCTCCGTATGTGGGCGAACGAGGAAACACCCAGGGCGAAACAGGATGTGAGCTTTCACACGCAACTCGGAATTGCCACCCGGCGTCGGGTTACGGCAGAGTCTCCATCCTGTCAGGCCCCGCATACGACACCCATGTATCGCCAGCGATACGGCACCACCCCAACTCCATAGCTTCGTCGTATGCCGCCCGAGCATCACGCGGCTCTCCCGGACAGGGAGTTGCCCACCGGGCCCGCGCCTCCCGTGACCCCGCAGTTGGGAGGCCAGTGTTCAGGGGCACGATTGCGTCCGCCAGGGTCACCGAAGCGGGCGATGCTGGAAGGAAACCGTGTGAGCCGGATCTCGGTCCGGGGATTCGCAGTGGCCTCGGCCACCGCGGTCACCGCCGTCGGAAGCGTCGTCGGCGTTGCCTCGGGCAGCGTCGCGCAGTCCAACGACGCGGAGGCGACGGCGAGCGAAGCCACGACGCTCCTCGCTGACATCCCCGCGGGCCAGCAGGCCCAGGTGCAGACCGCTTCCCTGACGCAGCAGGCCAGTGTCCAGGCCATCGCCGCGGACGAGAGCGCCAAGAAGGACGCTGAGGAAGCGGCCCGCAAGGCCGCCGCCAAGACCGCGATCGCGAAGAAGGAGGCCGCCGAGAAGGCGGCCGAGGAGGCCAAGGAACGCGCCGAGGCCAAGGCCGCCGCGAGCCGCAGCTCCACGACCTTCGCCGTCCAGAGCTCCTACACCATCGCCCAGATCCAGGCGATGGCGCAGCAGATGGTGCCCGGTGGCCAGTACCAGTGCTTCAGCAACATCGTGGACCACGAGTCCAGCTGGAACTACAAGGCCGTCAACCCCTCCTCCGGCGCCTACGGCCTCTTCCAGGCACTGCCCGCCGGCAAGTACGTGTCCGCGGGCGCCGACTGGCGGACCAACCCGGCCACCCAGATCAAGTGGGGCCTGAACTACATGAACGAGCGCTACGGCAGCCCGTGCGACGCCTGGTCGTTCTGGCAGGCCAACCACTGGTACTGAGCGCGGGCGGCTCCCGCCGCCGTTCCCCTCCATCTGACGGCACTGCAGAAGGAATCCGTGTGAGTCCGATATCGGCCAGGGGATTCGCCGTGGCCTCGGCGACCGCGGTCACCACTGTCGGCGCCGTCATGGGCGTGGCCCAGGGCGACGCCGTGCAGACCGCCGACGACGCCCAGGCGACCGGCGGTTCGGTACTGCTCGCCGACTTACCCGCAGGCGGGCAGGCCCAGGTGCAGACGGCCTCGCTGGCCCGGCAGGCCGACGCCCAGGCCGTCGCCGCCGACGCCACCGCCAAGAAGACGGCGGAGGAGACGGCCCGCAGACAGGCCGCCAAGGACGCGGTCGCCAAGCAGAAGGCCGCCGCTGCCAAGGCGAAGGCCGAGAAAGAGGCCGAAAAGGCCGAGAAAGAGGCCGAGGAGCGCGCGCAGGCGAAGGCCGACACCGCGACGCGGTCGGCCGCGGGCAGCGCCACCTTCACCCAGCAGGGGTCGTACTCGGTCGCCGAGGTGCAGGCCATCGCCCGCCAGATCATTCCCAGCGGGCAGTTCCAGTGCTTCAGCAACATCGTGGACCACGAGTCCGGTTGGAACTACAAGGCCGTCAACCCCTCCTCCGGCGCCTACGGCCTCGTCCAGGCCTACCCCGGATCGAAGATGTCGTCGGCCGGCGCCGACTGGCGCACCAACCCGGCCACCCAGATCAAGTGGGGCCTGAACTACATGAACGACCGCTACGGCAGTCCCTGCGACGCCTGGGCCTACTGGCAGGCCAACGGCTCGTACTGACGGCTCGTACCGAGCCGGTCCTCCGCAACCCCGCGCAGCCCCTCCCCGTCCTAGGGGGAGGGGCTTTCGCCCTGTACGGTCGATGCCGACGACTCCAGGGGTGAGTGGTGGGGAGAGACGGGGGAAGAAGGCGGATCATGTCGAGAGTGCCAGGGTGGCTCGGACGGCTCGGTGCCGGTCTGAGCGAGATGGGTGAACGGCTCGACGAACGTCGGGCCGAGGCCGACCGGGACAGCGCCGCCGGCCCCGGGCCGGCGGCGCCCGAGACGCCGGCGGAGCCCACCGCGGAACTGCCGCCGCCCGCGCCGCGCCCCGACCCGGCGCAGGTGGTGCCGTGGGGCGTCCGGGTCGCCGCCGAGGCGGGCTGGCGGCTGCTGGTGCTCGCCGGGACCGTCTGGGTCCTGATGAAGGTCATCACCGCCGTCCAACTGGTCGTGCTGGCCTTCGTGGTGTCCCTGCTGCTGACCGCGCTCCTCGAACCCACCGTGGCCCGGCTGAAGCGGCTGGGTGTCCCCGGCGGGCCCGCGACCGCGCTGACGGGGATCCTCGGGTTCGTCGTCATCGGCCTGATGGGCTGGTTCGTGACCTGGCAGGTCATGGAGAACATCGACAACCTCTCCGACCAGGTCCAGGACGGCATCGACGACCTCCGCGGCTGGCTCCTCGACAGCCCCTTCCACGTCACCGACAAGCAGATCAACGGGATCGCCAAGAACCTGCGCGAGGCGGTCGGCGCCAACACCGACGAGATCACCTCCGCCGGCCTGGAGGGCGTCACCGTCGTCGTGGAGGCCCTCACCGGCATCCTGCTGTCGTTCTTCTCGACGCTGTTCCTGCTCTACGACGGCAAGCGCATCTGGCAGTGGACCCTCAAGCTGGTCCCCGCCGCCGCCCGGCCGGGTGTCGCGGGCGCAGGACCGCGGGCCTGGGCGACGCTCACGGCGTACGTGCGCGGCACGGTGGTGGTGGCGTTGATCGACGCCATCTTCATCGGCCTCGGCATCTACTTCCTCGACGTGCCCATGGCCGTGCCACTGGCCGTCTTCATCTTCCTGTTCTCCTTCATCCCGCTGGTCGGCGCGGTCGCCTCCGGGGCGCTCGCCGTCGTCGTCGCCCTGGTCACGCAGGGCGTGTTCACCGCGGTGATGACGCTGGCGGTCGTGCTCGCCGTGCAGCAGATCGAGGGCCACATCCTCCAGCCGTTCATCCTGGGCCGCGCCGTGCGCGTCCACCCGCTCGCGGTGGTCCTCGCGGTCGCCTCCGGCGGCATGGTCGCCGGCATCGGCGGCGCGGTGGTCGCCGTACCGCTGGTGGCGGTGACGAACACGGTGGTGGGCTACCTGCACGCCTACTCGCGCGAACCGGCCCTGCGGACGGCCCCGCAGCCCAGGGGCGCCACCGCGGTCGACGCGGCTCCGGTCCGGCCGGCCGGCCCCGCGGCCCTCGTGGACGGGGCCGATCCCGACGGCGGCGGGGGGCCGGCGATGGCCCCCGGCGCCGGGGGCGGGGAACGACAGGGCCCCGCCCACCCCGAGGGGTGAACGGGGCCCGGGGCCGAACCCGCCGTCACTCGGCGAGGACGGCCTCCGTGTCGAGGGTGACGCCGACAGCCTGGATCACCGAGGCGATCTTGAACGCCTCCTGGATCACCTCACGCTCGACGCCCGCCTTGCGCAGCACCTGCTCGTGCGAGTCCAGGCACATGCCGCAACCGTTGATCGCGGACACCGCGAACGACCACAGCTCGAAGTCGACCTTGTCGACCCCGGGGTTGCCGATCACGTTCATCCGCAGCCCGGCCCGCAGGTTGCCGTACTCGTGGTCCGACAGCAGGTGGCGGGTGCGGTAGAAGACGTTGTTCATCGCCATGATCGCGGCGGCCGACTTCGCCGCCGCGTACGCCTCGGGCGAGAGGTTCGCCTTCGCCTCCGGCGCCAGCTCGCGCAGCACGATCGGGGAGCGCGAGGCGATCGCGGTCGCCAGCACGGTGCCCCACAACTGCTGGGCGGGCAGGTCGGAGTTGCCGATGACCGAGCCGAGGTTGAGCTTCAGGTCCTTGGCGTAGTCCGGTATCGCGGACTTCAGGGTGTCGAGGGACATCTCAGGTCACTCCCCGGCCAGCAGCTTGACCGGGTCGAGGGTGTCCTCGCCCTTGGTCCAGTTGCACGGGCACAGCTCGTCGGTCTGCAGGGCGTCCAGGACCCGCAGGACCTCCTTGGGGTTGCGGCCGACGGAGCCCGCGGTGACCATCGTGAACTGGATCTCACGGTTGGGGTCGACGATGAAGACGGCACGCTGGGCGAAGCCGTCCTCGCCCTCGATGCCGAGGTCCCGCATCAGCTCGTGCTTGGAGTCCGCCAGCATCGGGAACGGCAGGTCGGTCAGGTCCGGGTGGTCCTTGCGCCAGGCGTGGTGCACGAACTCGGAGTCGCCGGAGAAGCCCAGGATCTGCGCGTCGCGGTCGGCGAACTCGTCGTTCAGCTTGCCGAACGCGGCGATCTCGGTCGGGCACACGAAGGTGAAGTCCTTGGGCCACGCGAACACGACCAGCCACTTGCCCTCGTAGGACTTGTGGTGGATCTGCTCGAACTCCGCACCCTTCTCCAGCGAGACGCAGGCGGTCAGTTCGAACTCGGGGAACTTGTCACCGACAGTGAGCACACGCTCTCCTTGCAGCGAAGAAGCGTCCGGATCGCGGACGCTCCCCATGGGTTGGACGAGCCTGATGCTGACACAGGGTGCATTGATTACAGAAATCGCTACACTCGGTCGGGTTGATCGGAGGAGGTTATCAGTGACCACGGGTAATGGCGGGGCCAAGAGGCGGCTGCCCAGTCTGGCGCAACTGCGGGCCTTCGCGGCCGTCGCCGAGCACCTGCACTTCCGGGACGCGGCCGCCGCCATCGGCATGAGCCAGCCCGCCCTGTCCGGCGCCGTCTCCGCGCTGGAGGAGACCCTGGGCGTGACCCTCCTGGAGCGTACGACGCGCAAGGTGCTGCTCTCCCCGGCCGGTGAGCGTCTCGCCGTACGGGCCAGGGCGGTGCTGGCCGAGGTCGGGGCGCTGCTGGAGGAGGCGGACGCGGTGCGGGCGCCGTTCACCGGGGTGCTGCGGCTCGGGGTCATCCCCACCGTCGCGCCCTACCTGCTGCCCACCGTCCTGCGCCTGGTCCACGACCGCTACCCGGCGCTCGACCTCCAGGTCCACGAGGAGCAGACCGCCAGCCTGGTCGACGGACTGCACACCGGCCGCCTCGACCTGCTGCTGCTCGCCGTCCCCCTCGGCATGCCCGGCGTCACCGAACTCCCGCTCTTCGACGAGGACTTCGTGCTCGTCACCCCGCTCGGCCACCGGCTGGGCGGACGCGAGGGCATCGCGCGCGAGGCCCTCAGGGAACTGAACCTGCTGCTCCTCGACGAGGGGCACTGCCTGCGCGACCAGGCCCTGGACATCTGCCGGGAGGCCGGCCGCGAGGACGCCCCGGTGACCACCACGGCCGCCGGGCTCTCCACCCTCGTCCAGCTCGTCGCCGGCGGCCTGGGCTGCACCCTGCTGCCGCGCACCGCCGTCACCGTCGAGACCAGTCGCAGTACGCAGCTCCTCACCGGCCGCTTCGCCGACCCCGCCCCCACCCGCCGGATCGCCCTCGCCATGCGTTCCGGCGCGGCCCGCGGCGCCGAGTACGCCGAACTGGCGGACTCCCTGCGGGAGGCGCTGGCGCCACTGCCGGTGCGCGTTCTCGCCGCGGACGCGTGACGCCCCCGTGCGGCCGGAGGAGCGCCGGGCACGGCGGACCGAGGCCCGCGACGGCGGATCACCGGCTGTACGGCGCACCGGCCGCCGCCGCACGGTGCACCGGCTGTACGGCGCACCGGCTGTACGGCGCGGCGGCCGCCGCCGCACGGTGCACCGGCTGTACGGCGCACCGGCTGTACGGCGCACCGGCTGTACGGCGCGGCGGCCGCACGGCGCACCGGCGTTGGACGGGCCGAGGACGCCCCTGCCGTCCCGGCGGGGCACCCCCGGCCCGTCCGGCGCCGCGTGCTCACTCCGTGCGCAGGCCCTCCGGCCGCATCAGCCGCAGCAACGGCGGCAGGCTCAGCAGCGTCACACCGAGGACGACCGCGGCACCGGTGGCGGTCATCGCCAGCACGCTCGACCAGTCGACGCTCACCGGCGTGCCCGTCATCCGCAGCAGCACCCCGCCCAGCGTGATGCCCACCACCGAGGCCAGCAGCAGACCGAGCCCGACCGGGATCGCCGTCTGCCACAGCACCGACATGCTCAGCGTGCGGCGGCGGGTGCCGAAGGCGACCAGCGCGGACAGCAGCTTGCGGCGTTCGCGCAACTGCTCCAGCTGCGACACCAGCAGGCTCGCCCCGATCAGCACCAGCACGCAGGCGGAGCCGACGAGCAGACCGGTGCGGATGGAGGTGAACTTCTCGTCCTGCTTCGTGGAGTACCAGTTCATCGGGCGGGTCATCGGATCCACGTGGAACGCCGTGTTGCGGGCGTGGTCGTACGCGTCGGGCACGGACTCGTCGAACGAGAGGTACAGCTGCCCGCTGACCAGCTTCTCGGCCGCCTCGGGCAGTGCGCTCGGGGTGAGCAGGAAGCCTCCGCGCTCCCACTCGGTGAGCCCCTTGAGCGACCGGACCGTGGTGACGCCCGCGGGGACGGTCCAGACGGTCTCCCGGCTGCCTTCCGGCGTGGACTGCTCCAGGTACAGCTTCTTGCCGGGCCTGCTCAGCTGCGGGCCCTCCGGGGCGTACTCGACGCCGTCGACCACGAAGACGTCCCCGTCCCCGCACGAGGGGAGCTTCGCCAGCTCGCGCAGGGCCGGGCAGTCGCCCACGGTCAGCGCCGCGCTCAGGCTCGGGCCGTTCTCACTGTTCCAGGAGGAGTCGCCCAGGTAGCCCTCCCACAGCGCCGTGACCTTGCGGACGCCCTTGGTGTCGGCGAACTTCCGGGCGGTCTCGGCCATCGGGGCGCCGTCCGGCACCTGGACCTGCATCTGCGCCCGGGCGACGTCCTGGCCGGTGGACTTGGTGTAGTCACCGTCCACGCCCGCGAACAGCATCTGCAGCGCGATCGCCCCGGCGACCGCCACCGCGATGCCGTTGACCATCCGGGCCGCCGTACCGCTGCTCAACTGCAGCCTGCGCACGGCCAGTTGCCAGGCGACGCCGCCCGGGCCGAGCCTGGCCACGACCGACTCCACGAGCCAGGGCAGCAGGGCGGTGACCCCGACGAGGAGGAGCAGGACGCCGCCGGTCACCAGGTACTGGTTGAAGTCCCCGTTCTCGCGGCCCTGCCCGATCATGGGGTAGAGCATCGCGAGGCCGGCCGCCGGCATCAGCAGCCGCCACCACAGCCGTCGCCGCGCGGGCCGGGCCGTGCGCACCACGCCGAGGGGTTCGATCACCACGCCCCGCAGCGCGAAGAGGGTGACCAGGACCGCGGCCGTCGGCACCGCCAGCACGATCAGCGCGGCCAGCGCGGGGGAGGGGTCGAGGTAGCTGGGCCACACGCTGATGCCCATCACCTCGACCGAACCGGCCACCTGGCGGCCGATCAGGAAGAAGACCGCGCCGAGGACCAGGCCCAGCAGCGAGCCGGCCATCGCCTCGCCCGCCGCGATGCGCCGCGTCATCCGCCCGTCGCTGCCGATCAGCCGGAGGGCCGCGAGCCTGCGGTCGCGCCGCTCACCGCCGAACCGCACGGCCGCGGCGATGAACACGGCCACCGGCATGAGCAGCACCACGATGACGACGAGGACGAGCAGGAGCAGCACCGGGTCGGTCTCCTCCTCCGTCGGCTCGGGGTTCCCGAACTCCTTCAGCCGGATCGCCCCCACGCTGTCGTCGAGGTGCGCGGCGAGTCCGGAGGCGCCCGTGTAGTAGGCGAGTTCCTGGGAGCCGATCAGCCCGGCCTCCCCGATCGTCCCCACGACGCGGTACGGCAGCCGCTCCCGCAGCAACGCCGAGCCGTCGGAGGCGAGCAGCTTCCTCAGCGCGGGCGAGACCACCATGTCGCCCTTCGCGGGGAACCGGCTCACGCCGGGCGGCAGCGGGGCCCGGGCTCCTTCCGGTTCCACGATCCGGCCGCGTATGTCCTTGTCGCGGAACGTCGTGTCGGAGTCGGCGATCAGCAGGGTGTCGTCGCCCCTGGCCGGCTGGGTCGCCCCGAACGGCCAGTCGAGCCGGGCGTCCTCACGGTCGTCGCGCGCCGCGAGGGCGTTCGGCACCGCCGTCGTCAGCAGCAGGACGGCGACGCCGAGCCCCACGCCCACCGCCGTCAGCACGGCCCGGATCCACCCCTCCCGTCCGCCGGCGAAGGCGAACCGGACCCCCAGGCCCAGGTCCCTGGACCACTGGCGGACGTTCATACGACGCGCTCCATGTCCCGCGACTTCCCGTCCCGTACGACGATCTCGCGGTCGGAGTAGGCGGCCACCCGGGCCTCGTGCGTGACCAGGACGACGGCCGCGTTGGCCGACCGGGCGGCCTCAGTGAGCAGCTCCATCACGCGTTCGCCGTTGAGGGAGTCCAGCGCGCCGGTCGGCTCGTCGGCGAACAGCACCCGGGGGTCGGTGACGAGCGAGCGCGCCACGGCCACCCGCTGCCCCTGCCCGCCGGACACCTCGCCGGGCCGCTTGCCCTTCAGGTCGTCGACCTCCAGCCGCTCCATCCACGCCAGGGCGGCCCGCTCGGCCTGCTTGCGCGGGGCGCCGTTCAGCCTGAGCGGCAGCGCCACGTTCTCCACGCAGGTCAGCTCCGGCACGAGCTGCCCGAACTGGAACACGAACCCGAACTCCGAGCGCCGCAGCGCACTGCGCCGGGCGTCGCTCATCGTCGCCAGTTCCCGCCCGTCGTACGTGATCGAGCCGGAGTCGGGCGTCACGATCCCGGCGAGGCAGTGCAGCAGCGTGGACTTGCCGGACCCGGAGGGGCCCATGACGGCGACGACCTCGCCGGGGTGGATGGAGAACTCGGCACCGTCCAGCGCGAGCGTCGGACCGTAGGCCTTGCGGAGGTTCTCCGCGGCGAGCAGCGAACCGGCGGGGGCGCTCACGCGGTCACCGCCTCTCGCAGCCGGTCCAGACGCGCGGCGGTCAGTTCCAGCCAGCGCAGGTCGGCCTCCAGGTGGAACAGGGCGTGGTCGCAGATCAGCTGGTCGGCGAGGTCGCCCCGGCGCTTGCGGTCGGTGAGGATGCGCATGCCGCGCAGGTGCTCGGAGCGCTGCGTGTCCAGGATGTCGGCCGCGTCGCGGTGCGTGAGCAACGCGAGGACGACCTTGGTGTAGAGCGTCGACTGCAGGTACGGCTCGGGCTTCTCGGGCGTGGCGAGCCAGCGGGCGACGTCGGTGACCCCGGCGTCGGTGATGGCGTACCGCTTGCGCTCCGGGCCGCCGCCGGCCTCGATGCCGTCGACCTCGACCAGGCCGTTCTTCAGCAGCCGGGACATCGTCGAATAGACCTGGCCGTAGTGCAGCGGCCGGTCGTGACCGAACTTCTCGTCGAAGGCCCGCTTGAGGTCGTAACCGTGACGGGGCCCGGACTCCAGGAGTCCGAGGAGTGTGTGACCGATGGACATGAGGAGGACTGTACACACGGTGTATACGCGGCGTGTATACCCGGAGTGCAGAGGTGGTGGCGGGCCGTGCGGCGGCGCAGGTGGGGGCGATTGTCACAGGTTCGCTACAGCAGTCTTCCCGGTGCGCGACGGCCCGGTTCACGGCGGTTCGGTACGTGGCGGCCGGATGCCGTGGCGTCCCGGTCCACGGCGGTTCGGTACGTGGCGGCCCGGTGTGCGACGGCCCGGTGCGTGGCGGCCCGGTGTGCGACGGCTTGGCGCGTGGCCGTCCGGCGCGCGGCGGTTCGGTGCGTGGCGGCCCGGTGCGTGGCGGCCGGATGCTGTGGCGGTCCGGTCCACGGCGGTCCGGTGCGCGGCGGTCCGGTGTGCGACGGCCCGGCGCGTGGCTGTCCGGCGTGTGGCCGTCCGGTGCGCGGCGGCCGGATGCCGAGACCGGCCCGACGGGCCTCCGCTTCGGGGTGTCCGGGCGGTCAGGCCGGCGGAGGTCCCGGGGCGGAGCCTCCGGCAGGGCCCGGAGGGCGTCCCCGGCGGGGCAGGGGGCCGGCCTCCCCGGGCAGCCTGCCCGCCTCCTTCAACGCCCTCCGCAGCAGGAACTCGATCTGCGCGTTCGCCGACCGCAGTTCGTCGGAGGCCCACCGGGCCAGCGCGTCGTGCACCAGCGGATCGAGCCGCAGCAGCACCTGCTTGCGCTGCTGCGGCCGACGCCGAGGGGCGGCCCCCTCCTCGGGTGGGGTCACTGGTAGAGCGTCCCCGCGTTGAGCACCGGCTGCGGTGCCCGGTCCCCGCACAGCACCACCATCAGGTTGGACACCATCGCCGCCTTCCGTTCCTCGTCCAGCTCCACGATGCCCTGCTCGGCGATCCTGCCGAGCGCCGCCTCCACCATGCCGACCGCGCCGTCCACGATCTCGCGCCGCGCCGCGACCACCGCGCCGGCCTGCTGCCGCTGGAGCATCGCGGAGGCGATCTCCGGGGCGTAGGCGAGGTGCGTGAAACGGGACTCGATGATCCGCACACCGGCGGCCGCCACGCGCGCGTGCAGCTCGACGGCGAGCTTCTCGGTGATCTCCTCGGCGTTGCCGCGCAGCGAGAGCCCGTCCTCGTCGTGGGCGTCGTAGGGGTACTCGATGGCTATGTGCCGGACCGCGGCCTCGGTCTGGGTGGAGACGAACTCCACGAAGTCGTCCACCTCGAAGGAGGCCTGCGCGGTGTCCTGCACCTTCCACACGACGACCGCGGCCAGCTCGATGGGGTTGCCGTAGGCGTCGTTGACCTTGAGGACGGCGGTCTCGTGGTTGCGGACGCGGGTCGAGATCTTCTCGCGGGAGGTGAAGGGGTTCACCCAGCGCAGGCCGTCCTCACGGATGGTCCCCCGGTAGCGCCCGAACAGCTGCACCACGCGGGCCTCGCCCGGCGCCACCGTGTTCAGCCCGCACATCGCGAGGAACGCGGCGAGCGCGACGAGGACGCCGCCGGTGATGAGCGCGGCCTTGCCGCCGGCCGCGGTCACGGTGGTGGCGGCGGCGACCAGGGCGGCGCCGGCCAGCAGTCCGACCAGGCCGGACAGCAGTGCGAGGCCGCCGCCCACGCTGCGGGCCGGGAACTCGCGCACCCGCGGGGCGGGCATCTCGGGCACGTCGGCGGTGGCCGACGGGTCGTGCGTGGACTCGTTCGTGGACATGGGTCCCCCCGTTCCTCGCGGGCGGACGGACCGGTGGTCCGCCGGCCGCCCGCGGATGAGCTGATGTCTATCTAAGTGATATCACTTTATCGTGCGGTGGCAACCCTTGACGGCCCTCGGGCGTCGGTTCCGGTGGAACGGTGCGCCGGTTCCCCCGTCGGGGGTGCTGATTCTCACGCCCCCGTGGGGCCGGATCGAGACCCGTTCGTCACAGAGAGCGGTGTTAGCTTTCTGAGCTGACCTGCCTCCGGGCACTGGTGCGACTGCCGAGTAGGAAGCGGAGCGAGCGGACTCATGGGACGAGCGGAAGAGAGACGAGCGCGACAGCGTGGTGGTCGTCGCGCGGCGCCCGGGAACCGCTCGTCGCGGACGGCGGCCCCCGAGTCGCGCACCGACGCCGTGCCGTCGGCGCAGGGTGCGACGCGCACCGCGGCCGGCGGGCGCGCGGCGGCCCGCCGCGGCGCGGGGAAGGGCGGCGGGGGGACCGAGGGCGGCAAGGGCCGCATACGCAGGCTGTTCACCTGGAAGAAGATGCTCGGCGGTTTCCTGGGCTTCTGCGTGCTCGTCATCGGCGCCTTCATCGTCCTGTACATGACGACACCGATCCCGGACACCGCCAACGCCGACGCCCAGCTCCAGAGCAACGTCTACAAGTACAGCGACGGCAACCTGCTGGCCCGCGACGGCAAGCTCAACCGCGAGAACGTCGACCTCTCCGACGTCCCCAAGGACGTCCAGCACACCTTCGTCGCCGCCGAGAACAAGACCTTCTACGACGACGCCGGCGTCGACCTGAAGGGCACCGCGCGCGGCGTCCTCAACACGGTCATGGGCAGGGGTGCCCAGGGTGGTTCGACGATCACGCAGCAGTACGTCAAGAACTACTACCTGACCCAGGAACAGACGGTCACCCGCAAGCTCAAGGAACTGGTCATCTCCCTCAAGCTGGACCGGGAGAAGTCCAAGGACTACATCCTGGCCGGCTACATCAACTCCAGTTACTACGGCCGCGGCGCCTACGGCATCCAGGCGGCGGCCCAGGCCTACTACCGCGTCGACGCCGACGAGCTCACCGTCCCCCAGGGCGCCTACCTCGCGGCCCTGCTCCAGGCCCCCAGCCAGTACGACTGGACCTCCGCCAGCGACACCGGCAAGAAACTGGTCAAGCAGCGCTGGAACTACGTCCTCGACAACATGGTCGAGGAGGACTGGCTGGACAAGACCAAGCGCGACGCCATGGAGTTCCCGGTCCCCGAGGAGCCCAAGCCCGCCCCCGGCCAGGAGGGCCAGGTCGGCTACCTGGTGAAGGCGGCCAACAGCGAGCTGCAGAGGCAGCTCGTCGAACAGGGCGTCGCCGACAGCAGCCAGGAGGCCGAGGCGATGGTCAGCGCCGGCGGCTGGAACATCACCCTCAACGTCGACAAGAAGAAGCAGAGGGCGCTGGAGAAGTCCGTCAAGGAACAGCTGACCAGCAAGCTGGACGCGAAGAAGCGCCCGGTCGACGGCGACATCCAGGCGGGCGCCGTCTCGGTGAACCCGAAGACGGGCGCGGTCGTGGCGATGTACGGCGGTGTGGACTACGTCAAGCACTACACGAACAACGCCACCCGCACCGACTACCAGCCCGCCTCCACCTTCAAGCCGGTGATCCTGGCCGCCGCCCTGGACCAGGGCGCGGTGACCCAGGACGACCAGAAGATCAGCGTGAACACGGTCTACGACGGCACCAGCAAGCGCCCCGTCGTCGGCAGCGACATCGGCTTCGCCCCGGAGAACGAGGACGACGTCGACTACGGCGACGTCACCGTCCAGACGGCGATGAACAAGTCCGTCAACTCCGTCTTCGCCCAGCTGGGCGTCGACGTCGGCATGGACAAGGTCCTCAAGACCGCCTCCGACCTCGGCATGGACACCACGGACCTGAAGGCCGTGCCCGCGCAGACCCTCGGCACCATGGGCGCGAGCCCGCTGCAGATGGCCGGCGTCTACGCGACCCTCGACAACCACGGCAGGAAGGTCACCCCGACGCTCATCAAGTCGGCGGAGAACAGCGTCCACGCGGTGAAGCCGGCCGACCCGATCGGCGAGCAGGTCATCAGCCGCGAGGCCGCCGACACGGTCACCTCGGTGCTCACCGGCGTGGTCGACGACGGCACGGCCCAGGAGTCCGTGCGGGACAACCCCCTGCGCAACGGCCAGAAGGTCGCGGGCAAGACGGGCACGTCCGACGACAACAAGTCCGCCTGGTTCACCGGCTACACGCCCGACCTGGTCACCTCGGTCGGCCTGTTCGGCGAGTCCGCCCAGCCGCCGCACCCCCAGGTCACCATGACCGGGGCGACCGGCCTGCTCCCCGGCAAGGGCCGCGTCAACGGCGGTGGCTACCCGGCGCGGATCTGGGCGGCGTACACCTTCGGCGTCTCGAGCAAGGTCAGCAGGTTCGACCTGGAGACCGACCAGGGCGCGGCGGTCCAGCCCACCGTCACCACGAGCCCCTCACCGTCGCCGCCGCCGGAACCCTCGGAGACACCGAGCACGACACCCTCGTCGAGCAAGCCGTCGAAGACGCAGACCCCGTCGGAGACACCGACCACGCAGACCCCGTCGGAGACCCCGACCACGCAGACCCCGTCGGAGACACCGACCACGGGGGCGCCGACGACCGGCGAACCCGAGAACCCGCTGGATCCGCAGTTCGGCGACCAATAGCGGGGGCGGAGAACGACGCGGAGGGGGGGCCCCCCCCCCCCCGCCCGGGCCCCCCCCCCCCCGGGCCCCCGGGCCCCCCCCCCGGGGGGCCCCCCCCCCCGGGCGCCCCCCCCCCCCCCCCCCCCCCCCCCCGGGCCCCCCCGGGGCGCCACCCCGGGGGGGGGGGGGCCCCGCCGGGGGGGGGGCCCCCCCCCCGCCGGGGGCCCCCCCCCTCCGCCGTCGTACCGCTGTCCTGCCGCCGGGGCGGCCTACGCGCCCTGGTTCAGCTCGAACCAGACCACCTTCCCGGTGCTCAACCGGGTCGCCCCCCACCGCCGGGCCAGCCGGTTCACCAGGTACAGCCCGCGGCCGCCCTCGTCGGTGGCACGGGCCTGCCGCAGCCGGGGCAGCTGCGGCACGTCGTCGCCGACCTCGCAGCGCAGCACGTCGGTGCGCAGCAACCGCAGCGACACCGGCCGGGTGGCGTACCGCACCGCGTTGGTCACCACCTCGCTCACCAGCAGCTCGACGGAGTCCGTCATCTCCTCCATGCCCCAGCGGGCCAGCGCCCGCCGGGCGAGACGCCGGGCCCGCCCCGGAGCCGCGTCCTCCGGCTCCAGGAACCAGTACGCGACATCACTGGGCGCGATCCCGTCGAAGCGGGCGGCGAGCAGCGCGATGTCGTCGTCCCGGTCGCCGGGACCGAGCATGTCGAGGACCTCGTCGCACAGCGCCTCCAACGGCGGCGGATGGTCGGGACCGGTCAGCTGCGCGGTCGCGGCGAGCTTCTCGCGCAGCTGCTCTATGCCGGTCGCCACGTCCCGCAGCCGCGACTCCACCAGACCGTCCGTGTACAGCAGCAGGGTGGCACCGGCGGGCGCGTCCAGCTCGACGGCCTCGAAGTCGACGCCGCCCACCCCGATCGGGGCGCCCGGCGGCACCCGCAGCACCTCGGCCCGGCCGCCCAGGTGCAACAGGATGGGCGGGGGATGACCGGCGTTGGCGATGGTGATGCGGTGCGCCACCGGGTCGTAGACGGCGTAGAGGCAGGTCGCCATGCGGTCGGTGCCCAGACGCTGGGCCTGCTCGTCCAGGTGGTGCAGGACCTCCTGCGGGGGCAGGTCCAGCCCGGCCAGCGTCTGGGCCGTCGTGCGGAGCTGGCCCATGATGGCGGCGCTGGTCATGGAGTGACCCATGACGTCACCCACCACCAGGGCGACGCGGCTGCCCGGCAGCGGGATCGCGTCGTACCAGTCGCCGCCCACCCGCGCGGTCTCCGCCGCGGGCAGGTAGCGGGAGGCCAGCCGCACGCCCGTGGGCCGCGGCAGGGTCTCCGGCAGCATCGTGCGCTGGAGCTCGTCGGCGATGTACGCCTCCCGGTCGTACAGCACCGCCTTGTCGATGCCCAGGGCACTGTGCGTGGCGAGCTGCGCGGCCACCAGCAGGTCGTCCGCGTCGAACGGGATGCGTTCGGGGCGGCGGATGAACACCGCGGCCCCGATCACCCGGCGCCGGCCGCGCAACGGCGCGAGGATCGCCCGCTGGCCGCCCGGAACGTCCAGCCGGCTGTCGGGCCCGAGGAGTTCGGGCAGCGCGGCGGTCGCCGCCGGGGTGTCCGCGAACACCGGACGCACCCCCCGCAGCACCTCCGCGAGGGCCCCGCCCGGACGCACCTCGCACAGTTCCGCGATCGCCGCCGACAACTCCGACAGCTCCGGCGCCTCGGGGGGCGGCAGACCGAGCTGCGCGAACCCGGGCTCGGGTTCGCGCTCCTCGGGGATGCGGTCGGTGCGCCGCAGCCGCAGCACGACCCGGTCGGCGACCGGCCGCTCGTCGCCGACCGGCAGCGGATCACGCAGGTAGACCAGGATCGCGTCGGAGAAGGTCGGCACGGTGGCCCGGCACAGCCCCATCACGATCTCGTCCAGGTCCAGGCCGCGGGCGATCCGCCGGGTCGCCGCGCCCACGAAGCGCAGCCGGTCGCCGTCCCGCCGCATCGGCGTGGGCTGCCGGCCGGACACGGGCGCCTGCCCGGTACGCCGGTCCCGGCCGTCCGGGCGCGTCTCGGCGCCCGGCTGCAGCGGTACGGCCTCGGGCGCGGGGCGCGGCCGGTGCGCGTCCGGCTCGGCGGCCACCGCGGGCTGTGAGTGCTCGGCGTCGGAAACGGCCTGATCCTTCCCCTGGGGGCAGGGCGCCGGGCCGCCCGGCGCGGTGGTGCCCGGGGTGCCGTCGGTACGGGCCCGGTCGGCGGGCGGTAAGGCGGCGGCCCCGGGCGCGGACTCCTGGGCACGCAGGAGCGCCCCGCGGTCGTCCGTGGGGTCCACGCCCTGAGGGCGTTCGTAGGAGGTGGGCTGCTCCGTCACGCGTGTCGAATCCGTCCGTCCGGGGCTGCGCGCCGCGCGTGCAGTCGGTCCCGCAGAGAATCCGATACCCGGAATACGTGTCCCCGGAACGGATTCTCCGCGTGGTCAGAGGCTGTTCCTGTGCCACCGGTGGGCCCACCGCGGCCCCTGCCGGTACTGCCCTCGTACCCCTCGCTCACGTCCTGCCGCCCCTCGGTGACGTTCGGTCAGACCTGGCGCCCGATCCGGGAGTTACGGTGGGAGCGCCCTTGCGGAGGACGATCCTACGTTTGCCGCCCGGGGGCGCGGCAAGGGTCTCATGTGGACAGGCGCGCAGGCGTTCGATGCCAGTCCTGCGGCAACGACGGTACGCTCCAGGCCGGATCCGGGCGCCAGTCCTCCCAGCCGTCGGCGAACGGCGCGCCCCAGGCACGGACCACCTCCACCGCCGACCGGCCGGCCTCCCGGACCCGCTCGGCCACCGACACGTCCATCAGTCCGTCCTGCTGAGCCTGCGCGAACTCGTCCTCGTCGCGCCAGCCCCAGGAGCGGTCGGGATAGACGCACAGGTCCAGGAAGTGGTCCTCGGAGTCCACCCCGCCGTCCCAGCGGACCAGCGGCTCCTCGAAGTTGACGTACCAGTTCTTGAACTGCCAGCCCGGCTCCCAGAACAACCACACCGACCAGGGCTCGCCGGGCCGGGCCAGCTTCAGCACACCGGTGCCGAACCAGCGGCCCGGCACCACCGTCCGCGGCTTGGTGTAGCGCGTGCGCAGCGGCTCCTGGTGCGGGGGAGTGCCGTCGGCGAGCACGGGTCTGACGCACTGGGTGCCGGGGGCCAGCCACACGGCGAGCAGCTCCTCGTCGTCCCGGACGACGGTGACGGGGCGGGCGATGTGGACACCCGCGCCGCCGTTCTCCCGGTACCGCCACAGGATCTGGTCCCCGGCCCGCCAGAAGCCCGCCGCCCCACCCGTTCCCACGCGCCTCACCGCTCCACCGTCTGCCATGCACAGATATTAGGTGCCATGGACATACGACGCCGCGGTACGCGTCACGGTTCTCGCGCCGGCCGCGAAAGGTTACGGCCGTGTCATCCGCAGGACATCGAGCGCCTCGTCGAGCTGCCGGAGCGTGAGGTCACCGCGCTCCACGTACCCGCCGTCGAGCACCGTCTCGCGGATCGTCCGGCGCTGCGCCAGCGCCCTCTTGGCGACCTTCGCGGCCTCCTCGTACCCGATGTACTTGTTCAGCGGGGTGACGACCGACGGCGACGACTCGGCGTACTCGCGGGCGCGTTCGCGGTGGGCGACGATCCCGTCCACGGTCCGGTCGGCCAGCAGCCGCGACACGTTGGCGAGCAGCCGGACCGACTCCAGCACGTTCTTGGCGATGACCGGCAGCATCACGTTCAGCTCGAAGTTGCCGGCCGCGCCCGCCGTCGCCACGGTGGCGTCGTTCCCGACGACCTGCGCGGCCACCATCAGCACCGCCTCCGGGATCACCGGGTTGACCTTGCCCGGCATGATCGAGGACCCCGGCTGCAGGTCGGGCAGCGAGATCTCCGCCAGCCCGGTCCGCGGTCCCGAAGCCATCCACCGCAGATCGTTGGCGATCTTCGTCAGTCCCACGGCGATCGTCCGCAGCTGCCCGCTGGTCTCCACGATGCCGTCGCGCGCGCCCTGCGCCTCGAAGTGGTCGCGCGCCTCCGTCAGCGGCAGCCCCGTGACCCGGGCGACCTCCTCGATGACGGCCGCGGAGAAACCGGGCGGCGTGTTGATGCCCGTCCCCACCGCCGTGCCGCCCAGCGGCAGTTCGGCGAGCCGGGGGAGGGAGGCCGTCAGCCGTTCGACGCCGTACCGCACCTGCGCGGCGTACCCGCCGAACTCCTGCCCCAGGGTCACGGGCGTGGCGTCCATGAGGTGGGTGCGCCCCGACTTCACCACGTCGGAGAACTCCTCCGCCTTGCGCTCCAGGGAGGCGGCCAGGTGCTCCAGGGCGGGGATCAGGTCACGGGTGACGGCGGCGGTGGCGGCGATGTGGATCGACGACGGGAAGACGTCGTTGGACGACTGCGAGGCGTTCACGTGGTCGTTCGGGTGGACGTCCCGGCCGAGCCGCTCGGTCGCCAGGGTGGCGACGACCTCGTTGGCGTTCATGTTCGACGACGTCCCGGACCCGGTCTGGAACACGTCGACGGGGAAGTGCTCGTCCCACCTGCCCTCGGCGACCTCGCCGGCCGCCTCCTGGATCGCCCGGGCGATCTCCTCGTCGAGCACGCCCAGCTCGGCGTTCACCTTCGCGGCGGCACCCTTGATCCGGGCCAGCGCCTCGATGTGGGCGCGCTCGATGCGCTGCCCCGAGACGGGGAAGTTCTCGACGGCCCGCTGGGTCTGGGCCCGCCACTTGGCGTCCGCCGGGACGCGGACTTCGCCCATGGAGTCGTGCTCGGTGCGGTATTCGGTCATACGGGGTACAGCGAACGGGGCGGCCGGGTTGTTCCGGGGCGGCTGATCCAGCCCTTCCGGCGTCCGGGGAGCGGGGGTCCGGGGCGGAGCCCCCGGGGACGGGTCGGGAAGGGGCGGCGGTGGCGAGAACACCCCGCCGCCCCCCGTGGCCCTACGCCAGCCCCGGCCCCCGCACCGGGATGCTCGTGAACGTCGGCGCCGGAGCGGGATCCTGGAAGAAGTCGTTGCCCTTGTCGTCCACCACGACGAACGCCGGGAAGTCCTCGACCTCGATCTTCCAGACCGCCTCCATGCCGAGTTCCTCGTACTCGACGACCTCGACCTTCTTGATGCAGTCCTGGGCGAGCCGGGCGGCCGGGCCGCCGATGGAGCCGAGGTAGAAGCCGCCGTGGGTGCCGCACGCGTCGGTGACCTGCTTGCTGCGGTTGCCCTTGGCGAGCATGACCTTGGAGCCGCCGGCGGCCTGGAACTGCTCGACGTAGGAGTCCATGCGGCCGGCCGTCGTCGGGCCGAAGGAGCCGGACGCGTAGCCCTCGGGCGTCTTGGCCGGACCGGCGTAGTACACCGGGTGGTCCTTCAGGTACTGCGGCATCTCCTCGCCGGCGTCGAGGCGTTCCTTGATCTTGGCGTGCGCGATGTCGCGGGCCACGACGAGCGGACCGGTGAGCGACAGCCGGGTCTTCACCGGGTACTTGGTCAGCTCGGCGAGGATCGTGTCCATCGGCTGGTTCAGGTCGATCCTCACCACGTCGGAGGACTCGTCCAGGTGCTCGTCCGTCGTGTCCGGCAGGAACCGTGCCGGGTCGGTCTCGAGCTGCTCCAGGAAGACGCCCTCGGCGGTGATCTTCGCGACGGCCTGCCGGTCGGCGGAGCAGGACACGGCGATCGCGACGGGGCACGAGGCCCCGTGCCGCGGAAGCCGCACGACCCGCACGTCGTGGCAGAAGTACTTGCCCCCGAACTGCGCGCCGATCCCGATCCTCTGCGTCAGCTCGAAGACCTTCTCCTCCAGCTCCTTGTCCCGGAAGCCGTGCCCGAGCGGCGAGCCCTCGGCGGGGATCTCGTCCAGGTAGTGCGCGGAGGCGTACTTGGCGGTCTTGAGCGCGTACTCGGCGGAGGTGCCGCCGACCACGATCGCCAGGTGGTAAGGCGGGCAGGCGGCCGTACCGAGGGAGCGGATCTTCTCCTCCAGGAACTTCATCATGGAGGCCTCGTTCAGGACGGCCTTCGTCTCCTGGTAGAGGAAGGACTTGTTGGCGCTGCCGCCGCCCTTCGCCATGAAGAGGAACTTGTAGGCGCCGCCGTCGGTGGCGTACAGCTCGATCTGGGCCGGCAGGTTGGAGCCGGTGTTCTTCTCCTCCCACATGGTGAGCGGAGCCATCTGCGAGTAGCGCAGGTTGAGGTTGAGGTAGGCGTCGTAGATGCCCCGGCTGAGGGCCTCCTCGTCGCCGCCCTCGGTGAGGACGTTCTGGCCGCGCTTGCCCATGACGATCGCCGTGCCGGTGTCCTGGCACATGGGCAGCACGCCGGCGGCCGCGATGTTGGCGTTCTTCAGCAGGTCCAGCGCGACGAACTTGTCGTTGGCCGACGCCTCGGGGTCGTCGACGATCCGGCGCAGCTGCGCGAGGTGGGCCGGGCGCAGGTAGTGCTGGATGTCGTGGATCGCCTCCTCGGCGAGCTTGCGCAGCGCCTCCGGCTCCACCTTGAGGAACGTCCGCCCGTCGGCCTCGAAGGTGGAGACACCCTCGGAGGTCACCAGCCGGTAGGGGGTGGTGTCCTCTCCCATGGGGAGCAGATCGGTGTACGCGAACTCAGGCATCTCGCCCATTCCTCACTCGACAGACAGCACGGCCGGCCTCCATTGGCAAGCGTCCACCAGCGTAGGACCTGCGGTCGGCGGCGAGCCTGTGAGGTAAGGCTCAGTTCGGCGCCGGCCGGCCGCGGAGGAGGGCTATCGCGATCTATCGTGTTTCGGTACGCTGCTGTCGTGGACCTTGAGAAGCAGAACCGACCGCGCGCCGCGGTGAGCGAGTTGCGTGCCTCGGACGCCGACCGCGACCGCATCGCCGACATCCTGCGCGAGGCTCTCGCCGAGGGGCGTCTCACCGCCGACGAGCACGCCGAGCGCGTCGAGGGCGTGCTGGCCGCGAAGACGGTCGGCGAACTGGACGCGTTCATCCGGGACCTGCCCGCCGCGCACCGGCCGCCCGCCTCGTCCCCCGTCCCGGCCCCCGACCGCCCGACGGCCGGAGCCGTCCCGGCCGATCCGGACGACAGCCTGGTCGCGGTCTTCAGCGCCGCCGTCCGCAGGGGCCGCTGGCGCGCGGGCCGCCGTATCCACGCGTACGCGGTCTTCGGCAGCGTCGAGATCGACCTGAGCGAGGCGGTCTTCGAGTACCAGCAGGTCGTCGTCAAGGCGTTCTCGGTCTTCGGCAGCGTCGACATCCGCGTCCCGGAGAACGTGTCGCTGCGCGGCAGCGGCGGCGGCGTCCTGGGCACCTTCGAGGTGCACACCCTCGACTCGCCCGACCCCGGCGCCCCCGTCGTCTACGTCGACGGCTGGTCCGTCCTCGGCAGCGTCGAGGCCCGGCCCAGGCGCGGCAAGATCGTCGCGGACATCCTCGACCGGGTCCACCGCAAGGTCGACAGGAGTGTGCGCAAGCACCTGGACCGTTGACGGCCGCGACGGCGGCGGCCGTCAACTCAGTGCATAGGCGCACGCACAGCGGGTAGGCCTTGCTGCATCGTCTCTCGCTCGCGAAGCCGTCGTCAGGAGTAGACCGTGCTGCAATCGCCGCATTCGTCCCAGGTCGCTGCCGTGCCGGCCCAGCTGTTGCCGGCGCGAGACAGGGACCAGGACGCGCCATGGCACACCGAAGCGGTGTGCCGGCGCGACGAGGCAGGCCTGTTCTTCGCCCCCTCCAAGGAGCCCACCGCGGCCCGCCTGTCCCGCGAGGAGGCGGCCAAGCGGGTCTGCGCGCGCTGCCCGGTGATGGTGGAGTGCAGGGAACACGCCCTGCTGCAACCGGAGCCCTACGGCGTCTGGGGCGGCCTGACCGCGGCGGAACGCCGGGTGGCCCTGGCCCGCCGCCGTCGCCGGGACGTGGAGCTGAAGAAGGCTGCCAGACCGGCGGACCGCATAGCGGCAGCCGGCTAGCAGCCGGCTGGAACGACGCCCACGGGAAAAGGGCGCCCCCACCGCACCGGGGGCGCCCTTTTCGACGGGGCGGCCGCCGAGCCCCGGGGGGCGCGGGGCCGGATCGACGCGCGGCTCTGCCGCATGGGCGCGGCCGGCCGCGGCGGGCTCGCACGCGCCCGCCGCCCGCGGTCCCGTCCGGCGGGCCGCGGGGCTACTTCGCCCGGTCGAAGTCGATCGCGCTGTAGGCCCGCAGCTTGCTCAGCCGGTGCTCGGAGTCGATCCTGCGCACCGTCCCCGACTTCGACCGCATCACGATCGAATCGGTGACGGCCGTCTCGGACCGGTACCGCACGCCCCGCAGCAACTCGCCGTCCGTGATGCCGGTGGCGACGAAGAACACGTTCTCCCCGGTCACCAGGTCCTCGGTGGTCAGCACGCGGTCGAGGTCGTGTCCGGCGTCGATCGCCCGCCGCCGCTCCTCCTCGTCCTTCGGCCACAGCTTGCCCTGGATGGTGCCGCCCAGGCACTTCACGGCGCAGGCCGAGATGATGCCCTCCGGGGTGCCGCCGACGCCGAGGAGCAGGTCGACGCCCGTGCCCTCGCGCAGCGCGAGGATGGAACCGGCGACGTCACCGTCGGAGATGAGCTTGATGCGGGCGCCGGTCCGGCGGATCTCGTCGATGATCCCCGCGTGCCGCGGCCGGTCCAGGATGACGACGGTGACGTCCTCCGGGGTGGCCCGCTTGGCCTTGGCGACCCGGCGGATGTTCACCGACACGGGGGCGTCGATGTCGACGAAGTCGGCGGCTTCGGGGCCGGTGACCAGCTTGTCCATGTAGAACACGGCGGACGGGTCGAACATGGCGCCGCGCTCGGTGGCCGCGAGGACGGCGATCGCGTTCGGCATGCCCTTGGCCGTCAGCGTGGTGCCGTCGATCGGGTCGACGGCGATGTCGACCTCGGGTCCGGTGCCGTCACCGACGCGCTCGCCGTTGAAGAGCATCGGGGCTTCGTCCTTCTCGCCCTCGCCGATGACGACGACGCCGTTCATCGAGACGGTGGAGACAAGGGTCCGCATCGCGCGCACCGCGGCGCCGTCGGCGCCGTTCTTGTCGCCGCGTCCCACCCAGCGGCCCGCGGCCATGGCGGCGGCTTCGGTCACCCGGACCAGTTCCAGGGCGAGGTTGCGGTCCGGGGCCTCGGAGGGGACATCGAGTTCGGACGGCAGGTGATGATGCTCGGTCATCGGAGCGCACCTTTCTGATACGACGACGGCCGGATGAGGGTTCGGCTCGACTCTATCGTCAGTACGACAAAATGAGCAGGGGGCCCCACGGATGAGCGCACCCGGCACCTGCGACGATAGGGGCGTGGCAGGTTCGAAAAGCAAGATGCAGACGGTCCGGGACATGGTGCTCTCGCTGGGCCTGATCATGATCGCCGGTCTGGTGATGTACTTCTTCATCCCGCACGACGACAGTGCCGCTCCCGACGTGAAGCGGGTCGACTACCGCGTGGAGCTGCTGACGGCGCGCCGCGCGGCCTCGTACCCGGTGGCCGCGCCCGAGGGGCTGTCCTCGGACTGGAAACCGACCTCGGTGCGCTTCGACGGCGCCGAGTTCGACTCCTGGCACCTCGGCTTCCACTCTCCCGACGGGGAGTACGTGGCGGTGGAGCAGTCGACTCAGGCGCGCGCCCCGTTCGTCGACGACGCGAGCCAGGGTGCCCGTGAGACGAAGACGACCGAGGAGATCGGCGGCCGCACCTGGACCCGCTACACCGGCGGCCGTTACGACGCCCTGGTGCTGGAGGGCACCGACGGCGCCACCACGGTCGTCGCGGGTACGGCGTCGTTCGCCCGGCTGGCCGAGATGGCGGGCGCGCTGAAGCCGGCGTGAGCCCCCGACCGCACCCCGAGCACGACGAAGGCACCCGGCCGATCGGCCGGGTGCCTTCGTCGTGCTCGGGGTGCGGTCGGGACCGGGGTCTCGCGTCTCGGACGGGTTCCCGTGTCTCAGACGGTGGTGAAGACCTGCTCGTACGACAGGCGCGGGGAGCGCGGGTAGGAGGCGCCCTCGCCCGGCTTGCCGATGTTGACGACGATCAGCGGGGTGTGGTCGTCGTCCAGGAACTCCTTGCGGATGCCCTCGGCGTCGAAGCCGGTCATCGGGCCGGCGGCGAGACCGGCGGCGCGGACGCCGACGATGAAGTAGGCGGCCTGGAGGGCGGAGTTCAGCGTGGCGGAGCCCTCACGGGCCGGACGCTCGGCGAAGAAGACGTCCTTGGCCTGCGGGAACGCCGGGAACAGGGTCGGCAGCTCCTCGTGGAACTCGTTGTCCGCGGAGAGGATCGCGACCAGCGGCGCGGTGGCGGTCTTGGCCCGGTTGCCCTCGGCCATGTGCTGCACGAGGCGCTCGCGGGCCTCGGCGGAACGGACCAGGGTGACGCGCAGCGGGGTCTGGTTGAAGGCGGTGGGACCGAACTTGACCAGGTCGTAGATCGCCTGGACCTGCTCCTCCGTCACCGGCTCGTCGGTGAAGGTGTTGGCGGTGTGGGCCTCGCGGAACAGCAGGTCCTGGGCGGCGGGGTCAAGAACGAGAGACATGGGGGATCTTCCTCGAAGTGTGCGTCGGTGGCCCGGGTCGGGGCCGGTTGACGTGCTCGACGGTACGCCAAGGAAATTCAACTTTCAACAAAACCCCGGGTGTCAGTGACCCGCTTCACACCCGCGGTCACCGGCCGGCTCCCTCCGCCCCGGCCCGCGCCCCCGCCTACTCCTCCTGGGCGGCCCCCTCTTCCTCCTCCTCGGTGAGCGCCGCGTCCAGCCGGGCCCGCGCGCCCTCCAGCCAGCGCCGGCACACCTTGGCCAGCTCCTCCCCGCGCTCCCACAGGGCGAGGGACTCCTCCAGCGTCGTTCCCCCGGCCTCCAGGCGGCGCACCACCTCGATCAGCTCGTCGCGCGCCTGCTCGTACCCCAGCGCCTCGTCCGTCCTGCCCGTCATGCACCCATTCCCTGATCGTCGACTCGAACCGTGAACTCACCTGCGGCGACCCGCGCCCGGAGCGCCTCGTCCGCCGCCACCTCGCCCGGATCCCGGACCACGTGACCGTCGGCCCTCTGCAGCACCGCGTACCCCCGCTTCAGCGTCGCCGCGGGGGAGAGGCCCACCACGCGCGCGTGCGTGTGCGACAGCTCGGAGTCGGCGCGGTCCAGGAGGTGCCCGAGCGTCCGCCGCGAGCGGTCGACCAGCGAGGAGACGTGGTCCGCGCGCTCGTCGACCATCCGGTGCGGATCCCGCAGCGCCGGCCGGCCGAGCGCGTGGTCCAGCCCGCGCTCCTCGCGCTCCACGAACGCCTCAACGCACCTCCTCGCCCGGCCGCGCAGCGTCCGCACCCGCTCCAGCTCCTCGCCGACGTCCGGCACCACCTTCTTCGCCGCGTCGGTCGGCGTGGAGGCCCGCAGGTCGGCCACATGGTCCAGCAGCGGGTTGTCGGGCTCGTGCCCGATCGCCGACACCACCGGCGTACGGCAGGCCGCCACCGCCCGCACCAGCTGCTCGTCGGAGAACGGCAGCAGATCCTCCACGCTGCCGCCCCCGCGCGCGACGACGATCACGTCCACGTCCTCCAGGTCGTCCAGCTCCTGCACGGCCTGGACGACCTGGGCCACGGCGTGCACGCCCTGCACCGCGACGTTGCGCACCTCGAAGCGGACGGCGGGCCAGCGGCGCCGGGCGTTCTCCAGCACGTCCCGCTCCGCGGCCGAGGCCCGCCCGCACACCAGTCCGACGAGCTGCGGCAGGAAGGGCAGCGGCTTCTTCCGCTCGGCGGCGAACAGCCCCTCGGCCGCCAGCGACCGCTTCAGCTGCTCCAGCCGGGCCAGCAGCTCCCCGACACCCACGGGCCGTATCTCGACGGCCCGCAGCGACAGCTGCCCGCGCGGGGCGTACCACTCCGGCTTGGCGTGCACGACGACGCGGGCGCCCTCGCCGACGACGTCCGCCACCGCGTCGAAGACCTGCCGGAAGCAGGTCACGCTCACGGAGACGTCGCGCGACGGGTCGCGCAGCGTCAGGAACACGACGCCCGCGCCGGGGCGCCGCGACAACTGGGTGATCTGCCCCTCGACCCACACCGCGCCGAGCCGCTCGATCCACCCGCCGATGAGCCGCGAGACCTCGCCTACGGGCAGCGGGGCCTCGGCGGACGTATTGACAGCCATGCCGCGAGGGTAGTGGCCGGCGCCGACAACACCCCGCACCCGGCGGCCCCGTCGGCCCGGGACCCGTACGCGATCTCCGGGCCGTCGGGCCCGGCCTTACGATGGGACGCATGACCGCTTCGTCTGGCCGCCGTGTCCTGCTCGCCGCCCCCCGGGGCTACTGCGCGGGAGTGGACCGCGCCGTGATCGCCGTCGAGAAAGCCCTGGAGCAGTACGGCGCTCCCGTCTACGTCCGGCACGAGATCGTCCACAACAAGTACGTCGTGCAGACCCTGGAGAAGAAGGGCGCCGTCTTCGTCGAACGGACGGAGGAGGTCCCGCCGGGCAACATCGTCATGTTCTCGGCGCACGGCGTCGCCCCGGTCGTCCACCAGGAGGCCGAGCGCGGCCGGCTGGCCACCATCGACGCGACCTGCCCGCTCGTCACGAAGGTCCACAAGGAAGCCGTCCGGTTCGCCGCCGAGGACTACGACATCCTGCTGATCGGCCACGAGGGCCACGAGGAGGTAATCGGCACCTCCGGCGAGGCCCCCGACCACATCCAGCTCGTCGACGGGCCCGAGGACGTCGCCAAGGTCGAGGTCCGCGACCCCTCCAGGGTCGTCTGGCTGTCGCAGACCACCCTCTCCGTCGACGAGACGATGGAGACCGTCGACGCCCTCAAGGACAAGTTCCCGCAGCTCATCTCCCCGCCCAGCGACGACATCTGCTACGCCACGCAGAACCGTCAGCTCGCGGTGAAGCAGATGGGCGCCGAGGCGGAGCTGGTGATCGTCGTCGGCTCGCGCAACTCCTCGAACTCCAAGCGGCTCGTCGAGGTCGCCAAGCTCGCCGGTGCCCGCGAGGCCTACCTGGTGGACTTCGCGAGCGAGATCGACGAGGCGTGGCTGGAAGGGGTGACGACGGTCGGTGTCACCTCCGGCGCCTCCGTCCCCGAGGTCCTCGTCGAGGAGGTCCTCGGCTGGCTCGGCGAGCGCGGCTACGGCGACGTGGAGCTGGTGAAGGCCGCCGACGAGCACATCGTCTTCTCGCTGCCCAAGGAACTCCGCCGCGACCTGCGCGAGGAGGCCGCCGCGCTGGTGGCCGGGCGGGGCGGGAGCGGCCCGGCGGCGACCTCGGGCGAGTGACGGCCCGTCCGCCGTCGTACCGTGGGGCCATGCAGATCTTCGGCGTGGACATCGGTGGATCCGGGATCAAGGGCGCCCCTGTGGACCTGGACAGGGGCGACCTCGCCCAGGAGCGCTTCAAGGTGCTCACCCCGCAACCGGCGACGCCCGACGGCGTCGCCGACGGCGTGCGGCAGGTGATCGAGAACTTCGGCTGGACGGGCCCGGTCGGCCTGACCTTCCCGGGCGTGGTCACCGGCGGCTCCACGATCCGTACGGCGGCCAACGTCGACAAGAGCTGGATCGACACGGACGCGCGCGCCCTGTTCGGCGAGCGGCTGGGCGGGCTGCCGGTGACGGTGGTCAACGACGCCGACGCGGCGGGTGTCGCCGAGGTCGCCTTCGGCGCCGGTCGCGACCGCCGGGGCACGGTCATCCTCCTCACCTTCGGCACCGGTATCGGCAGTGCCGTCTTCGTGGACGGAGTCCTCGTCCCCAACACCGAACTGGGCCACCTCGAACTGCACGGCCACGACGCGGAGAAGCGCGCCTCCAGCAAGGCCAGGGAGGACGAGGAGCTGACCTGGGAGCACTGGGCGCGCCGGGTCCAGAAGTACCTCGCGCACGTCGAGATGCTCTTCTCGCCCGAGCTGTTCATCATCGGCGGCGGCGTCAGCCGCAAGTCCGAGAAGTTCCTGCACCACATCGACGGCATCAAGGCCGAGATCGTCCCGGCGCAGCTCCAGAACAACGCGGGGATCGTCGGCGCGGCGATGCGGGCGGCGAAGGAGAGCCGCTAGCGGTCCTGCCCGGCCCCGCCCACCGGGGCCGGAGCCACCGCCGAACAGCACACCTGGCGGCGGGCGACGGCCCGGCGCCGGGCCACCAGGACCACCCGGCGCACCAGCACGGTCAGCGCGGCCAGGAGCGTGCCGCCGTACAGCCAGCCCACCTGGGTGGCCAGGGCGGTGGCCAGCGCCATCAGCCGGGCGCCGGGTCCGTCGCCGTCCTTCGCCAGCGGCAGGACGCCCACGGCGAAGGCGATCGGCACCACGACGGGCGCGGCGAGCAGGTCGGCCCGCCGCACCCACAGCCCGCACAGCACGCACACCGGCAGGAACAGCACGCCGTACGCCGTCTGCGAGGCACCCAGCAGCAGGTCGAGCCAGCCGAGCGTCAGCATCAGCAGCGTGCTGAACAGGCCGGTGCCGAGACCGGTGAGCCGGGGATTCGGCAGCCGCCGGGCCGTTGCCGGGCGCGGGAGCGAAGCAGGTGCGCGGGCCGGCTTCGGGAGCCGCGGCGCACCGCCGGACCGGGGCGGCGCACCGGGCCCCGACCCGCGGGGCGCACCGGGACCTGAGCCGCGGGGCGCACCGGGCCCTGAGCCGCGGGGCGCACCGGCATCGGAACCCCGCGGCGCGTCTCCCCGGCCGGCGCCCAGCGGCCCCCTCCCGCGGCGGGCGCCGCCGGCCCCGCCGCGGCCGGTCTGCGGCGGCAGGGGCGGGCCGCCGCGTCGCGTTCCGTTCTGCGGGGGTCGCGTCCTGTGTTGCTCCACCGGTCCAACTTAGGTCGGTTTATGTGCTGAATCGGGCACGGGACACGCCGGAGGGACGACCTTGGCCAAGCGTTCGACAGGTCCGCCGGGGCGGGCGCGGGCACGCCGTAAACTGGTGGATCGGCCAGCCCTCTGGCCCCCTGGCCCTCTCACTACGGGAAGTCGCAACGTGTCGCTCACGATCGGAATCGTCGGTCTGCCGAATGTCGGCAAGTCGACCCTGTTCAACGCCCTGACCAAGAACGACGTGCTGGCGGCCAACTACCCGTTCGCCACGATCGAGCCGAACGTGGGTGTCGTGGGCGTCCCCGACGCCCGGCTCACCAAGCTCGCGGAGATCTTCGGCTCGCAGCGGATCCTCCCGGCGACGGTCGACTTCGTCGACATCGCGGGCATCGTGCGCGGCGCGTCCGAGGGTGAGGGCCTGGGCAACAAGTTCCTGGCGAACATCCGCGAGTCCGACGCGATCTGCCAGGTCATCCGCGCCTTCAAGGACGAGAACGTCGTGCACGTCGACGGCAAGGTCTCGCCGAAGGACGACATCGAGACGATCAACACCGAGCTGATCCTCGCCGACCTCCAGACCGTCGAGAAGGTCCTTCCCCGGCTCCAGAAGGAGTCGCGCATCAAGAAGGACATCGGCCCGAAGGTGAAGGCCGTCGAGGAGGCCAAGGAGATCCTGGAGAGGGGCGACACGCTCTTCTCGCACGGGATCGTCCAGGGCACCGAGCGCAACGAACTGCTGCACGACCTGCACCTGCTCACCACCAAGCCCTTCCTCTACGTCTTCAACGTCGACGAGGACGAGCTGATGGACGAGGACTTCAAGGACGAGCAGCGGGCCCTGGTCGCCCCCGCCGAGGCGATCTTCCTCAACGCCAAGCTGGAGCAGGACCTCGCCGAACTCGACGAGGCCGACGCCATGGAGCTGCTGGAGTCGGTCGGTGCCGAGGAACCGGGCCTGACCACCCTCGCCCGCGTCGGCTTCGACACCCTGGGCCTGCAGACCTACCTCACGGCCGGCCCCAAGGAATCCCGCGCCTGGACGATCAAGAAGGGCGCCACCGCTCCCGAGGCCGCCGGCGTCATCCACACCGACTTCCAGAAGGGCTTCATCAAGGCGGAGGTCATCTCCTTCGCCGACCTGGTGGAGACCGGCTCGGTCGCCGAGGCCCGAGCCAAGGGCAAGGCCCGCATGGAGGGCAAGGACTACGTGATGCAGGACGGGGACGTGGTGGAGTTCCGCTTCAACGTGTGAGCGGGTGAGGTGACACCGGGGGCCGGCTTTTTCGGGAGCCGGCCCCTTGCTGTTCCCGTGTTGGGACGGGTTCCCGTGCCGGGGCGGTCCGGGGCTTTCTGACGGGTCGTCCGGCCGTGCAACGGCGGGGTGGAGCGCATGTGGCGGGAGTGACGCGCCTCCCGGCGTTCTCATGACGTCCGTACCCGCCGAGTGCCCGTAACGGGGGACGCCGGGTGGCGGCGGGCGAGGGCGAGCCCGTCCGCCCCGGCACCCGGCCCGTCGTCATGTGCCCCCTCGGCCGAGCGGCGGACGGACGGCGTGCCGGTGCCGTCGAGTGCCTTCGGCCCGGTGGCGCGCCCGGCCGGGGAGGCCGGGGCCCCGGCCTCCCCGCCCACGGGGAGGCAAGCGCGTTCACCGCCCGGATCGTCGTGTTCGCGACCGCCGTACCGCCCCCGCTCGCACCGCGCTTACCATGCGCACTCGTACGTCAGTTCCGCAGCACGGCGTGCAGCCCGCGCGGCCCGCCCTGTCCGACCCGCCCGCCCCGTCCGATCCAGGAGCACGGTACTCGTGTCCATACCCCCGCCCTCCGGGCCCCAGCAGCCTCAGGACCCGTACGGGCCTCCGCAGCCGCAGGGGCCGGGCCCGTATCCGCAGCAGCCGTACGGCCCGCAGGCGCCCCAGGGACCGTACGCGGGGGCGCCGTACGCGGTCTGGGGGCAGGGGTACCTGCCCCTCAACCGGCCCGCGCCGGTCAACGGGGTCGCGATCGCCGCGCTCGTCCTGGGCGTGCTGTGCTTCCTGCCGGCCGTCGGCCTGGTGCTCGGGATCATCGCGCTGGTGCAGATCAGGAAGCGCGGGGAGCGCGGCTCGGGCATGGCGATCGGCGGGGCCGTGCTGTCCTCGCTCGGGCTCGCGCTGTGGGTGCTGGCGCTCGCCACGGGGGGCGCCTCCTCCTTCTGGGAGGGCTTCAAGGAGGGCGCGCGGGGCAACTCCAGCCTCTCCCTGGTCAAGGGCGACTGCTTCGACGTGCCGGGCGACTCCGTCGGCGGGGACGTCTACGACGTCGACACCGTGGACTGCGCCGGCGAGCACGAGGGCGAGGTGTTCGGCACCGTCCCGCTGGCCGACGGGAGTTACCCGGGCGACGACCGAGTGGCGGACGAGGCCGAGGACGAGTGCCACACCCTCGAGGCCGAGTACACGATGGACACCTGGGCGCTGACCGAGGAGATCGACGTCTACCACCTCACGCCCACCCGTGAGAGCTGGGAGTGGGGCGACCGCCAGATCGTCTGCGTCTTCACCCACACCGACGAGCGGTCCCCGCTGACCGGCTCGCTGCGCTCCGACGCCACGACCCTGACCGTCGACCAGCTGGCCTTCCTCGAGGCGATGAACGCCCTCGACGACGCGCTCTACGAGGAGCCCGAGGACTACGCCGAGGAGGACCTGGACGCCAACAGGACCTGGGCCGGCGACGTCGCCGACGCGACCGCCGAGCAGGCCGGGGCGCTGGACGGGCACACCTGGCGGACCGGCGCCCGCGAGCCCGTCGCCGCCCTGGTCAAGGACATGGGCAAGGCGGGCAAGGAGTGGACGGCGGCAGCGACCGCAGCCGACGCGGACACCTTCTACGAGCACTACGACACCGCCTACTCGTACGTCGACGGCGCCGCGACCGTCACCGCCCGCAATGCTCTGGGGCTGGTCACCAGGCCGCCCGCGTACGAGGAGGACGGCGAGGACGGGGGCACCGGGGGAAGCGACGGCGGCCTGAACGTGTGATCGCGTCCATAGCGGGGAGAAACCGCCTGCGTAAAGCCCTTCCCCGGGATAAGTCATCACTTCGAGTGATTCCCTGGCCTTTGCTTGCACAGGACAACTGATGGTTGCCACGCTGTTGCTGTCTGTACAAGCTGATGGGAGCGGCCAGTGACATTCGGTGAGCAGCCTGCGTACCTGCGGGTCGCGGGCGATCTCCGCAAGCAGATCGTCGACGGCTCGCTGCCACCGCACACCCGCCTCCCGTCCCAGGCCCGCATCCGCGAGGAGTACGGCGTCTCCGACACCGTCGCGCTGGAGGCGCGCAAGGTGCTGATGGCGGAGGGCCTGGTCGAGGGCCGCTCCGGTTCGGGGACCTACGTGCGCGAGCGGCCGGTGCCGCGCCGGATCGCCCGCTCCGGGTACCGCCCGGAGTCCGGTGCGACCCCGTTCCGGCAGGAGCAGGCGGACGCCCGGGCGCGTGGCACCTGGGAGTCCGGCAGTGAGCAGGTGGAGGCCGGCCGGGCCGTGGCGGAGCGGCTCGGCATCAAGCCCGGCGACCGAGTGATGCGCACCAGGTACGTGTTCCGGGAGGCGGGCGAGGCGATGATGCTCTCCACCTCCTGGGAGCCCCTCGCGGTCACCGGCCGCACGCCCGTCATGCTGCCCGAGGAGGGGCCGCTCGGCGGCATGGGCGTGGTCGAGCGCATGCGCGCCATCGACGTCGTCGTGGACAACGTCACCGAGGACGTCGGCGCCCGTCCCGGCCTCGCGGAGGAGCTCCTCGCCCTGGGCGGCGTACCGGGGCACGTCGTCCTGGTCGTCCAGCGCACCTACTACGCCTCCGGCCGCGCGGTCGAGACGGCGGACGTGGTCATCCCCGCCGACCGCTACCGGGTCTCCTACCACCTGCCGGTGAGATAGCCGCCCGCCCCTGCCGGTGGGGGCGGGGGCGCCGTCCGCCGTGATGCCGGTGCCGCTGTCCCGGACGGGGTGCCGGAGCCGCCGTCCGCTGTGCTGCCGGGGCCGCCCGGCCCCGGTGCGCCGGCGGGCGCCGCCCGGGCCCGGGGTGAAGTGGCGCACACCTTTGCGGTGACAGCGCACACCCCCCTGGCAGTTGCCCCCGGAAACGGCCCGCCGCGCGGCCGCCCGCGAGCCGTCGTAATCCGGTCGTTCTCGCGCGTTCCCGCAGGTCGCCCGCCGGGTACCCGGCAGCGCGCCGACCGGAGACATCGCGATGGGCGGGCGGCGCGTTCGGTTCCGTGCGCCCCCTGCGCGTTGGCTGGTTGCGTACCTGTTTGTGAAAAGCCGTATTCGCTCCGTAAAGGTTGGGCGTACGCTCGGGCATATGCGGATTGCGGTTTCCTCACAGGGCGGGACGAGGGTCGCGCCACGGACGGGATCCGGCCCGGCCGGGGCGAGAAGGGGGCGTGGGGCGCGATGAACGACAGCACGGTCTCTCTGCCCTGGCTCGTCATACGCCAGGACGACAACGGCAATCGCTACCGCGTCGGCCGGTACGCGACCCGAGCCGAGGCCCAGAAGATCGCGGACAGCCTCGACAGCCGCGGCCACAAGCAGCTCTACTGGGTCGAACGCATCGCCTAGCACGGCGACGGCGCACGGAACCGACGCCCCGACCGCTCCCGTAGGCTCCCGCGCATGACGGAACGGATCGTGGTGGTCGGAGCCGCCCTCCTGGACGGCGGCCGCCTGCTCGCCGCACGCCGCAGCGCGCCCCCCGAACTCGCCGGGCGCTGGGAACTGCCCGGCGGCAAGGTGGAGCCGGGCGAGCGTCCCGAGGAGGCCCTCGTCCGCGAACTGCGCGAGGAACTAGGCGTCGACGCGAGAGCCCTGGAGCGCGTCCCGGGGGAGTGGCCGCTGAGGCCGCCCTACGCCCTGCAGGTGTGGACCGCCCGTCTGGAGCCCGTCTCCGCTCCTCCCGCCCCCCTCCAGGACCACGACGGCCTGCGCTGGCTCGCGCCGGAGGAGATCTGGGACGTCGACTGGCTCGACCAGGACGTCCCGGCGGTACGGGAGGTGGCCGCGCGGCTGGGCGGCGGATCCGTGGAGCCGCCGGGGACGGTGGCGGCCGACCCGCACTGATCGCCGTCGCCGTCGCCCCGTCGCCGCCGTCACCTCATCGCCGCCACTCTCTCCCGCGATCGCCGTCGCGCCCTCCCGCGCGCTCTCCGTGCACCCTCGGCACCACTGTGCGCCGTCCCGCACGGTACTTCGCGCCGCATACCGGGTATGTCACCATCAACACCCCTTAATCGGACGTGGGTGTGCTTCGCCGACCTGGGAAGTGATCGGCGTGATCGACACCGAAGGCGACTGCTCCGGGTGGACGTTCCCCGCGGAACCCGGCGCGGTGCGCGCCGCACGCGCCGCGGTACGGGGGCAGTTGTGCCGCTGGGGCCTCGACAGCCTCGTCGACGTCGCCGCCCTGCTGGTCAGCGAGCTCGTGACGAACGCCCTGCGGCACGCCACCGGTCCCATCGGAGTCCGCCTGGTGCGGCCCGCCGGTCTCCCCGGGATGCTGCTCGTGGAGGTCTCCGACCCGGTGCCGGACCCGCCCCGCGAACGTGCCGCCCGGCCCGATGACGAGAACGGCCGCGGGCTGCAACTGGTCGCCTCCTCCTCGCGCCGCTGGGGGAGCCGGCCCGGCGGCACGGGCAAGACGGTGTGGTTCGAACTGGCGGTCCCCGGCTGACGTACGCGCCCGCACGGATCCGGAGTCCGGAATCGATGCCCGTGCCCGAGTCGATGCCCGAGTCGATGCCCGGAACGAGGCCTGAAGCGGGCCGGGAATCCGGGCTTTCGCGGTCCCGCCGCCGACCGCCCGGACACCAGTCCGGCGAACCATGCCGTCCGGGGTGGTTCGACGACGTGTCCGCTGGTTAGAAGACTGGGAGTGTTGTCGCGGGACGGTCCGAAAAAAGCCTGGACCGTGCTGTGATCGTGAACACCGTGTCGTGCGGCGCCGTAGTGCTGGATACTGCGGGCAGCCGCAACCGGTGACCGGTGCCGGGCGCGGTGAGCTGGAGGGGACGGTTCGCGTGAGCGAGATACCAGCGAAGGCCACGGAGTCCGAGGACCCGTCGGACGGCGCGAGGGCGAGGACTGCGGGTGCGCTCGCGGGCGACGCCGGACGCACCCTTGCCGACGGCGAGGGCGAGACGCCGGCCGGTGACGCGCTGTGGCAGAGCAGTCCGCCCGGCTCCATCTACGACTACATCAAGGTCGCCTCCTTCTCGATCGGCCCCGACGGACTCGTCGACCAGTGGAGTCTGCGCGCCGAGCAGATCTTCGGCATCCCCGCCGACCGGGCCGTCGGCATGGACCCGATCGACGCGTTCGTCGACGCCGGTCAGCGCGAGCGCGGCCAGCGGAAGATGGCCGAGATCCTCGACGGCCGCGAGTGGACCGGCGTCGTCCCCTTCCGGCTGCCCGCCAGCGGGGGCGGGGCGCGCCGTGAACAGGGCCTGGCCGAGGTGTACGTCATGCCGACGCGCACCCAGGAGGGCGAGAGGGCCGCCGTCTGCATCGTCGTCGACGTCCGCACCCTGCGCAGCATCGAGACCGACCTGGCCGCCTCACAGGCCATATTCGGTCAATCCCCGTTCGGCTTCCTGCTGATCGACCCCGAACTGAGGGTCCGCCGGGCCAACGAGCGGTTCGCGTCCATCTTCGGCGGCACCCCCGACGACCACCGCGGCAAGGGCGTTCAGGACTACCTGCCGAGGCCCGAGGCCGAGCGGGTCAGCGCGGTGCTGCGCCGGGTGCTGGAGACCGGCGACTCCATCACGGACATGCACGTCACGGGCTTCGTGCCGGGCTCCGAGGAACGCCGGCACTGGTCCATCAACCTGTACCGCGTGCACAGCGGTTCCGGCCGGCCGATCGGCATCGCCTGGCTCGGCGTCGACATCACCGCCCGCCGCGCGGCCGCCCGCGAGGCCGCCGCCGCACGGCGCAACCTCGCCCTGCTGAACGAGGCGGGGGCCCGCATAGGGAACTCCCTCGACCTCGAGACCACCGCGCGCGAACTCCTCGACGTCGTCGTGCCCGGGTTCTGCGACCTGGCCACCGTCGACCTCTACCAGGGGCTCCTCGCCGGCGACGAGACCCCGCCCGGCCTCGCCGACGGCAGTGCCGAACTGCGCCGCGTCGCCTTCTCGTCCGCCGTGTCCGACGCGCCGTTCCCCGGCAGCGGTTCGGACGTCACGGTCGGCGCGGTCCACCACTTCCCGTTCAACTCGCCCTGCGCGGACGCCCTGCGCACCGCCCGTCCGGGGGCCATCCCCGGCGAGGAGGGCGGCCTCGTGCAGTCCACCCTCGCCGTTCCGATGGTCGCGCACGACACGGTCGTGGGCCTCGCGCAGTTCTCGCGGACCAAGGGCAGCGAGCCCTTCGGGGACCGGGACCGGGACCTCGCGGTGGAGCTGGCGGCGCGGGCGGCGGTCTGCATCGACAACGCGCGCTTGTACCGGCGTGAGCACGAGCGGGCGCTGATGCTCCAGAGGTCGCTGCTGCCGCCGGGCGACCCGGTCGCCTCCGGCCTGGACATCGCCTGCCGCTACCTGCCCGGCAGCGTCGCCTCGGGCCGCCCCAGCGAGGTCGGCGGCGACTGGTTCGACGTCATCGAACTCCCCGGCCACCGTACGGCGCTGGTCGTCGGGGACGTGATGGGGCGCGGGCTGCGGGCGGCGGTCGCGATGGGCGAACTCCGCACCGCCGTACGGACCCTCGCCCTCCTCGACCTGGAACCGGCCGAGGTGCTCTCCGCGTTGGACGAGATCGCGCGCGGCCTCGGCGCCCCCGGCGGCGTCCAGCAGGCCACCCGCGCCGCCCGCCGCCCCCGCGAGGCCGACCTGTCCGAGGTGTACCTGGCGACCTGCGTGTACGCCGTGTACGACTCGGTGACCCGCAGGTGCACCTTCGCCAACGCGGGCCATCTGCCGCCCGTGCTGGTCGAACCCGGCGAGGCCGCGCTGATGCTCGACGTGCCGCCCGGCATGCCGCTCGGCGTCGGCGGGGAGCCCTTCGAGGAGGTCGAGGTCGAACTCCCCGAGGGCGCGCTGCTCGCCCTCTACACGGACGGACTCGTCGAATCCCGCGACCACCCCCTCGACGAGGGCCTCCAGGCCTTCGTGGGCGCCCTGACGGACCCCGCGAGCCCCCTGGAGGACGTCTGCGACCACGTCCTCAACACCCTCGACACCCACCACGGCGAGGACGACATCGCGCTGCTGATGGCTCGCGTCCAGGGTCTGCCCGCCGGGTCCGTCGGCGACTGGACCCTGCCGCGCGAGCCGCGCAGCGTGGGCCGGGCCCGCGAGTACGCCCGCGGACAGTTGATCGGCTGGGACATGGAACCGCTGGTCGACACCGCGGAACTGCTCGTCAGCGAACTCGTGACGAACGCGCTCCGTTACGGCGAGGGCGAGATCAGACTGAGGCTGCTGCTGGACCGCACGCTGGTCTGCGAGGTGTGGGACGCGGGTCTCGTCCAGCCGCGCCGCCGCCGCGCCCGCGACACCGACGAGGGCGGCCGGGGCCTCCAGCTCGTCGGCCTGCTCTCCGCGGCCTGGGGCTCCCGCCGCACCCCCCGCGGCAAGACGGTCTGGTTCGAACTCCCTCTCCCCGGAGGCGATACGGGCCTCGCGGACCCGGCGGAGGCGTTGCTGAGCCTGTTCTGACGGGCGGCCCCGCCGGACCGTCGCCCCTACCCGGGCGGTGTCCCGGGCGGTCGTCCCGCGAAGCCCGCCGGATCGGCGTTCTCCGGGTCGTCGGCGGGGAGGATGCCGCCCAGGACGGCACCGGCCGTGCCCGCCGTGGGCACCGGGCGGGCCGCGTCGGGGGCGGCCGGTGCCGCGGCGTACGGGTTGCCCCGGACCCGCACGTCCTGTTCGGCCAGGTCGCGGGCCTCCAGCGCCAGGGCGTCGGCCCCCGGGTGGTCGCCCGCGGCCAGCAGCCGACGGGCCTCGGCGAGGCGGGTCCGGGGGGCGGCACCGACCGCCCCCCGGTGCGTCGCGACGAAGTCGTCCGCCGCGGCGGTGGCACTGCGCGCGACGAGCCGGTCGACGGCCCCGGCCACGCCGACCCGCTCCCGCTCCGGGGCCGACGGCGGGTTCGGGGGCGACGGCGTACCGGTCCCGCCCGGGGCGCTCGGCGGGGTCGCGTGGGTGACGGCCGGGTCCGAGGAGGGCGCGGGGTTCGCGGGGGCGTCGGCCGTCGGGTCCGAGGCCGGCACCGGGTTCGTGGGGGCGTCGGCTCGGCCGCCGGTCGCTCGCGAGGTGGCGGTCGTGATGCGGCGGAGCATGCCGAGGGGGTCGTGCGGACGGCCCGAGGTCAGTTCCCGGCGCACGGAGGACAGGACCGAGTCGGCGTGCAGCAGGTGGGTGAAGGCCTCGTCGCCGGGGCCGGCCGTGTCCCGCAGCGGAGCCAGTCGCGCCTCCGCGTCCGTCAGCGCGGCCGGGACCAGGCCGGCTGCCTCCCGCAGTTCGGCGGCCGTCCGCTCCACCGCCTCGACGAGGACGTCGGCCTGGGCGATGGCGCCCTCGGCGGCGCGCAGGTGCCGGGCCGCCTCCCCGGGACGGCTCGAGTCGTCCGCCTGACGGGCCTGGTTGAGCCGGACGGTGGCGAACACCAGCCGGTCCTTGGCCTGTTCGACGTACCCGACGACGGACGCGCTCGCCGTGACCGCGTACGCCGCCCGCATGCCGCCGAGGACCGTCTCCGCCGCCGCCGTCCGACCGGTCAGCTCCCGGAACCGCGCCTCCGCGACTCCCAGCGCCCCGCCCACTCCCCGCTCCAGCCCCCGCAGCCGCCGGAAGCCGTCGGCCGCCGCGTCCAGCCGCCGCACCGCCTCCGCGCACCGCCCGACGATCCCGGCCTGCGCCTGCCGCCGGGCCGCCGCGTCCCGCGGTACGCCGTCGTCGTAACGCTGCCGCATCCGGAAAGCCGCCGCCAGTTCCGTCTCGGCCTCCCGCAGGGCGCCGGTGAAGGGAGCCGCCGCCTCCGGGCCGAACAGCTCGCGTACGAAGCCGAGTTCGTCGCGGGCGGCGCGGACCCGGTCGTCGGCCGCGACGAGGGCCGCGCGGACCCCTTCCTCGGGTACGCCCGTCTCCGCGTGCGGGGAGGGGGCGGCGGCACCGCCACCCGGTGTCGTCCGGGTGCGGGCGCGACGGACGCGGCGCAGGTAGCCGTACCCCGCGAGGGCCCCGGCCGCGCCGACCGCGACGAGCGGCAGGACCAGGTCCGTGGCGGACGTCCCGCCCTCCGCGGGCGCGGCGGCCGGGGCGGAGACGGCGGAGACGGCAGACGCGGCGGAAGCGGGGGGACGGGTGATCGCAACCGGAACGTCCGTTCGTGTCGTCATCCCCGGCAACACCAGCCACACGATGCCCGTCGCTCCGCCCAGCACGGCGTGCAACACCCGCACGGACACCTGCGCACCGGCCCGCCGCGGCCGGTTCCGGAGCTTGGACGACGTCACATTCGGGAGCGTATGGCCGCCCCTGCGGCCACGCGACCGGGATGCACCCGGGACGGGGCACGAGGGGACGGGCGACACGGAGGGGGAACAGGTGACGGACCACTCGACCGGTACGGACGCGGAGGCGACGCCCGACACGGACGCACCGGCCACCGACGCCGGGACGACCGCCGATACCGGGACGACCGCCGAGGCCGGGACGGTCACCGAGGCCGGGACGGCCACTGAGACGACCGGGGTCACCGAGGCCGGGACGGCCACTGAGACGACCGGGGTCACCGAGGCCGGGACGGCCACCGATGCCGACACGACCGCCGAGGTCGACGAGGCCGCCGAGGCGGCTGCCCTCCGCCGGCGTCGGCGCCGGCGCCGGACGGTGCGCGTCGCCCTGGCCGTCCCGTTCCTCCTCGTCGTGCTCCCGGTCCTCGTCGCCCTCACCGCCCTGCGCGTCAACTACATGGGCGACCCGGCCGACGGCACCCACACCCGCGGCAAGGACGCCCTCTGGCTCGGCCACGCCTGGGTGGACGGCCGCAAGAAGGACGCCGACGTCACCGCCCTGGCCGACCGTCTGAAGGACACCGGCATCCGCGACCTGTACGTCCACTCCGGGCCCCTGGAGCACGACGGCACGCTTCCGGTGTCGTCGTACCCGAACGCCCGCTGGTTCATCGCCGCCGTCCACCGGGAGATGCCGCAGGTCCGGGTCCAGGCCTGGCTCGGTGACGTGCTCGCCAGCGAGAGCCCGTACGGCATGCGGCTGGAGCGCGCGGCGACGCGTGCGGCCGTCGTACGGTCCACCCGCGAGATCCTCGCCACCGGGTTCGACGGCGTCCACTTCGACCTGGAGCCCCTGCACTCCGGCGACCGGAACTACCTGACCCTCCTCGACGCCCTGCACCGCGTCACCGCCGCCCGGGACGCGCCCCTGTCCGTCGCCGCCCACCAGATCGACCCGGTGCCCGGCTTCCACTCCTTCTGGGGCGCGACCACCGGCCACCCGAAGTGGTGGTCGCAGAAGTTCTTCGGTGAGGTGGCCCGCCGCGTCGACCAGATCGCCGTCATGTCGTACGACACCATCCAGCCGCTGGAGAGCACCTACGGCGGCTACGTCGCCCAGCAGACCTCCCTCGCGCTGGAGGTCACCCCGCCCACCACCGACCTGCTGATGGGCCTGCCCTTTTACCACGAGAACCGGTTCGGCCACTGGAACCACGCCGAGACCGTCCCCGCCGGGGTCCGGGGCGTCCGCCTGGGCCTGTCCCGCACGGACGCCGACCGCGCGAACTTCGGGGTCGCGCTGTACGTGGACTTCGCGGCCGAGGAGGCGGACTGGACGGCGTACCGCGACGGGTGGGTGCGCTGACGCCCGGCGCCGGTGACCGGGCCGTCGTGCCGTGGGGGCGCGGCCGTCGCCGCGCCACCTGCGACGCCATCGGCGCGTCGCCCGGACGTCATGCGGCCTTCGCCTCCGGGGCCACCGGCGTTGGTTGTGCGGGGGCTGTGAGCGCCCTAGCGTCCACAGCCCCCATCCCTGTAAGGGTCACACTCTGATGCGATCGCTCCTCACCCGTAAGGCCGTCCGCCGCGCCCTGCGCCCGGTGGCCGAACTCATCGACCAGCGCATCGAACGTCAGGTGCGCCGCGCCGTCCGCGACAACGGGCGCGCCACCGCCGACGTCTCCCTCGACGCGATGCGGAACGAACTCCAGACGCTCCGCAACCGGCAGCGCCCCCTGGAACTCTTCTTCGACGGCACCGGACGCGGCATGGCGCGCATGCCGTCCGCGACCCACCTGGACCAGCTGGTCGACGAGCTGGCCGCGGTGACCGGGAACCGGGACGAGGCCGAGCGCGGTGCCGCCCAGGCGTTCCGGCTGCTCCTCGCCCTGGAGGCGCTCGGCGTGGGCCGGATCGCCGGCGGCACGATGAACATCGTCGGCAAGCTGTCCGCCGTACCGCTGCTCGATCCGCCGAACGACGACATGCTGGAGATCGGCACCCTGTACGGGATGTTCGGCGCGGCCCTCATCCGCATGATGGAGCGCGCAGGCCGCGACCCCCGCCTGACGATCGTCGACCCGCTCGCCGGCACGCAGCTGCAGCCGGGCACCACCATGTCGGACGACGCCTCGGGCACCCCGGTGCGGGAGGCCGCCGTGCGCACCAACCTCTCCCTGGCGGGCGCGGCCGGCGCCGCGACCCGGATCCGGCAGGGCTTCTCCGAGGACCCCGAGGTGCGCGCCCTGGTCTCCGACCGCTCCTACGGCGTGATCGTCGTCGACGGCGACCACTCCGCCGCCGGTGTCGCGGCGGACCTGGAGTGGGCCGAGCGGATCGTCGCGCCGGGCGGCATCGTCGTGCTGGACGACTTCGGACACCCCAAGTGGCCCGGCATCAAGGAGGCGTTCGACAAGCACATGGCGGGCGACACCCGGTTCACGTTCCTCGGGAGCGTGGCGCACTCGGGGTATCTGCGGGCCTCCGCCTGAATCCGGCGGCCCTCGCTCCGGGGGCTCCGCCGTCTGATCCCGTGGGCGGGCCACACGAGCGGGCCACACGAGCGGGCCACACGCGCGGGTCGTACGCGCGGCGCGTGTCGAGCCCGCCGCCCGGCTGCCCCGGCCGGGCGGCGGCAGGCCGGGGCAGGCCGCCGGGGCAGCGCCGCACCGGCTTCCCCGCACCGGTCTCACCGCACCGGCCTCACCGCACCGGCCTCACCGCGCCGGGCACGGACAGGACGTGCCTCGCTTCCGTCGGCGGAGGGGCGCCCTGGGGCACGGTCACGCACCGGCGAGTGCCGCGCGCCGCACCGGCCGACCCGGAGGAACACGCGCCGAACGCCCGGGACGCACGGGTGCGCCCCGGGCGCGTTGCGCCGCACGGGTGGGCTTCCCGGCCGCCGTCGCCGTGTCGTCGACCGCTGCCGAATCCTTTCCTCTTCAGTGACCGCATAGATGTGATCAGCTCCATATACCGCCAAAAGTGATCATTGCGCCCGCGGCTCCCGGAGGTAAGCAGAGATGTCCCACGACGGCCCCGGACCCCGCGCGCTCATGCGCTCGGTCGCCTTCCTCACCGCGGGCGCGCTCGCGGTGCCCCTGCTGTCCGCCTGCTCCTCCGAGGACGAGGCCGGCGAACCGCCGGCCGCCCAGGACATCGCCCCCGCCGCACGCGACCGGATCACCGACGGCGGCACCCTGCGCTGGGCCGTGGACGCCGTACCGGAGACCTTCAACACCTTCCAGTCGGACGCCGACGCCACCACCACCCGGGTCGCCCAGGCCGTCCTGCCGTCGATGTACCGGATCGACGCGACCGGGCGGCCCCGGCCGAACCCGGACTTCCTGGAGTCCGCCGAGGTCGTCGACACCGAGCCCAAGCAGGTCGTCCTGTACCGGCTCGCCCAGCAGGCCGTGTGGAGCGACGGCCGCGAGATCGGCGCCGCCGACTTCGCCGCCCAGTGGCGCGCCCTGTCCGGCAAGGACAGCGCCTACTGGACCGCCCGCAACGCCGGCTACGACCGCATCGAGAAGATCGAGCGGGGCGACAACGACCTGGAGGTCCGGGTCACCTTCGCCCGCCCCTACGCCGACTGGCGGTCGCTGTTCTCCCCGCTGTACCCGAAGGACGTCATGGGCACCCCCGACGCCTTCAACGACGGGGCACGGCGCAAGCTGAAGGTCACCGCCGGGCCGTTCGCCGTGAAGGAGGTCGACCGCGAGAACGACCGGATCCGGCTCACCCGCAACCCGCGCTGGTGGGGCAGGCCCGCCAAGCTCACCGAGATCGAGCTGACCGCCGTACCGCGCGACGAGCGGGCCGCCCGGCTCGCCGACGGCGATCTCGACCTGGCCGAGATCGACCCGGCCGCCGCCCGCGCCGTCGACAGCGCGGCGGGCGCCGCCGGGCCGCTCCCGGGGTCCGGCGCCGGCCGCACCGCGGCGAAGGCACCGCGCTCCTCGGCCGTCGCCGACGGCACCGACGAGGACGCGGCCGACGAGGAGATCCACGCCCGCGAGAAGCTCCGCAGGTCCGTCGCCGCCCGGGAACGGCAGCAGAAGGAGCTGCGCGACTACGAGGTGCGCAGGTCCCTGGAGCCCGCCTACACGCAGCTGGCCCTCAACGGCGCCGACGGGCCCCTCGCCGACGAGCGGGTGCGCCGGGCGGTGGCCAGGGCGCTCGACCGCAAGGAGCTGGCGAAGGCGGTGCTGAAGCCGCTCGGCCTGCCCGCCGAGCCGGTCGGCAGCCACCTGGCGCTCGCCGGGCAGGCCGCGTACGCCGACAACAGCGGCACGCTCGGCGGCCAGGACACCGAGGAGGCGCAGGCACTGCTCGCGGACGCCGGCTGGGTGGCCGGCGGCCCGGTGGACAAGGGCGAGAAGGGCGAGAAGGCCGCCGGGTCAGAGAGCGAGAAGAAGCCCGAGGACGGCGAGAGGAAGCCCGAGGACGGCGAGAAGTCCGACCGCGACGACAAGTCCGAGGGCGGCGACGACGGCACGTACATCGTCGGTCAGGACGGCAAGGCACGCGCGGACCACGGCCCCGGCCACGAGGACCACGGCAGGCGGCTCGCCCAGGACGGCAGGCAGTACCTCAACCGGCCCGGCGTGCCCGGCGCCTACGCGCCCATGGGCACCGCCGCCCCGGCCGGTGCCGCGCGCGAGACGCTGGCCAAGGACGGCAAGGCGCTCACCCTGCGGTTCGTGCTGCCGACCGGCCCCGGCTCGGAGTCCCTGCACCTGGTGGCCGGGCGGATCACGCGGATGCTGGAGAAGGTGGGCATCCGTAGCGAGACCACCAAGGTCTCCGACGAGAGCTACTTCAAGGACCACATCGCCTCCGGCGAGTACGACCTGGCCCTGTACTCCTGGCCCGCCTCCGTCTTCCCGGCCACCGACGCCCGCCCGATCTACGCCAAGCCGGTGCCGGGCGCCGACGGGTCGCTGAGCGTCCAGCAGAACTACACGAGGGTCGGCACCGACCATATCGATCAGTTGTTCGATCAGGCGGTCTCCACCCTGGACGAGGAGGAGGGCCGGTCCCTGATCCGCAAGGCCGACGCCCGTATCTGGGCGGCCGCCGGATCGATTCCCCTCTACCAGCGCCCCCAGCTCACGGCCGTACGGAAGACCGTGGTCAACGCCGGTGCCTTCGGCTTCCAGACCCCCGTCTACGAGGACATGGGCTTCCTGAAGAAGGGTGCGAAGGCCTCCGCGAGCCCCTCGGAGAAGTGAGCGCGCGGTGATCACCGGATGAACCGTTCGGCCCTGCGGAGGCCGTCCCCCGCCGGGCCACGTACGATGGGGTGAGGCCGTGGCGTGTCAAGCCCGGCAGGGCCCGCGTAACACAGACGTACGCAGCAGGGCCGCCCTCACACTCCGGGAGATCGCCGCTTTATGGCCACGCGCCACGACATTCGCAACGTAGCCATCGTCGCCCACGTCGACCACGGCAAGACGACTCTGGTCGATGCCATGCTCAAGCAGGCCGGCGCCTTCGCCGCGCACGCCGCAGAGTCGCTCGACGACCGCATGATGGACTCGAACGACCTGGAGCGTGAGAAGGGCATCACGATCCTCGCCAAGAACACGGCGGTGAAGTACCACCCCAAGGACGGGGGGGACGTCGTGACCATCAACATCATCGACACCCCCGGTCACGCCGACTTCGGCGGTGAGGTCGAGCGTGGTCTGTCGATGGTCGACGCCGTCGTCCTGCTGGTGGACGCCTCCGAGGGTCCGCTGCCGCAGACCCGCTTCGTGCTCCGCAAGGCGCTCCAGGCCCGCCTGCCCGTCATCCTGTGCATCAACAAGACGGACCGCCCGGACTCGCGCATCGACGAGGTCGTCAACGAGGCCTACGACCTCTTCCTCGACCTCGACGCCGACGAGGACCAGATCGAGTTCCCGATCGTCTACGCCTGCGCGCGGGACGGCGTCGCCTCGCTGACCAAGCCGGAGGACGGCACGGTCCCGAAGGACAGCGACAACCTGGAGCCCTTCTTCACCACGATCCTGTCGCACGTCCCGGCTCCGGAGTACGACGAGGAGGCTCCGCTCCAGGCGCACGTCACCAACCTGGACGCCGACAACTTCCTCGGCCGCATCGCGCTGCTGCGCGTCGAGCAGGGCGAGCTGCGCAAGGGCCAGACCGTCACCTGGATCAAGCGCGACGGCACGATGGCCAACGTGCGCATCACCGAGCTGCTGATGACCGAGGCGCTCACCCGCAAGCCCGCCGAGAAGGCCGGCCCGGGTGACATCTGCGCCGTCGCCGGCATCGCGGACATCATGATCGGTGAGACCCTCGCCGACCCCGAGAACCCGGTCGCGCTGCCGCTCATCACGGTCGACGAGCCGGCCATCTCGATGACCATCGGTACCAACACCTCGCCGCTGGTCGGCCGTGGCGGCACCGGCAAGGGCGCCGACAACAAGGCGGCGGTCAAGGACCGCAAGGTGACCGCCCGCCAGGTGAAGGACCGCCTCGACCGCGAGCTGATCGGTAACGTCAGCCTCCGTGTCCTGGACACCGAGCGCCCCGACGCCTGGGAGGTGCAGGGCCGCGGCGAGCTGGCGCTGGCCATCCTGGTCGAGCAGATGCGCCGCGAGGGCTTCGAGCTGACCATCGGCAAGCCGCAGGTCGTCACCAAGCTCGTCGACGGCAAGGTCTACGAGCCGGTCGAGCGCATGACGATCGACGTGCCCGAGGAGCACATGGGCGCCGTCACGCAGCTCATGGGCGTCCGCAAGGGCCGGATGGACAACATGTCCAACCACGGCTCCGGCTGGGTCCGCATGGAGTTCGTGGTCCCCTCCCGCGGCCTCATCGGCTTCCGCACCGAGTTCCTGACGGGCACGCGCGGCACGGGCATCGCCCACTCCATCCACGAGGGCCACGAGCCGTGGTTCGGCACGCTGACGACCCGCAACAACGGCTCGCTGGTCGCCGACCGCGCCGGTGCCGTCACCGCGTTCGCGATGACGAACCTCCAGGAGCGCGGCGTGCTGTTCACCGAGCCCGGCACCGAGGTGTACGAGGGCATGATCGTCGGCGAGAACTCGCGCGCCGACGACATGGACGTGAACATCACGAAGGAGAAGAAGCTCACGAACATGCGGTCCTCCTCGGCCGACTCGTTCGAGGCGATCGTCCCGCCGCGCAAGCTGTCGCTGGAGCAGTCGCTGGAGTTCTGCCGCGACGACGAGTGCGTCGAGGTGACCCCGGAGGCGGTTCGCATCCGCAAGGTCGTCCTCGACCAGCGTGACCGCGCCCGCACCGCGAGCCGCGCCAAGCACGGCTGACCGGCCGACCGGCCGACCGGGCCGGGCACCCCGCACTCGTGCGGGGTGCCCGGCCCGCGCGTTTTCCCGGCGCGCCCGCGGGAGCGAGGGCCACGTAGGGAAAACCCTCGGACTTGTCCCGGCGCCGCACGACACGCCGGTTTCCTACTAATGTGCTGTGTGGGTGGACGTTCCGTGCGTCTTGTGGCATCACCGGCCGACCGTCTCCAACTGACACGGCATCAGGCAGATCCGGCGCCTCAGCAGACTCCGGCGGAGTTTGCAAGTGATTTTTTCCACCCTTGCGTCCGGAATGCGGACACTCGACCCCGATAGATGTGTAACAAGTCCGTTTCGCAGGGATCTTTCTGCAAACTGTTTGTCCGGATTTTGGAAGAAGTGCACGTCAGGTGTGATCGAACCGAGACCTCAGGGGTGTGGTTCGGCCACCGCGCATGGCAGATAGTTAGGCGCGTAGAGCTCGGGTCGACGGAGCACGCGCAGTGTGGCGCAGTGTGGCTCCGACTCACGAGCGGGGGGCGCACACCAACTCGGTCGCCGGCAGCGGCGGACCTTCGTGTGCCCCCGAGCGGTGAACCAATGGACTCTCTCAGAGGAGGAACCCATGCGCGGTGCGAAAAGCTCCAAGTGGGTCGCGATAGCCGCGGTTGTGGCGCTGGGCGCGACCGCCTGTGGTGGCAGCGATGACAAGGACGACGAGGGGAAGGGCTCGAGCTCGAGCCGGTACGTCTCCATCAACGTCGGTGAGCCGCAGAAGGGCATCATTCCTTCTGACACCAACGAGTCCAATGGTGGCTACATCCTCGACGCCCTGTTCGCCGGTCTGCTGACCTTTGACGAGAAGGGCGGTATCGAGTACCTGAACGCCGAGTCCATCAAGTCCGAGGACTCCAAGACCTGGACCGTCAAGCTCAAGAGCGGCTGGAAGTTCCACGACGGCACCCCCGTCACGGCCAAGTCGTACGTGGACGCCTGGAACTGGTCCGCCAACGTCGACAACGCCCAGCAGAACTCCTTCTGGTTCGCGGACATCGTCGGCTACGAGGACGTCCACCCGGCGAAGGAGGGCGCCAAGCCCACCGCCAAGACGATGTCCGGTCTGAAGGTCGTGGACGACACCACCTTCACCATCGAGACCACGTCGGCCCTGCCGTACTTCGAGTACAAGCTCGGCTACTCGACCTTCGCCCCCCTGCCCGAGTCCTTCTTCAAGGACCCGAAGGCGTTCGCGGAGAAGCCGGTCGGCAACGGCCCGTACCAGTTCGAGAAGTGGGAGCACAACAAGCTCTTCCAGGTCAAGGCGTACGCCGACTACAAGGGCGCCAACAAGGCGAAGAACGCCGGCGTCCAGTACAAGGCCTACTCCACGCCCGAGGCCGCCTACCAGGACCTGCTCTCCGGCAACCTGGACATCATCGACCAGGTCGGCCCGACGGACCTGTCCAAGTACGAGCAGGACCTCGGCGACCGCGCCATCGCCAAGCCGTACGCGGGCATCCAGACGCTCGTGCCGGCCTTCTACTCGAAGACGTTCAAGGGCGTCGACGTGAAGGTCATCCAGGGTCTGTCGATGGCGATCGACCGCGACACGATCACCAAGACCGTGCTGCAGGGCACCCGCACCCCGGCCGACGGCTGGGTGGCGCCGGGCGCGCAGGGCAAGCAGGACCTGGGCACCGACGTCTTCACCTACAACCCGGCCAAGGCCAAGCAGCTCATCAAGGAGGGCGGCGGGGTCCCGGGCAACAAGGTCTACATCCAGTACAACACCGACGGCGGTCACGCCGAGTGGGTCACCGCGGTCTGCAACTCCATCACCAAGGCGACCGGTGTGGCATGCGCGGGCGACGCCAAGGCCGACTTCGCCACCGACCTCGAGGCGCGTGACAACAACCAGGTCAAGTCGATGTACCGGGGTGGCTGGCTGGGCGACTACCCGCTCAACGGCAACTTCCTGAAGGAGCTGTACCACTCCAAGGCCGAGTCCAACAACGGTAAGTTCTCCAACAAGGCCGTCGACGACGCCATGACCAAGGCCGACGCCTCCACGGACCTCGCCTCCTACGTCAAGGCCTACCAGCAGATCGAGAAGGACCTGCTGAACACCATGCCGTCCATCCCGCTGTGGTTCTACGAGATGAACGGTGGCTACGGCGAGAAGGTCGACGGCGTCGACATCGACTGGCACGGCCAGTACAAGCTGTACGACGTCACCGCCAAGTGACGTACGCCACACGGCTTGTCCGGTACGACAGCCTGTCCTGACGGCCCCGGTCCACGCACCGCGCGGCGTCGCCCAGTACGACCGTCCGGCGCGCAGGGCCCACCCGGGCCCTGCGCGCCGGACGTGTGGGACTCACCTCCCGGTGCTCCGGAGGATCCCGCGATTCAACCCCCCGACCATGGAGGCACCCATGGGGCACTATGTCGCCAGACGACTGCTCCAGATGATCCCCGTCTTCATCGGGTCCACCGCTCTGGTGTTCCTGATGATGTACGCGCTGCCCGGCGACCCCGTGCGCGCTCTCGCCGGCGAACAGTACTCGGACCCCGTACAGATCGCCCGCCTGAAGGCCGAACTCGGTCTGGACAAACCGCTCTGGGTCCAGTACTGGGACTATCTGGCCGGTCTGGTGCAAGGTGACTTCGGCCGGCAGATCGCCTCCGGACGCGAGGTCTCCGACGTGATCGCCGAGGCCTGGCCGGTCACCGTCCAGCTCGCCCTGTTCGCCACGGTGTTCACCACGGTCATCGGCATCGTCCTGGGTGTGATCGCCGGTCTGCGCCCCAACAGCGTCCGCGACCGCGTCCTGCTGTTCATCACCCTGGTGCTGGTCTCGGTGCCCTCCTTCGTGCTCGGCCGCCTGGCCCAGTACTTCTTCGCGTTCCAGCTCGACCTCATCGAACCGAACGTGTCCCTAGAGGCGAACATGAACGAGCTGCTGCTGCCGGCAGCCGTCCTCGGCGCGCTGTCGCTGGCCTACGTGGCCCGCCTCACCCGCACGTCGGTCGCCGAGAACCTGCGCTCGGACTACATCCGCACCGCCGTCGCCAAGGGCCTGCCCCGGCGCCGCATCGTCGGCGTGCACCTCCTGCGCAACTCGCTGATCCCCGTCGTCACCTTCCTCGGGACCGACCTCGGCACGCTCATGGCGGGCGCCGTGGTCACCGAGGGCATCTTCAACATCAAGGGCATCGGCAGCCTGATCTTCCAGGCCCTCGGCCACCGCGAGGGGTCGACGGTCGTGGGCGTGGTCAGCCTCATCGTCATCGTCTACCTGTTCTGCAGCCTGCTCGTCGACCTGCTGTACGCGGTCCTGGACCCGAGGATCCGGTATGCCTGAGAAGACCGCGATAGACAACGAGGCCGTCCGCGCGGACGACGCGACGGCCCTGGCCGCCACCTCCGGTGCGGTCGACGGCACCGACGCCGGCACCGGCACCGGCGCGGAGAAGCCCCGCAGCCTGTGGTCCGACGCCTGGCACGACCTGCGCCGCAGCCCTCTGTTCCTGGCGTCGTCGGTGCTGATCCTGCTGCTGGTGACGATGGCCGTGTTCCCCGGCCTGTTCACCGACGGCTCGCCCACCGAGGCGGACCTCGCCAACAACTACCTCTCGCCGCCCAACTGGTCCCACTTCCTGCAGCCCGACTGGTTCGGCTACGACATCCAGGGCCGCTCGGTGTGGACCCGCATGGTCTACGGCACCCGCGCCTCCCTCATCGTCAGCGTCGTCGTCACCGTGATCGTGACGCTCGTGGGAAGCGTCCTGGGCATGATCGCCGGCTACTTCGGCGGTGTCTGGGACTCCCTCCTGTCCCGGCTGACCGACATCTTCTTCGGCATCCCGTTCCTGCTCGGCGCCATGGTCATCCTGACCAGCTTCGAGAAGCGCAGCGTCTGGGTCGTCATCCTCGCGATCGCCTTCCTGGGCTGGACCACCATCGCCCGCGTCGCCCGCGGCGCGGTCATCGGCGTGAAGCAGGCGGACTACGTCGTCGCGGCCAAGGCCCTCGGCGCCTCCACGACCCGGATCCTGCTGCGGCACATCCTGCCCAACGCGCTGGCCCCCATCATCGTCGTCGCCACCATCTCGCTCGGCGGCTACATCGGCGCGGAGGCCACGCTGTCGTTCCTCGGCGTGGGTCTGAGCGAACCGGTGGTCTCGTGGGGTGTGGACATCTCGCGCGGCTTCCAGTCGATCCGCAACGCACCGTACGTACTGATCATGCCGTCCGTGCTGGTCTCCGTCACGGTGCTCTCGTTCCTCATGTTCGGCGATGCGGTGCGCAACGCCCTCGACCCGAAGCTGCGCTGAGGGAGGCGTACACGATGACTCTCATCGACGAAGCACCCATGGTGCCCCGCGAGGAAGGACCCGACGGCACTCCGCTGCTCGAAGTCCGCGACCTCCACGTGGAGTTCCACACCCGTGACGGAGTGGCCAAGGCGGTCAACGGTGTCGACTACACCGTGAACGCCGGCGAGACGCTCGCCGTGCTCGGCGAGTCCGGCTCCGGCAAGTCCGTCACCGCCCAGGCCATCATGGGCATCCTCGACATGCCTCCCGGCCGCATCCCCAAGGGCGAGATCCTGTTCCGCGGACAGGACATGCTGAAGATGTCGGGCGAGGAGCGGCGCAGGATCCGGGGCGCGAAGATCGCCATGATCTTCCAGGACGCGCTGTCGTCCCTGAACCCGGTCTACACCGTCGGCTACCAGCTCGGCGAGATGTTCCGCGTCCACCAGGGCATGTCCAAGAAGGACGCCAAGGCCAAGGCGATCGAGCTGATGGACCGGGTGAAGATCCCGGCCGCCGCGGCCCGGGTCGACGACTACCCGCACCAGTTCTCCGGCGGCATGCGCCAGCGCATCATGATCGCCATGGCGCTGGCCCTGGAGCCGGACCTGATCATCGCCGACGAGCCCACCACGGCCCTCGACGTGACCGTGCAGGCACAGGTGATGGACCTGCTCGCGGAGCTCCAGCGCGAGTACCACATGGGCCTGATCCTGATCACCCACGACCTCGGCGTGGTCGCCGACGTCGCGGACAAGATCGCCGTGATGTACGCGGGCCGGATCGTGGAGCGCGCCCCGGTCCACGAGCTCTACAAGCGGCCGGCGCACCCCTACACCCGCGGTCTGCTGGACTCGATCCCGCGCCTGGACCACAAGGGCCAGGAGCTGTACGCGATCAAGGGCCTGCCGCCCAACCTGCTGCGCATGCCGAGCGGTTGCGCCTTCAACCCGCGCTGCCCCAAGGCGCAGGACATCTGCCGCGAGCAGGTCCCGGCGCTGCTGCCGGTCACCGAACCGGACGGCGCCGAACTGGCCGGCCGCGGCTCGGCGTGCCACTTCTGGAAGGAGACGATCCATGGCTGAGCTCAGCAAGAACGACGAGCGGCGGGACGCCACGACGGACGTCTCCGGGACGCGGGCCGAGGGCGTCCGCACCGGGCCGGAGGCGGTCGCCGCGACCGTCGCGCCCGTCGACCGCGGCGAGCCGCTCCTGCAGGTGCGCGACCTGCAGAAGCACTTCCCGCTCACCCAGGGCATCCTGCTCAAGAAGCAGGTCGGCGCGGTCAAGGCCGTCGACGGCATCTCCTTCGAGCTGTTCCAGGGCGAGACGCTGGGCATCGTGGGCGAGTCCGGCTGCGGCAAGTCGACGGTGGCCAAGCTCCTGATGAACCTGGAGCGCGCCACGGCCGGCGAGATCCTCTACAAGGGCCAGGACATCTCCAAGCTGTCCGGACGGGCCCTCAAGGCGGTGCGCCGCAACATCCAGATGGTCTTCCAGGACCCGTACACCTCCCTCAACCCCCGCATGACGGTGGGCGACATCATCGGGGAGCCCTTCGACATCCACCCCGAGGTGGCGCCCAAGGGCGACCGGCGCCGCAAGGTCCAGGAGCTGCTGGACGTCGTCGGCCTGAACCCGGAGTACATCAACCGCTACCCGCACCAGTTCTCCGGCGGCCAGCGCCAGCGCATCGGCATCGCCCGCGGCCTGGCCCTGAACCCCGAGATCATCATCTGCGACGAGCCGGTGTCCGCCCTGGACGTGTCCGTCCAGGCGCAGGTCATCAACCTGATGGAGCGACTGCAGGACGAGTTCGACCTCTCCTACATCTTCATCGCGCACGACCTGTCGATCGTCCGGCACATCTCGGACCGCGTGGGCGTGATGTACCTCGGCAAGATGGCCGAGATCGGCACCGACGAGCAGATCTACGACCACCCGACCCACCCGTACACCCAGGCGCTGCTCTCGGCGGTCCCGGTCCCCGACCCGGACGCCCGCGAGAACCGCGAGCGCATCATCCTCACCGGCGACGTCCCGTCCCCGGCCAACCCGCCGTCGGGCTGCCGCTTCCGCACCCGTTGCTGGAAGGCGCAGGACAAGTGCGCCGAGGAGGTGCCGCTCCTCGCGGTCCCCGAGCAGTTCCGGGGCTCGGACTCCCCGGCGGCCCACGAGTCGGCCTGCCACTTCGCGGAGGAGAAGGACGTCGTGCACGCGGCGTAGCCTCCTCGCGTCCTCTCCCGCCGGTTCCCGGCACCCGAGCACCCGGGTGCCGGGAACCGGCGTTTCCGGCACCGGTGCCCGCGCCGCGGACCCTCGAACGGGTGGTCCGTCCCGCGTACGGGGGTGCCTGCTGTGCGATGTGTCTGGTATATGGCGATATTTACCGTTGAAGGGTCGCTGTACAGGTACCGACGGCACGGCGTCCGGGAACGGCGCGGTCAAGAGGAGGCATCCATGCGTGGAGCCACGCACGCCAGGTGGGCCGCATGCGCGGCGGCCGTAGCCCTCACGGCGACGGCCTGCGGGGGCGGCGGCGACAGCGGGGGCGACACCGGCGCGGTGCTCAGCTCCTCGTGGGGTGACCCGCAGAACCCGCTGGAGCCGGCCAACACCAACGAGGTGCAGGGCGGCAAGGTCCTCGACATGATCTTCCGGAGCCTGAAGAGGTACGACCCGGAGACCGGCGAGGCCGAGGACATGCTCGCCGAGAAGATCGAGACCGCGGACTCGCAGAACTTCACCGTCACGGTCAAGGACGGCTGGACCTTCAGCAACGGCGAGAAGGTCACCGCCAAGTCCTTCGTGGACGCCTGGAACTACGGCGCCAGCCTGAAGAACAACCAGAAGAACGCCTACTTCTTCGGCTACATCGAGGGCTACGACAAGACGCACCCCGAGGACGGGAGCAAGCAGAGCGCCGACACCCTCTCGGGGCTGAAGGTCGTCGACGACAGGACCTTCACCGTCAAGCTCAACCAGAAGTTCTCCACCTTCCCCGACGTCCTCGGCTACCCCGCCTACGCCCCCCTGCCCCAGGCCTTCTTCACCGACCACGCGGGCTGGCTGGCCAAGCCGGTCGGCAACGGGCCCTACGCCGTCGACTCCTACGCCAAGGGCTCCCGGATGAGCCTGCGCAAGTGGGAGGACTACCCCGGCGACGACGCCGCGCAGAACGGCGGCGTGGACCTGAAGGTCTACACCGACAACAACACCGCCTACACCGACCTGCTGGCCGGCAACCTCGACCTGGTCGACGACGTGCCCGCGGCCCAGCTCAAGAACGTCAAGAACGACCTGGGCGACCGCTACCTCAACACCCCCGCCGGCATCCTCCAGACCCTCGCCTTCCCCTTCTACGACCCGAACTGGAACAAGAGCGGCTCGGACAAGGTCCGCACCGGCCTGTCCCGGGCCATCGACCGCGAGCAGATCACCGAGACGATCTTCCAGAAGACCCGCACCCCCGCCACCGACTGGACCTCCCCGGTGCTCGGCGAGGACGGCGGCTTCAAGGAGGGCCTGTGCGGGGACGCCTGCGACTACGACCCGGCCGCGGCCAAGAAGCTCATCCAGGAGGGCGGCGGCCTCCCCGGCGGCCAGGTCAAGATCACGTACAACGCGGACACCGGCTCCCACAAGCAGTGGGTCGACGCCGTCTGCAACTCCATCAACAACGCCCTCGGCAACGACAAGGCCTGCGTCGGCAACCCCGTCGGCACCTTCGCCGACTTCCGCAGCCAGATCGGCGACCGCAAGATGGCCGGACCGTTCCGGGCGGGCTGGCAGATGGACTACCCCCTCATCCAGAACTTCCTCCAGCCGCTCTACTACACCAACGCCTCCTCCAACGACGGCAAGTGGTCGAACAAGGAGTTCGACGACCTCGTGAACAAGGCCAACGCCGAGACCGACACCGCCAAGGCCGTCGAGACGTTCCAGCAGGCCGAGGAGGTCGTCCGGGACAACATGGCCGCCATCCCGCTGTGGTACCAGAACGGCAGCGCCGGCTACTCGGAGCGCCTCTCCGGCGTCAAGCTCAACCCGTTCTCCGTCCCGGTCTACAACGAGATCAAGGTCAGCTGACCCGCCATGGGGCGGTACGTGATCCGGCGCCTCCTCCAGATGATCCCGGTGTTCGTCGGAGCCACCCTGCTGATCTTCCTGATGGTCAACGTGATGGGCGACCCCATCGCGGGCCTGTGCGGCGACCGGCAGTGCGACCCCGCCACCGCCGCCCAGCTGAAGAAGGAGTTCGGCCTCGACAAGCCGGTCTGGCAGCAGTACCTGACCTACATGGGGAACGTCTTCACCGGTGACTTCGGGACGGCGTTCAACGGCCAGCCGGTGACCGAGCTGATGGCCTCGGCGTTCCCCGTCACCATCCGGCTGACGATCGTCGCGATCCTCTTCGAGATCGTCATCGGCATCACCCTCGGAGTCGTCACCGGCCTGCGCCGCGGCCGCCCCGTCGACACCGGCGTCCTGCTCGTCACCCTCGTCGTGATCTCCGTCCCCACCTTCGTCACCGGCCTGCTGCTCCAGCTGCTGCTCGGCGTCGAGTGGGGCTGGATCAAACCGTCGGTGTCGCCGGACGCCACGTTCGACGAACTGATCGTGCCGGGCCTGGTGCTGGCGAGCGTCTCCCTGGCCTACGTCACCCGCCTGACCCGCACCTCCATCGCGGAGAACAAGCGGTCCGACTACGTCCGCACGGCCGTCGCCAAGGGCCTGCCCAGGCGCCGCGTCGTCACCCGCCACCTGCTGCGCAACTCGCTCATCCCGGTCGTCACCTTCATCGGCACCGACATCGGCGCCCTGATGGGCGGCGCGATCGTCACCGAGCGCATCTTCAACATCCACGGCGTCGGCTTCCAGCTCTACCAGGGCATCCTCCGCCAGAACACCCAGACCGTCGTCGGCTTCGTGACCGTCCTCGTCCTGGTCTTCCTGGTGGCCAACCTGCTCGTCGACCTCCTGTACGCCGTACTCGACCCGAGGATCCGCTATGCCTGAACCGATGCCGCCGGAGCCCCGCCCTCCCTCCGGCGGGGGCCGCGTCCCGGAGGAGGACGGCGCCGTCGCCGCGACGGGCATGGGCGGCGCGATGGACCTCGCCACCTCCGAGGGCGAGACCCTGGAGAAGGCACCCGGCCCGGACGGCACCGGCCCCGCCGAGAAGGCCCGCTCCCTGTGGTCCGACGCCTGGCGCGACCTGCGCCGCAACCCGGTCTTCCTCATCTCCGCCCTGGTCATCCTCTTCCTGGTGTTCATCTCCCTGTGGCCCTCGGCGATCGCCTCCGGCTCCCCCCTCACCTGCGACCTCGCCAAGGCCCAGGAGGGCTCCCGGCAGGGCGCCCCGTTCGGCTACGACGGCCAGGGCTGCAACGTGTACACCCGCACCGTCTACGGCGCCCGTACGTCCGTCACGGTCGGTGTCCTGGCCACGCTCGGCGTCGCCCTGTTCGGCAGCGTCCTGGGCGGGCTCGCCGGCTTCTTCGGCGGGACGTGGGACTCGTTCCTGTCCCGGATCACCGACATCTTCTTCGCGATCCCGGTCGTCCTCGGCGGCCTGGTGCTGCTCTCCGTGGTGACCAGCAACACCGTCTGGCCCGTCATCGGGTTCATGGTGCTGCTCGGCTGGCCGCAGATCTCCCGCATCGCCCGCGGCTCGGTCATCACCGCCAAGCAGAACGACTACGTCCAGGCCGCGCGGGCGCTCGGTGCCTCCAACTCCCGCATGCTGCTGCGGCACATCACGCCCAACGCCGTCGCCCCCGTGATCGTCGTCGCCACCATCGCGCTCGGCACGTACATCGCCCTGGAGGCGACCCTGTCCTACCTCGGCGTCGGCCTGAAGCCGCCGACCGTCTCCTGGGGCATCGACATCTCCGCCGCCTCGCCGTACATCCGCAACGCCCCGCACGCCCTGCTGTGGCCCTCCGGCGCCCTGGCGCTCACCGTGCTGGCGTTCATCATGCTCGGCGACGCGGTGCGCGACGCCCTCGACCCGAAGCTGAGGTGACGTCCCGATGCTGCTCGAAGTGCGCGACCTGCACGTGGAGTTCCGCACCCGCGACGGGATCGCCAAGGCCGTCAACGGCGTCACCTACGGCGTCGACGCGGGCGAGACCCTCGCCGTGCTGGGGGAGTCCGGCTCCGGCAAGTCCGTCACCGCCCAGGCCGTCATGGGCATCCTGGACGTCCCGCCCGGCCGGATCACCGGAGGGGAGATCCTCTTCCAGGACCGGGACCTGCTGACCCTCAAGGAGGAGGAGCGCCGCAAGGTCCGGGGCGCCGGGATGGCGATGATCTTCCAGGACGCGCTGTCCTCGCTCAACCCCGTGCTCTCCGTGGGCGACCAGCTCGGCGAGATGTTCGTCGTGCACCGCGGCATGTCGAAGAAGGACGCCCGCGCCAAGGCCGTCGAACTGATGGACCGGGTCCGCATCCCGGCGGCGGGGGAACGGGTCCGCCAGTACCCCCACCAGTTCTCCGGCGGCATGCGCCAGCGCATCATGATCGCGATGGCGATGGCCCTGGAACCCGCGCTGATCATCGCGGACGAGCCGACCACCGCCCTCGACGTCACCGTCCAGGCCCAGGTCATGGACCTGCTCGCCGAGCTGCAGCGCGAACTGCGCATGGGGCTCATCCTGATCACCCACGACCTCGGCGTGGTCGCCGACGTCGCCGACCGCATCGCCGTGATGTACGCGGGCCGGATCGTGGAGTCGGCACCCGTCCACGACATCTACAAGGCGCCCGCCCACCCCTACACCCGCGGCCTGCTCGACTCCATCCCGCGCCTGGACCAGAAGGGCCGGGAGCTGTACGCCATCAAGGGCCTGCCGCCCAACCTCATGCACATCCCGCCGGGCTGCGCCTTCCACCCGCGCTGCCCCATGGCCCAGGACGTGTGCCGCACCGACGAGCCGCCGCTGTACGAGGTGGACGGGGAGCGCGGCAGCGCCTGCCACTTCTGGAGGGAGTGCCTGCATGGCCAGTACCCCGGCTGACCCGGCCGCCCCGGTCCCCGCGCCGGTCCCCGCGCCGGTCCCCGCGCCGGCCGAGCCGATCCTCGAGGTGACCGGGCTCGTCAAGCACTACCCGCTCACGCAGGGCATCCTCTTCAAGAAGCAGGTCGGCGCGGTCAAGGCCGTCGACGGCGTCGACTTCACCCTCCGCCGCGGCGAGACCCTCGGCATCGTGGGGGAGTCCGGCTGCGGCAAGTCCACGGTCGCCAAGATGCTGGTCAACCTGGAGAGGCCGACGGGCGGGACGATCCGCTACAAGGGCGACGACATCACCCGGCTGTCGGGGAAGGCCCTCAGAGCGGTGCGCCGCAACATCCAGATGGTCTTCCAGGACCCGTACACCTCCCTCAACCCCCGCATGACGGTGGGCGACATCATCGGGGAGCCGTACGAGATCCACCCCGAGGTGGCACCCAAGGGCGACCGGCGCCGCAAGGTCCAGGACCTGCTGGACGTGGTCGGCCTCAACCCCGAGTACATCAACCGCTACCCGCACCAGTTCTCCGGCGGCCAGCGCCAGCGCATCGGCATCGCGCGGGGGCTCGCCCTGCGCCCCGAGGTGATCGTCGCCGACGAGCCGGTGTCCGCGCTCGACGTGTCCGTGCAGGCGCAGGTCATCAACCTGCTGGCGAGCCTGCAGAGCGAGTTCGACCTCTCGTACGTCTTCATCGCGCACGACCTGTCGATCGTCCGGCACATCTCCGACCGGGTCGGGGTGATGTACCTCGGCCGGATCGTGGAGACCGGCCGCGACGCCGAGATCTACGACCACCCCACCCACCCGTACACCCAGGCGCTGCTCTCCGCGGTGCCCGTGCCGGACCCGGAGGCGCGCGAGCGCCGGGAGCGGATCATCCTCTCCGGGGACGTGCCCTCGCCGACGAACATCCCCTCCGGCTGCCGCTTCCGCACCCGCTGCTGGAAGGCGCGGGAGCGGTGCGCCGTGGAGGTGCCGGCCCTCGCCGTCCCGGCGGAGTTCCGTCACACCGGCGGCCCCGCGGCCCACGACTCCGCCTGCCACTTCGCGGAGGAGAAGCAGGTGGTGCCGCCCGAGGAGCCCCGGGGAGATCAGGGAAAAGAGGGGCCACGGGGGCACATGTGAGCCGTAATCCCGTTAACACGCAGGCAACTCGGCCGACGCGATTCCGATATACGGACGCGTCAGGCTGAACAGCGTACGGCCGTGCGGGTGCCGTAAGCGGGCCGGGAGCGCCATGTCTCCCGGCCCGCTGCCGTGTCTACGCCAGGCCCAGGGAGCGCCGCAGGAAGTCCAGCTGGAGGCGGAGCAGGTTCTCGGCGACCGTCTCCTGGGGGGTCATGTGCGTCACGCCGGCCAGCGGCAGGACCTCGTGCGGGCGGCCGGCGGCGAGCAGGGCCGAGGAGAGCCGCAGGGAGTGGGCGACCACCACGTTGTCGTCGGCGAGGCCGTGGATGATCATCATCGGGCGGGCCGGTTCGGCGGGGTCGACCAGTCCCGCGTCGTCCACCAGTGAGTTCCGCCGGTAGACCTCCGGGTGCCGCTCGGGGTGTCCGAGGTAGCGCTCCTGGTAGTGGGTGTCGTACAGGCGCAGGTCGGTGACCGGGGCGCCGACCACCGCCGCGTGGAACACGTCCGGGCGGCGCAGCACCGCGAGGGCCGCCAGGTAGCCGCCGAAGGACCAGCCGCGGACGGCGACCCGGCCCAGGTCGAGCGGGAAGTCGGCGGCGAGCGCCTGGAGGGCGTCGACCTGGTCCTGGAGCACGACGGCCGCCAGATCGTCCCTGATCGCCTTCTCCCAGGCCGGTGAGCGCCCCGGCGTGCCCCGCCCGTCGGCGACGACCACCGCGAACCCCTGGTCGGCGAACCACTGCGAGGTGAGGTGGGCGTCGTGCGCGGCGAGCACCCGGGACCCGTGCGGGCCGCCATAGGGGTCCAGCAGGACCGGGAGCGAGGTGTCACCGGGGTAGTCCGTAGGCATAAGCACGGCGCACGGAATCCGTCGTGCGCCCCCCTGGGTGAGGGTCACGCGGGGAGAGAGGCCGGGATCCTCCGCGTACGACCGGACGGTTACCGCCGGCGCCCGCCCTCCGGCCGGCGAGCCCCCCGCCTCCCTCCGGTCGCCGCCGCGCAGCACCCGCACCCGGCTCCCGGGCCGGTCCAGGGTCGCCGAGACCAGGACGGTCACGCCCCCGGCCCGCACCGCCGAGTGCACGCCGGGCTCGTCGGACACGCGCTCCACACCGAGTTCGTTGACGCGGTAGACGTGCACCTCGCCGATCTCGGGGCGCTCCGCGGACTCCCCGGCCGAGGCCGAGACCAGCACGTCGTCGGCCGTCACGTCCAATACCGCGCGGACGTGCAACTGGCCGTTGGTCAGCGGACGTTCACCGACCGCGAGGACCCGGGCGCCGCCCTCGTCGGCGATGCGCACCAGCTGCCCGGAGGGGCTCCAGCAGGGCACCCCGGGGAAAAGATCAAGCCAAATCGGATCCTCGTCGGCGTGCACCATCCGGGTCGACCCGGAGGCGGTGTCGACCGCCAGGTACAGCTGACTGCGCTGGTCGCGCGCCTGTACGAGCAGCAGCGGGGCACCCGCCGCTGACCAGTGCACTCGCGCCAGATAGGGGTGGCGCGCCCGGTCCCAGACGACCTCCGTGCGCACCCCGTCGAGGTCGAGCAGGAAGAGCCGCACGTCGGCGTTGGCCGTCCCGGCAGCCGGATACGGGACGTGTTGTGGGTCACGTTTCGGCTGGGCCGGATCGGAGATCCACCACCGCTCCACCGGCGTGTCGTCCACCCTCGCCACCAGCAGCCGGTCGGACTCCGGACCCCACCAGAACCCCCGCGAACGGCCCATTTCCTCCGCCGCGATGAACTCGGCCAATCCGTACGAAACCCCCTCCGACTCCGGCTCGGCGAGCGCCACGTCGCCCTCACCCTCGGCTCCCACGACCCGCAGGGCGCCCCGCGCGACGTACGCGACGAGCCGCCCGTCGGGGGAGGGGCGGGGGTCGATCACCGGCCCGGGAGTGCGGATCCCGCGCGCCGTGCCGGCCCGCAGCTCCGCCGTGAAAAGCCGCCCTGACAAGGTGAAAGACACCAGCTCGACGGCCGCGTCGGTGGCGTACCCGACGATCCCGGCGCCCCCCTCGCGGCTGCGCTCGCGGCGCGCCCGCTCCTCGGGCGAGAGGGCTTCCGGGGCGCCGCCGAGGAGGGCGCGCGGGTCCGCGGCCACGCGCTCCTGGCCGTCCGCCGGGTCGAGGACCCACAGCGCGCTGCTGCGGTCGTCACCGGCCGGGGAACGCAGGAACACGACACGGGAGCCGTCGGGCGCCACCGTGAACGAACGCGGCGCGCCGAGCGTGAACCGCTGGGTCCGGGCGTGCCGGCGGGGGAAGGAGTCGGACTCGGTCGTCATGCCCCGACCATATTGGCCATGCGCCCCCTTGTGCGGCTGTGCGCCGAGAGATGCGCACGCACCCACAGTTATGATCACTAGCGCTGTGTGGGTATGAACCTGCTGGCTGATGTATGGATTTACAGGTTCCCTAGCTTTGTCGTCCCCCACGTAACCGGGTACTTGGAGGTGAGCCGCCGTGGCACTCTCGATTTCGGCGGTGGTGCTGCTGGCGATCATCGTCTTCTTGTTGATCAAGAAGTCAGGACTGAAGGGCGGTCACGCGGTTGTCTGCATGCTGCTCGGCTTCTACCTCGCCTCCTCCACGATGGCGGGGACGATCAACGACCTGACGACGAGCGTCGCGAGCATGATCGGGAGCATCAAGTTCTGACCGGCGCGACCCCGCGTCCGTGTGTCCGTCTGCCCCCGCGGCACGGATGCATGCCCGCCTCGTAGGGTTGCCCCATGACGGAACTGCCAGCCCGGCGTCTGCTGCTGGTGCACGCGCACCCGGACGACGAGTCGATCAACAACGGCGCGACCATGGCCAGGTACGCGGCCGAGGGTGCCCAGGTGGCTCTGGTCACCTGCACCCTCGGTGAGCGTGGCGAGGTCATCCCGCCGCAGCTGCGGCACCTCACCGGTGCCGCCCTGGGCGAGTGGCGCCTGCGCGAACTCACCGCCGCCATGGGCGAACTGGGCGTCGGCGACTTCCGGCTGCTCGGCGGCGCCGGGCAGTACGCCGACTCCGGGATGATGGGCCTGCCCGACAACGACGACCCCGCCGCCTTCTGGCAGGCCGACGTCGACGCCGCCGCCGGAGAGCTCGTCGAGGTGATCCTCGCCCTGCGCCCCCAGGTCCTCGTCACCTACGACGACCACGGCGGCTACGGCCACCCCGACCACATCCAGGCCCACCGTGTCGCCATGCGGGCCGTCGAGCTGGCCGACCGGGCCGGCTGGAGCGTGCCCAAGGTCTACTGGAACCGCCTCCCGCGTTCCGTCGCCGAGGCCGCCTTCGCCCGGCTCGGGCAGGAGCTGCCCGGCCTGCCCTTCGACCGGAGCGCCGCCCTGGCGGACGTACCCGGCGTCGTGGACGACGAGCGGATCACCACCGAGATCGACGGCGGCGCGTACGCCGCCGCCAAGGCCGCCGCGATGCGCGCGCACGCCACCCAGATCGAGGTCGCCCCCGACGGCAGGCACTTCGCGCTCTCCAACGAGCTGGCCCAACCCCTGTTCACCACCGAGTACTACGAACTCGTCCGCGGGCGGCGGCCCCGGGAGCGGGAGACCGACCTGTTCGCCGGTGTCGACGGCGCCGGCATCGAGGGGGCCCTCTGATGCCCGACCACGGCTCCCTGCTCGCCCAGCCCCTCCAACGGCCCCCCGCCGCACGGATCGCCGCCTACCTCGGGCTCCTGCTGCTCGGCGCGCTCACCGCGCTGGCCGGGGCGCTCCTGCAGGCCGGCTGGTTCCCCGGCGGCCTGCTGCTCGCGCTCGCGGGCGCCGCCGGGCTGTTCCTCGGCGGCGCACGGGCCGTCGGCAGCCGGGCCGGGGCCGTCGCGCCCGCCGCCGGCTGGATGATCGCCGTCGTCCTGCTCACCGCCGGCCGCCCCGAGGGCGACTTCCTGTTCGGCGCGGGAGGCGGTTCCTACCTCTTCCTGCTCGGCGGCATGGCGCTCGCTGTGATCTGCGCCACCATCGGCTGGGGGCGGCAACCAGTCGGCGACGGCGTCCGACTTGGGAAATGACGTACCACTTCGCCGCGGCAAGGGCGTGCGAGTCCCGTGACGGTTTCGACGGCGGTCATGGGATACCGGCCATAAGTGGCCAGTATGGTGGTGCGCGCCGCCGAGCTGCCCGTGAGGTCGTGGCGGGCGGCGGAGCCAACCTGGAGAACCTGCCTTGAGTCGTGAAACTGACAGTCCGTCCTCCGGGCCCAACGGGTCCAACGGGCGCGGCGGAGCCGCCTACCCCTCGGGCACGCCGCCCTACGGCACCCCGATGGTGCCCGACGGCGGCCCGGACGCGGGCCGTTCGGCCGCACGGCCGGAGGAACGCAAGACCGAGACCACGCTGACGACCCGGATCCGGATCAACATCCCCGGGTCGCGGCCCATCCCGCCGGTCGTCGTGCGCAAACCCGTCAACGACGCGGAGGACGACGGCGGTGCCGACGCGCACGGCGGCGCCGACGCGCAGGGCGCGAGCCCCTCCGGCGCCGCGGGCGGCGCCCCCACGGCGGGAGCCGCCGGACGCCCGGGAGCCGGCGGCAGCGCCGAGACACCCGGCGACCACGCGCCGACGGCCGAGGAGAAGACGCCCAGCGACTGGTTCGCGCCGCGCAAGTCCGGCCCCGCCAAGGCCGGTCAGGGCGGCGGCCCCGCCAACGGCGGCGACCAGGCGCCCGCTTCGGGACCCGGCGCGCCCTCCGGCGTCCCCTCCGCCCCGCCCGCGCCCGGCGGCACGCGTCCGGGGGCCGGGCGGCCCGGCGGTGCGACCGGCTCCCCGGGCGCACCGGGCGCCGCCCGCCCCGGCGGCACCAACGGCGCCGGGATGTCCGGCGCCACCGGCGGTCCGGTGGCCCCCGGGCACGGTGGCGGCACCGGCTCCTTCGACGTGACCGAGGCGCTCGCCGCGGGTCCCCTCGGCAACGGCACCCGTCCGGCGCAGGGCGGTCCGATACAGGGCGGTCCGGCGCAGGGCGGTCCGATACAGGGCGGTGGCCCCGAGCCGCGCCGCGACGACCTGCCGTACTTCGCCGGCAACGCGAACGGGAACGGCAACGCGAACGGGAACGGCAACGGCAACGGCAACGGCCAGGCCGGCCGTCCCGGACCGGGCGGCCCGGCCACCGGCGCCGCCGGCCCCGGTGCCGCCTACGACTTCAGCGGACCGGAAGGCCCTGCTGGCCGTGGTGGCCGGGGCGGCCCGCAGGGCCCCGCCGGGCCCACCGGCGGCCCGGTGACCGGTGACGGCCCGATGGTGCCGCCGATGAACGGCGGAGCCGTCGGCGCGGCTCCGGGCTCCGCCGCGGCCGCCGTCCGCCACCCCGGCGGCGGCCTCAGCGACGACACCGCGATCCTCACCCCGCAGCAGCCGTTCTCCGAGCCCGGCGCCGGTGGCCACGGCCGGCACGACAACGTCTCCGGGCAGACCGTCACCAGCGGCATCCCGGTCGTCCCCGCGACCGGTCAGGGCCCCGGACCGGGCGGGCCGTTCGCCCCCGGCGGCCACCCCGACGGGCCGCTGCCGCACACCCCGCCGCAGGCGCCCGAGCCCGTCGCGCAGAACGCGCCCGCGGCCGGCGCGAAGCAGAAGAAAAAGAAGAAGGGCCGCAGCAAGCTGGTCCTGCTCGGCAGCCTGGTGGTGGTCGCCGCGGCCGGCGCCTACGGAGCCGGACTGCTGATGAACCACTCCGACGTGCCCAAGGGCACCACCGTGCTCGGCGTGGACATCGGCGGCGGCACCCGCGACGACGCCGTCAAGAAGCTCGACGACGCCTTCGAGGACCGGGTGAACCAGGCGCTGAAGCTGTCCGTGGACGGCGGCACCGTCACCCTCAAGCCGGAGCAGGCGGGCCTGCAGTTCGACATGCAGGCCACCGTCGACGCGGCCGCCAGGAGCGACTACAACCCCGTCTCGGTGATCGGCTCGCTGTTCGGCGAGCACCGCGAGGTCGAGCCCGTGATGCCGGTCGACGAGGAGAAGCTGCAGGCGGCCCTGAAGAACGCCGCGAGCGGCTCCGGCTCGGCCACCGACGGCACGATCAAGTTCGAGTCCGGCAAGGCCGTCGCCGTCTACGGCAAGGCGGGCAAGGGCATCGACGCGGCCAAGGCCCAGACGGCCGTCGTGGAGGCCTACCGCGGCCAGGTCGAGACCGGCACGCCCACCGCGGTGAAGGTCCCGACCACGACGAAGCAGCCGACGGTGTCCGACGCCGAGGTCGACCGGATGATGAAGGAGTTCGCCGAACCGGCGATGTCCGGCAACGTCACCGTCCAGACCGACGCCGCGCACTCCGTGCCGATGAGCCCGAAGAACTCCCTGTGGAGGTTCCTGGGCGTCAAGGCCGTCGACGGCAAACTCGTCGAGAGCTACGACGAGGCCGCGCTGGAGGAGCTGTACGGCGGCGCCTTCGACGGTGTCCTCATCACCCGCGGCACCGGCCAGAAGACGCCCGTCACGGTCCAGGACGTGATCAGCGCCCTGCGCCCGGCCCTGACGAGCACGACGGACCGGCTCGCGGTCATCGACACCGACCCGAGCTGACGCGAGGCGGGCACTTCCGCCCGAGGGCACCCGGCAGCATCCGCGCCGGGTGCCCTCCGCGTTCCGGTGGAGCCGTCCGCCCCACCGTCCCGGGCCTCAGTTCAGCAGGGCCCGCGCTCCCCGGGCCTCCTGCCGGACCCGCTCCGCCAGCGCCTCGTCCACCACCTCCACCAGATCCGCGTACTCCTCCATCTCCTCCGCCCCCTGCACGAACTCACCCCGCCGCACCAGCAGTTGCCCCCGCTCGTAGCGCAGCCGGGCCGGATGGGACGGCAGCAGCAGCGCCAGCTCCACCGCCCACAGCGCGACGTCCGACCGCTCCGGCCGGACCGCGGCCCACGCGCGGATGTTGCCCAGGATCCGCCGTACGACGTCCAGCGTCTCGGCCGGTTCCAGCATCGAGGGCTCCAGCGGGGCCCCCGTCGCCCCCGTCACCAGCAGTTCGGCATCGCGCCCCGTCAGCACCCGGCCCCCGTCGAACGGATCGACGAGCACCTGCTCCCGGGGAGGACCGAAGCCGACCACGAAGTGCCCCGGCAGGGCGACGCCGTACACCGGCGCCCCGGCCCGCCGCGCCACCTCGATCCACACCACGGACAGCAGGATGGGCAGCCCCCGCCGCCGCTCCAGCACCCGGTGCAGCAGGGACGACTCCAGCCGCTCGTAGTCCGCCGCGGAGCCGCCGAAACCGAGCCGTTCACCGAGCAGTTCGCGCAGCGCGACCGCCCACGCGAGCGGCCCGCCCGGCCGAAACGGCACCCGACCCGCCAGCGCGTCCAGGTCGACCTGCGCGCCGTCCAGCCCGGCCTCGTCCAGCGTCGGGTCCGCCGCCGCCCCCACCAGCAGGCACAGCAGCGACAGGTCGGGCCGCCCGGACCGCGCCTCCTCGGCGAACCGGCGCCGCAGCTCCGCGCGCTCGAGTCCCGTCACGGCGTACCCGCCTCCGGCTGCCGGTAGTGGTGGTAGGCGTGGTGCGCCCCGAACCCCATCCCGGCGTACAGCGCCCGCGCTCCCGCGTTGTCCTCCTCGACCTGGAGCCAGGCCGCCGAGGCGCCCTCCTCCAGCGCCCGGCGCGCCAGCGCGGCCATGACGACCGTCGCAAGCCCCCGCCGCCGCCGTGCCGGATCGACCTCGACCGCCGCGAACCCGGCCCACCGCCCGTCCACGACACACCGCCCGACGGCCGCGGGAGCCACCCCCTCGCCGGGCACGGACGCGAACCACACCGACGGCCCCGACCCCAGCACCCTCAGCGCCGCCTCGCCGACCCCCTCGCGCCGGTACCGGGACAGCCAGGCCTCGTCGGCCTCCCGCGCCAGCACCACCCCGTCGGCCTCCGCCCCGGCCCGGTCGGCGACCGGCGCCAGCGCCCCGGTCCACAGCTCGGCGGTCACCTCACGCACCCACCCGCGCCGCTCCAGCTCGGCGCACAGCAGCTCCTGGGCGCCCTCGGCCCCGGTCGCGGTCTGCAGGTAGGCGGGCAGGCCCCGGTCGCCGTACCAGCGCCGTACGGCGTCCAGCGCCCCGTCCAGGGGCAGGCCGGGGTCGCCCAGCGGCAGCACGGAGTTGGCGCGGCGGGTGAAGCCGGAGGCGGCGCGCAGCTCCCACTCGCCGAGCCGCTCGCTCTCCACGGGCCGCCAGGCCCGCGCGGAGACCCGGGCGAGTTCCCCGTAGGAGGCGGCCGGCCCCCGGCGGCGGGCCGGAGCGGCCGGGACGACCTTCCCGGCGACCAGGGAGGACTCCGCGATACGGACGCTCTCGCCACTCTTCCGTGTGATCAGCAGCACACCGCTGTCCCATGATGTGAGAACACCGACCGTGTCGGTGAATTTCCCCTCGGTGGCCCCAGCCTCGCTCAAGCGCCGCACGGAGACACGTTTGCCCACGTCAGCGGCGGTGATGCGAACCTCGAGACGTCCGGCGGCCGAGATTTCCACAGGTCGGTCCACCCCTCCTGTTCGGATCAGTGCCAAGAACGGAGATACTAGGGGCGGGCATCGACGACGCCGCGCTCCCGCGCGCCAGGCGGCGGAGCCTGGGGAGGCCCGCCAGCGCCCTATCGAGGAGGAACGACAGCGTGACCTACGTCATCGCGCAGCCTTGTGTCGACGTGAAGGACAAGGCGTGCATCGAGGAGTGCCCGGTCGACTGCATCTACGAGGGCCAGCGGTCCTTGTACATCCACCCGGACGAATGCGTCGACTGCGGTGCCTGTGAGCCGGTCTGCCCGGTCGAGGCGATCTTCTACGAGGACGACACTCCGGAGGAGTGGAAGGACTACTACAAGGCGAACGTCGAGTTCTTCGACGAGCTGGGCTCGCCCGGCGGCGCCAGCAAGCTGGGTCTGATCGAGCGCGACCACCCCTTCATCGCCGCGCTGCCGCCGCAGGCCGGGTAACCGGGCAAGCGGCCCGCCCCATCGCGCCGCCTCGGTCCCGTACGGCCTGATCGCCCGGATCGCCGTACGGGACCGAGGCGTTTGCCGTGTCCGCCGCGGGCCGCGGCCGCAGGCCGCAACCGTCATGGGCCGTATCCGTCAGAGAGCGAGCTGAGAACCGTGTCCGCAGTTTCCGACCGTCTTCCCACCTTCCCCTGGGACAAGCTGGAGCCGTACAAGAAGACGGCCGCGGCGCACCCCGACGGGATCGTCGACCTCTCCGTCGGCACCCCGGTCGACCCGGTCCCCGAGCTGATCCAGAAGGCGCTGATCGACGCGGCGGACTCCCCGGGCTACCCGACGGTCTGGGGCACCCCGGCGCTGCGGGACGCGATCACCGGCTGGCTGGAGCGGCGCCTGGGCGCCCGCGGGGTCACCCACCGGCACGTCCTGCCGATCGTCGGCTCCAAGGAACTGGTCGCCTGGCTCCCCACCCAGCTGGGCCTCGGCCCCGGTGACAGGGTCGCCTTCCCGCGCCTGGCGTACCCGACGTACGAGGTCGGCGCCCGCCTGGCCCGTGCCGCGTACGAGGCCTACGACGACCCGACCGCGCTGGACCCCGCCGGCCTCAGGCTCCTCTGGCTGAACTCGCCGTCCAACCCGACCGGCAGGGTCCTGTCCAAGGCCGAGCTGACCCGGACCGTGGCCTGGGCCCGCGAGCACGGCATCCTGCTCTTCTCCGACGAGTGCTACCTCGAACTGGGCTGGGAGGCCGACCCCGTCTCCGTCCTCCACCCGGACGTCAACGGTGGCTCCCACGACGGGATCGTCTCCGTCCACTCCCTGTCGAAGCGCTCCAACCTGGCCGGCTACCGCGCCGCCTTCCTGGCCGGCGACCCGGCGGTGCTCGCCCCGCTCCTGGAGATCCGCAAGCACGGCGGCATGATGACGTCGGCGCCCACCCAGGCGGCGGTCGTGGCGGCCCTCTCCGACGACGTCCACGTCCGCGAGCAGCGCGAACGCTACGCCGCCCGCCGCACCCTCCTGCGCGAGGCCCTCCTCGCCCACGGCTTCCGCATCGACCACAGCGAGGCCAGCCTCTACCTCTGGGCCACGAGGGACGAGTCCTGCTGGGACACGGTGTCCCACCTGGCGGAGCGGGGCGTCCTGGTGGCCCCCGGCGACTTCTACGGCCCGGCGGGCGACCGGCACGTACGCGTGGCCCTGACGGCGACGGACGAGCGGGTGCGGGCGGCGGTGGAACGGCTGGCCTGACGCGGTCCCGCCGCGGGCGGTCGTTCCGCGGGGTGAGGACCCCGCCGAACGCTGCCGAGGCGGAACCGGCACGCGTGCCGAGGTGGGACGGACCGGCACGCGTGCCGGATGGGACTCGCGCGTGTGCCGGGCGGGACTCGTGCGCACGCCGCGGCGGGGGCCCGCACACACGCCGCGGCGGGGCCCGCACACACGGAGGACGGGGTCCAGGGAGAACCCTGGACCCCGTCATCGTGGAAGCCGGTGCTCAGCCGAGCGGCAGGCCCTTGGCCGGCAGCGTCCCCGCCCCCGGCAGCCCGCCCTGCGCCAGCGAGTCCGTCGGCAGCCCACCCTTGGTGGCGGTGGACGCGGTGTCCCCGAGGAGGTCCCCGGCGGAGCCCGCCGCGGAGCCGGCCGCCCGACCGGCGGCCTTCTGCGCCACCGGAGTCACCTTCTTCACGGCCTTGCCGCCGGTCTTGCCCGCGCCCGGCACCGCCTGCTCGACCACCTTGCCGCCGGTCTCGCCCGCGGTCCCGGTGACGTTCTGGGTCGCGCTGTCGACCGTGTTGCCGACGCTCGCCCCGTCCAGGGCGGTCAGGCCGCCGAGGTTCGGGGTGGCGGGCAGGTCGGGGGCGGCGCTGGCGGAGCCGGCCGCACCGACACCGGCAGCGGCTCCCGCGGCGACGAGCAGTGCGGCACGGGCGATCCTGCGGGTCAGGGGGAGGGACATGGTGCTCCTTCGAACGGGAGAGAACAAGAACGGTCTGTGACATCGGTCCGGGCCCGGACGCAGTGACTACCGCTCGAACCCCGCGAAGGTTGCGGACGCCCGACGTAAAGAGTTGGCAATGGGTCGCATAATCAGATCTGGATAAAAGCGGGCGAAACCCGCCCGGTGTGAAAGTCCGCACAACCCGTCGATCCCAGTGGCGGCAAGGCGTTCGGCGACCTCGACGGTGACGGCGCGAAAACCCGGGCGCCCCGCCGTCCGGTGCTCCGTGCATCACCCGCAGGCATGAAGGCCCGTACTACTGCGCGGTGACGATCCGTACGCTCCCGGTGCCGCCGCCCGTGCCCGTGGCGCCGGCGGCCTCGGTCGAGCCGGTGGCCCGCCAGGTGCTGCCGGTGTGCCCGGCGACCCACTCCCGGCCGGCGTAGGTGACGCGCTCGATGCGCAGCGCGGAGGCGTTGGCGACCGCCCAGTGCGCGAGTTGCCAGCCGCGCTCGGCGGCCTCGCGCCCGTCCGCGGCGGTCCGCCCGGCCACGGGCAGCGTCACGGTCCGCCCGCCGGTCTCGGCGACCGGCGGGGCCCCGCCCGCGGCGGAGGTCCGCGCGCCGCCCACCTCGGCGCCCGCCTGCTGGAGAGCGTCGCGCCCGAAGTCCCGCACGAGGGCGGCGCGGACCGCGTCCGGACCGGTGGCCGTCGCGGTCGCCGCCCGGGCGGCCGGGCGGCCGTCGCAGGTCAGCGAGGCCGCGGAGGTCCCGGTGAGCGCGGCGGCCAGCAGGGCCGCGTCCGGCTCGTGCTTGGCGTACGCGTCGGGGTAGCCGCTGCGCTGCACGCGCTGCGCGGCGACGGTGAGCGGTAGTTCGGTGTAGTCGGGGACCTTGGCGAGGTGCTCGTAGAAGATGTCCGCCGCGTAGGCCGGGTCCGTCACCTCCTGGGGGCTGCCCCAGCCCTGCGAGGGCCGCTGCTGGAAGAGACCGAGCGAATCCCGGTCGCCGTGGTCGAGGTTGCGCAGCGCCGACTCCTGGAGCGCGGTCGCCAGCGCGATGGTCACGGCCCGCCGGGGCATGTTCCGGTTGGTTCCGACGGCGGCGATGGTGGCCGCGTTCACCGCCTGCTCCGGCGTGAACTCGTACTCCGCCGCCGAGTCCGCGGAAAGGACTCTGCATCCCGGGTCCCCGGCGCCACCGGTGACGTACTGGACCACGACGTAACCCGCCACGGCGGACAGGACCGTGCAGGCCGCCGCGCATCGCAGGAGGCGGCCGCGGCGCTTGGGAGAGGCTGACGGCTCTGGCACGCGTACAAGGTACTGGAGAGTACGGAAACGGGGGAGGCCACGGGGAAAGCCGGGGCCGGGCGGGCGGAGCCGTCGGCGCGTTAGGGTCGACGGCATGGCCGAGACCCCGCTTGACCTCACGCTGGACGCCGCCCTGCTCACCGCGCAGCTCGTCGACCTCCCCTCCGAGAGCGGCACGGAGAAGCCGCTCGCGGACGCCGTCGAGGCGGCCCTGCGCGCGCTGCCGCACCTCACCGTCGACCGGTACGGCAACAACGTGATCGCCCGCACCCGCCTCGGCCGTCCGGAGCGGGTGATCCTCGCCGGCCACCTCGACACCGTCCCCATCGCCGGCAACGTGCCGTCCCGGCTGGACGCGGACGGCGTCCTGTGGGGCTGCGGCACCTGCGACATGAAGGCCGGCGTCGCCGTCCAGCTCCGCATCGCCGCGACGGTCCCCGCGCCCAACCGCGACCTGACCTTCGTCTTCTACGACAACGAGGAGGTCGCCGCCGACCTCAACGGACTGGGGCACGTCGCCGAGGCGCACCCGGAGTGGCTGGAGGGCGACTTCGCCGTGCTCCTGGAGCCGTCCGACGGCCAGGTCGAGGGCGGTTGCCAGGGCACCCTGCGGGTCCTGCTGAAGACCGCCGGCGAGCGGGCGCACTCCGCGCGCGGCTGGATGGGCTCCAACGCGATCCACGCCGCCGCCCCGATCCTGGCCCGCCTCGCCTCGTACGAGCCGCGCCACCCGGTGATCGACGGCCTGGAGTACCGCGAGGGCCTCAACGCGGTCGGCATCACCGGCGGAGTGGCCGGCAACGTCATCCCCGACGAGTGCGTCGTGACCGTCAACTTCCGCTACGCGCCCGACCGTACGCCCGAGGAGGCCGTCGCCCACGTCCGCGAGGTGTTCGCCGGCTGCGGGGTGGCGGAGTTCGTCGTCGACGACCACAGCGGGGCGGCCCTGCCCGGCCTCTCGCACCCCGCCGCGGCGGCCTTCGTCGAGGCGGTGGGCGGCACCCCGCAGCCCAAGTACGGCTGGACGGACGTCTCCCGCTTCTCGGTGCTCGGCGTCCCCGCCGTCAACTACGGCCCGGGCAACCCGCACTTGGCGCACAGGCGGGACGAGCGCGTGGAGACCGCGAAGATCCTGGCGGGGGAGGAACGGCTGCGGGCCTGGCTGACCGCGTGATCACGGGGCATCCGTGCCCGGGGACGCTTCGCGGCGGACACGCCGACGTCCCCCGCCCGTAACCCGCGTAGATCTACGCTGAGGTGGAACGACTGCAAGCGGAGGGAGTTCACATGGCTACAGGCAACCCGGAGGGCGAGCGGCGGCCACCGGAGGAACAGCGCCTGGGACCGGTCCTCCGGCGACGGGATCAGGTGCAGACGAGCACCACCGACCAGCGGCTGCTGGACGAGCGCGCCCCCTCCGACTGGGTCCACACCGACCCCTGGCGGGTCCTGCGCATCCAGTCCGAGTTCATCGAGGGCTTCGGCACCCTCGCCGAACTCCCTCCCGCCATCAGCGTGTTCGGCTCCGCCCGGACGGCGGTGGACTCCCTCGAGTACGAGGCGGGCGTGCGGCTCGGACGCGCGCTGGTCGAGGCCGGCTGGGCGGTCATCACCGGCGGCGGCCCCGGCGCCATGGAGGCGGCCAACAGGGGTGCCAGCGAGGCGGGCGGAGTCTCGGTGGGCCTCGGCATCGAACTGCCCTTCGAGCAGGGACTGAACCCCTACGTCGACATCGGCCTGAACTTCCGGTACTTCTTCGTCCGCAAGATGATGTTCGTGAAGTACGCGCAGGGCTTCGTCGTCCTGCCCGGCGGCCTCGGCACCCTGGACGAACTCTTCGAGGCCCTCACCCTCGTCCAGACCCAGAAGGTCACGCGCTTCCCGATCGTCCTCTTCGGCACGGAGTACTGGGGCGGCCTGGTCGACTGGCTGCAGAACACCCTGATCGCCCAGGGCAAGGCCTCGGAGAAGGACCTCCTCCTCTTCCACGTCACGGACGACGTGGCGGAAGCGGTGGCCCTGGTCTCGAAGGAGACGAGCCGCTAGGGCCGGTCGGAGCGGTCGGAGCGGTCGGAGCGGTCGGAGCGGTCGGGCCGGTCCTTCCGGCCGACGGCGGGGGCGCGCGAGAACTACGCCAGCCCCCGCCGGGCCACCGCCGGCTCCCGGTGCCCCGCGATGGACGCCACCATGTCCAGCACCTGCCGCGTCTCGGCGACCTCGTGCACCCGGTACACCTGCGCCCCCAGCCAGGCGGACACCGCGGTGGTGGCCAGCGTCCCCACCACCCGCTCCTTGACGGGCCGGTCCAGCGTCTCCCCGACGAAGTCCTTGTTGGACAGCGACACCAGCACCGGCCACCCCGTCTCCACCATCTCCCCCAGCCGCCGCGTCGCCTCCAGGCTGTGCCGCGTGTTCTTGCCGAAGTCGTGCCCCGGATCGATCAGGATCGACTCCCGCGGCACCCCCAGCCCGGCCGCCCGCTCCGCCAGCCCCACGGTCACCTCCAGGATGTCGGCCATGACGTCGTCGTACGCCACCCGGTGCGGCCGCGTCCGGGGCTCCGTGCCGCCCGCGTGCGTGCAGACCAGCCCGGCCTCGTAGCGCGCCGCGACCTCGGCCAGCCGCGGTTCGACCCCGCCCCAGGCGTCGTTGAGCAGATCCGCGCCCGCCTCGCAGACCGCCTCGCCGACCTCGGCCCGCCAGGTGTCCACGCTGATCACGACATCCGGGAAACGCCGCCGCACCTCGGCCACGAAACCGACCGTGCGACGCGCCTCCTCCTCGGCCGTGACCTCCTCGCCGGGCCCGGCCTTGACCCCGCCGATGTCGATGATCGCGGCGCCCTCGGCCACCGCCTGCTCCACGCGCGCGAGGGCCGGCTCGTCACGGAAGGTCGCGCCCCGGTCGTAGAAGGAGTCGGGGGTCCGGTTCACGATCGCCATGATCACCGGCTCGTGGGTGCCGAATTCCCGCCCGCCCAGCCTGAGCATCCCCTGTGACCTCTCCTCGTACGTCCCTGACATCCGCCGCCTGCGACCCTAACGGTCACACCCTCATGGCACGATCGGACCCTGACACATCCGACAACGAGCACAGCGAGCGTGGGGACCCACCGATGGTTATGTTCTTCTTCCTGGTCATCGCCCTCGCCGTCGTGGTGGCCGCGGTGACACTCGCCGTGGTGGGCGGCGGCGAGGGCACCGGTCCGCTGCCGGAGGTCGCGCCCGAGAGGCTGCACGACCCGCTGCCTCCCGACCGCCCCGTCGACCGGTCCGACGTCGACCGGCTCCGCTTCCCGCTCGCCGCCCGCGGCTACCGCATGGCCGACGTCGACGACGCCCTCAACCGCCTCGGCGCCGAACTCTCCGAGCGCGACGCCCGCATCGGCGAACTGGAGTCCGCGCTCTCGGCCGCCCGGGAGCCCGAGCCGCACGTCTCCATGGACAAGTCCGCGCGGGAGGAGCAGCAGTGAGCGACGGCGCCGCCCTCGCCGGCCCCGACGGAGCGCCCCGCTGCCCCTGGGCCCTGTCCGCGGCGGACTACATGACGTACCACGACGAGGAGTGGGGCCGCCCGGTCCACGGCGACCAGGCCCTCTTCGAACGCCTCAGCCTGGAGGCCTTCCAGTCCGGTCTGTCCTGGATCACCATCCTGCGCCGCCGCACCGGCTTCCGCACCGCCTTCGCCGACTTCGAGATCGACGCGGTCGCCGCCTTCACCGACGAGGACCGCACCCGCCTGCTCGCCGACACCGGCATCATCCGCAACCGCGCCAAGATCGACGCCACGCTCGCCAACGCGCGCGTGCTGGCCGGCTGGTCCCCGGGCGACCTCGACGAACTGATCTGGTCCCACGCCCCGGACGCGGCGACCCGCCCGGTACCCAAGATCCTCGCGGACGTCCCTGCGGTCACCCCGGAGTCGACCGCCCTGTCGAAGGCGCTCAAGAAGCGGGGCCTGCGCTTCGTGGGCCCGACGACGGCGTACGCGCTGATGCAGGCCTGCGGGCTGGTGGACGACCACCTGGCGGCCTGCGTGTCGAGAAGCGCCCCGTGAGGGACGCGGAGGGCCGCGCGACGAACCCGCGGCCCGGCGCCCGGCAGCTGAACCTCAGCGGCCCAGGTACTTCGGCTTCTCCTTGTTCACGAACGCCCGCACGGCGATCGTGTGGTCCTCCGAGGCCCCCGCCCGGGTCTGCAGCTCGTCCTCCTTCTCCAGCGTCTGGGCCAGCGAGTGGGAGAGCCCGTACGCCACGGCCTCCTTCAGCGCCGAGTAGGCGACCGTCGGCCCCTCGGCCAGCGCCCGCGCGACCTTCTCGGCCTCGGCGCGCAGCTCGTCCGCCGGTACGACCCGGTTGGCGATCCCCAGCTCGTACGCCTCCTGCGCCTTGACGTTGCGGGGGAACAGCAGCAGGTCGGTGGCCCGGCCCGGGCCCACCACGCGCGGCAGGGTCCAGGAGACGCCCGAGTCGGCGGTCAGCGCGACCCCCGCGAACGAGGTGTTGAAGGACGCGGTGTCCGCCACGATCCGGTAGTCGGCGGCCAGCGCGAAACCGAAACCGGCCCCGGCGGCGACCCCGTTCACGGCGGCGACCACCGGCTTCGGCGCCTCGGTCAGCGCCCGCACGACCGGGTTGTAGTGCTCCTTGACCGTGCTCATGATTTCGCCCGAGCCCTCGATCAGCAGCCCGATGTGCTCCTTGAGGTCCTGGCCCACGCAGAAGGCCCGCTCACCCGCCGCGGTCAGCAGCACGGCCCGTACGGCGTCGTCGGCCGCCGCGGACTCCACCGCCTCCCGCAGGGCGACCTTGGTCGCGATGTTCAGCGCGTTCATCGCCTCCGGGCGGTTCAGGGTGATCGTCGCGAGTCCGTCGCTCACCTCGTAGAGCACGGTGTCGGTCATGGAATGTCCCCTCCGGTGTCACGGCTGGCGTACTGACCAGTACGCAGTGTCCGAAGGACAGCATGAAGGACGCCGAGCGCGCGGGACGTGTGACCTGCGTCAAAGAAATCCGGACGATTTCCGGTGGGCGGAAGTCCGTGCGGGCGCGCAGTATCGCAGTCACACCGCCGAATTGAGTGGTTTTGCTCGCGCGCGTTGCCCAAGCGATGCCTACCGATGTTGGTCATCGGGTCCTTTGATGCGGGATAATGGCTGGGAAGCAATGTGTTCGATGCCGGTGTCGTGGGTCCCATGCTGGGCCGCGCCTTGCCCTTCATGGGCCGTCGGCTTTGACGATGAGCTGGTTTCAGGAAGGGGAACGAGCATGGCGGCCATGAAGCCGCGGACGGGCGATGGCCCGCTCGAGGTGACCAAGGAGGGGCGGGGCATCGTCATGCGCGTTCCGCTCGAAGGCGGCGGTCGGCTCGTCGTCGAGCTGACCCCTGACGAGGCCGACGCGCTCGGCGACGCCCTCAAGAAGGTCGTCGGCTGACGCGCAAGCGACCACACCCCTTGCGGAAACAGGTCTCCCCGGCACCTTCAGGGTGCCGGGGAGACCTTTTTCCGCTCTCCGCAAGGGAGTCCGGGGAGCCGTGACCCGAACGGCGTACCGGGCGGGCAGGCGTACGAGCGGACCGGCCAGGAGCGGGCAGGCACCCGGGCGGACCGCCCGGGTGCGGGCAGCGGTGCAGGCGGGTCGCAGGGCCTCGTGCGGGCAGGCGGTCGCAGGGCTCCGTGCGGGCGGGGGGTCGCACGGCCTCGTGCGGGCGGGTGGTCGTGACGCGCGGGGCCTCGGTCGGCGCGGCTACCGCTTGACCGCGCAGAGCAGGCCGTCGCCCACCGGCAGCAGCGACGGCACCAGCTCCTGGCTCTCGTGCACCGCGCGCAGCAGCTCGCGCACCCTGATGACCTCGGTGGGCTGCGGGCCCGAGTCGACCGTCCGGCCGTTCGCGAACACGCCCTCGAACACCACCAGACCCCCCTGCCGCAGCAGACGCAACGATTCGGCGAGGTAGTCCATGACCTCGAGCCGGTCGCCGTCGCAGAAGACGAGGTCGTAGCCGGCGTCCGCGAGCCGCGGCAGGACGTCCAGCGCGCTGCCGGGGATGAAGCGGGCCCGGTTGCTGGCGAACCCGCAGGCCCGGAAGGCCTGCCGGGCGAACTGCTGGTGCTCCGGTTCGAGGTCGACGGTCGTCAGGACGCCGTCCGGGCGCATGCCGTGCAGCAGGTGGATACCCGAGACGCCGGTACCGGTACCGATCTCCGCGACCGCCTTGGCGTCCACGGTGGCGGCGAGCAACCGCAGCGCGGCGCCCGTGCTGGGCGACACCGAGCGCAGCCCCGCTTCGCGGGCCCGGTCACGGGCCCACAGCAGTGCTTCGTCCTCGGCGACATAGGCGTCGGCGAACGCCCAGCTCGTCTGCCGGTTGCCGGTAATGACCCTCTCCTGTCCCCGTGGTTGCCTGGGCGTGACTGTATCCGTTGGCGCCGGGAACCCGCAGATGGGACCGCGCGTTTGAAGAGGTGGGACGGACTGAGGGGGACACGGTTGGATCACGACGACCGACGGGATGCCGAGCAAGTGCTGACGCAGTCGTATGAGCCGTATCAGCCCAGATCAAATTCTCGTAAAACCGCTTATCCGGAGCTAACGGGCGAGGTGGCTATGGTAGGGGCTCCGCTGGACACCACCAGAGCCGACAGGGGAGGTGCGGCTGCACCTGTGGATCGGGGAGGAGCGCTGCGGCGCTTTCTCGGTTCGGCAGGCAGGCCGAAATCCGTGAACGACACCGCTGACCACAGCCACGCCGCCGGCCCTGGTGCCGGCCCCGCCCAGACCGCGACCTTCTCCACCGACGCGGACGGGCAGGCGTGGACTCCGCCCACGTGGGAGGAGATCGTCAGCATGCACAGCGGCCGCGTCTACCGGCTCGCCTACCGCCTCACCGGTAACCAGCACGACGCCGAGGACCTCACCCAGGAGGTCTTCGTCCGCGTCTTCCGCTCGCTGTCGACGTACACGCCGGGCACCTTCGAGGGCTGGCTGCACCGCATCACCACCAACCTCTTCCTGGACATGGTCCGCCGCAAGCAGCGCATCCGCTTCGACTCGCTCGGCGACGACGCGGCCGAGCGACTGGCCAGCAAGGAGCCCACGCCGCAGCAGATCTTCAACGACGCCCACTTCGACGCGGACGTCCAGCAGGCCCTCGACACCCTCGCACCCGAGTTCCGCGCCGCGGTCGTCCTGTGCGACATCGAGGGACTGTCCTACGAGGAGATCGCCGCGACCCTCGGCGTCAAGCTCGGCACGGTCCGCTCGCGGATCCACCGCGGCCGCTCGCAGCTGCGCAAGGCACTGGCGCACCGCTCACCCGAGGCGCGCTCCGAGCGCCGCTCGTTCGTGGCCCGTGTCCCCGTTCTGGGAGGAGGGGGCGCGACCGCGTGAGTGGAACCCGTCCTACCCCGGCCGAGCAGCACCTCGGTGACCGGCTCTCCGCCCTCGTGGACGGCGAGCTGGGCCATGACACCCGCGAGCGTGTGCTGGCGCACGTGGCGACCTGCTCCAAATGCAAGGCAGAGGTCGACGCGCAGCGCAGGCTGAAGAACGTCTTCGCGGAAGTGACCCCGCCCGCCCCTTCGGAGAGCTTCCTGGCACGCCTTCAGGGTCTGCCCGCAGGAGGCGACCCGGGCAATGCCGGCCTGCCGCCCCTCGGTGGAGGCCTCGGCGACAGATTCGGGGCCCGCCCCGGAGCGCCCGGAGTCTTCGGAGCGAGACGGGACGAGCCCTTCGAGTTCGGCTACGTCCCGACACGCGACCACGGCTCCGTACTCACCCCCACCACCGGGCGCGGCTTCGGTGGCCACCTGGCCGGCCGGTCCGACACCGAGCGTTCGCGTGGGCTGCGGTTCGCCTTCGTCGCCGCCGGCGCGGTGTCGCTGGCGGCGATCGCCCTCGGCGGCATGAACACCGGCGTCCCGGCCGACACGGACGCCCGCGGCGGCGCGGGCAGCAACGTGACGCCCACCCGCACACCGGGCGGTGGCTCCGCGACGACCTCCGAGAGCCAGCGCCGCCGTGGCGTCGGGCCCCTGCTCGCGCAGGGCGGGCAGATGTTCGGCGAGACGTCGGTCGCCCCGACCCAGGTCTCCGCCCCGCTGCTGCCCGGAGTGCCGTCCCCGGCGGTCCACCCCGAGCAGTCGCTGCACCGGCTGACCACACCCGTGATGGCCGGCGCCGCCGCCATGTCCCCTCTGATACGACCGCTCGACGCCACCCCGCCGGTCTCGCTGACCTCCTGGACCACCACCCCGGAGATCGCCTCCCCCGGCCTGCTCGCCGCACCCGTCCCCGACGACACCTCCGCCCCCACCCCGTCGCCGCACCAGGCCCCCTGATCCGTGAACCTGGTTGAATCCAGGGTGAACCGCGCCCACGCGGCGCGGGGCGGAGCGCGAGCCTGACCGCGGGGAGAGCATGAACGAGGGCAAGCCCACAGAAAGCCCTGCCGGGCGGGCGAACGGGAACGACCCGAGCGCGACGGCGGGGCACCCGGCCGGGGACGAACCGGTCGAGGGCGGCCCGGTCGAGGGGAGCCCTGCCGGGCGGACCGGCGGGGAGTCGCCGAGCGGGCCTGCGCGGGGCGTGATCTCCGAGGGCGACTATCAGCTGGCCCGTCCCGCGCAGGACGCGGAGAAGGCCGTGGCGGATCGGCCCCGCCCGTTTCCCGACGGCGACGTCACGCCCGACCACCGCCCGGCGGCACACCCCGTTGCCATCGAGGGGCCGGAGCGCGTCACCTCCGGCGCGGACACGGCTCCGACCCCTGCGGGCGGGGCCACCGGGTCCGCCACCCCTGCGGGCGGGGCCACCGGGTTCGTGACCCCTGCGGGCGGTCCCGCGCGGCCGGCGGAGCCGACGCCCCAGCCCCCGGCCGTCACCGACCGTCCCAAGCCCCTGCACGATCCCGACCCCTACGGCACCCCGCCGTACGGCGAACCCGGCCCCTGGGCGCCCGCACCGCCCGTCCAGCACCCCGCGGCGACACCGGCCCCCGGCACGGCCGCCGTGGACGCGACGGTGCCGCCCCCGGCCGCGCCCGCTCCCGCCTCGGGTCCGCTGGTCTCCGGTCCGTCCGCCTCGGGTCCGCTGGTCTCCGGTCCGCCCGTCCCCGGCACGCCCACCGCCGACTCGTCCACCCCCGGCGTCCCCGGTACGGGCGCCTTCGTGACGCCTCCGGCCGTGCCCGGGGTCCCCGGCACGGCTGTGGGCGTCCCCCATGCGCCGTCGCCCGATTCCGTCCCCGGTGTGCCGGGCGCGCCTGCCTCGGACACGGTGCCGCCCGCCCCGGTGTCCGCCCCCGTGGCACCTCAGCCCGTGCCGGGCGCCCCCGGCGTCCCCGCCACGGCCCCCGAGGCGCACTCCAGGCCCGCCCCGACCGCCACGGCCCCCGTCGACCCGTGGCGCCGCTACGACCCCTGGGCCGGCGGTCCCGTGGCCGCCGGGCCGCTTCAGCAGACCGGGGCCGCGGTCGCCGGCCGGGAGCAACTGCGTCGGCGTCGGCGGCGGAGCCTGGCCGGCGGGGCCCTGCTGCTCGCTCTGCTCTCCGGCGGGATCGGCGGGGGCGTCGGGGTGTACCTGGAGCGGAACGGCGGCATGGGGGCCGTGGAGCTGCCGCAGGCCCCCGTCGAAGCGGGCGGCCGGGACGCGGACGGTGTCGCCGGGATCGCCGCCCGTGCCCTGCCCGGCGTCGTCACCCTGCACGTGGGCGGCAGCGAGGCGGGCGCCACCGGCACCGGCTTCGTGCTCGACACCCGGGGGCACATCCTCACCAACAGCCATGTCGTCGAGCCCGCCGGGTCCGGCGGCGGGATATCCGTCGTCTTCAACGGCGGCCGGACCGCCGAGGCCGAGGTCGTCGGCAAGGACAGCGGGTACGACCTCGCCGTGGTGAAGGTGACCGGCGTGCGGGGTCTGAAGCCCCTGCCCCTCGGCAACTCCGACAACGTCCGGGTCGGCGACCCGGTCGTCGCCATCGGCGCCCCCTTCGACCTGGAGGGCACCGTCACCTCGGGCATCATCAGCGCCAAGGAACGGCCCATCACCGCCGGCGGCGAGAGCGGCGACGCGAGCGACGTGTCCTACGTGGACGCCCTGCAGACCGACGCGCCCATCAACCCGGGCAACTCCGGCGGCCCCCTCCTCGACGCGCGGGGCCAGGTCGTCGGTATCAACTCGGCCATCCGCTCCGCCGCCGACGGCACCGCTCCCGACGGCGGCCAGGCCGGTTCGATCGGCCTGGGTTTCGCCATCCCGGTCAATCAGGGCAAGCGCGTCGCCGAGGAGCTGATCAACACCGGCAGGGCGACCCATCCGGTCATCGGTGTGACCCTCGACATGGACTACTCGGGCGACGGCGCCCGCGTCGGCACCGAGGACGGTGGCGGGAGCGATCCGGTGACCGCCGGCGGCCCCGGCGACCGGGCCGGCATCCGGCCCGGGGACGTCATCACCGCGGTCGACGGCCGGCCCGTCCACTCCGGCGAGGAACTGATCGTGAAGATCCGCGCGCACCGCCCCGGCGACCGCCTGGAGCTGACCGTCGAACGCGACGGAGAGGAACGGACCCTTCCCCTCGTGCTCGGCTCCTCCGACAGCGGCTGAGCCGGCCGGCACCCCGGCCGATTCACAGAAACCTCACAGTCCGGCCGCCCGCGTGCCGCCCCACCGGGCGGACCACGCGGAAACAGGCCGCCCGCAACCAGCCGGACACCTCGGGACGGTACCGGTCGGACAGGTGCGACAGGTACCGTGGACCCGGCCCGGACCACGGAAGACCCGCACCCACCACCGAGGGCCGCCAGGGCCACCGAGGACCGCGGACATCGCAAGGAGCTTCAGGTGTTCAATGACATAGGGGCGCTCGAGCTGGTGACGATCATCGTCCTGGCCGTGCTCGTCTTCGGTCCGGACAAGCTCCCGAAGGTCATCCAGGACGTGATGCGCACGATCCGGAAGATCCGCGAGTTCTCCGAGAGCGCCAAGCAGGACATCCGGCAGGAACTCGGCCCGGAGTTCAAGGACTTCGAGTTCGAGGACCTCAACCCCAAGACCTTCATCCGCAAGCAGCTGGACAACGAGGACCTGGGGCTGAAGGAGATCCGCAACGGCTTCGACCTGAAGAAGGAGATGGCCGAGGTCACGGACGCCGTCCACAGCCGCGACCAGGAGTCCTCCTCGTCCTCGTCCGGCTCGTCCGGCGGCCGGATCGACATGACGAAGAAGCCGGAGGAGCCGGGCAGGGACGACCGCCCGCCCTTCGACGCGGACGCCACCTGAGCCTCCCGCGTCCCCGGATGTGAGGGGGCGCACGTCCCCCGCGCCGGGCGGCTTCCCCGCAGCCACGAGTGAGGTGGCTATGCTGCCTGGTTGTTGTGCGGGCCGTACCCAAAAGGGCAACGCCGCCCGAAGGGGGGCGGGCCGTACGGTCCGGCGAGAGCGAGGAGGCGTCCGGGCACATGGAGACGACGAGTCGGGCAGTCGTGCAGGCGCCGGCCGCGGAGGGCGGACAACAGGTCCCCTCCGCCCGGCGCACGGTCGACGGATACCTGGAGGCGCCGTTCCCCTGGTACGGCCTCGACGAGGCCTTCACGGGACCGCGCTGGCTGATGCAGGTCGGCACGGCGGCCGACGGTGCCGTCGAGCACGGTTCGATCGGGCACGGTGACGAGCCCTCCGTGCGGCACGAGACGGCGGGGGAGGACCGCGGGAAGTTCGCGGTCGTCGTGACCGTCGCCGCGAACCCCGACCGGCGCAGCGCGGACGGCACGGGGCTGCTGGAGGCCACCTCGGTGTCCTCGGCGGCCTGGCTGGCGGGAGTGGGACTGCTGTCCTTCACCTGGCCGGGCCAGATGGACCACAGCCTGCGCGACGACTGGCTGGAGCAGCAGACCGAGACGGCGTGGGTACTGGCCGACGACCTGTCCGGCCCGGACTGGTCCACGCTGTCCCTGCCGGTCGACGGCGTGCCGACCCCCTTCCACTACCGCGAGTCCGAGTTCGGCTGGGTGCTGGCCGGCTCGACCCGGGAAGGGGTGCACGTGGGGGCGTACGGGAGGGGCATGAGCGCGTACGGGCTCGGCTTCGCCGTGATCAAGGACATCGCCGAGTACGCGTAGCGGCGGTGACGACGACGGGGGCGCGGTCCTGACGGACGGCGCCCCCGCGGTCGTACGAAGGGTCGGAGATCGTGTTCGGACGACGGGTCAGAACTTGTTCTTCGGGGTGATGCCGAGGGACAGGCCCGACAGACCGCGCTGACGGCCGCCCAGCTTGCCCGCGATGGCCCGCAGGGCGGAGCCCGCCGGGGAGTCCGGGTCGGTGAGGACGACCGGCTTGCCCTCGTCGCCGCCCTCGCGCAGGCGGACGTCGATGGGGATGGAGCCGAGGACCGGCACCGAGGTGCCCGTCGTGCGGGTCAGACCGTCCGCGACGCTCTGGCCGCCGCCGGTGCCGAAGACGTCGACCATCTCGCCGCAGTGCGGGCAGGGCAGCCCGGACATGTTCTCGACGACGCCGACGATCTTCTGGTGGGTCTGGACGGCGATCGAGCCCGCGCGCTCGGCCACCTCGGCGGCGGCCTGCTGGGGCGTGGTGACGACCAGGATCTCCGCGTTCGGGACCAGCTGGGCCACCGAGATGGCGATGTCGCCGGTGCCCGGCGGGAGGTCCAGCAGCAGGACGTCGAGGTCGCCCCAGTACACGTCGGCCAGGAACTGCTGGAGCGCGCGGTGCAGCATCGGGCCGCGCCAGACGACCGGGGCGTTGCCGGGTGTGAACATGCCGATCGAGATGACCTTCACGCCGTTCGCCGACGGCGGCATGATCATGTTCTCGACCTGGGTGGGACGGCCCTCCGCGCCCAGCATGCGCGGCACGCTGTGGCCGTAGATGTCGGCGTCGACGACGCCCACCTTCAGGCCGTCGGCCGCCATCGCCGCCGCCAGGTTCACCGTCACCGAGGACTTGCCGACGCCGCCCTTGCCGGACGCGACCGCGTACACGCGCGTGAGCGAGCCCGGCTTGGCGAAGGGCACCTCGCGCTCGGTCTGGCCGCCGCGCAGCGCGGAGGCCAGCTCCTTGCGCTGCTCGTCGCTCATCACGTCCAGCGTCACGTCGACCCGCGTGACGCCGTCGACGCCGGAGACCGCCTCGGTGACGCGTTGCGTGATCGTCTCGCGCATCGGGCAGCCGGAGACCGTCAGGTACACGGTGACCGCGACCGCCCCGTCCGCGCCGACGTCCACCGACTTGACCATCCCGAGTTCGGTGATGGGGCGGTTGATCTCGGGGTCGTTCACCGTCGCCAGTGCTTCACGCACCGCGTCTTCCGTAGCCATGAGGACGATGGTACGGCGCCCCGCTGGAGCCTTGGCATGGCCGTCAGCGGTCGTCTACGTCACGTCCGCGCGACCGTTCCGCCGGGAATACGACGTGACCGTCCCGCAGCCCCTCGAGTTCCTTCACCATGTCCTGGAGTTCGGAGCGGATCCAGTCGCGGGTGGCGACCTCGCCGAGCCCGATCCGCAGGGCGGCGATCTCCCGGGTGAGGTACTCGGTGTCCGCGATGGACCGCTCGTTCTGCTTGCGGTCCTGCTCCAGGTTGACCCGGTCGCGGTCGTCCTGGCGGTTCTGCGCGAGCAGGATCAGCGGGGCCGCGTAGGAGGCCTGGAGCGACAGCATCAGCGTCAGGAAGATGAAGGGATAGTTGTCGAAGCGCAGGTCACGTGGAGCGAAGATGTTCCACAGCACCCACACGATGATGACGATCGTCATCCAGACGATGAACCGTCCGGTGCCCAGGAACCGCGCGATGCGCTCCGAGAGCCGTCCGAAGGCCTCGGGGTCCCACTCGGGCAGGATCCGGCGCCTGGGCGGGCGCGGCTGGTCCAGCCGGACCCGGGGGCGGGTCGTCGCCGTGGCGCCGGCCGGGCCGCGCTCGACGCGGGCGGGGTCACGCTCGGGAGCCATCGGCCACCTCCCCCTCGGCCAGGTGGAACTCGGTCTCCCGCCAGTCCTCGGGCAGCATGTGGTCCAGCACGTCGTCCACCGTCACCGCGCCGAGCAGCGAGCCCGCCTCGTCGACGACGGGCGCCGCGACCATGTCGTACGTCGCGAAGAACCCGGCGATCACGGGCAGCGTCGCGCCCGGGGCGAGGGTCTGCAGGTCGTCGTCGAGGAGCGCGCTGACCAGCGTGTACGGGGGGTCGCGCAGCAGCCGCTGGAAGTGGACCGTCCCCAGGTACTTGCCGGTCGGCGTCTCGTCGGGCGGACGGCACACGTAGACCTGGGCGGCGAGGGCGGGGGAGAGGTCGCGGTTGCGGACCCGGGCGAGGGCGTCGGCGACGGTCGCGTCGGGCCGCAGCACGATCGGCTCGGTCGTCATCAGCCCGCCCGCCGTGTGCTCCTCGTACGCCATCAGCCGGCGCATGTCGGCGGCGTCGTCGGGTTCCATCAGGCTCAGCAGCCGCTCCTTGTCCTCCTCCGGCAGTTCGGAGAGCAGGTCGGCGGCGTCGTCGGGGTCCATGGCCTCCAGGACGTCCGCGGCGCGCTCCTCCTTCAGCTTGCCGAGGATCTCGATCTGGTCGTCCTCCGGCAGCTCCTCCAGGACGTCGGCGAGCCGGTCGTCGTCGAGGGCGGCGGCGACCTCCGCGCGGCGCTTCGCGGACAGGTGGTGCAGGACGTTCGCCAGGTCGGCCGGGCGCAGCTGTTCGAAGGTGGCGAGGAGGCTCTCGGCGCCCTGCCCGTGCTCCTCCAGGGAGAAGCCGGTGACCGCCGACCACTCCACGGTCAGCTTCTCGCCCCTGCCGCGCCGGAAGGCGCCCGACTTCCGGCCCTTCTGCACGAAGATCCGGTCGATCTCCCAGTCCCGGCGGGCCGGCAGCTGCCGCACGGACAGGTCGAGGACGGTGACCTCCTCGCCGGTCTCGGTGAGCGTGACGCGCCGGTCGAGCAGTTCGCCGAAGACGAGCCGTTCGGTGGGCCGTTGTTCGAAGCGGCGGACGTTCAGCACGCCGGTGCTGAGGACCTCGCCCGACTCGATGCTGGTCACCCGGGTCATGGGCAGGAAGATCCGGCGCCGGGTGGTGAGTTCGACGACCAGCCCGAGCAACCGGGGCGGCTTGCGGCCGACCCGCAGCATGACGACCATGTCGCGCACCCGGCCCACGGTGTCGCCGTTGGGGTCGAAGACGGCGACTCCGGCGAGGTGGGAGACGAAGATCCGGGGGGCGCCCGCTGCCATGTCCGGACCTCCTTCTCGTACGCGCCGGTACGGGGTGTTCGCTGTCGTGCTCCCCGCGCTGTTGCGGGTGAGGTTCTTTTCCCAATTGCCCGCTCGTGCGGGCTTCAGGCTAGCCCGTCCCGATCGGGTACGCCCTGGTGAGCGGTCCGGACGGACTGGCTCCGTTCCCCCGCCGGGACCCCGGTACGCTGCGGTACGCCGCTCAGGAGTCCCCCGCAGAAAGGCAGCTCCCTCTGTGACTGCGATCGCCCAGGGCCGTACCCGTCGCCGGGCCGCGCTGGTGAGCGCGATGTGCGCGCTGGCCGTGACGGGCCTGGGGCTCACCGGGTGCGCTGAGGACCCGGACGCGGGGACGAACGGGGTCGGCAAACTGGCCGCCGACAAGATCCAGGCGAAGGCACGGGCGGCCGCCGCGGCGGTGGACGCGGTGCGGCTGTCCGGGACCGTGGTCGCCGGCGGGAAGTCGTACCGGCTCGACATGAGCCTGAAGTCGGACGGCGCGACCGGGTCGGTCACCGCCGAGGGCGGCACCTTCCACCTGCTGCGGGTCGACGAGGAGCTGTACCTCAAGGCGGACGCCGCGTTCTGGAAGCACGAGGACGGCGCGTCCGACGACGCCGGCTCCGACGACGCGGCGGCGGGCAAACTCGACGACAAGTACGTGAAGGTGCCGGCCGGCGACCCCTCGTACAAGAAGTTCAGCGGGTTCACGGACAAGGACCTCCTTCTCGACAGTGTGCTGACACTGCACGGTTCGCTGGGCAAGGACGGGCACCACGAGCAGGGCGGGGTGCGCACCATCCGCATCACGGGCGACGGGGGCTCCGGCGGCACGCTGGACGTGTCCCTGGAGGGCAAGCCGTACCCGTTGCGCCTGGTGCGCGCGGGCGGGGCGGGCACCCTGGCCTTCTCCGCCTGGGGCAAGGACTTCGCCCTGAAGGAGCCCGCGGAGAGCGAGACCGTGGACTACGGCAAGGAACTGCCGACGTCGTGACCGGCTACGCGCGCGTGCCCTTCCCGCGCTTCTTCCACAGCAGCCGCGGAAGGCCCGCCGGGACCGGCTGACGGGTCGTCGCCGGGGACGGCGCCGGCGGTGCCGCCAGATCCCCGTCGGGCAGCGGGGACGTGACCCCGGTGGGCTCCAGCCGGATCACCCGGCACTCCCGCGCCCAGCGCGCCGTCATCGCCTCGCCGTCGGGCGCGTTCAGCCGCTTGCCCTTGAGGTCGGCGACGGCCGCCTCCCACGCCTCGGTGCCGGGGGCGAGCTGGGCGACCCGCGCCGTCCAGGTGACCAGCCGGCCGCCCTTGTCCTTGCTGCGGACGGTCACCTCGGCCGTCACACCGTCCGCCAGTCCCGGCAGCGGCTGCTCGCCGGGCCCGTCACCGACCAGACAGGCGGCGCCCTCGTGCCACACGTGCCACAGCGGCCGTGCGCTCCGTTCACCGGCCGCCTCGACCCAGACGAGGCCGGACTTCTTGGTGGCCTCCTCGACGAGGGCCGGTTCGAGCAGCTCGCGTGTCATGGGGCCCACCCTATCCAGGTGGTCGTCACAGCCAGCCGTTGCGCTTGAGCGTGCGGTGGATGCCCACACAGAGCATCACCGTCACCGACATGATGACGGGGTAGCCGTAGCGCCAGTGCAGCTCCGGCATGTGGTCGAAGTTCATGCCGTAGACCCCGCAGACCATCGTCGGTACGGCGATGATGGCCGCCCAGGACGTGATCTTGCGCATGTCCTCGTTCTGCGCGACGGACGCCTGCGCGAGGTTGGCCTGGAGGATCGAGTTGAGCAACTCGTCGAAGCCGATGACCTGTTCCTGGACGCGGGCGAGGTGGTCGGCGACGTCCCGGAAGTACTTCTGGATGTCGGGGTCGACCAGCCGCATCGGCCGCTCGCTCAGCAGTTGCATCGGCCGCAGCAGCGGCGACACCGCCCGCTTGAACTCCAGCACCTCACGCTTGAGTTGGTAGATCCGGCCGGCGTCGGTGCCGCGCGGGCTGCCCTTGCGGCCCGGCGAGAACACCTCCGTCTCGACCTCGTCGATGTCGTCCTGCACGGCGTCGGCGACCGCGATGTACCCGTCGACGACGTGGTCGGCGATCGCGTGCAGCACCGCCGAGGGGCCCCTGGCGAGCAACTCCGGGTCGTCCTGCAGTCGGTGGCGCAGCGCGCGCAACGAGCCCTGGCCGCCGTGCCGGACGGTGATGAAGAAGTCCTTGCCGGTGAAGCACATGACCTCGCCGGTCTCCACCACCTGGCTGTTGGCGTCGAGTTGGTCGTGCTCGACGTAGTGGATGGTCTTGAAGACGGTGAACAGGGAGTCGTCGTAGCGCTCCAGCTTGGGGCGCTGGTGGGCCTGGACCGCGTCCTCCACGGCCAGCGGGTGCAGTCCGAACTCCCCGGCGATCCCGGCGAACTCACTCTCCGTCGGCTCGTGCAGGCCGATCCACACGAAGCCGCCGTCGCGGCGCACCTGACGCATCGCCTCGTGCGGGGCCAGCGGCGCCGCCGTCTCGACGCGGGCGCCGTCACGGTAGACGGCGCAGTCGACGACGGCCGAGGGGGTGGCGGGGTCGCGGGTGGTGTCGTACGCGCCGCTGTCCTTGCGCAGGCTGGGGCGGGACGGGCGGACCACGGCACGCAGGTCACGGATCATCGACATGGCAGGCTCCTTCGCGACAGGCAACGAAAGGCGCCGACGAGGGTGGAACTACCCGGAATGGGGACGTCCTGACGTCCTGACAAGGAGTCTCCCGCCCTTCGAGGCAGGGAAGGATGTTTGGCACGTCCACAAAGCGGGGAGCACCGCTCCGTCGCGGTGGCGGGTTTCGCTACTGATTCAGGTACTGCTTCAGATCAGACGGATCGCGCGGACCGAGAGGATCGGGCAGATCCGGTACAACGAAACGAAGTGCTCTTCCGAGTGAGGACGAGAACGCGAGAGGCGGCGGTCGGCCGGAGCCAGAGCTACATCAGCGGCGGGAAGAGCGAGTGGTACTGCACGGTCGACTTCGATCCATGACAGCCCCACCTCCTCCAGCCGGTCCCCCGTGAGGGACTACCTCGGCGTCGGGACTTGATCGCGACGCTTCTGCGTGCTGCCCCGAACCACCGGGCAACAGTATCAGCCGACCGAAGTGTCAAGGCGCTGCTTTGCCCAGTACTGGCGAGTTCTATGCTCGCGGCATGGCTGATGTTCTTCCTCTGGTCGAGGCCCGGTTGCGCAGCGCGCTGGGCGAGCCGGACGCCCGCGCCGCGGTCACCTTCCTGGGTACGGACCGCATCGAGGTCCTGCGCTTCCAGGAGGGCGACATCGTCCGCTACGCCACGCTCGGCATGTCCGCGCAGCCGATGAGCGACCCCACCGCGGTGCTCGCCGATCCGGTGAAGGGGCCGCGCGCCGAGCTGGTCCTGTCCGTGCGGGCGGGCCTCGCCGACACCGACAAGGTGCTCCGCCCGCTCGCCGTGCTCGCCGCCTCCCCGCAGGTCGAGGGCGTGATCGTGGCACCCGGCGCCTCCCTCGACGTCGGTGAACCCCTGTGGCCGGGCGCCCCGTTCACCTCCGTGCTGGTGGCCGAGCCCGGCGGCCTGGTCGAGGACCTGGACCTCGACGGGCCCCTGGACCCGGTCCACTTCCTGCCGCTGCTGCCGATGACCCCCAACGAGGCCGCCTGGAAGCGCGTGCACGGCGCGCAGGCCCTCCAGGAGCGCTGGCTGACGCACGGGACGGACCTGCGGGACCCGTCCCGCGGGTCCGTCCCGCTGGAGTGACCGAACTCACCGGTCGGCCGGGAGGACGCGTCGGTCGGCGAAGACGGCGACCCCGTCCTCCGCCGCGTGCCTCGGCTCCAGCTCCTCCGCCCGTGCGGTGAGCGCCTCGCGCCGTACGAGGACCACGACCGCGCCGAGGAGCGCGGTGACCGCGGCGACGGCGAACGGGACGTGGATGTCCGTCCACTCCTCGATCCGCGGCGCGAAGAACGGCGCGGCGGCCGCGGCGAACCAGCGCACGAAGTTGTAGCCGGCGCTCGCGACCGGGCGCGGCGCGTCCGACACGCCCAGCGCCAGCTCGGTGTAGACGGTGTTGTTCACGCCGATGAGGGCGCCGGACAGGACCGTGCACACCACGGCGGTGGTGTGGCCGCCGTAGCCGAGCACCAAGACGTCGGCGGCGAGCAGCACCAGGGAGCCGCCGAGCACCTTCAGCGAGCCGAACCGCTTCTGCAGTCGCGGGGCCACCAGGACCGAGAAGACGGCGAGCAGCACGCCCCAGGCGAAGAACACCGCGCCCGACCTGTAGGGCGTCATGTCGAGCACGAACGGTGTGAAGGCCAGCACGGTGAAGAACGTGTAGTTGTAGAAGAACGCCGAGACCGCCGTCGAGGCCAGACCGCCGTGGCCGAGCGCCTTGAGCGGGTCCAGCAGCGAGGTCCTGCGGGCCGGCTTCGGCTGCTCCCCGAGGAACGCCGTGATGCACAGGAAGCCGACCGCCATCAGCAGCGCGGTGCCGAAGAACGGGTAGCGCCAGCTGGCGTCCCCGAGCAGCGCGCCCAGCAAGGGCCCGCACGCCATGCCGAGGCCGAGGGCGGACTCGTACAGCAGGATCGCCGCGGCGCTGCCTCCCGCCGCCGCGCCGACGATCACCGCGAGGGCGGTGGAGACGAACAGCGCGTTGCCCAGTCCCCAGCCGGCGCGGTATCCGACGAGCTGTCCGACCGTGTCGGAGGTGCCGGACAGGCCCGCGAAGACGACGACGAGGGCGAGGCCGAGCAGCAGGGTCCTGCGGCCGCCGATCCGGCTGGAGACGAAGCCGGTCAGCAGCATCGCGAAGGCGGTGATCAGGAAGTACGAGGTGAAGAGGAGGGAGACCTGGCCGGTCGTGGCGTCCAGCCCCCGGGCGATGGAGGGCAGGATCGGGTCGACGAGTCCGATGCCCATGAAGGCGACGACGGACGCGCCGGCGGTCGCCCAGACCGCCTTGGGCTGGCGCAGAAGGCCACCGGCTCCCGCTTCGAAGGGGTCCATGCTTGCTCCCGCCCCGACAGATGGTTGGCTTTTACATACAGTAAGTTAGCCAAGCTAATGAATGTAATTTACATCTATATCGGCCGTTCGGGCTGGGTTCCGCCCGGACGGGTGATCGTCCTTGACGCGGACCGGATCGGGTAGGACCGTGGGGCTCTATGAGGGGCGAACCCAGTTGCCCGAAGTGTGGTGGCCGGGTCAGGGCTCCCGGCCTCTTCTCCGATTCCTGGCAGTGCGATGTGCACGGGGCCGTGCATCCGCTCCAGCCCGTGATACCGCCCAGCGTCGAGGCCCTCGACGTCGTCGTGCACCGGACCCGGGTGCCGGTGTGGATGCCGTGGCCGCTGCCGGTCGGCTGGCTCTTCACGGGCGTGACCTACGCCGGTGACGACCGCAGCGGCGGCCGCGCCAGCGCCGTCGCCTGTACGGGCCCCGGCCCGCTCGGCGGCATGGGGGAGCTGATCCTCGTCGCGGAGGAGCTGGGCGTCGGACTCGGCGCGCGGTACGCCGGGATGGACGGCCCCGACCCCGGCCCGTACCTGGACGTCGAGAAGCCGCCCCAGGCCAAGGTCCTGGCCGCCGGCCGCCCCACCCCGCTCTGGCTGGTCAACGGCGCCCCGGACGACCGCGCGGTCTTCGCGGGCGAGGCGCGGGGGCTGTGGCTGTGGGCGGTCGTCTGGCCCGAGCAGTCGGGGCTGCTGATGTACGACGAGCTGGTGCTGACCGATCTGCGCGATGCCGGGGCCGAGGTCGAGCTGGTGCCGTGCGGGGCGCTCTCGCCGCGGCTGCTGAAGCCGTAGCGGGCGGGCCGGCGGGGGGCGTACGGGCGGGGGCGCTCGACTGGTTCGGGTGTGACGGAGAAGTCCGGAAATCCGGTTATCCTTGAGCGTCCCCGTCCGCCCGTCACCGCTTGGAGTCCGCGTCGTGCGCATCGATCTGCACTGCCACTCCACGGCGTCCGACGGTACGGACACCCCGGCCGAGCTGGTGCGCAACGCCGCCGCGGCCGGGCTGGACGTCGTGGCGCTGACCGACCACGACAGCACCCGGGGGCACGCCGAGGCGATCGCCGCGCTGCCGCCGGGACTCACCCTCGTCACCGGGGCCGAGCTGTCCTGCCGTGTCGATGGCGTCGGCATGCACATGCTGGCCTACCTCTTCGACCCCGAGGAGCCCGCCCTGCTCGCCGAGCGCGAGCTGGTGCGCGACGACCGGGTGCCGCGGGCGCGCGGGATGGTCGCCAGGCTCAACGAGCTGGGCGTGCCCGTCACCTGGGAGCAGGTCGCGCGGATCGCCGGGGAGGGCTCCGTCGGGCGCCCGCACGTGGCCACCGCGCTCGTCGAACTCGGCGTCGTACCGACCGTGAGCGACGCGTTCACCCGGGAATGGCTGGCCGACGGCGGCCGGGCCTACGTCGAGAAGCACGAGACCGACCCCTTCGAGGCGATCCGGCTGGTCAAGGCGGCGGGCGGGGTCACCGTCTTCGCCCACCCGGGCGCGAGCAAGCGGGGCCGTACGGTGCCCGAGTCCGTGATCGCCGAACTGGCCGCCGCCGGCCTCGACGGCATCGAGGTCGACCACATGGACCACGGCGACGACACCCGCGCGCGACTGCGTGGGCTCGCCGCCGACCTGGGGCTCCTCGTGACCGGGTCGAGCGACTACCACGGCAGCCGCAAGACCTGCGTGCTCGGCGAGTACACCACGGACCCCGAGGTCTACGGGGAGATCACCCGGCGCGCGACCGGCGCGTTCCCGGTGCCGGGGACCGGCGGGGCCTGAGGCTCCCCCGACCCGTCACCCTTCCTCTCTTTCCGCAAGGCTTTCGCACTGATGTTCGACGTTGCCGTCTTCGGCTCCCTCTTCCTCACCCTTTTCGTCATCATGGATCCCCCTGGGATCACCCCGATCTTCCTCGCGCTGACCGCGGGGCGTCCCGCCAAGGTGCAGAAGCGGATGGCCTTCCAGGCCGTCTGCGTGGCCGGCGGTGTCATCGCCGTCTTCGGGCTCCTCGGCCACCAGATCCTGGGCTACCTGCACGTGTCCGTGCCCGCGCTGATGATCGCCGGCGGGCTGCTGCTCCTGCTGATCGCCCTCGACCTGCTGACCGGCAAGACCGACGAGCCCCAGCAGACCAAGGACGTCAACGTGGCCCTGGTCCCGCTCGGCATGCCACTGCTGGCCGGGCCGGGCGCGATCGTGTCGGTGATCCTGGCCGTGCAGAAGGCCGACAGCGCCGCCACGCAGGTGTCGGTGTGGACGGCGATCCTCGCCATCCACGCGGTGCTGTGGCTGGTGATGCGCTACTCGCTGCTGATCATCCGCGTCATCAAGGACGGCGGCGTGGTCCTGGTGACGCGCCTGGCGGGCATGATGCTCTCCGCCATCGCCGTACAGCAGATCATCAACGGTGTCACGCAGGTGATCCAGGCGGCCTGAGCACCTCCGGCGCGCGCGGAGGTTCCTCCGGTGCAGGCAGAGCCCCCCACGGCATCGTGCCGTGGGGGGCTCTGAAGTCTTGGGTGAAGACCCTGAGTGTTACGAGGCCGAGGTGTCGGCCGGGCGGATCCACAGTCGCTGCCCTATGGCGGCGGCCTGCTGGACGATCCGGTTGACGGAGGCGGCGTCCACAACGGTGCTGTCCACGGGCGTGCCGTCGACGTCGTCGAGTCGCATGATTTCGAAGCGCACGGGCTTCTCCCTTCGTCTGGTCATCCTCCTGAGGAGAATTGCTGTACGTGAAGAGTCAACGCGGCGCGTGTTACGAACATTCCCTACGCTAAAGAAATTTTTCGAACGTCTAATTACTGACTGGTAAGGGAGCTGTCGCGGTGGACGGCCGCCCGACGGTCCGCCTCGATCGGTCACCCAGCCGGTATGGACCGAACGGGACCGGTTGTGTTCGCAGCGTGACCGCCGGGACAATGGACGCGATGAACGACGACCTCACGGCCCTCGCCGCCCACATCGACCGCACGAACGAGCTGCTGACCCGCATGCTCGCCGAGGTGGCGAAGACACCCTCGACCCATGCCATCTTCGTCGACGCCGGGTACCTCTACGCGGCGGCGGGCCGGCTGGTCGCCGGGACCGAGGACCGCCGGGCCTTCGACCTCGACGCCGAGGGTCTGATCGACGCCCTCATCGACCGCGCCCGCACGATCTTCGCCGACAGCCGGCTGCTGCGCGTCTACTGGTACGACGGCGCCCGCCGCCGCATCCACACGGCCGAGCAGCAGTCCATCGCCGAACTCCCGGACGTCAAGGTCCGGTTGGGCAACCTCAACGCCAACAACCAGCAGAAGGGCGTCGACTCCCTGATCCGCAGCGACCTGGAGTCCCTCGCCCGGCACCGCGCCATCAGCGACGCCGCGCTGCTGGGCGGCGACGAGGACCTGGTCTCCGCCGTGGAGGCGGCGCAGGGGTACGGCGCCCGCGTCCACCTCTGGGGCATCGATGCCCCAGAGGGCCGCAACCAGGCGGAACCCCTGCTGTGGGAGGTCGACAGCCAGCGCACCCTCGACCTCGACTTCTTCAAGCCGTACGTCTCACGGCGCACCGACCGGACCTACGAGCCGGCCGGCGCGGCCCGGCCCACCCGCGACGACGTCCGCTTCGTGGGCGCGCAGATCGCGGCGAAGTGGCTGGCGGCGCGGGGTCGGGAGTCCCTGGTGGAACTGCTGCCGGGCCACCCCTACCTGCCCGGCTCCGTCGACCAGGACCTCCTCGTGGAGGCGGAGGGCCTGCTCCAGTACTCGCTGCGCGGCCAGTCGGACCTCAGACGGGCGCTGCGGGACGGGTTCTGGGAGCACCTGCAGACGCAGTACTAGGTGTGCCGTGGCGGGCAGCGTTCGCCCGTGAAGGAGCGGCGGCCGGTGCGTGCTCCGGCGTTACCCCCGGCCGAAGGCTGGGGGAGTGCCGCCGGAGGCCCTCGTACTGGGCGTGCTCGGGTCTTCGGCCGGTGCGGCGAGTGGGGTCCCCCCTCCGGGGGAGCGTGCCGGGCGTCGCGACGGGGCGAACGTCGCCCGTCGCGGCATCAGTCCCCATCGGGGCGGATCTTGTCCCAGAAGTCGGCGAGCGCGTGGGCCGTCGGCAGGGGCTGGTCCAGGTTGGGGGAGTGCTCGGCTCCCGCGACGACCGTCCGGTGCGCGCCCAGGTCCATCGCCATGTCGTCCAGGACGGTCACCGGCCAGGTGTCGTCGCGTGCCCCCGACAGCACGTGGAAGGGCAGCGGCACAGCGGCGAGTTCCGCGACGCGGTTCGGCTCGATGAGCAACTGGCTTCCGGTGGAAAGGAGTTGGGCGGGCTTGTGGTTCACCCAGCGCTGCCGCAGCAGCGGCGGTTCGCCGAACCCGCGGGCCGGGCCGCCGACTTCCTCCGGCGGGCCCATCGCCAGGATCGCCTCCCACACCTGCGGCATCGTCATCAGCGCGAGCGCGTCGTGCAGCAGTCGCACGCGCTGCCGCTGCACATCGGAGATCTGCGCCGGGCCCGACGCGACCAGTGTGAACGAGACGAAGGGGGAGTGGTCGAGCAGCACGGCCGCCCGGGCGATCTGGCCGCCCAGCGAGTGCCCGGCCAGATGCACGGGGGTGCCGAGCGCGGCCGCCTGCGCGAGTACGTCCCGCGCCAACTCCTCCTGTGCGTAAGGCGCTTCGTCGAACGCGGGCCCGTCGCTCTCGTTCTGCCCGCGCCCGTCCACGGCGACCGTGCGGTACCCGCGCGCCGCGAGCGGCTCGTGCAGCAGGTGGAAGTCCTCCTTGCTGCCGGTGAACCCGGGCAGCAACAGCGCGACGCCCCGCGGCACCACACCGTCGGCCACGGGCGAGTCGACGACGGCGAACTCGCCGCGCGCGGTGCGCAACCGGTACGCGCGAGCGCCGGCAGGCGGGGTGAAGGAGGTCGGGACGGTCACACGCCGAGGTTACCGGGCCACGTCGACGGGACCGCTGCGGAGGGGACCGGTCGGCGAACGACGCCCGGTGCCGGGAACGCCGACGGCCCGGTCGCTCCACCAGGGAGTGACCGGGCCCTCGGACTGTGCCCTCGCGGGCGATCAGCTCTCCGCGGACTCCGCGGCGGCCGTCGCCTTGCGCGTACGCCGGACCTTCGGCTTCGCCTCGTCGACGGCGGCCTCGGCGGCCGGTGCCGTGGTGGCGGTCTTGCGGGTGCGGCGGGGCTTGGGCTCCGGCTCCTGCGCGGCCTGGGCCGGGATGTCGGCGACGGTGGCCGTCGTCTCCGGCTGGGCGGCCTTGCGGGTGCGGCGGGGCTTGGCCTCGGCGTCGTCGGCGGCCGGTGCGGCGGCGGCCGTCTTGCGCGTGCGGCGGGGCTTGGCCTCCGTGGTCTCGGCGGTGTCGACGGCGGCCTCGGCCGGCGCGGCGGTCTTGCGGGTCCGGCGCGGCTTCGCCTCGGCCGTGTCGGCGGCGGCCTCCGACGCGGCGGTCTTGCGTGTGCGGCGGGGCTTGGCCTCCGCGCCCTCGGCCGTTTCGACCGCGGATTCCGCAGCCGGTGCCGCCGTCTTGCGCGTACGACGGGGCTTGGCCTCGACCGCGTCGGCGACGCCCGCCACGGCTTCCGTCGCCACCGCGGTCTTGCGGGTGCGGCGGGGCTTGGCCTCCGTGGTCTCGGCGGTGTCGACGGCGGCCTCGGCGGCCGGTGCCGTGGTGGCGGTCTTGCGGGTGCGGCGGGGCTTGGGCTCCGGCTCCTGCGCGGCCTGGGCCGGGATGTCGGCGACGGTGGCCGTCGTCTCCGCCACCGCGGTCTTGCGGGTGCGGCGGGGCTTGGCCTCCGTGGTCTCGGCGGTGTCGACGGCGGCCTCGGCGGCCGGTGCCGTGGCGGCGGCCTTGCGGGTCCGGCGAGGCTTCGCCTCGGTGGCCACCGCGGCGCTTTCGGCGGTGTCGACCCCGGAATCCGCCGGGGCGGTCGCCTTGCGGGTGCGACGGCGCGGCCTGGCCTCCGTCGCCTCCGCCGTGTCGACGGCAGTCTCGGGGGCCGCGACCGGCGCCTGGGCGGGGATCTCCACCACGGTCTCGACCGCGGTCTCGACCGCCGTCTCCGTCACGTCCGCCGGCACGTCCGCGTTCCGGCGGGTGCGGCGGCGGCGCGGCTTGGCGGCCTCCGGGGCGTCGAGGGCCGGGCCCTCCGCGGACGCCACCGCCGCTTGCGCGGCCTCCGGGGCGTCGACGGGCGTCACCGGCGCCGCCGTGGCGACTTCCTGTGCCACCGCGCCACGCGTACGGCGCCGACGGCGCGGCGTGCGCGACGTGGCCGCCTCCTCCGCGACGGGCGCCTGCTCGGGCGCCGCGGCGACGGCGGGGGCCGATGCGTCGAGGGGCTCGCCGTTGCGCGTGCGGCGGCGACGGCGCGGCGCACGGGCGGGACGCTCGCGCTCGGCGGAGCGGGACTCGCCACGGCCGCCGCCACGGCGGTCACCCCGGTCGTTGCGGCCGCGTCCACCACGGCCGCCCGGCTCGCCGAGGTCCTCCATCTCCTCCGCGTCGAGTCCGGCGCGCGTGCGCTCCGAACGCGGCAGGACACCCTTGGTGCCGGCGGGGATGTCGAGGTCCTCGAAGAAGTGCGGGGACGTGGAGTACGTCTCCGGCGGGTCCGGGAAACCCAGGTCCAGCGCCTTGTTGATCAGCTGCCAGCGCGGGATGTCGTCCCAGTCGACGAGGGTGACGGCGATGCCCTTGGCGCCCGCGCGGCCGGTGCGGCCGATGCGGTGCAGGTACGTCTTCTCGTCCTCGGGGGACTGGTAGTTGATGACGTGGGTGACGCCCTCGACGTCGATGCCGCGGGCGGCGACGTCGGTGCAGACGAGGACGTCGACCTTGCCGTTGCGGAAGGCGCGCAGCGCCTGCTCGCGAGCGCCCTGACCGAGGTCGCCGTGGACCGCGCCGGAGGCGAAACCCCGCTGCTTGAGCTGGTCGGCGAGGTCGGCGGCGGTCCGCTTGGTGCGGCAGAAGACCATGGCGAGACCACGGCCCTCGGCCTGGAGGATGCGCGAGACCATCTCGGGCTTGTCCATGTTGTGCGCGCGGTACACGTGCTGCCTGGTGTTCGCGACGGTCGCGCCCGCGTCGTCCGGCGACGTGGCGTTGATGTGCGTGGGCTGCGACATGTAGCGGCGGGCGAGGCCGATGACCGCGCCCGGCATGGTCGCCGAGAACAGCATGGTCTGGCGCTTCGCCGGAAGCATGTTGATGATCTTCTCGACGTCGGGCAGGAAGCCCAGGTCGAGCATCTCGTCGGCCTCGTCGAGGACGAGCGAGCGGATGTGCTTCAGATCGAGCTTCTTCTGGCCCGCGAGGTCCAGCAGCCGGCCCGGGGTGCCGACGACCACGTCGACGCCCTTCTGCAGGGCCTCGACCTGGGGTTCGTAGGCACGGCCGCCGTAGATGGCGAGGACGCGCACGTTGCGCACCTTGCCCGCGGTGAGCAGGTCGTTGGTGACCTGGGTGCACAGCTCGCGGGTGGGGACGACGACGAGCGCCTGCGGGGCGTCGGTCAGGTCCTCGGGCCCGGCGCGCCCGGCCTCGACGTCGGCGGGGACGGTGACGCGCTCCAGCAGCGGAAGGCCGAAGCCGAGCGTCTTGCCGGTGCCGGTCTTGGCCTGTCCGATGACGTCCGTGCCCGTGAGGGCGACCGGGAGCGTCATTTCCTGGATGGGGAAGGCGGTGATGATGCCGACGGCCTCGAGGGCTTCGGCGGTCTCGGGGAGGATCCCGAGCTCTCGGAACGTGGTAGTCAGGGTGCTGCCTCTTCTGTGTGCGCGGTGCGAGGCGAGCGCGGGGGTCGTGGCGGACCGCGTCGGGGACGTCGGCCGCCCTGTGGGCGAAGCCGGCAAGACACGGGACCTCTGCCGACGCTCTAGCGTTCGTACCGCTGAGGGGTCCCTCCGGTCGTCGTACGCAATGTGCCGTACGGCCAGGGAGGGCTGTCGGGTCGGAGCCGATCGGGCCACCGACCGGGCATCCTCATACGTGCGGCCCGTCGAATACTCGGCAGGCGCATTACCACCATACCCCGGATTCGCGCACATGCGACGGCCGATCCGGTCACGTTGTGGTTGTCACACCGTCGGACACGGTCCCTCGCGTCGTCGTCGTCGCACTGACTGACCAGGGACTTCCCTCTCGCGACGGGCGGGCTATTGTGCGCTCCATGACGAGCTCTGACAAGCCTGAGAACGCCGCCACCGGTATCGCCGCCCAGGACTGGGCGAAGGCCTCCGCCGATCCGCAGTACCGGGCCGCGGTCGTGGACCTGCTCGGCGCGCTCGCGTACGGCGAGCTCGCGGCCTTCGAGCGGCTCGCCGAGGACGCCAAACTGGCGCCCACGCTGGAGGACAAGGCGGAACTGGCGAAGATGGCGTCGGCCGAGTTCCACCACTTCGAGCGGCTGCGCGACCGGCTCACGGAGGTCGGCGAGGAGCCGACGCGCGCGATGGAGCCGTTCGTCGCCGCGCTCGACGGCTTCCACAAGCAGACCGCCCCGTCCGACTGGCTGGAGGGCCTCGTCAAGGCCTACGTCGGCGACTCGATCGCCAGCGACTTCTACCGCGAGGTCGCGGCCCGTCTGGACACCGACACCCGCGCCCTGGTGCTGGCCGTGCTCGACGACACCGGTCACGCCGGTTTCGCCGTCGACCGGGTGCGCGCGGCGATCGACGCGGACCCGCGCGTGGGCGGGCGGCTCGCGCTGTGGGCGCGGCGGCTGATGGGCGAGGCCCTGTCGCAGTCGCAACGGGTGGTGGCCGACCGTGACGCGCTGTCGACGATGCTCGTGGGCGGTGTCGCGGACGGGTTCGACCTCGCGGAGGTGGGGCGGATGTTCTCCCGGATCACCGAGGCGCACACGAAGCGGATGGCTGCGCTGGGCCTGGCCGCGTAGCGCTCCGCCGGGGGCCCTGCAGCACTCCGGGTGGGAGCGCCGCGGGCCTGCCGCGCGCGGCTGGTCAGGTGGTTCCCCGCGCCTCTTGCCGGCTCGGTTCCCGCCGGGCCGACGCGGCTACGCGGTGGCTGATCTGCGACGGATTCCGGCCGCGGGGCGCAGGAGCAGCGAGAGGGAGGCGGTGGAGACGACCGCCGCGCCGAGGAGAGCGGCGATCGAGGAGCCGGGATCCAGCGCGCTGTGGGTGACGAAGTCGCCGAACAGGGCTCCGGCGACGCCCGTCGCCAACACCAGGGTGCGGGCGGGGAGCCGGTGGGACAGGCGGTGGACCGCCACCCACGCGAGCACGAGACCGAGCACAGCGGAGCCGAGCACTTCCAAGATCATCCGGGGTCCTTCCAGGCGGCCGGGCCGTGCACCAAGGTCGTAGCCCGTCTTACCCGTGACCTGCGGAATGCAATCCTCCTGCGCGGTCGGGCCGTGCTCCGTCCGTGGCGGGCGCGGCGCGGGATCCGGTGCGCGTTCCGGTGCGGGCCGATCTGGCCGGTGCATGGGCTGACCGGGCCGGTGTGTCTGCTGATCTGCGTGCCGGCGTGGCGGGACGCGGAAGGGGCCCGGCAGCCGAACGGCCGCCGGGCCCCTTCCGTCGAGCGTGGCCTACAGTGCGCCGAAGCCCACCTTGCGCGGGGCCGGCTCGCCCAGCTCCACGTAGGCCAGGCGGTCGGCCGGAACCAGGACCTTGCGGCCGTGCTGGTCCGTGAGGCTGAGCAGCTGCGACTTCCCGGCCAGGGCGTCGGCCACCACGCGCTCGACCTCCTCTGGAGTCTGACCGCTCTCCAGAACGATCTCGCGGGGCGCGTGCTGCACGCCGATCTTGACCTCCACGGCTAAGTCCCTCCGACGATCACGAGGTGCGCGGGCGTCCGCGCCGTACGCTGCACACATTAGCCCGGTGAGGGGACGTGCACGGCGCGGCCGTCCACGCCAGGAGCGAACAGCGAACGGGAACAAACGGCCGGGGCGGTGCCGCTCAGTGCTGCTCGATGCCGTGCAGCGGGAATCCGGCGATGCCCCGCCAGGCGAGGGAGGCCAGCAACTGCACAGCCTGGTCGCGCGGGACGCTGCGGTCGCTGTGCAGCCAGGAACGCGCCACCACCTGCGCGAGACCGCCGAGGCCGGAGGCCAGCAGCATCGACTCCGCACGCGAGAGGCCGGTGTCCTCGGCGATGACCTCGCAGATCGCCTCGGCGCACTCGTTGGTGACCTTGTCGACGCGCTCGCGCACGGCGGGCTCGTTCGTCAGGTCCGACTCGAAGACCAGACGAAAGGCGCCGCCGTCGTCCTCGACGTACGCGAAGTACGCGTCCATCGTCGCGCGCACGCGCTGCTTGTTGTCGGTCGTCGAGGCGAGCGCGCTGCGCACGGCCTGGATGAGCGACTCGCAGTGCTGGTCCAGCAGCGCCAGGTACAGGTCGAGCTTGCCCGGGAAGTGCTGGTAGAGCACCGGCTTGCTGACGCCGGCCCGTTCCGCGATGTCGTCCATCGCCGCCGAGTGGTAGCCCTGCGCGACGAAGACCTCCTGGGCGGCGCCCAGCAGTTGGTTCCGTCGGGCACGGCGCGGCAGGCGGGTGCCTCGCGGGCGCGCCGCCTCGGTCTGCTCGATGGCTGTCACGCCGCCTCCCAATGTCGTCCCTCTTGCGGTGTGCCGCCGCGCCGCCATCGTACTTTTCGGTAACCGTGGTGTGCGCGGTGCGAGCGCAGAATTTCACGGACCGGACGAAGGCAAAAGCCGTAGGTAAGGTTTCGTAGCGGGGCGTAGCGGGCAGAATCGTGCTCCGCTCCGGCCGGGCGCGCGGCGGTCCTCGGTGTCCCCGGGGGTGGCCCCGGGTCCGCTCAGCGGTAGTCGTCCTCGTCCTGCGAGACGACACGCGCCTGTTCGATGACGTCCGCCTCGTTGGCCCGGCTCGGATCCATCTCGTCCAGCGGGTCGTCGCTCTCCGGCGCGACATCGGCCTGCTGCTCGGCGGTGTCGTTCTCCGGCGCCTCGACGTCGATCTCCGCGGCGGCGTCCTCCTGGTCCGCGAACGTCTCCGGATCGGTGGGGTCGATGGCCATGACGGGCTCCCTTCCTACGAACGTCCCTGAAAACGCAGGGGTCACACGCGGGTGCCCTCTGTACGAGCCTAGGAGACACCCATTTCGGACGCCATGCGATGTGCCCGGGAATCGCGCCGCCATCCGCGCGACGCGCGGTCGGCCTCTTGTGACGCCGAACACACGGTTCCGCGTGTGATCGTCTCGTAACATTGCGGCATGTCTTCGACAGAGCTGCCGTCCGTGCCGCCCACCAGCGTGCTGCCGAAGGCCGCGGCGGTCCGGGTCGCCGAGGGCGAGAGGCTGCGGTCGGTCCGCCTGCCCGGCATCACCCTGACGGTCCGCTCCAGGCCGGCCGCGCGCGCGGGACTGCATCCCGCGCTGTACGTCCACGGCCTCGGCGGCTCCTCGCAGAACTGGTCCGCGCTGATGGCGCAGCTCGACGGCGTCGTCGAGAGCGAGGCCGTCGACCTGCCCGGCTTCGGGGACTCCCCGCCGCCGGACGACGGCGACTACTCCATCACGGCACACGCGCGTGCCGTGATCCGTCACCTCGACGCGTCCGGCCGCGGACCCGTCCACCTCTTCGGCAACTCGCTGGGCGGTGCCGTGTCCACGCGTGTCGCGGCGGTCCGCCCCGACCTCGTCCGGACGCTGACCCTCGTCTCGCCCGCTCTCCCGGAACTGCGCGTCCAGCGCACGGCTGTGCCCACCGGCCTGATCGGCATGCCAGGTGTGGCCGCGCTGTTCACCCGGTTCACCCGGGAGTGGACGGCCGAGCAGCGAGTCCGCGGCGTCATGGCCCTGTGTTACGGCGATCCCGGGAGAGTCACCCCGGAGGCGTTCGGCCACGCCGTGGAGGAACTCGAGCGGCGGCTGCGGCTGCCGTACTTCTGGGACGCGATGACGCGCTCCGCCCGCGGGCTGGTCAGCGCCTACACGCTGGGCGGCCAGCACGGCCTGTGGCGCCAGGCCGAACGCGTCCTCGCCCCGGCGCTCCTCGTCTACGGCGGCCGCGACCGGCTCGTCGGCTTCCGCATGGCCCAGCGGGCGGCACGCACCTTCCGCAACTCCCGCCTGCTCACCCTGCCGAACGCGGGGCACGTGGCGATGATGGAGTACCCGGAGACGGTCGCCACGGCGTTCCGTGAACTGCTGGAGCAGACGGCGGATCCGGGACCGGCCATGGAGGCGCGGGCCGGGACGGGCCCGGGCGACGCCCCGGCACCGGATGCCGGTGCCGGGGCGTGGTCGGAAGCGGACACCGGGGCGGGGCCGGAGGGGGGCCCGGGAACCGGACCGGGCTCCGGGGCGTTCACCGAACAAGCCGGCGGATCCGCGGGCACGGGGAGCTGAGGGGGCCGTGGGACGTCACAGTCGGCGCGGGCCCGCGCCCAGGAGCACAGCACAGCAGGGCACCGGCGGTACCCCCCGGGAAGCCGCCCCGGGCGAGGCGGGGGACGCCCGCCCCCATGGCGCGGCCCCGCCCGCCGACGCGCCCTCGGTGAAGTCCGGATTTCCCGACGGCACCCCGGCTCGCGGTGTGCCGCGGCTTCCCGACGGCACCCCCGCCCACGGCCTGCCCCTCCCGGGGGCTCGCCGTGCCCCCGGCGGCACTCCCGCCCACGGCACCCCGCAGGTTCGCGGCGGACATCCCGAGCAGCGGGAGGCAGGGGGCGCCTGGGGCGAGCTGCGGGGCCGTACGGCGAGCGGATCCGGCCCACTGATCCCTCGTCAGCGGCCCGAGTCCGCGGCAGCGTCCCGGCAGCGGGCGTCCGACACGGCGGCGGGTCCGCGCCAGGACTACCTCGACGCCTTCACCGAGGACGACAACGTCTTCGAGCGCCGCGCGCCCGTGACGGCCGCCACGGCCACGGCACTCGCCACGGACACGTGTGTCGCCCCGCGTCCCACCGACGCCTACGTCTCCGCCACCGACCGGGACCGAGACCCCCGTCCGGCTCCCACGGGCGGCGGGGCCGGCGGCGAGCCGCCCACCGGTGAACCGGCGGCCGGGGGCGGCAAGGGCCGGGCCTTCACCGGCATCGCGGCCGCCGCGGTCACCACCGTGCTGGCCATCGTCGTCGCCGGCCAGGTCACCGACGCGCGCGACGAGGACTCCGTCCAGTCGCACACCACGACCGACAAGGCCGCCCGTGACGCCCGCGACTCCGCCGCGCGCGGCGCCGAACGGCCGAGCCCGTCGGCGTCACCCGGTGCGGTGCCGCTGACGTACGACCAGATGATGAGCGCGCGCTACCGCTTCGGGGCCACGCTCGCGGGGTCGGGGAAGTTCGACGCCGTGCCCGGGATCGACAAGGCGCCCGGCAAGGGACAGAAGTACACCTACCGCGTGGATGTCGAGCAGGGGCTCGGACTCGACGCCGAACTGTTCGCGCAGGCCGTGCAGAAGACGCTCAACGACGAACGCAGTTGGGCCCACGGCGGCGCGCGGACCTTCGAGCGGATCCACTCGGGGGAGCCGGACTTCGTCATCACGCTCGCCAGCCCCGGCACCACCGCCGACTGGTGCGCGAAGTCCGGCCTGGACACCACCGAGGACAACGTCTCCTGCGACTCGGCCGCCACCGAACGAGTGATGATCAACGCCTACCGGTGGGCGCAGGGGTCAGCGACCTACGGCGACGAGATGTACGCCTACCGGCAGATGCTGATCAACCACGAGGTGGGCCACCGGCTCGGCTACGGCCATGTCACCTGCGACAAGGACGGGGACCTCGCCCCGGTCATGCAGCAGCAGACGAAGTTCCTGGAGTACGACGGCATCCGCTGCCTGCCCAACCCCTGGCCCTACCCGAACAACTGACGAACGGCGGGGCGCCGACCACGGGACGCCTCCGGCGGTACCTCCGCGCTCCCCCGAGTCGTAACGTTTCGCGCTCGCCTGATCTCCTAGCGCGACGGAACGCCGCCCGCGCGGGAAAGTTACGACCGTTCACCCCTTTTGGTGGGGGGGGGGGCCCCCCCCCCGGGGCGCCCCCCCCGGGGGGCGGGGGGGGGGGGCGCCCGGGGCGGGCGGGGGGCCCGCGGGGCCCCCCCACCCCGGGCGGGGGGGGGGGGGGGGCGG
>NZ_JBICUZ010000002.1:37695-221434 GCF_043198675.1 Streptomyces sp. NPDC048734 | reverse complement strand
CCGCTGCCGGGCCCGGCGCGCCCCCCCCCCCGCCCCCCCCCCCGCCGGGCGGCGCCCGGGGGGCCCCCCCCCCCCCCCCCCCCCCCCGGCCCCCCCCCCCCCCCCCCCCCCCCCCCCCCCCCCACCGCCTTGTCCGCATACGTTCGTCCCGCTGCGAGCCGTCGGGTCAACGGCGGCTCCCCAAACGGGAGATCGGGGGTGCGCGTGCGCATCGGACTGCTTACGGAGGGTGGCTATCCGTATGTGAGCGGTGACGCGGGGCTCTGGTGCGACCGGCTCGTGCGCGGGCTCGGGCAGCACGAGTTCGCCGTCTACGCGCTCAGCCGCACTGGGCACCAGGAGGCCGGGGGCCGGGTCGCACTGCCGTCGCAGGTCACCCGCGTGCGCACCGCGCCGCTGTGGACCGCCGAGGACGGCGGGGTGGTGCACGGACGGCGTGCGCGCCGGCGTTTCACCGAGCACTACGGCGCGTTGGTGTCCGTCCTGTGCGAGGGAGCGCCCGTCGGCGCGGGGGCGGACCGTTTCGCACCTCAGGCGGACCGTTTCGGCAACGCGCTGTACGGGCTCGCGGAACTCGCCCGCGACGAGGGCGGCCTGGTGGGCGCGCTCCGTTCGGAACATGCCGTACGCGCCCTGGAGCGCGCCTGTCGTGCGCCCGGCGCGCTCGGTACGGCGCGTGAGGCGCGCGTTCCCGACCTCCTCGCCGTCGCCGCGCACCTCGAACGGGCCCTGCGCCCCCTCTCGCTCGACTGGTACGAGGACGGCGACGACGGGCTCGGCTCGGTCGACCTCTGCCATGCGGCTTCCGGGGGCGCGGCGGCACTTCCGGGCCTGCTCGCCCGTCACTTCTTCGGTGTGCCGCTGCTGGTGACGGAGTACGGGGTCCGGTTGCGGACGCACTATCTGGGTGCGGGTGCGGGTGCGGGTGCGGGTGCGGGTGCGGGCGGTGCCGCCGTGCCCGGCGCCGCCCCGGCCGTACGGTCCCTGCTCGCGGCGTTCCACGGGCGGCTCGCCGCCGAGGTGTACCGGCGGGCTGCGTGTGTCACGCCCGGCAACACGCACGCCCGCCGCTGGCAGGAGCGTTGCGGTGCCGACCGGGCCAAGCTCCGCACCGTCCCCCCGGGCATGGACGCCTCCCGCTTCGCCGAGGTCGGCGACTCCCCGGACGCCGCCGACCCGCGCACGCTGGTCTGGGTCGGCAGGGTGGAACCGGCCAAGGACCTGGTGTCCCTGCTGCACGCCTTCGCCGAGATCCGCCGGGAGGAGCGCGGGACCCGGCTGCGGATCCTCGGCAGCGCGGCCGGAGCGGAGGGCGAGGCCTATCTCGGCCACTGCCGGATGCTCGCCGCACAGCTCTTCCCCGACGAGGCCGCCGGGCCGCACGCCGTCGGCGACAACCCGGTGTCCTTCGAGGAGATCGGCGGACCGGAGGTCCCCGGACTTCCCGAGGCGTACGCGGCGGGTGCCGTCGTGATCCTGTCCAGCGTCGTCGAGGGGTTCCCGGTCGGCCTCGTCGAGGCGATGTTCTGCGGGCGCGCGACGGTGTCCACGGACGTCGGCGCGGTGGTCGAGGTCATCGGGGGCACCGGACTCGTCGTCCCGCCGCGCAATCCGAGAGCGCTCGCGGAGGCGTGCGTGGACCTGCTGCGCGACCCCGGGCGCCGCGCACGCCTGGGTGCGGCCGCCCGCGCCCGTGCCCTCGAACTGTTCACCGTCGAGCAGAACATCGCGGCGTTCCACGGCATCTACCTGGAGATCGTCTCCCGGAACCCGGTACGCCGGGTCGTCCTCGACGCGGCCGGGGAACCCCGGCCCTTCGCGGTCCCGGCCGAGGCCTGGCTGCCCGGCCGGTGGACCGGCCTCGGCGGACGGACCGCTTTCCGGAACCCGCCCGGTCGGACGGCGGGACCGCCGCTGCCGGGTACGGCGGCGCGCGGTTCCGCCACACCGCACGGCCCGTCCGCGCCCCGCGCCAACACTCCCGTCGCCGCGGCCGAGGGGGCCCGATGAGCGACCTGGGCGAACTCGACCGCCCCGCGGCACCGGCGCCCGCCGGCGCCTGGGACGAACGCTCCGAGGAGCGGCTCGTGAACGAGGACACCCCTGCGGACACCGACGCGCCGTCCGACCCCGGTGGGCGGGCGGTGACCAACCGGGCCGGGCGTCCCGCGCCGGCCACCGCAGCACACCCCGGTCCGCAGACAGTCCCCGTCGCCCCTCGGCGGGGCGGCGCCGTGGACCCGGTGAAAGCCCTGATGCACCGCCACCGCGACCTGTGCGAACGGGCGGTCGATCCACTGGAGATCGCGGCGGGACTGGAGGCCCACGGCGTCACCGACCGCACCGCCGCGCGGTTCCGGCACCGGGACGTCTTCTCCCTCGCGGAGGAGATGTACGCCCGCGTGCCCAGGGACGCCGACACGCCTTCGCACCCGCACCCGGAGCCCACGCCGGTGCCGCGGGCACGCCTGGACTGGGCGCTGCTCACCCTCCTGCCCGGTGCCCTGGGCGCCGCGACCGTCGCCGGCCTTCGTCTCGCCCACGGTCGGACCCGCCTCCTCGTGGTCACCGTGGGCGTCCTGGCGGTGGCTCTCGCCTTGCGGGCCGCCCTTCGCCGGGGCCCCTTGAGCCGCGGCGGCGGTCGGGGCCCGTCGATCCCGCGCGGAGGCCCGCACACCGACCGGCACCGCACCGGCGGCTGGACCGGATGGCTCCTCGCCTACGCGGCCCTCGGTGACGGCCTGCTGCGCGCCGCGGCCGACGGCGGCCCCGACGGTCTGCCCACCGGAACGGCCGACGGGCCCTGGCCGCTCGCCACGGCCCCACTCCTGACCCTCGCCCTGGCCTGCGTGCCCGCCGTGTGGTGCGCGCACCTTCTCGCCGTACGCGTCCGGCACAGGCTCGGCAGCAGCCGAGGACTCGACGAGTTCGCCGCCTCCGTACGGCCACTGCTGCTCAGTGCTCTCGCCCTGTTCTTGTCCGCCCTCGCGGTCCTCACCGGCGTCTGCGCGGCCGTCCTCGGTGAACCTGCCGCCTACGCGAGCACGCTCAGCCTGGGCGCGCTGCTCCTTCTCTCCCGCATCCTCACCGTCCACGGCTTCACGCACGCCCCGACGGCCCTCCTCAGGGCCGCCGGGGCGGCCGAGGCGGTCGCCCCGGCCCTGCTCTTCGCAGGCCGGCTGCCCGGCTGCGGCTTCCTGGCCGTACCCGTCGACACCCTCGTGGCCGCCTGGGGCCCCGCCGCGGTACCCGCCCTCGCCTGCGGGGCGGCCGCCCTCATCCTGCTGATCCACGCGACCCGCACCCTCACCAGGGCCTCGGCCCACGCGCCATCGGGTCAGCCGTGCTGACCCGGGGCCGTCCGCCCGCCCCCGACCACCGCGCGCCGCGCCACCCCCACCGTGCACGGACCGCACGACGCACGCGCTCCTCCACCCATGCAATCCCCTTAAGGAGAGACCAGATGACCACCTCCCGATCCGGAGCGACCGGAGCCACCGGGACACCCGCGGTCGCAGGAGCCCGCGCGGTCACCGGAGCAGCCGCGACGCACACTCCGGGAGCCGCGCGATGAGGGTCCTGCTGACCGGAGCCAACGGTTACGTCGGCCGCTTCGTCGCCGACCGTCTGCTCGCCGACCCTGCCGTCCAGCTCACCGCGCTCGGCCGTGGTGACGACGCCGACGTCCGCTTCGACCTCGCGAGCGGCAGTCCCGGTGCCCTCACCCGCTTCCTCGACGCGGTCCACCCCCAGGTCGTCGTCAACTGCGCCGGAGCCACCCGGGGCGGAGCCCGGGAACTCACCCGGCACAACACCGTCGCCGTCGCCACCGTCTGTGAGGCACTGCGCCGCAGCGGCTGCGGCGCCCGTCTCGTCCACATCGGCTGCGGCGCCGAGTACGGCCCCAGCCAGCCCGGGTCCTCGACCGCCGAGGACGCCGTGCCGCGCCCCGGCGGCCCGTACGGCGTCAGCAAGCTCGCTGCCACCGAGCTCGTCCTGGGCTCCGGTCTGGACGCGGTCGTGCTGCGGGTGTTCTCCCCGGCCGGGCCCGGCACCCCGGCCGGCTCCCCGCTGGGTCGGCTCGCCGAGGCGATGCGCCGCGCCATGCAGTCCGGCGACGGTGAGCTGAAACTCGGCGGACTCGGCGCCCAGCGCGATTTCATCGACGTCCGTGACGTCGCCCGCGCCGTGCACGCCGCCTCGCTGTCCGCCGCGCAGGGCGTGATCAACATCGGCTCCGGCCGCGCCGTCCGGCTCCGGGACGCCGCAGCCGTCCTCGCCCGCGTGGCCGGATACGGCGGCACCCTCCACGAACTCGACGGCCCGCCCGGCGGCCACCTCAGGCCGGCCATCGGCCACCCCCGTCCCGACTCCGACCATGCGGCTCCGGTCGCGTACCCGTACCCCGACGGGTGCGGCAGCTGGCAGCAGGCCGATGTCCGCACCGCTCGCGACCGGCTGGGATGGCGGCCGCGGATCAACCTCGAGGAGTCCCTCGCCGACATCTGGATGGAGGCGGCATGTCGTATCTGACCGGCACCCGAGAGGGCACCGCGAGCACCGACGTCCGCACCGGCTTCGGTGTCCCCGGCTTCGCGCACCCCCTTGTCGCGCCGGCCGAGTGGGGCGAACTCGCCCGTCCCGACAGGCCCCTGCACTGGGTCGTCCTCAACGTCGCCGACGGCCCCGGCGTCCGCCCCGACCCGCACTGCCTGGAGGCCGCGGGCCGGCTCCGTAACACGGGCGTCCGCGTCCTCGGCCACCTCGACGCCGCCCACGGCGCCCGCGCTCTCGCCGAGGTGATCTCCGACGCCCACCGTTACCTCGACTGGTACCAGGTCGACGGCTTCCTCCTGGACCGCTGCCCGACCGAACGCGCCGAACTCCCGGAGATCCGACGAGCCGTCAGCGCCCTGCGCTCGCTCAGTGACGCGCCTCACATCGTCCTCGGGCACGGCATCCATCCGCATCCCGGATACGCGGAGAACGCCGATCAGCTCGTCACCTTCTCCGGGCCCTGGAGCGACTACCGCTGGTCGCAGGCGGCCGAGTGGACCGCCGACCACCCGCCCGAGCGGTTCTGCCACTTCGTGCACGGGGTGCCCCGCGGCCATCTCGACGAGGCGCTTCGGATCGCCCGCTGGCAGGGAGCGGCCACGATCTGGGTCACCGACCGCCACGACCACGACGGCGTGTTCGACCCGTGGGAGGCCATGCCCGGCTACTGGGACGAAATCGTCTCGCGGATCGGAACAGGTGTCTCGGAATGAAGAAGGCCATGGCAGTGTTACGGAGAGAACAACCGTAGTGATTGACCGACCAACGGAGTCCCCGTGTCGCTGCCACCCCTGGTCGAGCCGGCTGCCGAGCTCACCGTAGACGAGGTCCGCAGGTACTCCCGCCACCTGATCATCCCCGACGTCGGGATGGACGGGCAGAAGCGGCTGAAGAACGCCAAGGTGCTGTGTGTCGGCGCCGGCGGCCTGGGCTCGCCGGCGCTGATGTACCTGGCCGCGGCGGGCGTGGGCACGCTCGGCATCGTGGAGTTCGACGAGGTCGACGAGTCGAACCTCCAGCGCCAGATCATCCACAGCCAGGCCGACATCGGCCGCTCCAAGGCCGAGTCCGCGCGCGACTCCGTCCTGGGCATCAACCCGTACGTGAACGTGGTCCTGCACGAGGAGCGGCTCGAGGCCGACAACGTGATGGGCATCTTCAGCCAGTACGACCTGATCGTGGACGGCACGGACAACTTCGCCACCCGCTACCTGGTCAACGACGCCGCCGTGCTGCTGAACAAGCCGTACGTGTGGGGCTCGATCTACCGCTTCGACGGCCAGGCGTCCGTCTTCTGGTCGGAGCACGGTCCCTGCTACCGCTGCCTCTACCCGGAGCCCCCGCCCCCCGGCATGGTCCCCTCCTGCGCCGAGGGCGGCGTGCTGGGCGTGCTCTGCGCGTCCATCGGTTCCATCCAGGTCACCGAGGCGATCAAGCTCCTCACCGGCACTGGTGAGCCGCTGGTCGGCCGTCTGATGATCTACGACGCCCTGGAGATGCAGTACCGGCAGGTCAAGGTCCGCAAGGATCCCGACTGCGCGGTCTGCGGCGAGAACCCGACCGTCACGGAGCTCATCGACTACGAGGCCTTCTGCGGCGTCGTGTCGGAGGAGGCCCAGCAGGCGGCCGCCGGCGCGACGATCACGCCCAAGCAGCTCAAGGAGTGGATCGACGACGGCGAGAGCATCGAGATCATCGACGTCCGCGAGCCGAACGAGTTCGAGATCGTCTCCATCCCGGGCGCCAAGCTGATCCCGAAGAACGAGTTCCTGCTCGGCACCGCCCTCGAGGGCCTGCCCCAGGACCGGAAGATCGTCTTGCACTGCAAGACGGGTGTCCGCAGTGCGGAAGTCCTCGCGGTGCTGAAGTCCGCGGGCTTCGCGGACGCCGTCCATGTCGGCGGCGGTGTGATCGGCTGGGTCAACCAGATCGAGCCGAGCAAGCCGGTCTACTGAGCCGACCTGCCTGCCTGAGCGGCGGGGGCCGCGCGCACCACGGGTGCCCGCGGCCCCCGCCGTCGTCATGAACAGACCTTGCCGTCCTTCGGCACGGTGCCGTCGAGCAGGTAGTCGTCCACCGTCGAGTCGACGCAGTCGCTCCCGCTGCCGTACGCCCCGTGGCCCTCGCCCTTCCAGGTGAGCAGCACACCGACACCCTCGCCCAGCTCGTCTGCCATCCGCTGCGCGCCCTCGTAGGGCGTCGCCGGGTCGCCGGTGTTGCCGACCAGCAGGATGGGTGCCGCCCCGGCCGCCCTCACCTCCGGGCTGTCGAACTGTCCGGCCACCGGCCAGTCGTGGCACCAGCCGGCCGTGTCCCAGCCGAGGAACGTGCCGAACACGGGCGAGATCCTCTCGAACTCCGGCAGCAGCTTCTTCGTCTCCTCCACCGCCGGCCGCTGCTTGTCGTCCAAGCACGATATGACCCGCTGCGAGTGGGTCGTCGTGCCGTAGTTCCCTTCGCTGTCCCGCTCGTTGTAGGCGTCGGCCAGGGTGAGCAGTTCGGAGCCGTCGCCTTCCTGCGCCGACTCCAGGGCGCTGGTCAGGGTCGGCCAGCCCTCCTTGCTGTAGAGCGGCAGGAAGATGCCGGTGACCGCGAGCGTCTGGGTCAGCTTCCGCCCGGAGGACGTCGGCAGCGGGTCCGCGTCGATCCGCTTCAGCAGGTCGGCGATCTTGCGGCTGCCCCGTGCGGGATTCTGGCCGGTCGACTTCAGGTAGTTGTCGAGCGCCAGCTGAAAGCCCTTCGCCTGGTTCTTCGCGTGCCCCACGGCGTCTGCGCCGGGGTCGACGACCGCGTCGAGGATCACCCGTCCCACGTTCTTCGGGAACAGGTGGGCGTAGACCCCACCGAGTTCGGTGCCGTAGGAGATGCCGAAGTAGTGCAGCTTGTCGTCGCCGAGCACCTGGCGCATCAGGTCCATGTCGCGTGCGGTGTCGGTGGTCGAGACGTGCGCCATCAGCGCTCCGGCGTCCTTCTGACAGCCCTTGCCGAAGTCGAGGGCGTCACTGAGGTAGGCCTTTTCCTCGGCCGTGTCGTCCGGGGTGGAGTCGACCGACTCGGCGGCCTGGATCTTCCTGTCGCCGCGGCAGCGCACGCCCTCGCTGGCGCCCACCCCGCGTGGGTCCCAGCTCACCAGGTCGTAGTGCTCGCGCAGGGAGGAGACGGTGGAGCCGTACGCCGGCATCGTCGACACCCCGGAGCCGCCCGGGCCGCCGAAGTTGAACATCAGGGAGCCGATGCGCATGCTGTCGGAGCCGCGGGAACGGGCACGGATCAGTGCGAGATCGATCGTCTCCCCGTCCGGCCTCGACCAGTCCAGCGGCGCCTTCAGCTTCGCGCACCGCCACTCGTCGCCCGGCGCCGCGGAGTCCGCGGTGGCCCCGCAGCGGCTCCAGTCGAGCTTCTGCCCGGTCAGTGAGGCGGGCAGGGGCGCCGTCGTCGCGTCCGCGGTGCCGGAGGAGGAGGCCGACGGGCGCGCATGGGCCGTACCTCCCTTGTCGTCGTCCCCGTCGTCCGACGAGCCGCCGCAGCCCGTCATCAGCAGCGCGGCGCCGGCTCCCAACGCCGTCCACCGTACGAATCGCGCCATGTGCGTTCCCCCCCCTCGCGGAGCCGTCCGCACCGGCGGCGGACGGCTGTCAGGCCATGGTAGGCGGATCACCGTGCACCCGTCGGAGCCTGTGGATAACCTTTTGACCTGCATGTTTATCGAGTTCGAGAGGTCAGGAGCAGACCGTCCCGGCGGCCGGTGCCCTCCCGCTCAGCAGGTAGTCGTCCACCGCCGTCCGCACACACGTGTTCTTGCTGTCGTAGGTGCCGTGCCCCTGCCCCTTGTACGTCAGCTCCACCCCGACGCCCTTGCCGAGGGCGTCCACCATCCTGCGTGTGCCCTCGTACGGGGTGGCCGGGTCGCCCGTGTTGCCCACGACGAGGATCGGTGCCGAGCCCGCCGCGCTCACGTCGGGGCGGTCGGCGGCGCCCGGCACGGCCCAGTCGGTGCAGCCGACCATGCCCCAGGCCAGGAGGTCCCCGAAGACGGGGGAGGCCGCCCGGAACTCCGGAAGCCTGCGCCCCACCTGGGCGACGGAGTAACGCGGCTTGTCGTCGGCGCAGTTCACTGCGACGTTGGCGGCGATGATGTTGCTGTACTCGCCGTTCTCGTTGCGGCCGTTCATGGAGTCGGACAGCAGCATGAGGATCCTGCCGTCGCCGTCGCCGTCGCCGTCGCCGTCGCCGTCGCCGTCGTCGGCCTGGTCCAGGCCTTCGGTGAGGTGCTCCCAGAAGTCCTTCGAGGACAGCGACTGCGCGATGCCGTTGGTCGCGGCGGTCTGTGTCAGTTCGCGCGGGAAGACGCCGGGAATCGGCTTGCCGTCCAAACTTCTCAGCAGGGTCGCGATCCGGTCCTTGACGTCCCGCGGGGTGTCCCCGACGGGGCAGTCCTCCGTTTTCGACGTGCGGTCCTCGGCATAGTTGTCGAGCGCGAGCTGGAAACCCCCGGCCTGCCCGAGAGCGCTCTGCTCGGGTGTCTGTGTCGGGTCGACGACCGCGTCGAAGACGGCACGGCCCACGTTCTCCGGGAACAGGTGGGCGTGGACCCCACCGAGTCCGGTGCCGTAGGAGATGCCGAAGTAGTGCAGCTTGTCGTCACCGAGGACCTGGCGCATGAGGTCCATGTCGCGGGCCGCGTCGGTGGTGCGCACGTGCGGCAGCATCCTCTTCGACTTCTTCTCGCAGGCCTCGTTGAACTTCTTGGTGATCTCCAGGAGCGTGTCGCGCTCGGCGGCGTCGTCGGGGGTCATGTCCTGCTGGAGGTGGGCATCGAGCCGCTGGTCGTTCTCGCAGCGCACACCGGCACTGCGGCCCACCCCGCGCGGGTCGAAGCTCGCCAGGTCGTAGCGGGTGCGCAGGGTCGCGTAGTCCTCGCCGAACGCGGGCAGGGTGGTGACCCCGGAGCCGCCGGGCCCGCCGAAGTTGAACATCAGGGAGCCGATCCGCCGGTTCTCGGCACCGCTCGCCCGCGCCCTGATCAGCGCGACGCCGATCGTGTCGCCCTCGGGATCGCTCCAGTCCAGGGGCGTCCGCATGGTCGCGCACTCCCACTCGTCGCCGTCCGGCAGCGGTGACGGTGCGTTGCCGCCGCCTTCGGACGGGGCCGGTGCGGGGCAGTCCTTCCAGCTCAGCTTCTGCGCCGTCAGATCCTCGTCGCGAAAGTCCCCGCCTCACCCCGCCACCAGGGAGGACAACAGCACGGCGGTGGCGGTGAGCACGGCGGCGCGCGGGTGGGAGGGATTCGGCATGATCCCGTCCTGGGGGCGTGCCCGCCTCCGCGCGCGGGGCACGGTCCGTACGAGGTACCGCCGTTCCCGGTGCCGGGGCGTGTTCCGAAAGCGGCGTCGTCTGGCCGCAGGACAGGCGGGGCTTCGGAAAACGGCTAGAGGGCGCCCTTGCGGGTGAGCTGGGTGAAGGCCAGCCAGCCCGGCAGCACCGGCAGCCACAGCGTCAGCAGCCGGAACAGCAGGACCGCGGGGGCGGCGACCTCCTTGGGCAGGCCGACGGCGATCAGACCGACCGTCAGGGTCGCCTCCACCGCGCCGACACCGCCCGGCGTCGGCGCGGCGGAACCGAGCGCGTTGCCGGCGAGGAAGACGACGGCGACGCTGGCGAGGCTGATCGAGGTCGTCTCGTCGCCGAAGGCGCGGATCGACGCGTCCAGGCACATCACGAAGCAGGCCGTCAGCAGCAGCATGCCGCCGATGCCGGTGACCAGTTTCTGCGGCCGCTGGAGCACGTCCAGCATGCGCGGCACGACCCCCGCGAACAGCGACCTCACGCGCGTGACGACGAATTTCCGCAGGAACGGCACCGAGGTCACCACGAGCACCAGCACCGCCACCGTCAGCAGGCCCGCGATGACGGTCCGGGACGGCGACAGCGACGGGGTCTTCTCGGTGCCCGTCAGATAGCCGAACGCCAGCAGCATCAGGATGTGGCAGCCCAGCCCGAACAGCTGCGAGGCGCCGACGCTCGCCACCGCCAGCCCCGGCCGCACCCCCGCGCGCTGGAGGAACCGTGTGTTGAGGGCGACCCCGCCGACCGCGGCCGGTGCGACGATCTTCACGAAGGACCCGGCGACCTGCGCGGCCACCGTGCGCGGGAACGGCACCCGCTCCGGCACGAAACCCAGCAGGCTCATCGCGGCCGCCACGTAGCTCGCCGCCGAGAACAGCACGGCCGCGGCGACCCAGCCCCACTCGGCGTTGGCGATGAGCGGGCCGAACTCGATGTGGGTGAGCTGCGTCAGCAGGAAGTACGCGCCGATCGCGCCGGCGATGAAACTGATCAGCGTGCGCGGCCGCACCCGTTCCAGGCGGGCGGGCTCGACCGGCGCCTGGGGGCGGATGCGCAGCACCTCGTGCCGGATCTGGGTGAGCAGGTCCTCCTCGCGGGCTTCCTCCAGGGCCTCGTCGATGGCCCGTTTCTCGGCCCGCGCCTCCGCGCGTACGGCCTTCTTCTCGACCTTGTCCGCGGGCGGCCCGGCCTCGTGCCCGGCCGCCTCCTGCCGGGCCAGCTTGGCCTGCCGGGAGGCTTCCAGGACGGCGTCGCGCTCGCGCTGCGCCCGCTCCCGGGCGAGCCTGCGCAGCGTCGCGCGCGTGGACCGGCTCAGCGCGATGGGCTGGAGCATCGGCAGACAGTCGGCGACGGCGTCGGGGCCGAGCACGCTCACCGCGGAGGCCACCGCGCGCTCGGCGCCCACCCGCAGACCGAACGTCACCAGCAGCTGTGAGGTGTCCATGCGCAGCAGCAGATCGCCGGCCGCGATCTCGCCGACGCGCATGTCGGTGAGGATCACCGTGCCGGAACGATCCACCAGTATCGCGTCGCCGACGAGCCTGCGGTGCGCGATGCGACGGGACTGCAGGGCACGCACCTGGAGCCAGGTGTCGTGCAGCAACGCGTCGGTGATCTCCTCGTCGGCCAGCGAGTCCAGGGTGCGGCCCCCGGTGTGCTCGTAGACGAGCATCACGGCGTCGGGGCCCAGCTCGGACGTCGCGATCAGCTTCGGCGCGTTGGCCCCGGCCGCGATCGCCGCGTAGGCCAGCAGCGCTTCCTGTTCCAGGGCCTGGCGCAGCGACTGGAGGCTGCTGCGGGTGGCGAAGCCGCGCAGGGTCAGATTGCGCCACGCGCGGTAGAAGAAGCCCTGCGCCTGCTGTTCGCGGTCGACGACGGTGACGTCCAGCGGCGGGCCGTCCTCCAGCGTCACGAAGTAGCGCCGGCCGCGGTCTCCGGTCTCCGGGGTCTCCGAGGCCTCCTCGCGCGCGGCGCTCACCGGGCGGAAGCCGACGTGCCGCAGGCCCGCCATCAGCGTCCGTCCCGTGGGCCGGACGTTGGGCGAGCCGACCGCGTACAGCGTGCCGTAGGCGACGGTCCAGCCGATCAGCACCGTCAGGATGATCGAGAACGGTGTCGTGTAGCCGGTGACGAGCATCGAGAACGCGTCGAGCATCAGCACGATCCACAGCACCGCGCGCCAGCGGGGGCGCCGTGACATGCCGACGGCCGTCATGTAGGCGATCACGGGCGCCAGGTAGCCGTGGACGGGGTCGGTGAGAGCGTGGATGTCGCCCGGGGAGGGCTGGGTGAGCGCCTCCTGGATCGAGTCCGGGGCGGCCTTGGCCACCCACAGGTCGGTGGCGAGCGTCACTCCGTGGGCGAGGACCGCCGCGAGCACGCCGTCGGCGATCCGCAGTCCGTCCCGCTTGATGAGCCGCTCGATCGCGAACGCCACGGGCACCAGCAGGATCGCGATGCTGGACGCCAGTCCCGCGATCTTGATGAGGAGGTCGGGCGCCTGTCCGGTGCCCTTGTTGATGTCCTGTTCCAGGCCCGAGGTCGTTCCGTGTGCGAAGGCGGCGATGCCCAGCAGGACGACGACGGCCAGTACGCCGACCAGCAGCCGCATGAGGTCGGAGGGACGGTGCACGCGCGCGGGGAGGAGCGGTTCGTCGCCCTCGACCTCGTCGATGTGCGTCACCTCGACCAGGTCCTCGTCCTCTCCCGCCGGACCGGCGGTGTCCGGGCGCGACGCAGCGTCAGAGGTGCCCTCCGCGTCCTCGGGATGCACACCCTGCTGCTTCATCGTCTCTTCTTGGTCTCGTATCACCGGTCACCGCCCGCACGATGGTGGCATGCCGCACCGACACACGGGGGCATCAGGGTGCGAAGGCGGGGCGCACAGTCTGCCCGAAGCGCCACCGTGGGACGAGGGTCACACGGAGTTCTCGACCCGTCGCGTTGTCGGTGGGGTGGTGCAGGATGGGGCGGATGAGCGAGCAGAGCCTTCCGGACGCCGCCCGCCCGGAGCACACCGGTGACACGCCACCGGACCACGCCGGTGACGCGCTGCCGGAGTACGCCGAGCGCGTCCTCGAGGTCGCGGAGCTGATCCCGCGAGGGCGGGTCATGACCTACGGCGACGTGGCCGAATGGCTCGAGGAGGGCGGCCCGCGCCAGGTCGGCCGGGTGATGGCCCTCTACGGCGGAGCCGTTCCCTGGTGGCGTGTCGTGCGCGCCGACGGAGTGCTGCTGCCGGGCCACGAACTGCGGGCCCTCGACCGGTACCGCGCGGAGGGCACGCCCCTGAAGGGGGCGAGCCGGGCCGCCGAGGGGCATCTGCCGCGCCTGGACATGAGACGGGCGAGGTGGGACGGCGGTGAGCGTGCGGAGGGTCACATCTGACAGCTTCCGCCATCGACCCCGCCCGAGGGGAGCTTGTGGCCCGTACGGGGGAAACGGGGCACGTCCGTGACATGGCGTACGTTCGAGGGGCGAGGGACCTGGGTGGCCTGTGGGTCGCACGGGCCCTGAGGGAAGAAGCGGAAGCCGTCCTTCCGACCCGCCCGTCGGCGTAGCGTCGGCCGCACGCGTCGCCCTCATCCCGGGACCACCGCCCGCCTCGGGCGGCACCCGTCCCACCACGAACCCCTCGCGACGGCGCCCCGCGCCGGACGTGACGATCTGCACACCCACCAGGACCGGCGAAACACGTGAGCTCCTCTTCCTCCACCAGGCGCCTGCCGCACCCCCAGGGGCGGCAGGGGAGCCGTGGCGCGTACCGGCTGGTCCGGACCCGGCCGGTGCGAGTGGATCCCCCCCGTCTGGACGCCGCACAGCGCTCCGTGGTTGACCACACCACCGGACCACTGCTGGTCCTCGCGGGTCCGGGCACCGGGAAGACCACCACGCTCGTCGAGTCGGTCGCGGCTCGCGTGGCGCGCGGCGGCGACCCCGCGCGCATCCTGGTGCTGACGTTCAGCCGCAAGGCGGCCGTCGAACTGCGCGACCGGATGGCGCTGCGCATGGGCGCCGCCCGGGCGCCCCGCGCCACCACCTTCCACTCGTACTGCTACGCCCTGGTCCGCGCCGAACAGGACAGCGACCTGTTCGCCGAACCGCTGCGGCTGCTCTCCGGCCCCGAACAGGACGTGGCCGTCCGCGAACTGCTCGCCGGCCAGATCGAACTCCAGCGGCGGGGCCTCGCGCACGTGCGCTGGCCCGACGACCTCCGCGCCTGCCTCACCACGCGCGGCTTCGCCGACGAGGTCCGGGCGGTGCTCGCCCGCAGCCGCGAACTGGGCCTCGGCCCCGACGCCCTGGACGCCTTCGCCGGCCGCATCGGCCGCCCCGACTGGCGGGCCGCGGCCTCCTTCCTCGCCGAGTACCTCGACGTCCTCGACCTGCACGGCGTGATCGACTACGCCGAACTCGTCCACCGCGCCGTCCTGCTCGCCCACCGCCCCGAGAACGCCCGGCGGCTCGCCGCGCAGTACGACGCCGTCTACGTCGACGAGTACCAGGACACCGACCCCGCCCAGGTGCGGCTGCTGCACGCCCTCGCGGGCGGTGGCCGCACCCTGGCCGCCTTCGGAGACCCGGACCAGTCGATCTACGCCTTCCGGGGCGCCGACGTGAACGGCATCCTGGAGTTCCCGCGCGCCTTCCCGCGCCATGACGGGCGCCCGGCCCCCGTCGAGGTCCTGCGCACCTCCCGCCGTTCCGCGGCCGCGGTGCTGGCCGCCACCCGGCTCGTGACCCAGCGCATGCCCCTGACCCGCCTCCCGGCGGAGAAGGTCCGCGCCCACCGGGACCTCGCCCCCGCGCGCGAGGGCGGCCGTGTCGAGGTCTACACGTACCCGACATCCGGCACCGAGCTCGACAACGTCGCCGACATCCTGCGCCGGGCGCACCTGGAGGACGGCGTGCCCTGGGGCGAGATGGCCGTCCTGGTGCGGGCCGGCTCCCGCACGATTCCCACGGTCCGCCGCGCCCTGACGGCCGCGGGCGTCCCCCTCGACATCGACGGCGACGACCTGCCCCTGCGCCACGAGCCCGCGGTGGCCCCCCTGCTGACGGCACTGCGCGCGGTGGCCACGGCGGAGGCGGCCTCGGGCACGGTGCGGCCCGACGGACCGGGAGAGGACGGCGCGGGGGAGGGCGGCGGGTCCGCGGGCGGTGAGGTCCTCCGCGCCGACGGTGAGGCAGCCGTCGACGCGGAGGGAACAGACGCACCAGCCCCGGACGCACCCGACGCCGACACCGCCATCGCCCGGCGAGCCGCACCGGACGCCTCCTGGCTCGACACCGAAACCGCCCTCACCCTGCTCACCTCACCCCTCGCGAGCATGGACGCCGCCGACCTGCGCCGCCTCGGACGTGCCCTGCGGGACGAGGAACGGGCCGCGGGCAACCCTCTGCCGCCACCGTCGGACGAACTGCTCACGCGCGCCCTCGCCGAACCGGAGCGCCTGGCCGTGCACGATCCCGTGTACGCGCGCGGTGCCCAGCGGCTGGGCGCGCTGTTGAGGAAGGCCCGGGAACGTCTCGCGGGCGGCGGCACGGCCGAGGAGGCGCTCTGGGACCTGTGGGAGGGCACGCCCTGGCCCGCGCGCCTGGAACGGTCCGCCCGCCGCGGCGGCGCGGCCGGCCGCAACGCCGACCGCGACCTGGACGCCGTGTGCGCGCTGTTCGCCACCGCCGCACGCGCGGAGGAGCGCACCGGCGGGCGCGGCGCGCTGAACTTCCTGGCCGAGATCGAGGCCGAGGACATCGCCGCCGACACCCTCACCCGACGCGCCGCGCGCCGCGACGCCGTACGTCTGATGACCGCGCATCGCGCCAAGGGACTGGAGTGGAGCCTGGTCGTCGTCGCGGGCGTGCAGGAAGGGCTGTGGCCCGACCTGCGCCGCCGCGGCTCCCTGTTGGAGGCCGACCGCATCGGCCGCGACGGACTCGCCGAACCGCTCACGCCGGGCGCCCTGCTCGCGGAGGAGCGCCGCCTGTTCTACGTGGCCGCCACGCGCGCGCGCGACCGGCTCGTCGTCACGGCGGTCAAGGCACCCGCGGACGACGGCGACCAGCCCTCCCGCTTCCTCACCGAACTCGGCGTCGAACCCAAGGACGTCACGGGCCGCCCGCGCCGCCCCCTGTCGGTCGCCGCGCTGGTCGCGGAACTACGCGCCACCACGGTCGATCCGCGCGTCTCGGAACCGCTCAGGGAAGCCGCGGCGCGCCGCCTCGCCCGCCTGGCAGCCCTGGCCGACGAGGACGGTCGGCCCCTGGTGCCGTCTGCGCACCCCTACCGCTGGTGGGGCATGTTCGAGCCGACCGAGAGCAAGGTGCCGCTGCGCGACCGCGACCGGCCCGTCGTCCTCTCCGGCAGCGCCCTCGACCAACTCGCCAACACCTGCGCCCTCCAGTGGTTCCTGGGCCGGGAGGTGAAGGCCGACGCCCCCGCCACGGTCGCCCAGGGCTTCGGCAACGTGGTGCACGTCCTCGCCGACGAGGTCGCCTCCGGACACACCCCGGCAGACCTCGCCGTTCTCACCGAGCGCCTCGACTCCGTGTGGAACGCGCTCGCCTTCGACGCGCCCTGGAAGTCGGCGCAGGAGAAGGAACACGCGCGCATGGCGCTCGAACGGTTCCTGAAGTGGCACGTCATGGACCGCGTCGGCCGCACGCCCGTCGCGAGCGAGCACGACTTCGACGTCACCCTGGAGGCGGGCGAGTACGAGGTCCGCATCCGCGGCCAGATGGACCGCGTCGAGGCCGACGGCGACGGCCGTGCCTACGTCGTCGACTTCAAGACCGGCAAACAGGCGCCCACCGCGCGCGAGGTGGAACGGCATCCGCAGCTCGCCGTGTACCAGCTGGCCGTCCGCGAAGGCGCCGTCGACGAGGCCTTCGATGGCGCCCGCCCCGAACCGGGCGGCGCCGAACTCGTGCAGTTGCGCCAGGGCGCCGCCAAGCGGGACGGCGGCGAGATCCTGCCCAAGGTGCAGGCGCAGGAGCCGCTCGAGGGCGAGTGGGTCGGTGAACTGCTGGCCACCGCGGCCGGCAAGGTCCTCGACGAACGGTTCACGCCCACCGCCGGCCAGCACTGCACGCACTGCGCCTTCCGTGCCTCGTGCAGCGCCCGGCCCGAGGGACGCCACGTGGTGGAGTGAGCCCGCCGGCGAACCACGGCGCGCAAGCGACCCGTGCGGCGCGCGGCGTGGCCCGGGCGGTCTGGTGTGACGGACCGCACCAACCATCCTGACCTGCGCGTTCTATGCCACGGCAGGCGCTTTGTCATCGACTGTCGGTGGCCGCCGTTAGCCTCTCTCCATGCCCGCCCGTATCACCGATCCCGAGCAGCTCAAGGAGCTCCTCGGGATCCCCTTCACCCCGGAGCAGACGGCCTGCATCACCGCACCGCCCGCCCCACAGGTGATCGTGGCCGGAGCCGGGTCGGGCAAGACGACGGTGATGGCCGCGCGCGTGCTGTGGCTGGTCGGCACCGGCCAGGTCGCCCCCGAACAGGTCCTCGGCCTGACCTTCACCAACAAGGCCGCCGGCGAACTCGCCGAGCGCGTCCGCAAGGCCCTGGTCAGGGCCGGCGTCACCGACCCCGACGTCATCGACCCGGACAACCCGCCGGGCGAACCGGTGATCTCCACGTACCACTCCTTCGCGGGCCGCCTGCTGACCGACCACGGCCTGCGCATCGGCCTGGAGCCGACATCCCGGCTGCTCGCCGACGCCACCCGCTACCAACTCGCCGCGCGCGTGCTGCGCGAGGCACCCGGCCCCTACCCGGCACTCACCCGTTCCTTCGCCGACCTGGTCGGCGACCTGCTCGCCCTCGACTCCGAGCTGTCCGAGCACCTGGTCCGCCCGGAGGACCTGCTCGCATGGGACGCCGGTCTGCTGCGCACCCTGGAGGGCGCCAGGCTCAGCAACGCCGATCTGCGCAAGGTGCCCGAGACCGCCGCCGCCCGGCGCGAACTCGCCGAGCTGGTGGTGCGCTACCGGGCCGCCAAGCGCGAGCGCGACCTGCTCGACTTCGGCGACCAGATCGCCCTCTCCGCCCAGCTCGCCCGAATCCCCGAGGTGGGCCGCGTCCTGCGAGACGAGTTCCGCGTGGTGCTCCTGGACGAGTACCAGGACACCTCCGTGGCCCAGCGCACCCTCCTGGCGGGCCTCTTCGGCGGCGGAACCGGCCACCCCGTCACCGCCGTCGGCGACCCCTGCCAGGCGATCTACGGCTGGCGCGGCGCGTCCGTCGCCAACCTCGACGACTTCCCCGAGCACTTCGCCCTCGCCGACGGCAGCCCCGCGACCAGGCAGGCACTCAGCGAGAACCGGCGCAGCGGCGGCCGCCTCCTCGACCTCGCCAACGGTCTGGCCGAACCGCTGCGCGCCATGCACGCGGGCGTGGAGGCACTGCGCCCCGCCCCCGGCGCCGAGCACGACGGAATGGTCCGCTGCGCCCTCCTGACCACCCACGCCGAGGAGATCGACTGGATCGCCGACTCCGTCGCGCACCTGGTGAACACCGGCAAGGCGCCCGGCGAGATCGCCGTCCTGTGCCGTACGGCCACCGACTTCGCCGAAATCCAGGGTGCCCTGGTCGCCCGTGACGTACCCGTCGAGGTGGTGGGCCTCTCGGGCCTGCTGCACCTGCCCGAGGTCGCCGACCTCGTCGCCGTCTGCGAAGTCCTCCAGGACCCCGGTGCCAACGCCGCCCTGGTCCGCCTGCTCACCGGCCCGCGCTGGCGCATCGGTCCCCGTGACCTCGCCCTGCTGGGGCGGCGCGCGCGGCTGCTCGTGTCCCCCACGCGCGGGGGTGACGGCGACGGCGACGACCCGGACCGGCGCCTCGCCGAGGCCGTCGAGGGGGTCGACCCCTCCGAGGTGACATCCCTCGCGGACGCCCTGGACACCTTCCTGGAGACAGCCCTGGAGGGAACCGACGACGGACTGCCCTTCTCGCCGGACGCGCGCGTGCGCTTCGCCCGGCTCGCGGCGGAACTGCGCGACCTGCGCCGCTCCCTGGCCGACCCGCTGATGGACGTCCTGCACCGCGTTCTCGCCGTCACCGGCCTCGAGGTCGAACTGTCGGCGTCCCCGCACGCCCTGGCCGCCCGCCGCCGCGAGACCCTGTCGAACTTCCTCGACGTCGCCGCCGCCTTCGCCGCCGCGGAGAGCGAGGCGAGCCTGCTCGCCTTCCTCGGCTTCCTGCGCACCGCCGCCCAGTACGAGAAGGGGTTGGACAACGCCCTGCCCGGCGGGGAGAACACCGTCAAGGTCCTCACCGCGCACAGGTCCAAGGGCCTGGAGTGGGACGTGGTCGCCGTCCCCGGACTGGTCACCGGCACCTTCCCCAGCGGCCAGGGCCGCGAGAAGTGGACCGCCCAGGCCAAGGTGCTGCCGCACGGGCTGCGCGGCGACGCCGACACACTGCCCGACGTCGAGGCCTGGGACTCCCGGGGTATGAAGGTCTTCCACGAGGCCATGAAGGACCACCAGCACACCGAGGAACTGCGCCTCGGCTACGTCACCTTCACCCGCCCCCGCTCACTGCTCCTCGGCTCGGGCCACTGGTGGGGGCCCACCCAGAAGAAGCCCCGCGGCCCCTCCGCCTTCCTCCAGGCCCTGCACGACCACTGCGCCGCCGGGTACGGCGAGATCGAGGCCTGGGCCGACGGACCCGGGGAGGACGAGGAGAACCCCGTCCTCCACCGGGCGTCCGCCGACCAGGTCTGGCCGCTGCCCCTGGACGACGCCGCGCTGGCCCGCCGCCGCGCCGCCGCCGAGACCGTCCTCACCCATCTGGACGACCTCGCCGCGGCCGGGACCGCCGCCCCCACGGCCGCACACGCACCCGAGACCCACGACGACCCCGACTGGCCCCCACCGCCGGCCGAGGACGAGCCGGACCCGTACGGCGAGCCGCATCCGTACGACGAATCCGACAGGTACGGCGGGCCGGACCCCTATGACGACCCGGCCCCGTACGACGAACCGGACCCCTACGACGATCCGGTCCCGTACGACAATCCGGCTCCGTACGACGAGACGGCCCCGCACGACGATCCGGACCCCTTCGCGGAGACCACCCCCGGCCGCCCCCGCACCCAGCCCCCGGTCCGCGGCGGCGAGTGGGCCACCGTCCGCCCCGTCGTCCCGCACCAGGCGTCGCCCCCCGAGCTGCGCCCGGCCCGCCTCACACCCGAGGAAGCCCGCACGGTCGCCTCCTGGGACCGCGATCTGGACGCGCTCACCGAGGAGCTGCTGCGTGCCCGGCAGGGCGTCACGGACGTACCCCTGCCGGTGACGCTGACCGCGTCGCAGGTACTGCGCCTGGCCGCCGACCCCGACGGGCTCGCCCAGGAGCTCGCACGCCCCATGCCGAGCCCACCCCAGCCGGCCGCACGCCGGGGCACGAGGTTCCACGCGTGGGTGGAGGCCCGCTTCGAGGAGCTGCCCCTGCCCTTCCTGGAACCGGAGGAGCTGCCCGGTGAGGACGCGGAGATCGCCGACGAACGCGACCTGGCAGCGCTCAAGGACGCCTTCGAGCGCACCGAGTACGCCCACCGCACCCCCTACCGCGTCGAGGTCCCCGTCCAGCTCACCCTTGGCGGCCGCGTCGTACGGGGCCGTATCGACGCCGTCTACGAGGTCCTCGACCACGACGGCGTGACGTACGAGATCGTCGACTGGAAGACCGGCCGGGGACGCGACGGCGACCCGCTCCAGCTCGCCGTCTACCGGCTCGCGTGGGCCGAGCAGCAGGGCGTGCCCGTGGAATCGGTCACAGCGGCGTTCGTGTACGTGCGCACCGGCGAGGTCGTACGGCCCGGGGATCTGCCGGACCGGGCCGCGCTGGAGCGCCTGTTGACGGGGGAGGAGGCGCCGGCGGACGGTCGTGGGGGACCAGCCGCGGAAGTGAACCGTGCGTGAGTGCCCGGCCAGGAGGCCGGCGCGGCCGGATAGGCTCGTGACCATGAGCCAGACCCCGGACAGCGCCGTCCGCACGTACATCGAGCGCCACCGTGCGGCGTTCCTCGACGACCTCGCCGAGTGGCTGCGCATCCCGTCGGTCTCCGCCCAGCCCGACCACGCGCCCGACGTACGCCGAAGCGCCGACTGGCTCGCCGCCAAGCTCAGGGAGACCGGCTTCCCGGCCGCCGAGGTCTGGCAGACGCCCGGCGCGCCCGCCGTCTTCGCCGAGTGGCCGTCCGGAGACCCGCAGGCGCCCACCGTCCTGGTCTACGGCCACCACGACGTGCAGCCCGCCGCCCGCGAGGACGGCTGGGACAGTGACCCCTTCGAGCCGGTCGTCCGCGGAAACCGTCTCCACGCGCGCGGGGCGGCCGACGACAAGGGCCAGGTCTTCTTCCACACCCTGGGCGTGCGCGCCCACCTCGCCGCCACCGGCCGGACCGCCCCGGCCGTCAACCTCAAGCTGCTGATCGAGGGCGAGGAGGAGTCCGGCTCCCCGAACTTCCGCGCCCTGGTCGAGGAGCACGCCCAGCGGCTCGCCGCCGACGCCGTGATCGTCTCCGACACCGGCATGTGGTCCGAGGACACCCCGACGGTGTGCACGGGCATGCGCGGGCTCGCCGAGTGCGAGATCCGCCTGTCCGGACCCGACCAGGACATCCACTCCGGCTCCTTCGGCGGCGCCGTGCCCAACCCGGCCACCGCCGCCGCCCGCCTCGTCGCCGCCCTGCACGACGAGCACGCACGCGTGACCGTTCCCGGCTTCTACGACGGCGTCGTCGAACTCACCGACCGCGAACGCGAGCTCTTCGCCGAGCTGCCCTTCGACGAGGAGCGCTGGCTGCGCACCGCCAAGTCGCACGCCACCCACGGCGAGGCCGGGCACACCACCCTGGAACGCATCTGGGCCCGCCCCACCGCCGAGGTCAACGGCATCGGCGGCGGATACCAGGGCCCCGGAAGCAAGACGATCGTCCCGTCCTCCGCCTTCGTGAAGCTGTCCTTCCGGCTGGTCGCGGGACAGGACCCCGCCCATGTGGAGAAGGCGGTCCGCGCCTGGGCCGACGAGCAGGTGCCCGCCGGCATCCGTCACGAGATCACGTTCCGCCCCGCCACGCGCCCGTGCCTGACCCCACTGGACCACCCGGCCCTGCAGTCCGTCGTGCGCGCCATGGGCCGCGCCTTCGAAGGACCCGTCCGCTTCACCCGCGAGGGAGGCTCGGGCCCCGCCGCCGACCTCCAGGAGGTACTCGGCGCCCCGGTGCTCTTCCTGGGCGTCTCCGTCCCCTCCGACGGCTGGCACGCCCCCAACGAGAAGGTGGAGCTGGACCTTCTCCTGAAGGGCGTCGAGACCACCGCCTACCTCTGGGGCGACCTCGCCGACACCTGGCGCCGTGCGCCCTGACGACCCCGCCCGGTCCGGAGCGACACCGCGCCCGGGGCACACTGGAGAAGCCGCCCCGCACGGCGACACCGCACCCGGCCCGGTCGCCCCCCTGCCGCACGACCCGCTGAACCGCCCGCCGAAACAACCGTTCCACCGGGGGAGTTGGAAGCACCTGTGACCACCTGGACCGACCAGAACGCCGACCGACCCATCTCGCTCACCGCCCCGAGCGGTATCGACCGCGCCGCCCACCACCGGCTCGACGAGGCCTGGCTCGCGGCGGCGTGGAGTCACCCCACGACACGCTGCTTCGTCGTCTCCGGCGGCCAGGTCCTCATCGACGAGACGTCCGAGGGCCGGACCGAACTCGTCATGACACCCTCCTTCGAGGCCCCGCTCACCGAGGCCCACCGCTACTTCCTGGGCACCGACGCAGACGGCGTCAGCTACTTCGCCCTGCAGAAGGACGCGCTGCCCGGCCGCATCGACCAGTCCGCCCGCCCCGCGGGCCTGCGCGAGGCCGGACTGCTGCTGTCGCCGCGCGACGCGGGCCTCATGGTGCACGCGGTCGGCCTGGAGAACTGGCAGCGCACCCACCGCTTCTGCTCCCGCTGCGGCGAGCGCACGGTCATCGCCGCCGCCGGCCACATCCGCCGCTGCCCCGCCTGCGGCGCCGAGCACTACCCGCGTACCGACCCGGCGGTGATCATGGCGGTCACGGACGAGGAGGACCGCATCCTGCTCGGCCGCCAGGTCCACTGGCCGGAAGGCCGCTTCTCGACGCTGGCCGGTTTCGTCGAGCCCGGCGAGTCCATCGAGCAGACGGTGCGCCGGGAGGTCTTCGAGGAGGCCGGCGTCGTCGTCGGACAGGTCGAGTACGTCGCCAGCCAGCCGTGGCCGTTCCCGTCCAGCCTCATGCTCGGTTTCATGGCCCGCGCCACCTCCACCGACATCGACGTCGACGGGGACGAGATCCACGAGGCCCGCTGGTTCTCCCGCGACGAACTCGGTGCGGCCTTCGAATCCGGCGAGGTCCTGCCCCCCTACGGCATCTCCATCGCGGCCCGCCTGATCGAACTCTGGTACGGCAAGCCGCTGCCGACCCGCAGCGTCATGTGAGACCGGACGCAAGAAGGGCGGCCCCTGACACCCAGGGACCGCCCTCTTCGCTTTTCGCCGTACTGCCGAGGCGTCCGGCGAGCTACGCGCGGACCTTCTGCTTGACCTGTGCCAGCGAGGGGTTCGTCGGCGTCGAACCGTCGGCGAACAGAACCGTCAGCACGGTCTGTGGACTTCCCTCGTGCCTTGTGGCGGCCGGGGAGGGCTGCCCATGTCTTGGGGAGGGGCAAGGGTGAACGACAAGCCCAGGGCTCTTGGTGTGGTCCGTCTGTCTGTGGGCAACGAGAACCAGACCGGCGAGGAAACGCAGCGGACCCGCATCAGCAAGCGGGCCGACGCCGAGGAAATGGAGCTGGTCGACTTCGCCGTCGACATCGGCGTGTCGGCGTCCATCTCGCCGTGGGTACGACCGTCCCTGGGGGACCGGCTCAACAACAAGAAGGACCGGAGCCTTCCCGCCGTAGCCGAGTTCCCTGGCGATGGCCCCGTTCGACGGGCACACGTTCTCGCCGGTCTCGTAGTCCGCGTACAAAGCCGTCGCGACGCCGACCAACTTCTCTGCGGGCTTCATGTCCGAGCGCACCAGCGCGCGGCGCCATACATGACACGTTCCTGTATCTCCGGCCTCCCTTCCCCGCGGTCCCACGGGACCTCGGAATCTACAGGTCGCCACAGACAAAAGCGCAGGTCATCGTATGTGAGGTGCTTCTCGAACGGGCCCGAAACCGTGGCAGGATTTAAGCCGGTAAGACCTGGCGGTCCCTCTTGCCGGGCTCAAGGGGGCATACCCCACCCTTCTGCCGTCGCGCTCTCGTTCGCCGACGATCCATGCTCTAGCCGTGGCGCGGCGTGACCAGGATCGGGCGTCTCGAAAACCAAGGTTTGTGAGACGAGACAGCAGGCACCCCGGAAGGGGGGCGCAGCACTGTTCAAAACCCGTCTCGAAACTCCCGTCCCGGACTTGACGTATTGAGACGAGTTTTGAGACAGCCCCGGACGTGACGACGAACACGATCACTGGCCAGCTCATCGGTTACGCCCGCGTCTCCACCGATGACCAGGAAGCGCAGTTGCAGCGCGACGCACTGACGACCGCAGGGTGCGCCCGCATCTTCGAGGACAAGGCCAGCGGGAAGAACACCAACAGGCCAGAGCTCACGGCCGCACTGGACTACGCCAGACCTGGCCACACCCTGTGCGTGTGGAAGCTCGACCGCTTCGCCCGGTCGCTCATCGACCTTGTGACCATGGTCGACACCCTTCGAGAGCGGGGTATCGGGTTCAAGGTACTCACGGGTGCGCTGGCCAACATCGACCCTGGTACCGCAGACGGCCGTCTCATGCTTCAGGTGGTCGGCGCCATGGCGGAGTTCGAGCGCAGCCTCATCAAGGAGCGCACCCCCGCAGGACTGGACGCAGCCAAGGCGCAGGGGCGTACCGGCGGACGGCCGACTGTGGTGGATGAGGACGTGCTCACCGTGGCCCGTGCCAGGAAGGCGAAGGGCGAGAGCGTCAGCGCGATCGCCAAGGCGCTCGGGATCTCCCGTCCCAACTCTGGTACCGCCACCTCGGCGAGAGCGCCTGAGGCAGGCGTACACAGTGCGTCCCGAACCAGGAAAGGCAGCGATGGCCCGCCGCCGGTGCCTGCTGCTCGCGCTCTCTGAGGCTTTCGCGACCGCAGTTCAGCTCCGGAGCGCGGTGGTCGCGAGCCGTGTCAGACCTGCGTGCAACACTGCGGTCCATGTCTCTCGCTGATCTCACTCTCGGCCAGTGGCGGTCCTTCGAACTGCCTACGGCACGCCGCGTCGCCGAGGAGGCCGCTGGCCTGGTGGACGGTCGGGTGACCCTCATCGAGACCACGGAGCACCTCGGTGCCCCGCTGCATCGCGTCCGGATCGAGCGGAACGAGCAGGAATTCGCTCTGATACCCGGAGGGCCGGTGTCCCTCGGCTTCGACCTGGACCGTTGGCAACCGACCCCACAGCAGACTGCCGACTACGCCGAGAGCCTGGACCAGGGCTTCGGCTACGCACCCGACCTGCGGGCCCACCTCGCGCAGGTGCTCAGCCCCCGCCGGAGCGTTGTCTTGGCCACTGTGCTCATGGCTGTGGAGGACGAGAGCCTGACCGGGTTGCCTGCTGACATGCCGGCTGTTCTCGCGGCTCGCGGCCTGCGGATGCCGAGCTCCGACGAGTGGGAGCACGCTTGTGGAGCTGGGGCAGAGACCCTGTTTCGGTGGGGGAACGACTGCCCCCTCGACCGCATCCCATACGGGGACCGCACCGGCCCGCAGAACCAGTTGAACGCCTTCGGCCTGCACATCGCCTACGACACCTACCGTACGGAGTTGACGAGCGACATCGCGGCGGTCCACGGCGGAGACGGTGGCGAGTCGGTGTGCGGCGGCTACGGTCACCTGCTCGCATGGCTGCCCCTGGCCACCTCCAACCGTAATCCGTCCATGGCCGAATTTGTGTACGGCCCGGACGGTGAAGACCTTTGCGAGGACTTCTCCACCCGGCCCGTACTCACGCTCTGAACCGGTGGCCCGGCTGTCATGCGCCGAGAGCTTCTGCCTGCGATGGCCGCCAAGCCGAGCGTTCGGTCCCGCTGCGTTCCTGCGAGGCGTGCAGAGTCTGGTGCCGGGGTCTCCAGGACACACAAAACCCCCGATCAGCGTCAGGCCGGTCGGGGGTTGCGTCTCGCGGGAGTCAGGCGCCGAGCGCCTGCTTCACCTGGGCGAGGCTCGGGTTCGTCATCACGACCTCAGTACCGCCACCGGAGGGAACCACCTGAACGGTGGGCACCGTCTGGTTTCCGCCGTTCGCCTTCTCCACGAACGCCGCGGACTCCGGGTCCTGCTCGATGTTGATCTCGGTGTACGCGATGCCCTCGCGGTCCAGCTGCTTCTTCAGCCGCTGGCAGTAACCGCACCACGTGGTGCTGTACATCGTCACAGTGCCCAGCATGTCTCTCGTGCTCCTTCGGCAGGTCCGGGGTAACAGGTGGTCGCAGGGGAAGAACGTACGCGCACGGCACACCATTCCCGTGCCTGCGGACGGTGGAGGGTGACCCTCGCCGCATTAGTACGACTGCCGGTGCCCACCTGTGGACAACCGGCTCAGGCGCCTCCGGCGACCTGGCAGCATGGCTGTGTGACAGCAGCAACGCACTCCACCCTTTTCCCGCAGGTACCGGACTCGGCCGACGCGGTGCTCGAAGGGCTCGACCCCGAGCAGCGCGAGGTGGCCACCGCCCTGCACGGGCCGGTGTGCGTGCTGGCCGGAGCCGGTACCGGCAAGACGCGGGCGATCACCCACCGCATCGCCTACGGCGTGCGCGCCGGCATCCTGCATCCCTCCAGCGTCCTCGCCGTCACGTTCACCAACCGCGCCGCCGGAGAGATGCGCGGGCGGCTGCGCCAGCTCGGCGCCCAGGGTGTCCAGGCCCGCACCTTCCACTCCGCGGCCCTGCGTCAGCTGCAGTATTTCTGGCCGAAAGCGATCGGTGGCTCCTTGCCCCGCCTCGTCGACCGCAAGGTCCAGCTCGTCGCCGACGCGGCAGCCGCCTGCCGTATCCGCCTGGACCGGGGTGAGCTGCGGGACACCACCGCGGAGATCGAGTGGTGCAAGGTCACCCAGACCGTCCCCGCCGACTATCCGGCGGCCGCCGCCAAGGCCGGCCGCGAGACGCCCCGCGCGCCCGCCGAGACCGCCCAGCTGTACGCGGCCTACGAGGACCTCAAGCGCGAGCGCGGCGTCATCGACTTCGAGGACGTGCTCCTGCTGACCGTCGCCGTCCTCCAGGACCGACAGGACATCGCCGAGCAGGTCCGCGCCCAGTACCAGCACTTCGTGGTCGACGAGTACCAGGACGTCAGCCCCCTCCAGCAGCGTCTGCTGGAGCTGTGGCTCGGCGACCGGGACTCCCTGTGCGTGGTCGGCGACGCCAGCCAGACGATCTACTCCTTCACCGGTGCCACCCCGGACCACCTCCTCGACTTCCGTACCCGCCACCCCGGGGCCACCGTCGTCAAACTGGTCCGCGACTACCGCTCCACGCCCCAGGTCGTCCACCTCGCCAACGGTCTGCTGGCCCAGGCCCGCGGCCGGGCCGCCGACCATCGCCTGGAACTGATCTCCCAGCGCGCACCGGGACCCGAACCCGTCTACGCCGAGTACACCGACGAGCCCGCCGAGGCCGAGGGCGCGGCCCGCCGCATCCGTGAGCTGCTCGCCGCCGGCGTCCAGCCCGCCGAGATCGCCGTCCTGTTCCGCACCAACGCCCAGTCCGAGACCTACGAGCAGGCCCTCGCCGACGCCGGCGTCCCCTACCAGTTGCGCGGCGCCGAGCGGTTCTTCGACCGTCCCGAGGTGCGCAAGGCGATCAACGCGCTGCGCGCCGCCGCCCGCTTCGGCGGCAACGACGCCCTCCTCGAGGACGTCGTCGACCTGCCCTCCCAGGTGCGCGCGGTCCTGTCCGGCGAGAACTGGACGCCCCAGCCACCGGCCGGTTCCGGTGCCGTCCGGGAGCGCTGGGAGTCGCTGGCAGCCCTGGTGCACCTGGCGCAGGATTTCACCGCCGCCCGAGCGGACGCGACCCTCGCCGACCTGATCGCCGAACTCGACGAGCGCGCGGGTGCCCAGCACGCCCCGACGGTTCAGGGCGTCACCCTCGCCTCCCTGCACTCGGCGAAGGGCCTGGAGTGGGACGTCGTCTTCCTGGTCGGCGTCGCCGAGGGCATGATGCCGATCACCTACGCGCGCACCGACGAGCAGATCGAGGAGGAGCGTCGCCTGCTCTACGTCGGCGTCACCCGGGCCCGTGAGCGCCTCCATGTCTCCTGGGCGCTCTGCCGTTCGCCGGGCGGCCGCCCGAGCCGCCGGCCCAGCCGGTTCCTCGACGGGCTGCGCCCCGGCTCGGGCAGCGCGTCCGGGCGCGGCGCCGGGGCCGGCGCCGGGGGCGTCGAGCGCGGTTTCGGGAGTGCGACCAGGGGTGTGGCGGTCGGGCCGCGCCGGACCCAGCGCACCCCGGCCCGTTGCCGGATGTGCGGGCGCACCCTGACCGACGGCGGCGAGATGAAGCTGATGCGCTGCGAGGACTGCCCCTCCGACATGGACGAGGGGCTCTACGAGCGGCTGCGGTCCTGGCGCGCGGTCCAGGCCCGGCGGTCCGGGCAGCCCGCGTTCTGCGTCTTCACGGACAAGACGCTGATCGCGATCGCCGAGACCGCCCCCGAGGAACCGGGCGAACTCGCGCGGATCCCGGGTGTCGGCACCCGCAAGCTCAACCGCTACGGAACCGATGTCCTGGCCATCTGCGCAGGCCAGGATCTGGCGGCGGAGGACGGCGACGGCTGATCCGAACTCGTCGGAAAAATAGTTTGCGCATGCCCCAGGAGTCCCCATAGGTTCTTAGGCACGAGAACAGAGGCCTTCTCCGAGGCCCTGGTTCCGTGCTGTACTTGCATATCCGTCGGACCGGTTCGTCCTGGTCCCCCGAGACGCCGAGAGGAGGCGATTCCAGTGATCATCATCAACACCAACTCCGTCAGCACCGCCAAACTGACCGATCGCTCGAACGTCTCCACGTGCATTCTCGCCGCCTCGAACCTGGGCACCGGTCTGTCCGGCATTCGTGCCGACCGGTCGGCGTCCTCCTCCGTTGCCCCCGCGGGTCTTGTTGCCCGTGACCGCAGCGAGCGACCGACCAAGGCACTGGAAGCGGCAGTAAAGGCACAGGCGAAGGCCTATGCCTTTACGGCGACCGGTGCCGGAGCTCGGAAGCAGACGACGCAGCACCACCTGATGTGGGCCTTCCGTGGGCCAGAACCCTGGAGTGATCCAGCCTGATCGTCGATCAGGTCGGCGCCTTCAGGGCCGCGGAACCCCACCCGGGATCCGCGGCCCTTCTGTTTGTCCCCGACCGGGGACGGCAGAGCGAAGGGGCCTCGGGACAAGAAAAGAACCCGGTACCAAGCCGCCCCCGGCCCAACAGGGCCGGAACGACCAGACGAGGAAGACGACCCGTGCAACTCGAAGCGCACGCCCCGTCCGTACCGCCTTCCGAAACGATCCCCCCGCCCGGCCTCACGGAGGACTCCACCTTGACCCCGCTCACGGCGCTCACCGCGCTCGACGACGCCATCGAGAACCTCGGCGTACCCGTCCCGTGCCGCTCCTACGACCCGGAGGTCTTCTTCGCCGAGTCGCCCGCGGACGTGGAGTACGCCAAGTCCCTCTGCCGCACCTGCCCGCTGGTCGAGGCCTGCCTCGCCGGCGCCAAGGAGCGGCGCGAGCCCTGGGGCGTCTGGGGTGGCGAGCTGTTCGTCCAGGGTGTCGTCGTCGCCCGGAAGCGGCCGCGTGGCCGTCCGCGCAAGAACCCGGTCACGGCATGAACACCATCGCAGGAACGATCGACCGTCCCGTCACGCACGACCCCAAGAAGCAGGCCCCGATGAAGCCGTCCACCAGCGAGCCCGCAGGCTCCGCGACCCAAGACGTCACCACCACCGACGCGAACGACTCGCGTCAGAACAGGACCCGCGAGATGCAACTCATCCCAGAAGCCCTGGCTCGTGCGCATATGCACGACCGGCTGCACGCGGCCGAGCAGGAACGCCGGGCCATGCGCCTGGTGACCGCTCGCCGGATGCAGCGCCGAGCCGAGCGCGCCTCGCTGCGTGCTCGCCGGGCGCTCGCCATGGCCGTGATGCAGTGACCCTTCTCACCTGAAGCGGTGGCCTTCCGACAGGGAGGCAAAGCTCTCCACGCGGGGGCCGGTCCGTCCGAACGGACCGGCCCCCGTGGCGCGTTGTGCCACGGATGCCGGCGACGCGGCCGAGGGCGGCCGGCTCGGCCGCACGATCCGCCGTGCCCGGCGGCCGCTCACGCCTCGGCGACCGAATCCTCCGCCTCCAGGCCCTCGTCCGCGACGAATCCCGGAAGCCACTCCTCCAGTTCCTCCCGCAGTCGCACCGTCGCACCGAGCTGGCACAGCACGCCGATCGTGCTGAGCGTCACCCGGTGGATCAACAGGTAGGCCGGAGGGAGGTTGAGCTGCCTGCCCAGCTGATAGGCGGGGGAGCGCGGGTCGGCGATCCGGGCCGCCTGGCTGCGCATCCAGTCGCGCGTGAACGTGAACTCGTCGACCACCGCCGGTTCGATGATCGGCAGGAGGTAGTCGAGGACAGCGTCGGGCTCCAGCGCGATGGACTCCTTGACGAAGCCCTCCTCGCGCAGCAACTCGTAGACCGCTCCCGCCTCGCCGTCGAGGGTCATGCGCAGGGAGGTGCCGATCGGCTCGGGCAGACCGCCCGGGAGCCGGTCGACGGTGCCGAAGTCCAGGACGCCCAGGCGCCAGTCGTCCTCGCCCTCCGGACCACCGGGCACGAGACGGAAGTTGCCGGGGTGCGGGTCGGCGTGCAACAGGCCGGTGCGGGCAGGCCCGGAGAAGAGGAAACGCGACAGCAGCTGGCCGGCGCGGTTGCGCTGCTCGGGGGTGCCGGCGGAGATCACCTCGGACAGGGGGACGCCGTCGATCCATTCCGTGACCAGGATCTGGTCGCACTGGTGGACCACCGCCGGGACCACGACATCGGGATCGTCGACGAACTCCTCCGCATGGGCCTGCTGGGCCTGCGCCTCCAGCCCGTAGTCCAGTTCCTCCGAGACGCGGTCCCGCAGTTCGGTGATCAGCGGTTTGATGTCCATGCCGGGGATGAGGGGCCCCAGCAGTTTGGCGAAACGACTCAGTTGATTCAGGTCCGAGAGCAGGGCCTCGCCCGCGCCGGGGTACTGGACCTTGACCGCCACCTCCCGCCCGTCGTGCCACACCGCACGGTGCACCTGGCCGATCGAGGCGGCCGCGGCGGGCTTGTCGTCGAACGTGAGGAACAGTTCGGACCAGTCCTTGCCGAGCCGCTCCGCGAGCACGGAGTGCACCGTGCGGGTCGGCATGGGCGGCGCCGCCTCCTGGAGCTTGGTGAGGGCCGCGCGGTAGGGACCGGCGACCTCCTCGGGCAGGGCGGACTCGAAGACGGACAGGGCCTGCCCGAACTTCATCGCACCGCCCTTCAACTCGCCCAGGACCTTGAACAACTGCTCCGCGGTGCGCTGTTGCAGCTCACGACCGACGATCTCCGCGGACTCGCCCACGATCCTTTTGCCCAGGCCCCAGGTGGCCCGGCCCGCGATGCCGAGCGGGAGCGCGGCGAGCTTGGCGGTCCGGGTGACCGCCTTCCGGGGAAGATCAGACATGCGCCCTCCAGGTCCCAGAAAGCCGCGCCGCGTCTGCCGTACGGCGTAACTCCTTCGAATGCCGTTGCTCCGCCATTGTCGCGCGCGACTCCGTGTCCTCGGAGAAGGTGTGTTCCTCATTACCTTTCTCCGCCGCCCCGCACGGGCATGCGGGGTGCGCCCACACCGGACGCGCGTGCCACTGGAGGGCGGGCACGGACACCTCCCAGCGTGCGCCAGCGCTGGACGGGAGCATGCCGTCGAGAAAGGCCAGCGCATGTGCCGCCGCCAGCCCCGCGACCGTGGTGGCCAGCGTCAGGTCGCAGGCGCGGACGGCGCGCCGCGTCCCGGAGTGCCACTGCGCGACCAGCCGGGGCCAGGCCGGGTCCCGGTCGGTGCGCGCCTGGTGAAGGCACCCCGCGCAGGCAGTCTCACCGGGCAGGACGAGCGGGCCCACCACTCCGGTGGCCTCCACCACTCCGGCGTGGAGATGCGGTGTGCCCGAGGCGATCAAGGGCTCCGTCTCGGACGGGGCCGGAGCGTGCACGGACACGTCGTCCCTCGGGGTGAGGACCACCAAGGAGAAACCGGGCACGTCCGTCCCGGCCGGTGAGCGGGTGCTCCTGCGGGGTGGCCGGTCCGGTGCGGCCCGGCGCACCGCACGACGGGCGGACTCGTCCCGGCGCTCACCGACCGCCTCGGCGGGCAGCCCGCCCGGGGCGACGTCCTCCGGCTCCACCACGCCGCCGTCGCGCACGTCCACCTCACCGACCCCGGCGCCCGAGAGCAGCGAGGCGACCACGGCGCCCACCCGGCCCGCGCCCCGTACCTGCACGCGTAGCCGACGCCTGGCGGTCAGGTGCTCGATGGCCTCGCCCGGTTCCGAGGTGGTCAGCGACAGCGACGCCAGGTCCGGGCGCAGCCGGTCCATGACGTCCTTCTTCTCCCGCAGGGCGGCTCCCTCCGCCCCACCCCCGCGCGCGTCGTCGAGCAGACCGGCCCGCGCCAGCCGCCGCACCAACTGATCCACGTGTCCGTCCGGCAGGTCCATCCGGCGCCCCTCCTCACGCAGGAGAGGAAGCCCGCGGGTGCCGTCCAGCAGGTCCAGGAAGCTGCCCGTCGCCGTGTCCACCGGGCCGAGCGTCAGCGCGTGCGCCGGGGCCAGCCCGAACTGCACGGTGTTCAGGTCACGCCAGCCGCGCCGCAGCGCGGGTTTCACCATCGGATGCATCGAAGGCCCCCGTCAGACTGGAATCTCCCCGTACGCCGGCGGAGCGGAACCATGGGGCGACCTGGATCCGCCGACGACTGCCAGCATGCCCGGCGGCACCGGAGGGCGCCGAAAGTTGTCCACAGGGAACGGGATTCGTCGTACAAATCCGTCGTACGAGGCAAAAGCGAGGCGCGGGATCGAAACCGAACCGTCCCGGAGCCGGGACTTCCCCCGTGCGCAGCGGGTAACGTCAGGGCGTGCCCGCCGACCCACCGCACCGCGCCGGAACGCCACAGCGCAGCACGACGAGCCAGCCGCCGAGCGGCTCATGGGCGAGCGCGATCGAGGTGCGCAGGAGCGCCCGTCGACGCCGGACGGTCTCCGCCTACCGTGAGGGCGATCGCACCATCGTGCTCATCCCTGCCCGGATGTCCGAGGCCGAGGAGCAACGCTGGGTGAGCGTCATGCTCGACAAGCTCGCCGCCCAGGAGAGCCGCCGGCGCGCCCCGGGCGACGCCGAACTGGCCGAACGCGCCGAGCGGCTGTCGGTTCAGTACTTCGCGGGCCGGGCCCGGCCCACCACGGTGCGCTGGGTCACCAACCAGAACACCCGTTGGGGCTCGTGCACCCCCGCCGAGGGCAGCATCCGCCTGTCGCACCGCCTCAAGGGCATGCCGGAGTACGTCGTCGACTACGTGCTCCTCCACGAGCTGGCGCATCTGCTGGTGCCCGGCCACGGCCCCGACTTCTGGCGGCTGCTGGAGGCGTACCCGCGCACCGAGCGGGCCCGCGGCTACCTGGAAGGTGTGGTCGCGGCCGGGCGGCTGCCCCACCCGCCCGGAACCGGCGGGGAGTGAGCCTTCGCACACGGGAGGCCCGGGGGTCTCCCGCACGGTTTGTGTACCGGGTCTGTACCGACATCGTCCGATGTCCGGGTTTGCAGTTAGCCTGACGCGACGCACTCGCAATCGGGATGGGGGACGGTCGTTACGCATGTCCAGGGAATTCCAACGCGGCCACAAGGCCAGGATCAGTGACCTCACCGCGGGCACGGATCTGTACGTAGGCGTGCAGATCTCCGGTCCCGGCCTGACCTTCGACATAAGCTGCTTCGGCCTCGACGCCGACGAGCGGCTCTCGGACGACCGGTACTTCGTCTTCTTCAACCAGCCGAAGTCCCCCGAGGAGTCCGTCCAGCTCCTGGGCGCCCAGGCGGGCGACACGGAGTCCTTCCGCGTCACTCTGGACCGGATCCCCCCGCAGATCCGGAAGCTGTCCTTCACCGCGACCCTCGACGGCGCCGGCCAGATGTCGCAGATCGCCCCCGGCTACCTGCGGATCGTCGCGGGCGGCCAGGAGGTGGCCCGCTACTCCTTCGACGGCTCGGAGTTCTCCACCGAGCGCGCCGTGATGCTGGGCGACTTCTACCTCAAGGACGTGTGGCGTTTCGCGGCCGTCGGGCAGGGCTTCGACGGCGGTCTGGACGCGCTGCTGAAGAACTTCGGCGGTGAGGTCGCCGAGGAAGAGGCGCCCGCCGCCGCGCCTCAGCCGCAGTCCGGTGCCGCTCCCGGCTTCGCCCCGCCCGCCCAGGCGTCCGCGCCGCCCGCGTTCGGCGCCCCGTCCGCGCCCGCTCCGGCCCCCGCCGCCCAGCAGCCGCAGCCCGCAGCACAGGGCTTCGCCCCGCCGGCCGGCCCGCCTCCGGCCGCGCCCCAGCCGCCGGTGCACGCCGCACCGACGGTCATCGCGCCCATGACCCCGCCCGGCGGAGTACAGGTCCCGCCGCCGGCCCCGGCCCCCGCGCCGTACGGCCCACCCGGCCAGCAGCCGCCGTACGGCCAGCCCGGCGCGCCGACCGCCCCGCCGCCGCCCGGTTACGGCCGGTCCCAGGCGCCGCAGGCCCCCACACCCGCGCCGGGCTACGGGCAGCCGACCCCGCCGCCCGGCTACGGACAGCAGCCGGCGTTCGGCCAGGTGCCGGCCCAGCAGACCTACGGCGTGCCGCAGGGCGCGCCCCAGGGCGGCGCCGGTGTGGCCGCGGCTCTCCAGCAGTTCAAGGAGACGCCTACCGGGCAGCGCTGGACACCGCAGAACCGGAAGCTGCTCCGCGTGGACCTCGGCGTCGGCGGCCAGCCCGTGCTCGCCCGGCAGGGCAGCATGGTGCTCTACCAGGGCAAGGTCGACTTCAGCTACAAGGGCGCCGGTTTCGCCGGCCGGATCGTCGGCAACGCGACCGGCCAGGAGATGCAGCTGATGCGCTGCACCGGCCAGGGGCAGGTGTTCTTCGCCGAGGACTCCACGATGCTGCACCCCATCGAACTCCAGGGGGACGGCATCTGCGTCTCCGCGGAGAACGTCCTCGCCTTCGACGAGAGCCTCCAGTACGAGGTGCGCCGCATCGAGGGGCACGGCATTCCCGGCGGCGCCCTCTTCACCATGCAGTTCACGGGCACCGGCACCGTCGTCGTGAAGACGCACGGCACGCCCGTCGTCCTGCCGGTCACGCCGACGACCTTCGCCGACTGCAACGCCGTCGTCGCCTGGTCGGCCGCGGCCCAGGTCGTCGTCTCGAGCCAGGTGCGCATGCGCCGCAACGCCTATCCGGGCGACACGGGAGAGAGCGTGAACCTCCAGTTCCGGGCCGCTCCCGGCAACTTCATCGTCGTCCAGCCGTACGAGGTCTGAGGGAGCCCGTCATGAACCAGCCGCTCGCGGGCTACGCCCCCGCACCCGTCACCGCCCGCATGGAGAACCACGGCAACCACATGCTGAAGGTGGCCCTCCAGACCGGGAACGACCTCCTCGCGCGCGTGGGCTCGATGGTCGCCTACGAGGGCTTCATCCAGTACGAGCCCAACCCGCCGGCCGTGCGCCAGATCGCGCGCGACTGGATGACCGGCGAGGGCGCGCCCCTGATGAAGTGCTCCGGCGACGGCCTGCTCTACCTCGCCGACTACGGCGCGAACGTCGTCGTGATCAACCTCAACGGCGACGGCATCTCCGTCAACGCCACCAACCTGCTCGCCTTCGACGCACACCTCACCTGGGGAGTCGAGCGGGTCAAGGGGATGGCGAAGTTCGCCGGGCAGGGCCTGTGGAACACCAAGATCTCCGGGCAGGGATGGGTCGCGCTGACCTCCCGGGGCAAGCCGATCGTCGTCGACTGCGGCGGTGGCGAGAACGAGACCTACGTCGATCCGGACGCGCTCGTCGCCTGGTCCCCGAACCTCAAGGTCAAGGGCAAGCGCAGTTTCAAGGCGCAGTCGCTGATCGGCCGGGGCAGCGGCGAGGCCTACCAGATGGCCTTCTCCGGAGAGGGCATCGTCGTCGTCCAGCCCAGCGAGGACAGCACCGACCGCCTTCGGGTCCGGGGCTGAGGGGGAGCCAGAGTCACCATGCAGAGCCCGCTTTTCGCCTACAACGACCAGCAGACCCAGGAACGCTGGAGCCTGCAGAACAAGCAGATGCTCCGCGTCGCACTGGAGGGCCAGGACGACGTCCTCGCCCGCAAGGGCACGATGGTCGCCTACCAGGGTCTCGTCGAGTTCGACGCCGAGTTCCAGAGCAACAGCCGGTCACGTGCGCGTGCGCGGACCGGTGAGGGCCTGGACCTGATGCGCTGCCACGGGCAGGGCATCGTCTACCTCGCCAACCTCGCCCAGCACGTCCACGTCGTGGAGGTCGACCACGAGGGACTGACCGTCGACAGCAGCTACGTCCTCGCCATGGACTCCGCGCTGCACCACGAGGTCATCGCCGTCGACAGCCTCTACGGCATCTCCGGCTCCGGGAAGTACCAGCTCAACATCACCGGCCGTGGCCGGGTCGCCCTGATGACCTCGGGCGCGCCTCTGATGCTGCAGGTCACGCCCGACAAGTACGTCAACTGCGACGCCGACGCCATCGTCGCCTGGTCCACCGGGCTGCGGGTGCAGATGCAGGCGCAGACGCACTCCTCCGGGGTGTGGCGGCGTCGCGGCAGCACCGGTGAGGGCTGGGAGCTGAGCTTCATGGGAACCGGCTTCGCGCTCGTCCAGCCGAGTGAACTGCTGCCGCCCCAGAACACCCAGATCGGCTCTGGTCTCGCCGCGCAGTACGGCATGGGCCAGCAGGGAGCGCGGACGCAGAACCAGGGCAACGCCTGGAGCTGACCGTCCGGAAAGCAGACGTAAGGGGCGACCACCCGGTCGGTCGCCCCTTACCCGTTCCGCCTCACAGGCGCGCCCGTGCCGCCTCCAGCAGGCGGACGACCGACTCGTCCGCCACCTCCGCGACCGCGTCGTAGGGGAACCAGCGCAGGTCGAGGGACTCGTCACTGATGGCCTGGGTGGCGCCGGGCGGGGCCAGGGCCGCGTACTGGACGTCGAAGTGCCAGTGGCACGGGGCCGGGATCGGATGGCGGTCCAGCCGGACCGGACCGCCCGGCAGCAGTGTCAGACCCGGGATGCCGGACTCCTCGGTGGCCTCCCGCAGGGCGGCCGCCGTCAGGGAGGCGTCCTGCGGCTCGCAGTGGCCGCCCATCTGGAGCCACATCCGCAACTTCCTGTGCAGGGTCAGCAGCACCTGCCCCCGCTCGGGGGCTATCACCAGGGCGCTGGCCGTCAGATGCCCGGCCTCGCAGGCCTTCCACATCGCGTCCGGGTGCGCCGTCAGGTGGTCGAGGTACTCCTGGCGCAGCTCTTCCTGGTCCCCGTACGCCTTCAGTACGAGAACCGCGTCGTCGTGCAGGCTCACTCGGTGCTGTCGCCCTTGCCGTCGTCGGTGTCGTCGTCCTTCTTCAGGTACGGCTTCTCTCCGGAACCGGAACCGGAACCCGCGCCCGAGCCGGAACCCGTGCCGCCGCTCGCCGCCTCGCCGAGCATCTTGTCCCACTCGGAGAAGTCCATCTGCTCGCGGTGCACGAAGCCGTCCGGGTCGTCCAGGTCGGCGGCCGTCGGCAGCATGTCCGGGTGCGCCCACAGCGCGTCACGGCCGTCCACACCGCGCGCGTCCGTCAGCGAGGCCCACAGCCGGGACGCGTCCCGCAGGCGCCGCGGGCGCAGCTCCAGTCCGATCAGCGTCGCGAAGGTCTGCTCCGCCGGACCGCCCGTGGCGCGACGGCGGCGCAGGGTCTCGCGCAGCGCGTCCGCGGACGACAGGCGTGGCTTGGCGGCCGCGTGCACCACCGCGTCGACCCAGCCCTCCACCAGCGCCAGAGCCGTCTCCAGACGGGCCAGGGCGGCCTTCTGCTCCGGGGTGTCCTCCGGCTGGAACATGCCCTGCTGAAGGGCGTCCTGCAACTGCTCGGGATTCTGCGGATCGAACTGCCCGACCACGTCCTCCAGCTTCGCCGTGTCCACCTTGATCCCGCGCGCGTAGCCGTCGACCGCGCCGAACAGGTGCGAGCGCAGCCACGGCACGTGCGCGAACAGGCGCTGGTGGGCGGCCTCGCGCAGGGCCAGGTAGAGCCGCACCTCCTCCTTCGGGACGCCCAGGTCCTTGCCGAACGACTCGATGTTCAGCGGCAGCAGCGCGGCCTTGCCGGCCGGGCCGAGCGGCAGGCCGATGTCGGTCGAACCGACGACCTCGCCCGCGAGCACGCCCACGGCCTGCCCGATCTGCGAGCCGAACATGGCGCCGCCCATCGAGCGCATCATGCCGATCAGCGGGCCCGCCATGGCCTGCATCTCCTCCGGCAGGACATCGCCCATGGCCGCGCCGACCCGCTCGGCGACCGGGTCGACCAGCTCCTTCCACGCGGGCAGGGTCGCCTCGACCCACTCGGCGCGCGACCACGCCACGGCGGTGCCGGCACCGGACGGCAGTGAGGTCGCGTCGTCCAGCCACAGGTCGGCCAGGCGGACGGCTTCCTGCACGGCGGTCCGCTCGGCGGGGCCGACGCTCGCGTCCTTGACGCCCTCGGAGGTGCCCTGGGAGACCGTCTGGCGGGCGATCTGCTTGGCCATGTCCCAGTTCACCGGGCCGCCCTCGTAGGAGAGCATCTGGCCCAGCTGCTGGAACGCCGCGCCCAGGTCGGTGGGGTTCAGCGAGCCGAACATGGCGGCGAGGGGATTGTCCGCGCCCGGGCCGCCGAAGCCACCGGCGCCGGGCAGCCCGCCGAAGCCGAACGGGTTGGCCGGTCCCTGACCACCGCCGCCCTGCGGGTCCTTCTTCTTGCCCTCGTCGCCGTCGTCCGGCTCCTCCGGCGGAAGGCCGAATCCGAATGGGGTGTCACTCACGGGGTTCCTCGGCTGGTAAGGCCACCGGCTCTGGTCCGGCGGCGCGGCTGCCCTGCAACACCCCCCAGCGTAGACACCCGGGCTCGATCGGGCCTCGGTGCTTCGCCGACTCGCGGCCTGCGGCAGGATGGATGCCACCTGGTACGAACGCGTCACTCGCGCCCGTATGGAAAACAACCGCTGGAGACACCTGGTGAGTTCCCCAGATCCGCAGGTTCGCGCAGCGCGAAACCCGTCGACCCCGGGCGGGCCGCGCGGCCCCGTCGTCGCCGTGACCGGTGCCGCGACCGGGGTGGGCGCGCTACTGACCGAGCGGCTCGCCGCGTCCGACGAGATCAAGCAGGTCATCGCCATCGACGAGCGGCGGGGGGAGTGCGACGCGGCGCAGTGGCACATCCTCGACGTCCGCGACCCGGCGATCGCCGAGAAGCTGCGCGGCGCGGACGTCGTCGTCCATCTGGCGCTCGATCTCGACCTGGGGAGCGAAGCCGCCGCCCGAACGGCCTACAACGTGCGCGGGACCCAGACGGTGCTGACCGCTGCCGCGGCCGCCGGGGTGCACCGTGTGGTCCTGTGCACCTCCGCGATGGTCTACGGTGCGCTGCCGGACAACGAGCTGCCGCTGTCGGAGGACGCGGAGCTGAAGGCCACGGCGGAGGCGACCGGCGTCGGGGACCTCCTGGAGATCGAGCGGCTCGCCCGCCGCGCCCCGCGCGCCCATCCGGGTCTCAACGTCACCGTGGTCCGGCCGGCGGTGTTGGTGGGCGGCACGGACACCGCGCTGACCAGGTACTTCGAGTCGCCACGGCTGCTGGTCGTCGCCGGATCGCGGCCGGTCTGGCAGTTCTGCCACGTCGAGGACCTGTGCGGGGCGCTGGAGTACGCCGTCCTGGAGAAGGTCGACGGGGAACTCGCCGTCGGCTGTGACGGGTGGCTGGAGCAGGAGGAGGTCGAGGAGCTGAGCGGGATCCGGCGGATGGAGCTGCCGTCGGCGGTGGCGCTCGGCGCGGCGGCCCGGCTGCACCGGATCGGGCTCACGCCGTCCCCGGCGGGGGACCTGGCGTACACGATGTACCCGTGGGTGGTGAGCGGGAGCCGGCTGCATGACGCCGGGTGGCGGCCCCGTTGGACCAACGAGGAGGTACTGGCGGAGCTGCTGGAGGAGGTCTCCGGGCGGCACACCGTGGCCGGGCGGCGACTGGGCCGCAAGGACGCGACGGCCGCGGGGGCCGCGGGGGCGACCGTGGCTCTGCTCGGTGCCGCCGCCGTGGTGCGCCGAGCGCGCAAGGCGCGGCGGCGGTAGCGGTGGTCGGGGCGGCCGGCCCCTCCGGGGGCACCCTCGGAGGAGGCTCCAAGGCCTACGCGCGCGTGCCAGGTCGTTCCGCTGTTCCCGCTTGTCCGCGGGGTGCGGCACGATGGAGTCATGGCACCCAGCAACGATCACCCCGGTGAGCAGGCCGCGCAGGATCCCGTCAAGCTGATCGCGATCCGGGACGGCGCGCTGTCCCTGGACGAGGTCTTCCGGGCCGTCGGGGAGGACGCGGCCGGTGGGACGGCACTGTTCGTGGGAACCGTGCGCAACCACGACGGTGGCGCCGACGTGGACAGCCTCGGGTACTCCAGTCATCCCAGCGCCGAGGCGGAGATGCGGCGGATCGCGGAGAAGGTCGTCGCCGAGTACCCGGTGCGGGCGCTCGCCGCCGTGCACCGGGTGGGGGACCTCAGGGTCGGCGATCTCGCGGTCGTCGTCGCCGTGTCCTGTCCGCACCGCGGCGAGGCCTTCGAGGCCTGCCGCAAGCTGATCGACGACCTCAAGCACGAGGTGCCCATCTGGAAGCACCAGAGGTTCTCCGACGGCACCGACGAATGGGTCGGCGCGTAGCGCCGTCCTTGAGGGGTGGTGGTCGGGTGGCGGGAGGGCGGGTCGGTGCGTAGCGCCGTCCTTGAGGGGTGGTGGTCGGGTGGCGGGAGGGCGGGTCGGTGTGTAGTGCCGTCCTTGAGGGATCGGAGCCTGCTGAAGCGGCCACCCGTCCGGTTGCGTAACCCCACCCCTGCCGTGAGCGTTGTCAGTGCGGAAGGTTAATCTGCTGATCAGTCAGCTGCGGTCGCACGTGGGGTTGGGAGGTCGGCATGGGGGCTCTCGCCTGGTTGCTGATTCCGCTGGTCGCCGCGATCGGTGCGGGGCTGTGGGGCAGTTGGGCCAACCGCACTCGCAGGGCCCGCGGCGACGGCCCCGAGCTGGACGGTTACGCCCGCTTCCGCGCGGCCATGGAGAGGTCCCACTCGGGCACCTGAGGTCCGTTACCCGGGCGGTGGCCCTGACAGTGCGCCGACAGAGGCGTCCCGTACTGTCGAGTCATGCCACGCCGCACCGCGACGATGCTCGCCTCCACCCTGATGCTGATCGCGCTCCTCTGCGCGGGAGTACTCATCCGCGTGCCGTACGCGGAGATGTCCCCGGGGCCGACGGTGAACACGCTCGGGGAGCACGGCGGCGAGCCGGTGCTCCAGATCGACGGGCGCAAGACCTACCCGACCGACGGTCACCTCAACATGACGACCGTGCGGGTGACCAGCGCCGACTACAGGATGAACCTCGTCGAGGCGGTCCACGGCTGGCTCGCGCACGACAACAAGGTCGTCCCGCACGACACGCTCTACCCGGACGGCAAGACCGAGGAGCAGTCCACCCAGGAGAACGCCGAGGAGTTCAGCCAGTCCCAGGAGAGCGCCAAGGTCGCCGCCCTGAAGGAGCTGGACGTCCCGGTGCAGTCCTGGGTGATCGTCTCCACCGTGGTGAAGGGCTCGCCCGCCGAGGGCCGGCTGCACGCCGGAGACGTGATCAAGGCCGTGGACGGTACGGCGGTGAAGGCCCCCTCCGACGTCGCGAAGCTGGTGACGAAGCACGAGCCCGGCGAGGACGTCGTCTTCACCATCGTGCCGGCGAAGGACCAGGCCGCCGCCGAGAAGGCGCGGAAGACGGCGACCAGGACCCAGAAGGTCACGATCAGGACGGCGGCCTCCGACGACGGCGCGGAGAAGCGGGCCGTCGTCGGGATCTCCGCCGGCACCGACCACACGTTCCCGTTCACCATCGACATCAAGCTCGCCGACGTCGGCGGCCCGAGCGCCGGCCTGATGTTCGCGCTCGGCATCTACGACAAGCTCACTCCAGGCAGCCTGACCGGCGGGAAGTTCGTCGCCGGCACCGGCACCATCGACGACGACGGCAAGGTCGGCCCGATCGGCGGCATCCAGCTGAAGACCGTCGGGGCCCGCGACAAGGGCGCCCAGTACTTCCTGACGCCGGCCGACAACTGCGCGTCCGCCGCCGAGGACATTCCTAGCGGGCTGACGCTCGTCAAGGTGAACACCATCGAGGACGCCCTGGGCGCCCTGGAGGACATCCGCGGCGGCGACACCGCCGACCTGCCGAAGTGCACGGCCGGCAAGTCCTGAGGCGACGCCGGGAGGCCGCCGGGCCGTGCGGCGACGCCGTGGGGGCTACTCCTCGAACGTCGCCGACAGGGCCTCTGCGAGGCCCGGGACCAGCTGTGAACCGGTGAGGACCTCCGTCGGGGAGTCCTTCTCGCGCAGCCGCAGGGCCGAGTCCCGGGTGCCGTCACGCAGGACCGCCACCGTCATCCGCACCTCCTGGCGGTCGGGGTGATCGGCCACCCACCGCGTCAGCTTCGCCCCGCTCAGCCCCTGCGGGACCTGGGCCTCGGCGGACGGGGGCAGCATCAGACGCTCCACGGTCAGCGCGCAGCCGGCCACGGCGTCGGGCCAGGCGATCGTCGCGAGGAACTCGTCGAGCGGCTTGTCCGTTGGCACTTCGTCCTGCTCGATCGGGGTGAGACCGGTGGTCTCCGGTGCGTTCTCCAGACCGAGCTGGGCGGCGAGCGCGGGTTCCTGGGTCCGCAGTCGTGCGGTGTCTACGAGGGCGAAGAGGCGGGCGGGCTGGTCCCAGCCGAGGCCGGAGGCGTACTCGTCGATCTCGAGTACGGCCCGGGTGAGCGGGCTCGCCGCCATGGGAGTGTTGGACATGGTCACAATCCTGCCTCGTTCCCGGCCGGAATCGGGAACCGAGTAAAGGGTGAGTAAGTTGCATAGGTGTGGGCCCACGATCACGGGGGGCCACGGAGGGCCCACGAAGACGCGGGCCTGACGGATCAACAGCGAACCTCGGGGTGCGAACCTTGGCTTTCCAGATGCCGGACCGCGGCGGAGGCCCGACCGGGCCACGGATCAGAGTGGGCCGCCCGTCCCGGCGGGTCCGGACCCTGCTCATGACACTGGGCGTGCTTGCCGTCCTGGCCATGGTGTTCACCATGTTCGCCGGGTTCTGGACGGACTGGCTCTGGTACCGGTCGGTGAACTACTCCTCCGTGTTCACGACCACACTGTCGACCAAGATCGGACTCTTCTTCGTCTTCGGTCTGCTGATGGCCCTCGCGGTCGGGTTCAACATCTGGCTGGCCCACCGCCTGCGGCCACCGCTGAGCGCCATGTCGATGGAGCAGCAGAGCCTCGACCGGTACCGCATGGGCATCGCGCCCTACAAGAAGTGGCTGCTGCTCGGGATCACCGCCCTCGTCGGACTGATCGCCGGAGCCTCGGCGTCGGGGCAGTGGCGGACCTGGCTGATGTGGATCAACGGAGTGTCCTTCGGGCAGAAGGACCCGCAGTTCCACCTCGACGTGTCCTTCTACGCCTTCGACCTGCCCTGGTACCGGTTCCTCCTCGGTTTCGGCTTCGCCGCCACGATCCTCTCCCTGATCGCCGCCGCGCTCACCCACTACCTGTACGGCGGGCTGCGCGTCACCAGTCCCGGCGCGCGCGCCACAGCCGCGGCCACCGGACACCTGTCGGTGCTGCTGGGCATCTTCGTCGCCCTCAAGGCGGTGGCGTACTGGCTCGACCGGTACGGCCTGGCGGTGAAGTCCAGCGACTTCAAGGCCACCGACAACTGGACCGGCCTGCGCTATGTCGACGCCAACGCCTACCTGCCGGCCAAGACGATCCTGTTCTGCATCGCGGTCATCTGCGCCCTGCTGTTCTTCGCCACGCTGTGGCGGCGCACCTGGCAGCTGCCCGTCATCGGCTTCGGCCTGATGGTGCTCTCCGCGATCCTGATCGGCGGCCTCTATCCGGCCATCGTCCAGAAGTTCCAGGTCCAGCCCAACGAGCAGGCCAAGGAAGCGCCGTACGTCGAGAAGAACCTCAAGGCGACGCGCGAGGCCTACGGCATCGAGGGCACCCAGGTCACCGACTACTCGGGGACGAGCAAGACCGAGGACAAGACGACGCTGCGCGACGACGTGGCCGGCGCGGCGAGCATCCGCGTCCTGGACCCGAACATCGTGTCGCCGACCTTCCAGCAGCTCCAGCAGATCCGGAAGTACTACGCCTTCCCGACCAACCTGGACGTGGACCGCTACAGCGTGAACGGCCAGGACCAGGACACGGTCATCGGCCTGCGCGAACTGAACCTCGCGGGCGTGGACAAGCAGAACTGGATCAACAACCACTTCCGTTACACCCACGGCTACGGCGTGGTCGCCGCCAAGGGCACCACCGCCGACGCCGACGGCCGCCCGGCCTTCACCGAGTCCAACCTGCCGTCGGAGGGCGTGCTCGGCAAGTACGAGCAGCGGATCTACTACGGCGAGAAGACCACCACGTACTCGATCGTCGGCGGTCCCCAGAAGGAGATCGACTACTCCGACGACCAGGGTGAGAAGACCACCAGCTACACCGGCAAGAGCGGGGTCAACCTCTCCAACGCGGTCAACCGGGCGGCGTACGCGGTGGCGTTCGGCGAGCCGCAGATCCTGTACTCCGGTGCGATCGGCGAGGGCTCGAGGGTCCTCTACAACCGCACGCCCAAGCAGCGCGTCGAGGCGGTCGCCCCGTGGCTGACCATCGACGGCGACGCCTACCCGGCGGTCGTGGGCGACCGGGTGCAGTGGATCGTCGACGCGTACACCACCACCAACGGCTACCCGTACGCCTCGCGGACCACCCTCGGCGACACGACGGCCGACTCGCTGACCGCCACCAACAACAACCGCGCGGTGGTGGCCCAGCAGAACCAGGTCAACTACATCCGCAACTCGGTGAAGGCGACCGTCGACGCGTACACCGGCGAGGTCAAGCTCTACCAGTGGGACACCAAGGACCCGGTCCTGAAGACCTGGATGAAGGCCTTCCCCGGCACGGTGGAGAAGAAGTCGGAGATCTCCGCCGGGCTGATGGCCCATCTCCGGTACCCGCAGGACCTGTTCAAGGTCCAGCGCGAGCTGCTCACCCGGTACCACGTGAAGGACGCGACGACGTTCCTCAGCGGCAGCGAGGTCTGGCAGGTGCCCAACGACCCGACCAACCAGTCGAACGACGCGGTGCCGCCGTACTACCTGAGCATGAAGATGCCCGACCAGAAGGCGCAGGCGTTCTCGCTGACGACGACGTTCACGCCCAACGGCCGGGACAACCTCAGCGCGTTCATGGCGGTCGACTCCGAGGCCGGCACCTCCGGCTACGGCAAGATCAGAGTCCTGAAGCTGCCGACCAGCACGACCGTCGACGGACCCAAACAGGTGCAGAGCCAGTTCAACTCCGAACAGGACATCGCCGAGTCCATCAGGCTGCTGAAGGGCGGTGACTCGGAGGTCGAGTACGGCAACCTGCTGACGGTTCCGCTCGACGGGGGACTGCTGTACGTGGAGCCGGTCTACGTACGCGGTGGTGGACTCAAGTACCCGCTGCTGCGCAAGGTGTTGGTGTCCTACGGAGGCGTCACCGCCTTCGAGGACTCCCTCGACGAGGCCCTCAACAAGGTCTTCGGCACGGAGGGGGCGACTCCGAAGCCGCCGACGGACGACGGTGACACCACCACCCCGCCACCGGCGACCGGCAATACGACGGTCCAGGAGGCGCTGCAGGACGCCCAGGAGGCCTTCACCGCGGGCCAGGAGGCCCTCAAGAAGCCCGACTGGGAGGCGTACGCCAAGGCGCAGGCGGATCTCGAGGCCGCACTGAAGCGTGCCGAGGACGCGCAGGCCGCGGCGGACAAGAACGGCGCCGGCAGCTCGAGTCCGAGCAGCTCGCCGAGCGCGAGTGCCAAGCCCGGCACCGGCGCCAGTCCCACGCCGAGTCCGAGCGGCAGTCCCAGCGGCTGATCAAGGACCACCCCGCGTCGTGGTACGGTTGTGGAACACGACGCGGGGTGGAGCAGCTCGGTAGCTCGCTGGGCTCATAACCCAGAGGTCGCAGGTTCAAATCCTGTCCCCGCTACTCCAGGCGAAGGCCCGGATCCTGAAAAGGATCCGGGCCTTCGTGGTGTGCGAACGCATGTCCCCGCAAGATGTACCGCCGTGCCGACGTGGGGAGTTGGGGCATCTGTGTTTGACTTGTCTCTCTGTGGGCATGTCGACAAAACGCTGAAGTGACCTCACGGACTGCGGTATACCAGGTGTGACCGGGTTGCAGGTGGTGCGACGATGGACGTTATGGGGGACAAGGCAACTCTGTTCGAGACAGGGCGATTTGTGCATCCTTCCGGTGAGGAAGGGACCCCGTACCAGACCTCGGAGGAGACCCCGGACATGGGTCGGGACGAGGGCCGGGACGAGACGGGGGACGCCGTCGAGGAGGCGCGCCGACGGCTCGCCGCCGAGGCCGGCGACGTCGAGGCGATGAGCGTCCTCGGGGCCCTGTTGCTGCGCCGCGGCGATCTCGACGGAGCCGAACCCCATCTGCGTGCGGCCACCACGGAGGGCGACCGTGCCGCCGCCAACAACCTCGGCGTCCTCCTCCTCCAGCGCGGCTACCCCGACGAGGCCGCCGGCTGGTGGCGGGTCGCCGCCGTCGCCGGCTCCGCCCCCGCGGCGCACGCGCTGGGCCGCCACCACCGCGAGCGCGGCGACGAACCCGCCGCCGAGTACTGGCTGCGCCAGGCCGCCGAACAAGGGCACGTCCTGGGCGCCTACGCCCTCGCCGACCTGCTGGAGCACCGGGGTGACCACCCGGGTGCCGAGCGTTGGATGCGGGCCGCCGCCGAACGCGGGCACCGGGAGGCGGCGTACCGGCTCGCGCGGGCACTCGACCGCAGGGAGCCGCAGCTCGCCGACGGGCGCTGGGACGCGGCGGACAACGGTGTCGCCGTGCCGGCGGAGGCCGAGCAGTGGTACCGGCAGGCTGCCGCGCGCGGACACCGGCGGGCCGCGCTGCACCTCGGGGCCATCCTGGAGCGGCGGGGCGAGCTGAAGGAGGCCGGGCGCTGGTACCTGACGTCCGCCAAGGACGGCGAGCCCCGGGCGGCCTGCGCCCTCGGCTTCCTGCTGCGCGACGCAGGCGACACCGAGAACGCCGCCATGTGGTGGCTGCGCGCGGCCCAGGACGGCGACGGCAACGCGGCCAACGCGCTGGGCGCCCTGTACGCCGAGCGGGGCCAGACCCAGACCGCCGAACGCTGGTACCGGGCCGCCATGGACGCCGGGGACGACAACGGCGCCTACAACCTCGCCCTGCTCTGCGCCGAGCAGGGCCGCACCGCGCAGGCCGAGCAGTGGTACCGGCGCGCCGCGTACGCCGGGCACCGCGAGGCCGCCAACGCGCTGGCCGTCCTGCTGCTCCAGGGCGGGGACGCGGCCGGAGCCGAGCCGTGGTTCTCCAAGGCCGCCGAGGCGGGCAGCGTCGACGCCGCCTTCAACCTCGGGATCCTGTTCGCCGGCCGCGGCGAGGACGCGGTCGCGCTGCGCTGGTACGAGCGGGCGTCGGCGGCCGGGCACACCGAGGCGGCGCTCCAGGTCGGCATCGCCCGGCTGCGGGAGGGCGACGAACAGGCCGCCGAACGGCATCTGCGGTGCGCGGCGGGCGGGGGCAGCGCGGAGGCGGCGTACCGGCTGGCGTCCGTGCTCGACGCCCGTCGGCCGCCCCAGCCGGCGCACGAGCTGGGCGAGATCGTGCACGAGAAGACCGAATGCGAGGAGTGGTACGAGCGGGCGGCGATCCAGGGGCACCGGCGCGCGCAGGTGCGGGTCGGGATGCTGGCCGCCGCGCGGGGCGATGTGGTGCAGGCGGCGCGGTGGTACCGGACGGCCGCGGAGGCCGGGTCGCGCAACGGCGCCTTCAACCTGGGGCTGCTGCTCGCGCGGGAGGGCAGCGAGCCCGAGGCGGCCGTGTGGTGGACGCACGCGGCCGACGCCGGGCACGGACGGGCGGCGTTGCGGCTCGCCCTCGTCTACGCGCGTCGGGGGGAGCTGGCGGAAGGGCAGCGGTGGGCGGATCGGGCGGTGTCGCTCGGGCCGGAGGAGGTGGCGGAACGGGCCGCGCGGCTGCGGGACGCCCTCCGGGAGGAACTGTCGGCGTGAGGTTCGTGGCCCCGCCCCGCCATCCCGGCCCACCGTCCCGGTCGGGATGCCCCGACCTGTGACGGCGTGGTGCGGCCAATCGATTTGCTTCTTCCTGTTCCCGTGACGTAACGTTGCATTCAACGACGCGGGGTGGAGCAGCTCGGTAGCTCGCTGGGCTCATAACCCAGAGGTCGCAGGTTCAAATCCTGTCCCCGCTACTGAAGGCCGAGGGCCGGAATCCGAAAGGGTTCCGGCCCTCGGCTCATGTTCGGGCTGTGTCTGACCCAGGCAGTGTCGGATTCAGGCAGTGTCGGAACAGCGCGAAGCCCCGGCGTCCAGGACGGACGCCGGGGCTTGTGTGTCGCGTGGGTCAGGCCGACACCGACGCCGCCGCGCAGTTCGGGCAGACGCCCCGGTACGTCACCTCGACGCCCGAGACGGTGAAGCCGAAGCGCTCGGTGTCGGGGAGGTCCGCCAGCGGATTGCCGCTCGGGTGGACGTCGCGGATCGCGCCGCACTGGGCGCAGACCAGGTGGTGGTGCGGCCGGTGCGCGTTCGGGTCGTACCGCTTGGCGCGCTTGTCGGTGGCGACCTCGAGCACCTCGCCGAGGGAGACCAGCTCGCCGAGCGTGTTGTACACGGTCGCCCGGGAGATCTCGGGCAGCTTGGCGACAGCCCGCGCGTGGACCTCGTCGGCCGTCAGGTGGACGTGTTCGCCGTCGAGGACCTCGGCCACGACGCGCCGCTGCGCGGTCATTCGCCATCCGCGTCCGCGCAGCCGTTCCAGAAGGTCGCTCATGGCACCAGCCTAACAGGAGGGGGAGACGAGTTCCGAACAGGTGTGACTTTGGATGCTCACTTGACTTAGACAATGTCCATTGTAGGATCAATCCTGACTTTGGCCAAGCGACGGGAACGGTCGGGAATGACGCAGGAGACGCACGTGACGCAGGGACCGCTCACGACGGAGGCCGGCGCGCCGGTCGCCGACAACCAGAACAGCGAGACCGCGGGCGTCGGCGGCCCCGTCCTCGTCCAGGACCAGCTGCTTCTGGAGAAGCTGGCGCACTTCAACCGTGAGCGCATCCCGGAGCGCGTGGTGCACGCCCGCGGTGCCGGCGCCTACGGCACCTTCACGGTGACCGCCGATGTCACGCCGTACACCAGGGCGGCGTTCCTCTCCGAGGTCGGCAAGCGGACGGAGACGTTCCTGCGGTTCTCGACCGTGGCGGGCAACCTCGGGTCCGCGGACGCCGTGCGCGACCCGCGCGGGTTCGCGCTGAAGTTCTACACCGAGGAGGGCAACTACGACCTCGTCGGCAACAACACCCCGGTGTTCTTCATCAAGGACGCCATCAAGTTCCCCGACTTCATCCACACCCAGAAGCGCGACCCGTACACGGGCTCGCAGGAGGCGGACAACGTCTGGGACTTCTGGGGCCTCAGCCCCGAGAGCACCCACCAGGTGACCTGGCTGTTCGGTGACCGCGGCATCCCGGCGAGCTACCGCCACATGGACGGTTTCGGCTCGCACACCTACCAGTGGAACAACGCCGCCGGCGAGGCCTTCTGGGTCAAGTACCACTTCAAGACCGACCAGGGCATCAAGAACCTCACCCAGGCCGAGGCGGGCCGGCTCGCCGGTGAGGACCCCGACTCCCACCAGCGGGACCTGCGCGAGGCCATCGAGCGCGGCGAGTACCCGACCTGGACCGTGGGCGTGCAGATCATGCCGGTGGCCGACGCGGCGACGTACCGGTTCAACCCGTTCGACCTCACCAAGGTGTGGCCGCACGCGGACTACCCGGTGATCGAGTTCGGCAAGCTGGAGCTCAACCGCAACCCGGAGAACGTCTTCGCCGAGGTCGAGCAGTCGGTCTTCTCGCCGGCGCACTTCGTGCCCGGCATCGGCCCCTCGCCGGACAAGATGCTCCAGGGCCGCCTCTTCGCCTACGGCGACGCCCACCGCTACCGCGTCGGCATCAACGCCGACCACCTGCCGGTGAACCGCCCGCACGCCACCGTGGCGCGCACCCACGCGCGGGACGGCCTTCTGTACGACGGCCGCCACGGCGGGGCGAAGAACTACGAGCCGAACAGCTTCGGCGGACCGTCGCAGACCGACCGTCCGCTGTGGTCCGCGACCGCCGTGACCGGCGGCACGGGCAACCACCCGGCGCCCGTCCACGCCGAGGACGACGACTTCGTGCAGGCGGGCAACCTCTACCGGCTGATGTCTCAGGACGAGAAGGAGCGCCTGATCGGCAACCTGGCGGGCTTCATCGCCAAGGTCTCCCGCGACGACGTCGTGGAGCGGGCGATCGACAACTTCCGTCGGGCCGACGGAGACTACGGCAAGCGGCTGGAGGCCGCGGTCCAGGCCCTGCGCGGCTGATACTCCAGCACTGGACCGCTTGTCGTGACCGGACGGGCCGGACTCCCCTCGGGGAGTCCGGCCCGTCCGTGCTCACAGGGCCGGTGCGGGCTGCCGTGCGGGGGCCCAGCAGCGGATGAGGTCGCGGACGGAGACGACGCCGACGGCCTCCTCGCGGTCCAGGACGACGAGGTGCCGGAAGCCGCCGTGCGCCATGGCCGCGGCCGCCTCCTCCAGGGTCCAGGTGGGGGCGGCGAAGACGACGTCGTTGGTGGTGTGGGCGTGGGTGCGTTCCGTCTCCGGGTCCTCGCCCCGGGCCACGGAGTTGAGGATGTCCCGCTCGGTGAGGATGCCGATGCCACCGGCGTCCGGGTCGAGCACCAGGGCCGCGCCGACGCGGCGTGCGGACATCAGGGCGGCGGCCTGCCGGAGGGTGTGTGCGGGGCCGATGGTGAGCACCACCGTGCTCATGGCGTCGCGGACGAGCATGGGCTGAACACCTCCTACGAATCCGCTGGTGCGCGGATTCACAAATTCACAAGTGGGGGTGTCGCCAGGGTGGCAGGTAAGGCAGGGGCCAACAAGAGGGCGCGCGCGTCCAGCTGAGGGCGCACGCGCTCATATGTGTCGGTCAGCTGCGCTCGTTGAGGTAGCCCAGCAGCTCGTCGTGGAGCAGCCCGTTCGACGCGGCGGCGTTGCCGCTGTGCGGGCCCGGACGGCCGTCCAGGCCGGTGAACGTGCCGCCGGCCTCCGTCACGACGATCGCCGTGGCAGCCATGTCCCAGAGGGACAGCTCGGGTTCCGCGCAGAGGTCCACCGAGCCCTCGGCGACCATCATGTACGGCCAGAAATCGCCGTACGCGCGCGTGCGCCAGACCGCTCGGGTGAGGTCCAGGAAGCCGTTCAGCCGCCCCTGCTCCTCCCAGCCGCCGAGCGAGGAGTACGCGAAGGAGGCGTCCGACAGCCGCGAGACGCGGGAGACGCGCAGGCGGCTCGCGGAGGTCAGGCTGCGGCCGGTGTAGGCGCCGTGGCCCTTGGCGGCCCACCAGCGGCGGCCCAGGGCCGGGGCGGACACGACACCGACGACGGGCCGGTAGCCGCCCTCGGCGGCCTCCATCAGCGAGATGAGGGTGGCCCAGACGGGGACGCCGCGCACGTAGTTCTTCGTGCCGTCGATCGGGTCGATCACCCAGCGGCGGGGACCGGTCCCCTCGACGCCGTACTCCTCGCCCAGGATCGCGTCGCGCGGGCGGGCTCGCTGGAGCTGGCCGCGGATCAGCTCCTCGGCGGCCTTGTCCGCCTCGCTCACCGGGGTCATGTCCGGTTTGGTCTCGACCTTGAGGTCGAGGGCCTTGAAGCGGGCCATGGTCGCGGCGTCGGCGGCGTCCGCGAGGACGTGCGCGAGGCGGAGGTCGTCGTGGTAGTCCGGCATGGGACGAACGGTATCCGCCGTGGCGGGGGTGGGGCCACACCGGGCCCGGCGGGGACCTGGCGAGGATCCTGCCGAGGGCCTGACGAGAGCCCGACCGGGCGGGGCGCGGAGCCGCGCGCGGCTCACGGTGGGGGCGGCGTGCGGCGGTGGCGGCGGTGCGCGGGGACCGTGTGCTGGTGCGGGCCGCGTCCCGCGGACCCTTGACAGTGCCTACCGGCGCGTCAAACCTGGGCGCAGAGCCGCTCGTCCCAGGGAGGCGATGATGCCTGCGCGGGAATCCCTACTGGACGCCGCTTTCGCGGCACTCGCACGCCGGCCGTGGGCCGCCGTGCGGATGGTGGACGTCGCCTCGGCGGCCGGGGTGTCCCGGCAGACCCTCTACAACGAGTTCGGGAGCAAGGAAGGGCTGGCCCGGGCGCTCGTCAGACGGGAGGCCGACGGATATCTCGCCGGCGTCGAGCGGGCGTTGAGGGCACCGGTGGACGGGCGGGAGCGGCTGGTCGCGGTCGCGGAGTGGACGGTCTCCGCGGCCCGGGGGAACGCGGTGGTGCGGGCCCTGCTCACCGGGTGCTGGAGCGCGCGCCTGCCCTCGTTGGACCTGGCCGCGGCGTCGTCGTCCTGCGCCGTGCCCGCGCAACGCCGGGCGGACGCGGCACTGCCCTCGCCGGGAGATCTGGTGGCGGCCGTACGGGATCGGGCCGCGGTTGCGCTGGACGGGGGGAGCGGTGGTGAGGCGGCGCCGGTCTGCGAGTTGGCGGTGCGGCTCGCGTTGTCCTGCGTGGTGGCCCCGCCGGGGGAGGGGGCCGGGGGCGGGGTGGGGGATGTGGTGCGGGCGGCTCTGCACCGGCAGGGGACGGACCGGGAGGTGCGGTCGCCCCCGCCGGGCAGGCCCTAGTACTGCAACGGTGTTTGTTCTGAGTGTTGGGCAGTTGTCAGGGGCTGTGTCCGCGTCGTTTGTGGTGACTCGGCCGTGCCTGGTGCTGCCGTCCGCGGTGCCATGTCGACCAGTGCGGGATGTGGCGGTCGGGGTGGGGCGGCGGTCGGTGAGGCGGGTGATCAGGCGCCGGATCTCGGCGAGGCTGTAGTGGATGAGCGGGGAGGATCCGTTTCTGCTCTTTCCTCGTCCAGCTGGTGGGCGCGCAGGAGGGTGAGGCAGGCGTGGGCGGCCATGGCCAGGGTCGTGTGGCGGTGCCAGCCGGGGTAGCGGCGGGCCTGGTAGTCGTCCAGGCCGCATTCCTGCTTCGCGCTCTGGACGCATTCCTCGACGGCCCAGTGGCTGCCGGCGATGCGGATCAGCTCGTCCAGCGTGGTGTCGGCGGGGCAGTGGGCGGTGTAGTAGGAGATCTCCTCGGGCCGGCTGACGCTGCGGCGGGCGAGAACCCGGTGTCGGCGGTCGGGCCGGTGCCAGGGCCGCACCTCGACGCGGGCCCAGTCGTAGATCCGCCGGCCGTGGGCGCCCTCGCCGCAGGATCGGCGTTTCCATTTCTGCCGGGGCAGGCCGGGGAACAGGTCGTGGAGGGGGTGGTCGAGGGCGAGGCGGGTGACGACGGTGTCGTGCCGGGTGGTGGCCATGACGTGGAAGACGTCGGCCTGCTCGAGCTCGGACCGCCAGCCCTTGCTGTAGCCGTAGGCGGCATCCGCGGTCACCCACCGGAACGGGATCTTGTCCGCGATCGCTTTGCGGACCATCGCCCTGGCCATGACCACTTTCGTGGCGAAGCCGATGCTGTCGTCGACGCCGGCCCGGCGGCAGCGTTCCCGGTCGTCCGTCCAGGAGGTGGGCAGATACAGGCGGCGGTCGATCAGTGTGCGTCCGCGGCCGGTGGCGTAGGCGAGGAACACGCCGATCTGGCTGTTCTCGGTGCGTCCGGCGGTCCCGGAGTACTGCCGCTGCACACCGGCCGAACGCACCCCCTTCTTCAGGAACCCGGTGTCGTCGACGACCAGGACGGCGCCCGGGTCTCGCCGAGGTGCTCGACGACGTAGTCCCGCACATCGCCGAGGACCTCGTCGGCGTCCCACTCGATCCTGTTCAGCAGCCGGTGGATACGGTCCAAAGCCGTGTGACCTGCCTGTTCGGCCAGTGTCCAGCCGTTCTTCCGCTCCAGCGGAGCGATCAGCCCCCGCATATGGGCAAGCGCCGACTCCCGCGGCTCAGTCCTGCTCAACCGATGCACGAACCGCTCGTGCAACCGGTCCACCTCACCCGCCCACAACCTGACATCAGCAAGGCCCCCACCCATGACCACACCAACGAACGACCTGGCCAACAGCCACGGCATAGACCGTTGCAGTACTAAGCGCTTGCTCAGTCCATGTCAGTCGAAGTTACTCATCGGTCACCCGGTCTGTCCAGAGTCCGAGTCTGTGATCCAGCGCCCTTCGGCGGAGTCGTGCACGTACGCCGGCCTCCCCCTGGTCCCGCTCGTGCGGAACGGCTTCCCGCCGTCCGTGATCCGCACCGTCCCCGTACGGCCCCCGGCGCTCCACTCCAGCTCCAGGTACCAGCGGCAGTCGCAGCCCGCCGTCCGCGCGGAGACCAGCAGCTCCTCGGGGTCGGAGGAGGTGACCTTGTACGGGAAGGAGACGGCCGGGATCTTCCGGACCTCGGCGCCGGAGGCGTCAAGGCCGTCGACGGGCCTCGCGAGCGGGCGCGGCCGGTCGAGGTCCACGGCGAAGTGGCGCGGGGTGACGGCGCCGCCACAGCCGTTGTCCATCCGGTACGCGTTCCACGGCAGCGGCGCGGCGCGGTCGACCACGCGCACGTGCAGGGCATGGAGGACGACGGCGTCGGACGGCGACCGGCCCTGGACCGTGATCCGCACCAGCGCCTCCCCGCCGTGCACGGCACCGTGCGTCCCGGCCCACGCCTCGGAGTCGGCCGCGACCGGCGGCGGGGCGACCGCGCGGGGGGCCCGGTCCACGAGGTAGGTGTGCCCGCAGCCGCCCTCCCAGAGCTGGGAACCGATGCTCCAGGTGAAGGGGAGGGGGGCCGCGGTCCGCCCCGGAGCGGTGGAAGCGGGAGCGGGGGCAGAAGCCGTACGGGTGGGGTGGCCGAGCAGGGCGGCGGCGAGGGCGAGCACGACGAGGGCGACGGCGGCGACGACGAGGAGGGGAGCGGGGGCGCCACGACGAGGGCGGGCGCGGGGCGCCTCCGGCGCGGACGGATCCGCGGCGGACGGGTCCGGCGCGGTCGGGTCCGGGGCGGGGCCGGGGCCCGGTTCCGGCGCGGACGGTTCCGGGTTCGATTCCGGCGCGGCCGACACGGCCGGCACAGGCGTGGGCGCGGGCGAGGCCGCTCGGCGGCGGGCGCGGTCCGCCTCCGTCCAGGCCGCCTCCAGGGCCCGCCGTTCCTCCTCGTCCGCCCCGCACAGCAGGGCGAGGCGGTCGACCACGGCGAACTCCTCCGGGACGGTCGCGCCCGAGCAGTAGCGGTGGAGGGTGGACGCGCTGACGCTCAGCCGCCGACCCAGCGCCTCGTAACTCCTCCCGTCCCGCGCCTTCAGCGCGCGCACGAGCCCCGCGAACTCCTCGACGGCGGCGTCCTTCGGCATTCCATCCCCCTCGACCCTGCGTCCCATCCTTCACGTCCTTGCACGTCAGCGGGGGTGGAATGGTTCCGGGACGGCTGGTGGGCGCGTGATCGTTGCAGCCGGCGGGCACCGGCCCCACGCTGGTTGAGCACTGACCGAACGAACGACCCGACGGGGGATCCACCACCATGAACAAGCTCCGCACCGCACTCGCCACCGCAGCCGCTGCCGCACTGGGCCTCGCGGCCCTCGCCACAGCCCCGGCGCAGGCCGCTGCCCAGCCCGCCTTCCTCGCCGCCTCCCAGATGCCGCCGTCGTCGACGCCGTGGACCGCCACCCAGGTCTTCACCGGCGTCCCGGAGAACGGCGGCGTCCTCTGCGCCCCGTACAAGATCCCGGCGCAGAACACCCGCTACCGCGAGTTCAGCACCGAGCTCGACACCAACGGCGTCCAGGTCACCACCGTCGCCCGTACCGAGGCCGACGCCGTGAAGCTGGTCGACACCCTCCGCGGGGCCCTCGCCGGCTGCGGCCCCCTGCTGGAGCAGCAGAACCCGGGCCTGCAGGCCGTCAGCGCCTCCCACGGCAAGCTCGCCGTCGAGGAGGGCGCCTGGGTCTACAGCCTGGACACCGCCGACCCGCAGATCGGCATCTCCGACATCCACCTGTTCTCCGTCGGCCGCGACGGCCGCACCGTCACCCTCGTCCGCTGGGGCCAGATGGGCGACCTCGAGGACGCCCCGCTGACCGCCTTCCGCACCACGACGAAGACCGCCGTCAACAAGCTCCACTGACCCGGGGACTCCCCCGAGGGCTGACCACAGCTCGACAGCGGCGCGGCCGGAACCCGGGCGCGCCGCTGTCGTGCCCACCTGCTCCGCCGACGTCTTCCACGTCATGGCCACCACCCGGCACGACACCGTCGTCACCCGCCTCGCCCTCGACCACCCCCTCCACGACCTGTTCCCCGGCCTGCCCCGGCAGAAGTGGAAACGCCGATCCTGCGGCGAGGGCGCCCACGGCCGGCGGATCTACGACTGGGCCCGCGTCGAGGTGCGGACCTGGCACCGGCCCGACCGCCGACACCGGGTTCTCGCCCGCCGCAGCGTCAGCCGGCCCGAGGAGATCTCCTACTACACCGCCCACTGCCCCGCCGACACCACGCTGGACGAGCTGATCCGCATCGCCGGCAGCCACTGGGCCGTCGAGGAATGCGTCCAGAGCGCGAAGTAGGAATGCGGCCTGGACGACTACCAGGCCCGCCGCTACCCCGGCTGGCACCGCCACACGACCCTGGCCATGGCCGCCCACGCCTGCCTCACCCTCCTGCGCGCCCACCAGCTGGACGAGGAAAGAGCAGAAACGGATCCTCCCCGCTCATCCACTACAGCCTCGCCGAGATCCGGCGCCTGATCACCCGCCTCACCGACCGCCGCCCCACCCCGACCGCCACATCCCGCACTGGTCGACATGGCACCGCGGACGGCAGTACCAGGCACGGCCGAGTCACCACAAACGACGCGGACACAGCCCCTGACAACTGCCCAACACTCAGAACAAACACCGTTGCAGTACTAGTGGGCCGAGCCCGACAGCTGGAGGCCGATCACGCCGATGATCACGAAGCTGATCGAGACGATCTTCAGGACGGAGACCAGGTCGCCCAGGAAGATCATTCCGTAGATCGCGGTGCCGGCCGCGCCGATGCCGGTCCAGACCGCGTAGGCCGGACCGACGTCGAGTTTCTTGAGGGAGAGGGTCAGCAGGCCGAAGCTGCCCAGGGCGAACACGCAGAACGCGATCGTCGGCCACAGCCTGGTGAAACCGTGCGACAGCTTCAGGCAGACGGCGAAGCCGGTCTCGAGCATTCCCGCGACGATGACCAGCAGCCACGCCATGTGCTGTCCTCCCCTGTGAGCGGCTCGGTGCGATTATGCACTTACCGAACCCCGGCACCCGCAAACACGCGGAGGTCAGTCGCCGTCCGTGCGCTCCCTCGTCGACAGCAGGCGCCGCAACGAGTACAGCCGCGCCTGGTCCGCGTGCCCCTCGGCCACCCACGCGTCCAGCGCGCAGTCCGGCTCGTCGTGGCTGCACGCGCGCGGGCAGCCCTCCGTGCCCGGCACCAGGTCGGGGAAGGCGAGGATGACGCGCGACGGGTCGATGTGGGCCAGCCCGAAGGAACGGATGCCGGGGGTGTCGATGACCCAGTCGTCGGTGCCGTTCAGGGGCAGGGCGAGCGCCGAGGTGGTGGTGTGCCGGCCGCGGCCCGTGACCGCGTTGACATGGCCCGTCACCCGGCGCCGCTCCTCGGGGACCAGCGCGTTCACCAGGGTCGTCTTGCCGACGCCGGAGTGGCCGACGAACGCCGTGACCCGCCCGGCCAGCTGCTCGCGCACCAGCTCCGCCGCGGCGCCGCTCGCCAGTTGCTCGCGGTTGGTGACGACGTAGGGGATGTCGAGGTGGCCGTACAGCTCCAGCAGTTTGTCCGGGGACGCCAGGTCCGACTTCGTCATGACGATCAGCGGGGTCAGGCCGCCGTCGAACGCCGCGACCAGGCAGCGGTCGATCAGCCGCGGGCGCGGCTCGGGATCGGCCAGGGCGGTGACGATCGCGAGCTGGTCGGCGTTGGCGACCACCACGCGCTCGTACGGGTCGTCGTCGTCCGCGGTGCGGCGCAGCACCGAGGTGCGCTCCGCGATGCGGACGATGCGCGCGAGGGTGTCCTTCGCCCCCGACAGGTCGCCGACCAGGGCGACCCGGTCACCGACGACCGCCGCCTTGCGGCCCAGTTCGCGGGCCTTCATCGCCATCACGACGCGGTCCTCGACGAGGCAGGTGAGCCGGCCCCGGTCGACGGTGAGGACCATGCCGTCGGCCGCGTCCTCGTGCTTGGGGCGGATGTGCGTGCGCGGCCGGTTGCCCTTGCGGTTCGGGCGGCTGCGGATGTCGTCCTCGTCGGTGTGCTTGCCGTAGCGGCGCATGGCGAAAGTCCCTATACCCCGGACGCCCCGAGCATCCCGGTCCACAGGTCGGGAAAGTCCGGCAGCGTCTTCGCCGTCGTCGCCACGTTCTCGATCTGTACGCCCTCCACGGCCAGGCCGATGACCGCGCCGGCCGTGGCCATGCGGTGGTCGTCGTAGGTGTGGAAGATCCCGCCGTGGAGCCGGCGCGGGCGGATGTGCAGGCCGTCGGCGGTCTCGGTGACGTCGCCGCCCAGCTCGTTGATCTCCTTGGTGAGCGCGGCCAGGCGGTCCGTCTCGTGCAGCCGCAGGTGCGCCACACCCCGCAGGGTGGAGGGGGAGTCGGCGAGGGCGGCGACCGCCGCGATGCCCGGGGTCAGCTCGCCGACGTCGCTCAGGTCGACGTCGATGCCGTGGATCGCGCCCGACCCGGTGAAGGCCAGGCCGTACTCGGTCAGTTCGCAGGAACCGCCCATCTCGGTGAAGATCTCCCGCAGCCGGTCCCCCGGTTGGGTGGTCCGGGCCGGCCAGTCCGGGACGACGACCCGGCCGCCGGTCACCAGCGCCGCCGCGAGGAACGGCTGCGCGTTGGACAGGTCCGGCTCGACGGTCAGGTCCCGGCCGAGCAGCGCGCCCGGCGTGACCCGCCAGACGTTCGGCTCGCCGCCCGACTCCGGGGTGTCCACCTGGGCGCCCACCGCGCGCAGCATGTCCACCGTCATCCGGATGTGCGGCAGGGAGGGCAGCGTGGCGCCGGTGTGCCGGACCTCGACGCCCTGGTTGAAGCGCGGCCCCGACAGCAGCAGGGCGCTCACGAACTGCGACGAGGAGGAGGCGTCGACCTCGACCGGGCCGCCGTCCAGGGCACCCCCGCCGTGCACGGTGAGCGGCAGCGAGCCCCGGCCGTCGTCGTCGATGCGGGCGCCGAGCGCGCGCAGGGCGTCGATCACGCTGGCCAGGGGACGCTCGTACGAGCGCGGGTCGCCGTCGAAGCGGACCGGGCCGTCGGCCAGCGTGGCGACCGGCGGCAGGAAGCGCATCACCGTGCCCGCGTTGCCGACGTCGACGGTGGCCGGGCCGCGGAGCCCCGTGGGGAACACCCGCCAGGCCTCGCCGGTTCCGTCGGGCCCCACGCCCTCCTCGATGTCCACCCCCATCGCGCGCAGGGCGGCCGCCATGAGCAGGGTGTCGCGGGAGCGCAGGGGACGGCGCAGCCAGCCGGGCTCGGAGGCCAGGGCGGCCAGGACGAGAGCGCGGTTCGTGACCGACTTGGACCCCGGCACGTGGACCGTCGCGTCGACGGCCTCGCTCGCGTGCGGGGCGGGCCAGAGGGCGGTGTGGGCGGGGTTCGGGGCCATGGGCCCACTGTATAAGCAGGGCATGGCCCGGGCTGTCCGGCATGGGGGCCGGCCGGGGAGGCGCGTGCCCGTGTCCGGGCGGCCCGCGCCCCCTCGCGCGCCCGCTGAGGCGCCCCTCACACCCCCAGCAGCCAGCGCCCGCCGCCCAGCAGCGCGCACAGGCTCACCGCGTGGAAGAGGAACAGCCACAGGCCCGCCGGCACGTGGGTCAGGCGGGACAGCTGGTCCGCGTCAGAGTCCCCGGCGCCGCCGCGGGACCGCTTCGCCTGGAGTTCGAAGGCCGGGCGCACGCCGCCCAGCAGCAGGAACCACACCACCGCGTACGCGAACGCCGCCTGCACCTGGGGACCGGCCAGCCAGGACACCAGCAGGAACGTGCCGCCCGTGAGGAACACCGTCAGCACCCCGTACGCGTTGCGGATCATCACCAGCATCACCACCAGCAGCGCCGTCGCCAGCCACAGCAGCAGCGTGATGCGGCCGGCGCCGAGCAGCGCGGCGCCGCCCAGGCCCAGCAGCGGGGGAGCGGTGTAACCGGCGGCCGCGGTCAGGATCATGCCGAGGCCGTGCGGCTTGCCCCGGCTGAGGGTCAGGCCGCTGGTGTCGGAGTGCAGCCGTATGCCGGTCAGTTGGCGGCCGGTGAGCAGCGCGACCAGACCGTGGCCGCCCTCGTGGGCGATGGTGATGGCGTTGCGGGAGAGGCGCCAGAGGGTGTGCGGCACGACCACCGCGAGCGCGGCGGCCATGGTGGCGATCACCACCCACAGGTCGGGGTCGGACTGGGTGCCGACGAGCCGGTCCCAGAGGTCGGGCAGCGCGGTGGCGGCGATGCTGTCCATGATTTCCGGTGGCTCCCTCTCGTCCTGCGGAATCTGGCAGTGTGGCACGTATGTGCGGACGTTATGCGGCGGGTCGCAGGCCCGAGGATCTCGTAGAAGTCTTTGACGTCGACAAGTGGGAGCCCGGGGAAGCCCTCGGACCCGACTACAACGTGGCCCCCACCAAGGAGGTCCACGTGATCCTGGACCGTCCTCTGAAGGACGTGCCGGACCCGCGCCCGGTTCGTCAGCTGCGCAAGCTCAGGTGGGGCCTGGTCCCCTCCTGGTCGAAGACGCCCGAGGGCGCCGCCCGGATGATCAACGCGCGCGCGGAGACCGTCCACGAGAAGCCGTCGTTCCGCCGCGCCTTCGCCACCCGTCGCTGCGTGATTCCGGCCGACGGCTACTACGAGTGGGTCACCGGGCGGCAGGAGCGCGACCTGGAGGTCGAGGGCCGGAAGAAGCGGCCCCGCAAGCAGCCCTACTTCGTGCTCCCGGCCGACGGCTCGGTCTTCGCGATGGCCGGGCTGTACGAGTTCTGGCGCGACCGCACGCTGCCGGACGACCATCCGCAGGCGTGGTGGGCGACCTGCTCGATCGTCACCACCGAGGCGGAGACGACCCCGCTCGCGGTGCCCCCCGCCGAGGGGCCGCGCACGCTGTACGACATCCACCCCCGGATGCCCCTGATGCTCACCCCCGACCGCTGGGACGCCTGGCTGGACCCGTCCCGGACGGACGTCGAGGACGTGCGTCCCCTGCTCGAACCGCCGCCGCCCGGCCTGATGCGCGCCTATCCGGTGCCGACCGCCGTGAGCAACGTCCGCAACAACGGCCCGGAGCTGCTGGAAGAGCTGGAGGGCCCCGAGGAGGGCACACTCTTCTGACGTGACCGACGGGACGGATGCGGCAGACGTGACCAGCAAGAAGAACAAGACGCCCGGGACCACCGGGACCACCGGGACGATCCAGGCCGTCGACACCGACGCCGGGCCCGCCCGCATCACCTGGCACCGGGCGGAGCGGCCGAGGCTGGTCCTCGCCGTGAGCCACGGGGCCGGCGGCGGCATCGAGGCGCGTGACCTGCGCGCGCTCGCCGAAGTCCTCCCCGGGCACGGTGTCAGCGTGGCCCTCGTCGAGCAGCCCTGGCGGGTCGCGGGGAAGAAGGTGGCACCCGCGCCGAAGACGCTCGACGTCGGCTGGCGCGGGATCTGGGCGGCCGTCGCGGACCCCGGCCTGCCGGTCATATCCGGCGGGCGCAGTGCGGGCGCCCGCGTGGCCTGCCGTACCGCGACCGAACTCGGTGCCCACGCCGTGCTCGCGCTCAGCTTCCCGCTCCACCCGCCCGGCAGGCCGGAGAGGTCCCGGGCCGCCGAACTGCTGGGTGCCGGAGTGCCCACACTCGTCGTCCAAGGGGGCAACGACCCCTTCGGCAGGCCCGGGGAGTTCCCCGCAGGGACGTACGGACTCGTCGAGGTGCCCGGCGGTGATCACGGGTTCGCCGTGCCCAAAAGGGCCCCGGTCACCCAGGAACAAGCCCTGGGGACGATCACCGCGGCGGTCGCCGGGTGGGCCGCGTCACTCGGGTGAACGGCGGGGAATGCCGAGGGGCGGACGACTGTTGAGCCGGACAGAAGTGCTGAACACGCAGCACCGATGTCGTAGGAGAGGAAGTCCGGCGCATGGGTTCGACCATCTGCCCCAGCCGCACCGACCTGGACTGGACGGTGCTGCACGCGGCCAGGACCGCTCCTATTCGAGCGGCGGGTGGGACGGGTAGTCGTCTATCCTCCGATTCGAGTGGGACCGGTTTCGGTTCTGCCCGCGATCTTGAGGAGGTGGGTCCGGTCACCGGTACCGACGCAGGGACCGACAACGGCCAGGCGGAGCTGCCCGAGGGCCAGGGCACGGACGTGGGGACGGGCGCGGAGTCCACCGCGGAGCGCAGCGCGCGCTTCGAGCGGGACGCGCTCGAGTTCCTCGACCAGATGTACTCGGCCGCCCTGCGCATGACGCGCAACCCGGCGGACGCCGAGGACCTGGTGCAGGAGACGTACGCCAAGGCGTACGCGTCCTTCCACCAGTTCCGCGAGGGCACCAACCTCAAGGCCTGGCTGTACCGGATCCTGACCAACACCTTCATCAACTCGTACCGCAAGAAGCAGCGCGAACCCCAGCGCAGCGCGGCCGAGGAGATCGAGGACTGGCAGCTGGCACGCGCCGAGTCGCACATGTCCACAGGTCTGCGCTCCGCCGAGTCGCAGGCGCTGGACCACCTGCCCGACTCGGACGTGAAGGCGGCCCTCCAGGCGATCCCCGAGGAATTCCGCATCGCCGTCTATCTCGCGGACGTCGAGGGCTTTGCGTACAAGGAGATCGCGGACATCATGGGGACACCCATCGGTACGGTGATGTCCCGGCTGCACCGGGGCCGCCGTCAGCTGCGCGGCATGCTCGAGGACTACGCCCGTGAGCGCGGGCTGGTCCCGGCCGGCGCCGGAGAGTCGAACGAAGCGAAAGGCTCGGGCTCATGAGCTGCGGAGAGCCGCACGAGACGGACTGCGGTGAGGTCCTCGACCATCTCTACGAGTTTCTCGACAGTGAGATGCCGGACGTCGACCGCGACAAGTTCAAGCAGCACTTCAGCGAGTGCTCGCCGTGCCTGGAGAAGTACGGGCTGGAAGAGGCCGTCAAGAAGCTGGTCAAGCGCTGCTGCGGCCATGACGACGTACCGAGTGACCTGCGCTCGAAGGTGATGGGCCGGCTCGAACTGATCCGCTCCGGCCAGGCGGTGCCCGAGCACGACGTGTCGGTCACCCGTCAGGAGTCCTGAGGCCTGCCGGGACCTGGAGTCCTGAGGCCTGCCGGAACCTGAAGTCCTGAGGCCTCCCGGGACCTGAGTCCCGAGGCCTCCCGGTCCGTACGTCTCCCCGGGATCGGCCGACATCACCCGAATGTGCTAATCCGCGAGTGATGCGCCCGCGTCGCCACCTCCCGCCACCCTAGGCTCCGGAGCCTGGACCAGCCGTGGCCGGGGGAGGGCGACATGGACGGCATTCCGGTAAGGGCGCGGGTGTACGTCGTCTGCGCCGCCCTGGGCGCGGTGTGCTGCCTGATCCCGTCGCCGACGGACCGCGCGCCCTGGTGGCCGGTCCTGCTGCTCGCCCCGCTGTACGCGGGCGGTGAGCGCGTCGCCCGCCGCCGGTTCGCCGGCACCCTCTACCCCGTCCTGCTGGCCGGGGCCTTTCTGCTGCCGGCCGCGGCCGCCGCGCTCGTGCCGCTGCCGGGTGCGCTGCTGTCCCTGGTGGAACAGCGCCCCGGCACGCTGCGGCGCGTGTGGCGGGCCGCCCGGCTGGCGCTCGGCGTGTGGGCCGCGGCCCGCACCCATGACGCGCTGGGCGGCCGGGAGGCCGTCGAGGCGTCCGGCACCCCCGCCCTCCTCCTGCCGACCGGGGCGGCCGTCCTGGTCCTGTGCCTGGTGCTCGCCGCCCTGGACGGCGGGATGCTCGCCCTGGCCGAGGGGCTGCCGCCGCGGCGGGCCTGGCACGGGCTGTTCCCGCGCTCCCTGGCGCCCCTGGGGGTGCACGGACTGGCCGGCCTGATGATGGCCGTCCTGTGGCGCAGCCCCTACGGGCCGGTCGCCGCGCTGCTCGTGCTGTTCCCGATGGGCGTGTCCTGGTGGGTGTTCGCGCAGTACCACCGGGAGCGCGCCGCCCATCAGGCGACGATCCGCGCGCTGGTGCAGGCCGTGGACATCAAGGACGGCTACACGCGCGGGCACAGCGAACGCGTCGGACGGGCCTCGACGATGATCGCCCGTGAGCTGGGCATGAGCGAGGACCGGGTCGAGGTCATCCGCTTCGCCGGCATCCTGCACGACGTCGGCAAGCTGGGCGTGCCCACCCGCCTGCTCCGCAAGGACGGACCCCTGACGCCGGAGGAACGGCGCGTGATCGAACTGCACCCCGAGTACGGGCACGAGATCACCCGGGGCATCTCCTTCCTCGGCGAGGCCCGTTCGGCGATCCTCCACCACCACGAGCGGCTGGACGGCAGCGGCTACCCCTACGGGCTGGCGGGCGGCCAGATCCCTGAACCGGCGCGGGTGGTGGCGGTCGCCGACGCCTTCGACGCGATGACCTCGAACCGCTCCTACAGCCGGGCCCGCCCCGTGCGGGTGGCGCTGGAGGAACTCCAACGGTGCGCGGGGACCCACTTCGACCCCCGCATGGTCACCGCGCTGACCCGTGTGATCACCCGTGACGGCTGGCACCCGGTCGTCACCGCCGACGAACCCCGCCTGCCGGCGCCGACGCCGCCCTCTCTACCTTCACCGTCCCCGTCCACATCCCCGTCACCGTCCACGTCCCCGTCTCCGTCCCTGGGCACGGGCACGGTCGCCGAGCGGCCGGAGGCCCGGCGGTGAGGGGCGCGGGGTGCCCATGGGCGGCCGGGGAACCGCCGGGGGCGGTCCGGCGCCCGCCGGCCGGGCCCGGAGCGGCACCGCCCCCGCTTCCGGTGACGGGCGGCCTCGCGGTCCTCCTCGAAGCCGCTCCGGCACGGTACGGAGCCCGGGAGTGAGCGGCCGCCGCGCGGCGCACGCCCGCCGGCCCCTGCGCGTGCTGCACACCTTCGCCGGGCTCCTCGTCGGGGTCTCCCTCCTGGCCGTCCTCCGTTCCGGCCTGGCGGAGCGGTCGGTCGCGCTCGCGTTCGGGGTGCTCGTGGCCGTCGGCGAGGTGACCCGGTGGAGCGGGCCCGGGCCGCGCGGGGCCGCGCCGCTCGGCGCCGCCGCAGCCCTGTCGTACGCGCTGCTCGGGGAGCATGCCGGGCATGCCACGCGGCACGGTACCGCCCAGGTCGTCTCCGTCGTGGCGGTCGCCTCGCTGCTCGGCAGCGTGCCGCACCTCGCCCGGGGACGGGGGCCCGTCCTGGACCACCTCGTCCGGCGGGTGCTGGCCGTCGGGTTCGCCGCCGTCTGCTTCCAGCCCCTCTACAACCACGGGGTGTTCGACCGCTGGAGCGGCCCCGCCTACGCGCTGCTGCTGCTCGCCCTGCTCGTCCTCACCACCCTGTGCGAAGCCGTCGTCGCCGCCGCGCTCGCGCACTCCCGCACCGGCTGGCCGTTCCCGCAGCTGCTCCGTGACGAGTTGCGGTCCGTGCCGGGGATCGGGTCGGCGGTGTGTGCGACCGGCGCGGTGATGGCGCTGGCGGTGGCCGTCGTCGGCCTGTGGGCGCTGCCGGTGTTCTCGGTGCCGCTGCTGCTCACCCAGCTGTCCCTGCGCCGGTACGCCGCCGTCCGCGCCACCTACCGGCAGACCATCGCCTCCCTGGCCCGTGCCACCGAGATCGCCGGGTACACCCCGGCCGGGCACGCCCGCCGGGTCGCCCGGCTCAGTCAGGCGGTCGGCCGGGACCTGGGGCTGACGGAACCGGAACTGACCGTGCTGGAGTACGCGGCCCTGATGCACGACATCGGTCAGCTCAGCCTCGTCGACCCGGTTCCGGCCGGGGCCACGGCCGGTCTGCCGCCCGCCGAGCAGCGGCGCATCGCACTGCTGGGTGGGGCCGTCGTCCGCCGGACCGGGGCGGGCGCCCGGGTCGCGACGGTGGTGGAACGCCAGGCGGACCCCTACCCTGAGCAGCCGACGGCCGCCCGGATCGTGCGGGTGGTCAACGCCTACGAGGAGAAGGTGCGCGACGCCGGCCCCGGCGGGCCGCTCACCGCGCTGGAGGAACTGCGGCTGGGGGCCGGCGGGGAGTACGCCCCCGACGTGGTGGAAGCCCTGGCCAGGGTCCTGTCGCGGGACTGTCTGACCCTGCCCGCGGGTGGGTAACCCATGGGTAATGAGCGGCCCTCCAGCCACACGTGGTTGGATGCGAGGGAGAGAGTGTCCGGGGGCACTGGCCAGCCCACAGAACGGAACTGGCAGGCGGGAATCGTGAGGATCTTCGGCAAGGGACGGCACCGGCCCTCCGCCTCCTGGCGGCAGGCCACCGACCGCGCGTTCACGCTGATCGGGGACGGCCGGTACGAGGACGCGGGCGCGCTGCTGACCCGTGCCGCCGACCTCGAACCCTGGCTGTCGGAGTCCTGGTTCAACCTCGCCCTGCTGCACAAGTTCCGGCACGACTGGGAGCAGGCCCGCACCGCGGGGCTCCGCGCCGTCGCCCTGCTCGACCGGGGGACCGGCGCCCCCGACTGGTGGAACGTCGGCATCGCCGCGACCGCCCTCCAGGACTGGCCGCTGGCCCGGCGCTCCTGGCAGGCCTACGGGCTGCACGTCCCGGGCGGTGCCACCGCCGCCGGCGAGCCACTCGGCATGGACCTGGGCAGCGCCGCCGTACGACTGTCACCCGAGGGGGAGGCCGAGGTGGTGTGGGGGCGGCGGCTGGACCCCGCGCGGACCGAGGTGCTGTCGATCCCGCTGCCGTCCTCCGGGCGGCGCTGGGGCGAGGTCGTGCTGCACGACGGGGTGCCGCACGGTGAGCGCACCACCTCCGTCGGGCACTCCTACCCCGTCTTCGACGAGATCGAGCTGTGGGCGCCCTCGCCCGTCCCCACCTGGGTGGTCCTGCTGGAGGCGGCCACGGAGGCGGACCGCGACGCGCTGGAGCAGCTCGCCGCCGACGCGGGTTTCGCCGCCGAGGACTGGTCGTCCTCCGTGCGGCTGCTGTGCCGGATGTGCTCCGAGTCGCGGATGCCGTCCGACGAGGGCGACGGCGAGCACCTCGACCCGCACGACCACAGCGAGCCGGGGCACCCCGGGCCGCTCGGTCACCGCACCGACGGACAGCTGTGGGTGCCCGAGCGGGAGTGCGGGGTGGCCGCGCCGGCCTCGCTGGTGAGGGGACTGCTGGACGGCTGGGTCGCGGACAGTCCGGACTCCCGTGACTGGCGGGACCTCGAAGAGGTCTGCTGAGACCCGGAGCCGGATCCCTTTAGGCTGTACTCGTAGGTTTCTCCAGGTTGCAGGAAGGCATACGTCGGTCATGGCGCAGCAGGACACCGATCACCAGCACGCGGGAGTGCTCCCCGTGGACGACGAGGGCTTCGTCATCGACACCGAGGAGACGGAGGAGCGCGAGCGGGCCTGGCGGGACGCCGGTACCTCGCGGCCCATCACCGTCGTCGGGAATCCGGTGCTGCACAAGGAGTGCAAGGACGTCACCGAGTTCGGCGAGGAACTCCAGCAGCTCGTCGCGGACATGTTCGCCTCGCAGCACACCGCCGAGGGCGTGGGCCTGGCCGCCAACCAGATCGGCGTCGACCTCAAGGTGTTCGTCTACGACTGCCCCGACGACGAGGGCGTCCGGCACACCGGTGTGGTCTGCAACCCCGAACTGGTCGAACTGCCCGCGGACCGGCGCAGGCTGGACGACAGCAACGAGGGCTGCCTGTCGGTGCCCACCGCGTACGCGCCGCTGGCCCGGCCCGACTACGCCGAGGTGACCGGCCAGGACGAGAAGGGCAACCCGATCAAGGTGCGCGGCACGGGCTACTTCGCCCGGTGTCTGCAGCACGAGACGGATCACCTGTACGGGTACCTCTACATCGACCGTCTCTCCAAGCGCGAACGCAAGGACGCGCTGCGGCAGATGGCCGAGAACGAGCCGCGCTACCCCGTGGTCGCCAACGACTGAGCCGCCCCGCCCTCCGCCCGACGCCCGACCGGAATCACCACCGGCCGGGCGTCGTTCGTGTGTCCGGCGCACGGTCGACCGCCTTCGCCGTCCACTGGTCCATCACCGGTCACGCAAGGGGGAATCTCGGCGTGTCGGGGTAGCGAATGAAGCAAATCCGTTCCCAGGGAGGTCAGTTGTAGTGCTGAATGGGAAGCGCGGGGATACGCGACGGCGCACGCCCGGCACAGCGGAGGGGCGTGCGCCAACTGGCGGCTGAGAGGGGTTGTTCGTGCCGGCTTTCCCATACAGCACCACATACAGCACCACATACAGCACCACATACCGGGCCGTGGGGACCGTGACCGCGGTTCCCCCGTCGCTCTCCCTTCCGGTCGTCGAGGCGGTGTTTCCCCGGCAACTGCATCCGTATTGGCCTCAGTTGCAGGAGAACACGCGATCGTGGCTGCTGGAAAGGCGGCTCATGTCCCCGGACAAGGTCGCGGAATATGCCGACGGCCTGTGCTACACCGACCTGATGGCGGGCTACTACCTCGGCGCACCCGACGAGGTCATGCAGGCCATCGCCGACTACAGCGCGTGGTTCTTCGTCTGGGACGACCGGCACGACCGTGATGTCGTGCACGGCCGGGCCGTCGCCTGGCGGGAGTTGCGGCTCCGCCTGCACGAGGCCCTCGACTTCCCGAAGGAGCACCTGCGGCACGAGGATCCGCTGGTCGCCGGACTCGCGGACAGTGTGGACCGGCTGTACTCCTTCCTCCCCGAGACGTGGAACGCGCGGTTCGCCCGGCACTTCCACGAGGTGATCGAGGCGTACGACCGCGAATTCCACAACCGGCTGGCAGGGCGCGTCCCGGGCGTGGAGGAGTATCTGGCCCTGCGCCGGCTCACCTTCGCGCACTGGATCTGGACGGACCTGCTGGAGCCGAGTGCGGGCCGCGAACTCCCGGACCCGGTGCGGAAACACCCGGCCTATCGGCGTGCGGCTCTGCTGAGTCAGGAATTCGCCGCCTGGTACAACGACCTCTGCTCGCTCCCGAAGGAAATAGCGGGCGACGAGGTGCACAATCTCGGAATCAGTCTCGTCACCCATGAAGGACTGACGCTCGAAGAAGCGGTCGAGGAAGTCAGGCGGCGCGTCGAGGAATGCATATCCGAATTCCTCGTCGTCGAGAAGGACGTCCTGATGCTGGCCGACCGGCTGGCCGACGGGACGGTCCCCGGAAAAGAACTCGGCGCCGCCGTGCGCGCCTGCCTCGCGAACATGCGGAACTGGTTCAGTTCCGTCTACTGGTTCCACCACGAGTCCGGCCGCTACATGGTCGACAGCTGGGACGACCGGTCCACGCCCCCGTACGTCAACAACGAAGCGGCAGGTGAGAAATGACCGTCGAGTCCGTGAAACCCGTGACGTCCGACGCACCGGAACTGCGCGAGCCGCCCCTGGCCGGTGGCGGGGTTCCGCTTCTCGGCCACGGCTGGAAACTCGCCCGCGACCCGCTGGCCTTCATGGCGCAGCTGCGCGACCACGGCGACGTCGTCCGCATCAGGCTCGGGCCGAAGACGGTGTACGCCGTCACGACGCCGGCCCTCACCGGGGCGCTGGCCCTGAGCCCCGACTACATCATCGCCGGACCCCTGTGGGAGTCCCTGGAGGGCCTGCTCGGCAAGGAGGGCGTGGCCACGGCCAACGGACCGCTCCACCGCCGTCAGCGGCGTACCGTCCAGCCCGCGTTCCGGCTCGACGCCATCCCCGCCTACGGGCCGATCATGGAGGAGGAGACGCGCGCGCTCGCCGAGCGCTGGAAGGGCGGCGAGACGATCGACTGCACCTCGGAGTCGTTCCGGATCGCGGTGCGGGTCGCGGCCCGCTGCCTGTTGCGCGGGCGGTTCATGGACGAACGCGCCGAGCGGCTGTGCACCGCGCTCGCCAGCGTCTTCCAAGGTATGTACCACCGGATGGTGGTGCCCCTCGGACCGCTCTACCGGCTGCCGCTTCCTGCCAACCGCGAATTCAACCGGGCGCTGGCCGATTTGCATCTCCTGGTCGACGAGATCGTCGCCGAACGCCGGGCATCCGGTCAAAAGCCGGACGATTTGCTGACGGCATTGCTGGAGGCGAAGGACGACAATGGCGACCCGATCGGGGAACAGGAGATCCACGACCAGGTCGTCGCGATCCTCACCCCCGGCAGCGAAACCATCGCTTCCACGATCATGTCCTTGCTGCTGGTACTCGCGGACCACCCGGAACAGTCGGACAGGGTGCGTGCCGAGGTTCGAGAGGTGACCGGAGGGCGGCCCGTCGCATTCGACGACGTGCGCAAGCTCACGCACACCAACAACGTCGTCATCGAGGCCATGCGTTTGCGTCCGGCCGTATGGATATTGACACGGCGGGCGGTCACCGACACCGAACTCGGTGGCTGTCGCATTCCGGCCGGGGCCGACATCGTCTACAGCCCGTACGCGATCCAGCGCGACCCGCGGTCCTACGAGCGGCACCTGGAGTTCGACCCCGACCGCTGGCGCCCCGAGCGGTCGAAGGACATCCCGAAGTACGCGATGCGGCCGTTCGGCGTGGGCAACCGCAAGTGCCCGAGCGACCACTTCTCGATGGCGCTGCTCACGCTGGTCACGGCGGTCCTCGCGGACGGGTTCCGCTTCGAGCAGGTCCCCGGCTCGGACGACGCGACCCGGGTGGGCATCACGCTGCGTCCCCAGCGGCTGCTGCTCAAGCCCGTCCCGCGCTGAGACCTGGCGCGCCGCCGGCGTACGTCCAGACGGCCTCGGGACCGCGGAACGTACGCCGGTAGGCGTTCGGGGTGGTGCCCAGCGCCCGCACGAACTGGTGCCGCAGCGCGCCCGCCGTGCCGAAGCCGGTGCGCCAGGCGATCGCGTCCACCGTCTCGTCGGACGCCTCCAGCAGATGCTGGGCGAGCAGCACCCGCTGGCGCAGGACCCAGCGGTAGGGCGTGGTGCCGGTCTCCTGCCGGAAGCGGCGGGCGAAGGTGCGCGGCGACATGTGGGCGCGGGCGGCGAGCTGCTCGACGGTGACCTCCTGGTCGAGGTGCTGCTCCATCCACGCGAGCACCTCGCCCACGGTGTCGCAGGACGAACGCGGCAGCGGCCGCTGGACGTACTGGGCCTGCCCGCCGTCCCGGTGCGGCGGTACGACCATCCGCCGGGCGATCCCGTTGGCGACCTCGGGCCCCTGTTCCTTGCGCACCAGATGCAGGCAGGCGTCGATGCCGGCGGCCGTGCCGGCCGAGGTGATCACCGGGTCCTCGTCCACGTAGAGCACGTCGGGCTCGACGGTCGTGCGCGGGTACTCGCGGGCGAGCTGCTCCGCGTGCCGCCAGTGCACCGCGCAGCGCCGCCCGTCCAGCAGACCCGCCGCGGCCAGCACGAACACCCCGGAGCACACGCTCAGCACCCGGGTCCCGCGGTCCACGGCCCGGCGCAGCGCGTCGAGCAGCTCGGGCGGGAACTCCCGCGCCGTGTACGCGTCGCCGGCCGGCAGGGCGATCAGGTCGGCGCTCTCCAGCCGTTCGAGCCCGTGCTCCGTGTTCACCGTGAACCCCGCGTGGGTGGACAGGGTGGGCCCCTCGGCCGAGGCGACGGCGAAGTCGTAGACCGGGAGCCCCTCGTCGCTGCGGTCGATGCCGAACACCTCGCAGACGACGCCCAGTTCGAAGGGGTGCACGCCGTCGAGGAGGACCGCGGCCACGTTCTTCAGCATGCGGTCAGTGTGCACCCGGGGTGGCAGGAATTCAAAGGTGTACGGCAGTCCTGCCACTGTCAGGAGCGTCGCACTCGCACGATGCTTACCTCATGAACGCACTCACCGACATCCTCACGGTCCTGGCCGTCTTCCTCCTCCTCACGGGTCCGGCGCTCGCGGGACTGGCCCGCGAACGCCGGATCGACCGCCGACTGCGCGGACCGCGGACTCAGAAGTCCTCGTCCAGGTCCACGGTGCCCTCCACCGCGACCTGGTACGCCGACGGACGGCGCTCGAAGAAGTTGGTCAGCTCCTGAACGCCCTGCAACTCCATGAAGGAGAACGGGTTCTCCGAGCCGTACACCGGGGCGAAGCCGAGGCGGCTGAGCCGCTGGTCGGCGACGCACTCGAGGTACTGGCGCATCGAGTCGGTGTTCATGCCCGGCAGGCCGTCCCCGCACAGGTCGCGGGCGAACTGCAGTTCGGCCTCGACGGCCTCCCGCAGCATGTCGGTGACCTGTTCCTGGAGCCGGTCGTCGAACAGCTCCGGCTCCTCCTTGCGGACGGTGTCGACGACCTCGAACGCGAAGGACATGTGCATGGTCTCGTCACGGAAGACCCAGTTGGTGCCGGTGGCGAGGCCGTGCAGCAGACCCCGGCTGCGGAACCAGTAGACGTAGGCGAAGGCGCCGTAGAAGAACAGGCCCTCGATGCAGGCGGCGAAGCAGATCAGGTTGAGCAGGAAACGGCGGCGGTCGGACGCCGACTCCAGCCGGTCCAGCTTCTCCACCGAGTCCATCCAGCGGAAGCAGAACTCGGCCTTCTCCCGGATGGACGGGATGTTCTCGACCGCGTCGAAGGCGGCGGCGCGGTCCTCCGGGTCGGGGAGGTAGGTGTCCAGCAGGGTCAGGTAGAACTGGACGTGCACGGCCTCCTCGAACAGCTGCCGGCTCAGGTAGAGCCGCGCCTCGGGGGAGTTGATGTGCTTGTACAGCGTCAGCACCAGGTTGTTCGCCACGATCGAGTCGCCCGTCGCGAAGAACGCGACCAGCCGCCCGATCAGGTGCTGCTCGGCGGGCGTCAGCTTCGCCAGGTCGGTGACGTCCGAGTGGAGGTCGACCTCCTCGACGGTCCAGGTGTTCTTGATGGCGTCCCGGTAGCGCTCGTAGAAGTCGGGGTAGCGCATCGGACGCAGGGTCAGCTCGAAGCCCGGGTCGAGCAGGTTCTTGTTCTCAGGCATTACTGGCAGGCCTCGCAGGACTCGGGGTTTTCGAGGGAGCAGGCGACGGCCTCTTCGGGGGCCGGCTGCTGCACGGGGATCGGGGTCTGCGCCTGTGCCGCGCGGGCGATGCGGGTCGCCGGGCGGGAGCGCAGGTAGTACGTCGTCTTCAGGCCCGACTTCCAGGCGTACGCGTACATGGAGGAGAGCTTGCCGATCGTCGGCGTCTCCAGGAACAGGTTCAGGGACTGCGCCTGGTCCAGGAACGGGGTGCGGGCGGCGGCCATGTCGATCAGGCCGCGCTGCGGGATCTCCCACGCCGTGCGGTACAGCGCCCGTACGTCCGCGGGGATCCAGGTGAAGGACTGCACCGAGCCGTTCGCCTCGCGCAGGGCCTCGCGGGTGCGGGCGTCCCAGACGCCCAGCTCCTTGAGTTCCCGCACCAGGTAGGAGTTGACCTGGAGGAACTCGCCGGACAGCGTCTCGCGCTTGAACAGGTTGGAGACCTGTGGCTCGATGCACTCGTACACACCGGCGATGGACGCGATGGTGGCGGTCGGCGCGATGGCCAGGAGCAGCGAGTTGCGCATGCCGGTCGCCGCGACGCGCTCGCGCAGCGCCGCCCAGCGCTTCGGCCAGGAGAACTCGACACCGTAGTGGTCCGGGTGCAGCACGCCCCGGGCGGTGCGGGTCTTCTCCCAGGCGGGCAGCGGGCCGTTGCGCTCGGCGAGGTCGGCGGAGGCCTCGTACGCGGCGAGCATGATCCGCTCGGCGATCCGGGTGGAGAGGGCCCTGGCCTCGGGCGAGTCGAAGGGCAGCCGCAGCTTGAAGAAGACGTCCTGGAGGCCCATCGCACCCAGCCCGACCGGGCGCCAGCGGGCGTTGGAGCGGCCCGCCTGCTCGGTGGGGTAGAAGTTGATGTCGACGACCCGGTCGAGGAAGGTGACGGCGGTGCGGACGGTCTCGTCCAGCCGCTCCCAGTCGATGACATCGGTGGCCCCGGGGGCCGTGTCGACGAACGCGCCCAGGTTCACCGAACCCAGGTTGCAGACCGCCGTCTCGCCGTCGTCGGTGACCTCCAGGATCTCCGTGCACAGGTTCGAGGAGTGGACCACGTGGCCCGGTTCGGCGGTCTGGTTGGCGGTGCGGTTGGCCGCGTCCTTGAAGGTCATCCAGCCGTTGCCGGTCTGCGCGAGGGTGCGCATCATGCGGCCGTACAGGTCGCGGGCCGCGATGGTCTTCCTCGCGAGGCCCGCGGCCTCGGCTGCGCGGTAGGCCGCGTCGAACTCGTCGCCCCACAGGTCGACCAGCTCGGGCACGTCGGCCGGGGAGAACAGCGACCACTGCCCGTCGGCGTCGACCCGCCGCATGAACTCGTCCGGCACCCAGTGCGCCAGGTTGAGGTTGTGCGTACGGCGCGCGTCCTCACCGGTGTTGTCGCGCAGCTCCAGGAACTCCTCGATGTCGGAGTGCCAGGTCTCCAGGTAGACCGCGGCCGCGCCCTTGCGCCGGCCGCCCTGGTTCACGGCGGCGACCGAGGCGTCCAGGGTCTTCAGGAACGGCACGATGCCGTTGGAGTGCCCGTTGGTGCCGCGGATGAGCGACCCGCGCGAGCGGATGCGGCTGTACGACAGCCCGATGCCGCCGGCGTGCTTGGAGAGGCGGGCGACCTGGTGGTAGCGGTCGTAGATCGAGTCCAGCTCGTCCAGGGGGGAGTCGAGGAGGTAGCAGGACGACATCTGCGGGTGCCGGGTGCCGGAGTTGAACAGGGTGGGGGAGGAGGGGAGGTAGTCCAGGCGGCTCATCAGCCCGTAGAGGGCTGCGACCTCGTCGACGCTCCTCGCCGTGTCGTCCTCGGCCAGGCCGCTCGCCACCCGCAGCAGGAAGTGCTGGGGCGTCTCGACGACCTTGCGGGTCAGCGGGTGGCGCAGCAGGTAGCGGCTGTGCAGGGTGCGCAGGCCGAAGTAGCCGAAGCGGTCGTCGGCGGCCGTGTCGACCAGCGCGTCGAGCCGGGCGGCGTGCAGCCGCACGAACGCGGCGGTGCGGTCGGCGATCAGGCCCTCGCGGTGGCCGACGGCGACGGAGGCGGTGAAGGAGGTGACGCCCTGGGAGGCGGCCTCGGCGCGGATGCCGATCGTCAGCAGCCGGGCGGCCAGCCGGGAGTAGGCGGGGTCCTCGGAGATCAGACCGGCGGCCGCCTCCGTGGCCAGCTCGCGCAGCTCCGCCTCGTCCGCCCGCGCGGACCGGCCCCGCAGGGCGGCGGCGGCGACCCGGCCGGGGTCGGTGTCGGGGAGGTCGGCGGTCAGCTCGGTCAGGGTCCGCAGCAGTGCGGCTCCGGGACCGTCGGTCTCCGGGGCCGCTGAAGCCGGTTCGGCTGGCGCGATGGTCACGTGGGGCTCTCCCTCGCTCGGCGGGGGCCTTGCGCAGGGCAGGGGGCAGCACACGAGCGCGGGGCGCGTCGCGTCCACCGGCCCATTCCGCGAGGCCCGGACGTCAGGGCACCCGAGCCGGACGGACCGGGTGCGCTGCCGGCAGGTGCTCGGACTGACCATGCGTGCGCATATGGGTGTGCGCGCACGCAAGTACACCGTTGCGGGACAGTTCCGGATTCGCACCGGATTCCCCTGCGGCGACAGCGAGCATGAGCATACATCTTGTGCCGGGCTGCCGCGTGACCCCCAGATGTTGTGTCGGGCTGGCTTCGCAGCGTCAACTCCGAGGCGGCAGAGCCCCGTCCTCCCGGCACGGGCGCGTACGACGGCGGGCCGCCGGGGCGACTGGCCCTCGGCGGCCCGCTGCGGGATGCGGACGGGGGGTGGTCGGGGCGCCCCGCGCCAGGGCCTGTCGTTTGGATCAGGCCGGGCTCGCGGGGTCCGGCACCGCTCCCCCGCTCCCGGCTCCGCCCGAGCGGGAGGCACCCCCACCGCCGCGTTGTCGTCGGTCGCCAGGGCCCCGCCCCGACTCCCTCCTCCGCCTCGCGAGGTTCCCCCTGCCCGAAAGGCGTGGGAGGTGCCCCCGGCACCGGACCCCGCTCCCTGATCCGGCCCGACCCGAACGAAAGACCCTAGTGCCCCGCTCCCGCTCCCGCCCCCGCCGTCGCCGGCGGCAGTTCCACCTGGACGCCCGGGTCGCCGGCGTCCGCCGTGTAGTCCGACGGAGACGTCTCGTCGACGCCCTCCGGGGCCTTGAGCGCCTTCAGGACGAAGGTCAGCACCACCGTCACCACCGCGTTCAGCACGAACGCCGTCAGACCGATGTAACCGATCTCCCCGATGCCGGGGATCTCCTTCGACGAGCCGCCGAAGTGCGCCTGCGTCGGGGAGGCGACGCCGTACGCCGCGACCGTGCCGTAGACCATGCCGACGGCCCAGCCGGCCAGCAGGGCCCAGCGGTGGAACCAGCGGGTGAACAGGCCGCCCACCAGGGCCGGGAAGGTCTGCAGGATCCAGATGCCGCCCAGCAGCTGGAAGTTGATGGCGACCGTCTTGTCCATGGTGAGGACGAAGGCCAGCGCGCCCACCTTCACCAGCAGCGAGACCAGCTTGGAGACGCGGGTCTCCTCCTTGGGCGTGGCGTCCGGCTTGATGAAGTCCTTGTAGATGTTGCGGGTGAAGAGGTTCGCGGCCGCGATGGACATGATGGCGGCCGGCACCAGCGCGCCGATGCCGATCGCCGCGAAGGCCACGCCCGCGAACCACGCCGGGAACATGTCCTCGAAGAGCTGCGGGATCGCCAGCTGGCCGTTGGTGACCTTCACCCCGGCGGCGATCGCCATGAAGCCCAACAGGGCGAGCAGGCCGAGCATGAGGGAGTACAGCGGCAGGATCGTGGTGTTGCGGCGGATCACCTCACGGCTGCGTGAGGACAGCGTCGCGGTGATCGAGTGCGGGTACATGAACAGCGCCAGCGCGGAGCCCAACGCCAGCGTGGCGTACGTCCACTGGCCCGCCTCGGCCGGGGCGAGCGCACCGCGCGGCTTGCCGGTCGCCGGGTTGGTCTGCGCGAAGGCGTCGCCCGCCTTGGCGAAGATGTCGTCGAACCCGCCGAGCTTGATGGGGATGTAGATGATCGCCACCGCGATGACGATGTAGATCAGCGTGTCCTTCACGAACGCGATCAGCGCGGGCGCCCGCAGTCCCGACGAGTAGGTGTACGCCGCGAGCACGCCGAAGGCGATCAGCAGCGGCAGGTCCTTGACGAACCAGTGGGTGTTCTCGCCGCCGCCGACGCCCATCACGTCCAGCACGGCCTGGATGCCGACGAGCTGGAGCGCGATGTACGGCATGGTGGCCAGGATGCCGGTGACGGCCACGGCCAGGGACAGCCCCTTGGAGCCGAACCGGCCGCGCACGAAGTCCGAGGTCGTCACGTACCCGTGCCGGTGCGACACCGACCACAGACGCGGCAGGAACGTGAAGATCAGCGGGTAGACGAGGATCGTGTACGGCACCGCGAAGAAGCCCGCCGCGCCGGCCGCGTAGATCGCCGCCGGCACCGCCACGAACGTGTAGGCCGTGTACAGGTCGCCGCCGAGCAGGAACCAGGTGACCCAGGTGCCGAACGACCTTCCGCCCAGGCCCCATTCGTCGAGGCTGTGCTCGTCGGCGGCCCTGCGCCAGCGCGCGGCCAGGAAGCCCATGACCGTGACGGCCAGGAAGAAGAAGATGAAGACGGCGAGTGCGACGCCGTTCACGCCGTCCTTCACTTCGCCGCACCCCCGCCCCGGTTGCCGCGGCCGCGCTGGTCGAGCTGCCACAGCTTGTAGGCGATCACCGTGAGCGCGGTGGAGAGCAGCACCCACAGCATCTGGTACCAGTAGAAGAAGGGGATGCCGATGAACGCGGGGTCGGTCTTCGCGTACGAACCGACCCACAGCATCGCCACGAAGGGCGCGAACAGGCACAGGCCGATGACGACGCGCAACGGCGTCACCACCGGCCCTGCGGTCACTTCTGGGGCTTCTGACATCGGGCGGCTCCGTCCCCTAGCAGATCACGTGCAACGCGCACGAAATGTAGGGGACGGATAAAGGGAAGCGGAAGACCTCGTCCGGATATCGGTCCCGTCGCTCCGCCGGATGACTCGACAGCGCTATTCCACAGGCCGCTTGAGCCGTGCGACGAACTTGTACCGGTCCCCCCGGTACACCGACCGCACCCACTCCACCGGCCGGCCCTCCTTGTCCACGGAGTGGCGGGACAGCATCAGCATCGGCAGGCCGACGTCCGTGCCGAGCAGGCCCGCCTCGCGCGGGGTGGCCAGGGAGGTCTCGATGGTCTCCTCGGCCTCGGCCAGGTGGACGTCGTAGACCTCGGCGAGCGCGGTGTAGAGGGACGTGTACTTCACCAGCGACCTGCGCAGGGCCGGGAAGCGCTTGGCCGACAGGTGGGTGGTCTCGATGGCCATCGGCTCGCCGTTGGCCATGCGCAGCCGTTCGATGCGCAGCACGCGGCCGCCCGCGGTGATGTCGAGCAGTCCGGCGAGGCGGTCGTCGGCCGTGACGTAGCCGATCTCCAGCAGCTGCGAGGTGGGTTCGAGGCCCTGGGCGCGCATGTCCTCGGTGTACGAGGTGAGTTGGAGCGCCTGGGAGACCTTCGGCTTGGCGACGAAGGTGCCCTTGCCCTGGATGCGCTCCAGCCGGCCCTCGACGACCAGTTCCTGCAGCGCCTGGCGCACGGTGGTGCGCGAGGTGTCGAACTCGGCCGCCAGCGTGCGCTCGGGCGGCACCGGGGTGCCGGGCGACTGCGTCTCGGTCATGTCGAGGAGGTGCTTCTTCAGGCGGTAGTACTTGGGCACGCGCGCGGTACGGACGGTCGCCCCACCCTCGTTCTCCGCACTGCTGACGTCGGTGCTCATGGCCTGCCTTCCCGGCTCCGGGTGCCGAACCGGCCGACGCTGACGTCGGCCGCGGCTCACATCGTGGCACGGGTTCGTGGGCGGGGTGTCCGGTGCGGTGACCTCGCGCGCTCCGTGATCCCCTCTGTATACCTCCGGGACCTTCGTTGGTCTAGTCCAGCACGCCTTCGCGTGGAGGTGGTTCGTTCCGTCGGAGAGGGCCGATCGGGTGCCCCCGAATTGAAAAGTCCCTGCATATCGCGGTCCCGTAACGGACGACTCGACCCCGGTCGAACACCCTTGACAGCCCTATTGGTCTGAGCCAAGCTCCCGGTACTGGTCTACACCATTGGTCCAGGTCCTGGCCCCACGGACGGTACGCGTTGACGCTCGACCGCGGCGGGGAGGCAGGGGGGTTTGTGGCATCCCTGAGGAGGGTTGGCGTGAAGCGCAAGCTGATAGCCGCGATCGGTATCGCGGGCATGATGGTCTCCATCGCGGCGTGCGGGGACGACAAGGACAGCGGGGGCTCGGACAAGGGCGCCGACGCCAAGGAGCTGACGGTCTGGCTGACCGTCGACGCGCAGAACAACTGGCCCGACCTGGTGAAGGCCGCGGACGCGGCGGTGCAGAAGAAGCACCCCGGCGTCAAGATCACCCACGAGTACTACGGCTGGCCCGACAAGAACGCCAAGCTCGACGCGGTGCTCGCCACCGACAAGGTCCCCGACGTGGTCGAGATGGGCAACACCGAGATGCTCGGCTACATGGTCAAGGGCGCCTTCGCCCCCCTGGACGCCGCCGCGTTCGACAACTCCTCCGCCTGGCTGGACGGCCTCAAGGCCTCGGTGACGTACGAGGGCAAGACCTACGGCGTGCCTTACTACGCGGGCGGCCGCGTCGGCAACTGGCGCAAGGACCTCTTCGCCGCCGCCGGCGTCAAGGCGGCCCCGAAGACCTACGCGGAGCTGACCGCCGCCCTGGACAAGGTCCAGAAGAAGGAGGGCGACAAGTTCAGCGCCTGGTACCAGCCCACCCGCGACTGGTACGCGGCCATGTCCTTCGTCTACGACGCCGGCGGCTCCATCGCGAAGGAGGAGGGCGGCCGGTGGAAGGGCAACCTCTCCTCGCCCGAGTCCGTCAAGGGCCTCACCGAGTTCAAGAACGTCGTCGACGCGTACATGCACGGCGACAAGACCAAGGACGAGTCCGACCGTCACATCGTCTACGGCCAGGGCAAGTCCGGCATGATCTTCGGTGCCGCCTGGGAGGGCGGGAGCGCCGAGGCCCCCGAGAACGACAAGAGCGGCAAGCTCAAGGGCAACCTCGAGAACTTCGTCATGCCCGGCCCGTCCGGCAAGAACCTCCCCGTCTTCCTCGGCGGTTCCGACCTCGCCGTCCCGGTCAAGTCGGACGCGCAGGAACTCGCCGCCGAATGGATCAACGCGTTCACCGGTCCCGCCGGCCAGAAGGGTCTGATGGCCAAGGGGAACCTGCCCAACAACAAGACCGACCTCGCGACCCTGAAGAACGACCCCAAGACGGTCGTGCCGGCCACCGCGGCCGAGTCCAACTGGTTCGTCCCGATGGCGCCCGGCTGGGGCCAGGTCGAGAAGGCCCAGGTCCTGCAGACCATGCTGCAGGGCATCGGCACCGGCAAGAAGACGGTCGAGGAAGCCGCCAAGGAGGCGGACGCCGCGATCGACAAGGTCATCAACACCAAGTGACGGCGGACGGGGCTCCGCCGCGGCGGAGCCCCGCCGTCCGTACGGCCCGCGGGGCGTCCACCCCGTGGTACGCCTTACGGGGCCCGGCCGCCGTGGCCCCCGAGGGCTTTGCCGCCGTCCGGCCCGCGGGACCCGCCCCGCCGTCCGGCCCGCGGGACCCGCCCCGCCGTCCGATCCGCGGGACCCGCCCCGCCGTCCGATCCGCGGGGGTTCCGCCGCCGTCCGATCCGCGGAGCCCCGGCCGCCGTACACCTGCGGGGGTGCGCCGCCGTACACCCACGGAGCCAGGCCTCCGTACGACCTGAGGGACCGCTGAGGAGCGCGCGATGAGTGCCGCAGACACGACCACCCCCGCCAAGCTGCCGCCACCGCGGCCCGCACCGCCGCCGCCCGCGCCACGGCGGCCCCGCGCCAAGGGGGCCTCCTCCGGTGCCGGCACCCCCTGGCTGCTGCTCGCCCCCTGCCTGCTGGTCCTCCTGCTGGTGATGGGCTATCCGCTGGTCCGCCTGGTCACCCTCTCCTTCCAGAAGTTCGGGCAGTCACAGCTGTGGGGCTTCCAGCCGGCCGAGTCGGTCGGGTTCGACAACTTCACCGAGGTGCTGGGCGACGGCGAGTTCTGGGCGGTCGTCGTGCGCACGATCGTCTTCGCGGCCGGCTGCGTCGTCTTCACGATGGTCGTCGGCATGCTGATCGCGCTGTTGCTCCAGCGGGTGTCCGGCTGGGTGAAGACGCTCGTCAACATCGCGCTGGTGGCCAGCTGGGGCATGCCGATCATCGTCGCCACCACGGTCTTCAAGTGGCTGTTCGACGCTGACTACGGCATCCTCAACGCGGTCCTGAGCAGGCTGCCCGGCGTCGACCTGATCGGCCACAACTGGTTCGCGAGCGGGCCGCAGGGCCTGGCCGTGATCATGCTGCTGGTGATCTGGGGAGCCGTCCCGTTCGTCGTGATCACCCTCAGCGCCGGTCTCACCCAGGTCCCCAAGGAACTGGAGGAGGCCGCCCGCCTCGACGGCGCCGGCGCCTGGGGCGTCTTCCGGTACGTCACCCTGCCCATCCTCAAGCCGATCATCGTGATGCTCACGACGCTGTCGGTCATCTGGGACATGGGCGTCTTCCCGCAGGTCTTCGTGATGCGCAACGGCCATCCCGAGGCCGAGTTCCAGCTGCTGACGACGTACTCCTACGACCGCGCCTTCGTCGTCAACGACTACGGCCAGGGCTCGGCGATCGCCCTGATCACCGTGCTCCTGCTGCTCGGTGTGGTCGCCGTGTACATGCGCCAGATGCTGAAGATCGGAGAGGTCGAATGAGCGCCATCGCCACGGCGAGGAGCGGCTCCGCCGAAGGCTCCGGCGGCCCGGGCCGCCGCAGGTCCAAGCTCGGCTGGAACCTCGTCGGCCTCCTGGTCTTCGCCGTCGCCGGCTTCCCCGTCTACTGGATGCTCAACACCGCGTTCAAGCCGGCGAAGGACGCCATCGACCCGGACCCGAGCCTGCTGCCCACCTCGCTGACCCTCTCCAACTTCGGCCGGGCGATGGACATCGCCGACTTCTGGGGTCCGGTCGCCCGCAGCCTCCTCGTCTCGCTCGCTGTCGTCGCGATCGGCGTCGTCGTCGGCATGCTGGCCGCCCTCGCCATCTCCCGGTTCGCCTTCCGCGGCCGCAAGATCGTGATCGTCGGCATCCTCGCGGTCCAGATGGTCCCGCTGGTCGCCATGATCATCCCGGTCTTCCTGCTCCTGAACGACCTGGGCCAGTACGACCGGCTGACCGGCCTGGTCATCACCTACCTGACCTTCGTCCTGCCCTTCACCGTGTGGACCCTGCGCGGCTTCATCGTCAACATCCCGAAGGAGCTGGAGGAGGCCGCGATGGTCGACGGCTGCTCCCGCACCGGCGCCTTCGTCCGCGTCGTCTTCCCGCTGCTCGCCCCCGGCATGGTCGCCACCTCGGTCTACGGCTTCATCCAGGCGTGGAACGAGTACCTCTACGCCCTGATGCTGCTCAGCCAGAAGAACCAGACCGCCACCGTCTGGCTGAGCAACTTCTCCACCAAGCACGGCACCGAGTACGCCCCGATGATGGCCGGCGCCACCATGATGGCCGTGCCGATCGTCGTGCTGTTCCTCCTCGTCCAGCGCAAGATGGCCGCGGGTCTCACCGCGGGCGCCGTGAAGGGATGACGCCCCCGATGACGACATTCGCCAGAGGCACCGACACCCTGACGCGCGACGCCCTGACAGTCCTCCAGCCCGGCTTCGCCGGCACCAGTGCCCCCGACTGGCTGCTGCGCCGGCTCGGCGAGGGCCTGGCCGCGGTCGGCCTGTTCGGCCGCAACATCGCCTCTCCCGAACAACTCGCCGCGCTGACCTCACAGCTGCGCGCCGAACGCGACGACGTGCTCGTCGCGATCGACGAGGAGGGCGGCGACGTCACCCGTCTCGAGGTACGGACCGGCTCCAGCTTCCCCGGCAACCACGCCCTGGGCGCGGTGGACGACGTGGACCTGACCAGGCAGGTCGCCTTCGAGCTGGGCCGCCGCCTCGCGGCCTGCGGGGTCGACCTCAACTGGGCCCCCTCGGCCGACGTGAACTCCAACCCGGACAACCCGGTGATCGGCGTGCGGTCCTTCGGTGCCGACCCCGGCCTGGTCGCCCGGCACACCGCGGCCTACGTCACCGGCCTGCAGGCGGCCGGCGTCGCCGCCTGCACCAAGCACTTCCCCGGCCACGGGGACACGGCCGTCGACTCCCACCTCGCCCTGCCCCGCATCGACGTGGACCCGGCCGTGCTGGCCGAGCGCGAACTGGCCCCGTTCCGCGCGGCCATCGCGGCCGGCAGCCGGGCCGTGATGAGCGCGCACATCCTGGTCCCGGCCCTGGACCCGGACCACCCGGCGACCCTGTCCCGCCGCATCCTGACGGACCTGCTGCGCGGCGAACTCGGCTACGACGGCCTGATCGTCACCGACGGCATGGAGATGCGGGCGATCGCCGGCACCTACGGCATCGAGCGCGGCAGCGTCCTGGCCGTCGCGGCCGGCGCCGACGCCATCTGCGTGGGCGGCGGCCTCGCCGACGACGAGACGGTACGACGCCTGCGCGACGCCCTCGTCGCCGCGGTCCGCACGGGCGACCTCCCGGAGGAACGCCTCGCCGAAGCGGCCCAGCGCGTCCGTGCCCTGGCCCGCTGGACGGCCTCCGCCGCGGCCGCCCCGTCCGCCGGCCGGACCGGCGCGCACACCGACATCGGCCTCGTCGCCGCCCGCCGCGCCCTGCGCCGCACCGCGGCCGGCCCCTACACCCCGCTCACCGACGCCCCGTACGTGGCCGCCCTCACCCCGGTCGCCAACATCGCCGTCGGCGACGAGACGCCCTGGGGCGTGGCCGCGGAGCTCGACCGGCTCCTGCCCGGCACCGAGACGGGCGGCTTCGCCGGCGAGGACGCGGGACACGCGGCACTGATCGCGGCAGGAGAGCGGCGGATCGTGGCCGTGGTCCGCGACGAGCACCGTCACCCCTGGATGACGGCGGCCCTGGACACCATCCTCGGCGCCCGCCCCGACACGATCGTCGTCGAGATGGGCGTCCCCCGGTCCCCGGCCCGCGGCGCCCTCCACCTCGCCACCCACGGCGCGGCCCGGGTCTGCGGGCGGGCGGCGGCGGAGGTCATCGCGGGCAGGTGACGCCTCCTGCGACAGCACGGGCGCCGGATCCCCTCGAAGGGATCCGGCGCCCGTGCCGTACTGCCGGGCGGTGCGGGGCACGCCCCTCAGATGCCCTGCCACCGCGGCTTGTCGGCGTAGGTGTGGCGGAAGTAGTCCGCGAGCTTCAGCTTGGACGCGGCGCCCTCGTCGACGACGACGGTCGCGTGCGGGTGCAGTTGGAGCGCCGAGGCGGGGCAGACGGCCGCCACCGGCCCCTCGACGGTCGCGGCGACGGCGTCCGCCTTGCCCTCACCCGTGGCGAGCAGCACCAGGTGCCGTGCCTCCAGGATGGTCCCGATGCCCTGCGTGATGACGTGGTGCGGGACCTGTTCGACGTCCCCGTCGAAGAACCGCGCGTTGTCGATCCGGGTCTGCTGGGTGAGCGTCTTGATCCGCGTCCGGGAGGCCAGCGAGGAACAGGGCTCGTTGAACCCGATGTGCCCGTCCGTCCCGATCCCGAGCAGCTGGAGGTCGACCCCGCCGGCCGCGGCCAGCGCCCGGTCGTAGGCCTCGCACGCGGCCTGTACGTCCCCGGCGGTGCCGTCCGGCCCCAGGAAGGCGTCCATGCCGATGCCGAGCGGCTCCAGCACCTCCCGGCGCAGCACCGAGCGGTAGGACTCGGGGTGCTCGGCGGGCAGGCCGACGTATTCGTCGAGCTGGGCGATGCGCGCGCGCGAGGTGTCGACGGCGCCGGACCGCGCCCGGGCCGTCAACGCCTGGTAGACGGGCAGCGGGGTGGAACCGGTGGCCACTCCGAGCAGGGCGTCGGGCTTGCGCCGCAGCAGCTGTGCGATGGCCTCGGCGACGAGTTCGCCGCCCGACCTGGCGTCCGCAACGATGACAACTTCCACGCTGGCCTGCCGTTCTGGAGAGGGGCTCGACGGGGCCCGGAAGGGCCTATGTGGTTTAGACCAATCTAACAGAACCGGGTATCTCCGCCCAGGTGGCGGCGGAGTTCCGGGTGGTGGGAGAGGGGGCCGGGAGGGAGTGGGGACGGCGGGGGAGGGGTGGTGGAGGCGACCGGGAGGGTGGTGGGGGGCGGCCGTGTCCCGGGTGGTCCGGAAACCGCCCTGTCATCCGGCTCCGCAGAGGGGCCCGCACAGGCTAGGCTGCGTCATGGATGCTAGGGCGTCCGAACATCTGCCCTGGCCGACGAACGCACAGGCTCCCGCACATGGACAGCCGAAGTGGTCTAGTCCACAATGGTGGAGTAGCACAGCAGACTTCCGCCTTCCCCGCACAGGAAGGCGGACCGAGGACCCGGAGCTCTCTGCCCTGACTGCCCCGGATCCTCACCCTCGGCCGACGGGACCGCACACCCCGCGGCCGGTATTGCTCCGGGCTGCGGTGCCGGGAGGGCTGAGGGTCCCTCTCAGGCGCCGCGGCCCGCGGGTGTCTCCGGGCGCGTGCCGCAGGCGTTTTTAGGCCCCGCACATACCCCCAGGTACGCTCGCAGACGTGCCCTCCATGAACGAACTCGTACGCCAGCACACCGCACTCGGCGACTCCGACCTCGAGTGGCTGCACCTGCTGGTCTCGGAGTGGCAGCTGCTCTCCGACCTCTCCTTCGCCGACCTGGTCCTGTGGGTCCCCACGCGCGACGGCACCCGCTACGTCTCCGTCGCCCAGATGCGCCCCAACACCGGACCCACCTCCTACCAGGACGACATGGTCGGCCACCTCGTCCCGCGCGGCCGCCGCCCCCTGCTGGACGCCGCCCTCGACGAGGGCCGGATCGTGCGCGAGGGCGACCCGGAGTGGCGCGAGGAGGTCCCCGTCCGGGTCGAGTCCATCCCCGTGCGGCGCGAGGGCCGGGTGCTCGGCGTGATCGCCCGCAACACCAACCTGCTCACCGTGCGCACCCCGAGCCGCCTGGAGCTGACCTACCTCCAGAGCGCCTCCGACCTGGCGCAGATGATCGCGGCCGGCTCCTTCCCCTTCCCCGACCAGCAGATGGACATGGACGCGGCCCCGCGCGTCGGCGACGGCCTGATCCGCCTCGACGCCGACGGGGTCGTCCAGTACGCCTCCCCGAACGCGCTCTCCGCCTATCACCGGATGGGCCTCGCCTCCGACCTGGTCGGCCACAACCTCGGCCTGACCACCGCCGAACTCGCCCCCACCCGGGGCCCGGTGGACGAGGCGCTCGCCAAGGTCGCCAGCGGCTGGGCGCCGCGCGAGTTCGAGGTCGAGGCGCACGACGGCGTCATCCAGTTCCGGGCCATCCCGCTCAAGCCCAAGGGCACCCGCATCGGTTCGCTCGTCCTGTGCCGGGACGTCACCGAACTGCGTCGCCGCGAGCGCGAGTTGATCACCAAGGACGCGACCATCCGGGAGATCCACCACCGGGTGAAGAACAACCTCCAGACCGTGGCCGCCCTGCTCCGACTCCAGGCCCGCCGGATCGAGTCCGAGCGGGGCAGGGAGGCGCTGGAGGAGGCGGTCCGGCGCGTCGGATCGATCGCCATCGTCCATGAGACGCTGTCCCAGAACCTGGACGAGCGCGTGGAGTTCGACGAGATCGCCGACCGCGTCCTGGCGATGGTCGCGGAGATCTCGCCGGGCAAGGTGGCCGGCCGGCGCACCGGACGCTTCGGCATCCTCGACGCGGAGGTCGCCACCCCGCTGTCCATGGTGCTCACCGAGATCCTGCAGAACGCGCTGGAACACGGCTTCCGCGAGGGCGACACCGGCACGGTCGAGGTCTCGGCGGTCCGCGGCGGCACCACGAAGGAGGGCCGCCTGCTGGTCACGGTCCAGGACGACGGCGTCGGCCTGCCCGAAGAATTCGACCCGCACACCTCGGGCAACCTCGGCCTCCAGATCGTACGGACGCTGGTGGAGGGGGAGTTGGGGGGATCCTTCGACATGGTTCCGGCGCCGGAGCGCGGTACACAGGTGATCCTGGACATTCCGGTGCGGGCGCAGAAGTGACTCCCGGACGGGCGCAGCAAGAAGCCCCGGACCGTTCGGGGGTCCGGGGCTCGAATGCTCGTTGCCAGCGGGTGCTGCGCATCGGGGGTACTGCGCGCTGCGGCTCGGGGGCGGGAGATGCGTACACGCCGTACGCGCCGCCAAGCTCAGGCTTGCGGGGCGGGTGTCGTCAGGCGGAGGCCTGACGGGCCCGGTTGCGGGCGGCGCGGCGCTTCATCGCGCGGCGCTCGTCCTCGCTGAGGCCACCCCAGACGCCGGAGTCCTGGCCGGACTCGAGCGCCCACTGCAGACACTGATCCATAACGGGGCAGCGACGGCAGACGGCCTTGGCTTCCTCGATCTGCAGCAGCGCAGGACCGGTGTTGCCGATGGGGAAGAAGAGCTCGGGGTCTTCCTCGCGGCAAACGGCGTTGTGACGCCAGTCCATGGCTGCTACCTCTCCTTGGTATTACATGCACGTTGCTTGTGAATGTGAACGCTTTCACGAATCCCTCAACAAGTGAAGGGCCATCAGCCAGGTTCCCTGGCGCGGTCCTGTGGATTGAAGAGGGGTTCCGGTGATCAGTGGAGGCCGGTCCTGCGGGCCGTCCCGATCGCCACGTAGAGACTCGCAAACCTCAGCGGCGGATACAACCCCTTCCGGAAAGTTTTTTTTGATTCCTCGGTGTCGACTAGGTCACAGCCGTACTTCCATGGGGTGGACCCTGGTCTAAACGTTCGAGTGAAAGGACTTCAGCCCTTTCTGCTCACACAATCACACGCAGTGCACGGCGTACGCCTGTGAACGTCACGCTGGTACGCAGCCCCAGGTGGTCACCGTCCATCTGAAGGGGGAGCGGGACCTTCGAATGCAAGGTGAACTGGTCCAGATCGTGCAAGGACACGGCATGCTTGCCATGGGGTCCCCGCTCGGGGGACGAAGTGAGCAACTGGGTCCCATACCGGACAACCGAAGCCGTCGACAGACGGCTGAGACCGAGTACGTCGAGCCCGGTATCGAACGAGGCCTTAGGTGAGGCGTACACCGGACGATTGCCCAGATAGGTCCACGGAGCCGTGTTGCACACGATGGACAGCACCAAATCGGTCACCGGGTCCGCGCCCGGCCGCTCCAGCGTGATCGAACCGTGCCGGCGCTGCGGCTCACCGAGGAGCTGGCGCACGGCCTGGCGGACGTAGAGCGCGTGGGTGGATCTCCGGCCGCGCTCACGCTGCTGTTCGACCCGGCCGACGACCCCGGCGTCGAAACCGAGACCGGCGTTGAAGGTGAACCAGCGCGCCGGCACCGCCTCGTCCTCCGTGCCCGGCGTACCGGAGGTGAGCCCCAGTCCGACCGTGCGCTCCCTGCCCTCGCGCAGGGCGTCCAGCAGGGCGCCGGTCGCCTCGACCGGATCGTTGGGCAGGCCGAGGGCGCGGGCGAAGACATTGGTGGAGCCGCCGGGGACCACGGCTATGCCGGGCAGGTTCTCGGGGTCGGGGCCGGCGTGCAGCAGTCCGTTGACCACCTCGTTGATGGTGCCGTCGCCGCCGAGGGCGACGACCATGTCTATGTCGTCGCTCTGCGCGGCCTGCCGCCCCAGGTCCCGCGCGTGCCCGCGGTACTCGGTGGTGACCGCCTCCAGCTTCATCTCGCTGGCGAGCGCGTGGATGAGGACGTCACGCGTCCGTGCACTGGTAGTGGTTGCCGCCGGATTGACCACGAGAAGTGCACGCATGGAGGGCAGCGTACCTACTGGGTGGTACCGAGGCACAAGGCCGAACGGGGATCGGCCCGCACCCATGGCGTGAGCCGTGACACGACGGGATGTGCGGGGCCGGAGGGGCACAGGGACGGGCCGGGGAGCGGCGGCTACCCTTCTGGGGTGAGCAGCGAGCAGAACCCCGCCACCCCGAAGACCCCGAAGACCACGGAGAACGCCGGGAACGCGGAAGGTGCGGAACCCGCGGGCCCCCGCCCGCGCCGTCTGACGTACGCCGCCGCGCTCGTCGCCCTGGAAGGGCTGGCGCTGGTCGTCGGCGGGCTCTGGATCCTCGTCCTCGGCCTCACCGGCGACCCCGACGACCGGCAGCAGGCCGTCACCGGCGGGGTGACGCTGGTGGTCCTCGCCCTGCTGCCCCTGCTCGCCGCACGTGGGCTGCTGGGCTGCCGGAGCTGGAGCCGCGGGCCGGCCGTCATCACCCAGATCATGGCGCTGCCCGTCGCCTACAACCTGCTCCAGGCCGACAGCATGGCGATCCCGGCGGGCATCGCGCTGGCCGCCGCCGCAGTCGCCGCGCTGGTCCTGATCGTCAACGGCGAGACGACCCGGGCCCTCGGCATCCGGGGGCCCGGCGACGCCGGCGGCGGAGAGAAGAAGTAGCGGCTGCCACCGGATCCCGCCGCGGCAGGGTCACTCCTCGACGAGCAGTTTCTCCCGCAGCTGGGCCAGCGTGCGCGCCAGCAGGCGGGAGACGTGCATCTGGGAGATGCCGACCTCCTGCGCGATCTGCGACTGCGTCATGTTGCCGAAGAAACGCAGCAGCAGGATCCGCTTCTCGCGCGGCGGCAGATCCTCCAGGAGCGGCTTGAGCGACTCGCGGTACTCGACGCCCTCCAGCGCCTCGTCCTCGGCGCCGAGGGTGTCGGCGACCGCCGGGGACTCGTCGTCGGTGTCGGGGACGTCGAGCGACAGGGTGGAGTAGGCGTTGGCCGACTCCAGGCCCTCCAGGACCTCCTCCTCCGAGATCGCCAGCCTCTCGGCCAGCTCGTGCACGGTCGGCGAGCGGCCGTGCAGCTGGGACAGCTCGGCCGTGGCCGTCGTCAGCGACAGCCGAAGCTCCTGGAGCCGGCGCGGCACCCGCACCGCCCAGCCCTTGTCACGGAAGTGCCGCTTGATCTCACCGACGACCGTCGGTGTCGCGTACGTCGAGAACTCCACGCCGCGGTCCGGGTCGAAGCGGTCGACCGACTTGATCAGGCCGATGGTGGCGACCTGGGTGAGGTCGTCCAGCGGCTCCCCGCGGTTGCGGAAGCGGCGCGCGAGGTGCTCGACGAGCGGCAGGTGCATGCGGACCAGCTGGTTGCGCAGCTCCGCGTACTCCGGGCTGCCCTCCTTCAGCCCGCGCAGCTCGACGAACTTCGCGCGTGCCCCGCTGCGGTCCTGGGGCTCGCGTGCCTGGGGCACCGGCTGCTGGGGCGCGAGCCGGTGCGGCGCGGGCTGCTGAGGCTCGTGCCGCGTGCCCGGCACGCCGCCGTGTTCGTGGTCTCGCTCGTGCTCGCTCATCGTCCCGCCCGTCGCCCTCTGTCGAGCCTCTTCCTCGGCCCGGCCTGGGGTGCCCCCGATCCGTCTCTCCCGAGACGGTTCCTGCTCGGCACTTTCCGGGAAGCCGGTTCCCGCGGAGGCCGGGTCGTCCTCCGGATGCGGCCGGGCCTGCTCGGGAATGCCGTCGATGCCGTCCGCCATGCGTCGGGAACCGCCCGCCGAGACCGCCGTCCCGGCGCTCTCGGCCGGCAGCTCCCATGTGCTGCGCTCTTCGTCCCGCACCGGCCCGTCCCCGTTCGTCACGCCGGCCCGGGTCCCGCGCCGCGCTGTTTGTAGAGGCTGATCGAAACGGTTCTGTCCTCGTCCACGGCAGAGGAGACCTTGCCCGCGAGGGCGGACAGCACGGTCCACGCGAACGTGTCGCGCGCGGGGGCGTGCCCGTCGGTGGTCGGCGCCGAGACGGTGACCTCCAGCGAGTCGTCGATCAGGCGGAAGACGCAACTGAGCACCGAACCGGGCACGGCCTGCTGGAGCAGGATCGCGCAGGCCTCGTCCACCGCGATGCGCAGGTCCTCGATCTCGTCCAGGGTGAAGTCCAAACGGGCCGCGAGGCCGGCCGTGGCCGTCCGCAGCACCGACAGGTAGGCACCCGCAGCCGGCAGCCGGACTTCCACGAAGTCCTGGGTCGCGGGCTCGCCTGCGATCTGGGACACCCTCACCTCCAAGGTGGTACAAGCTTTCCGGGGGCCGAGGGTCGCCCCCCGGGATAACGCGTGGGTGGTGCAGCGGTGACGCTACCGCGCCCTCGTCCGTCCTGTCCCCGGGACCCCGACCCCCCGTCGTCACTCACAGTAAAGCTGTGAATACGCTCCGTGTCTAGGGGTCTGCCGGCCCAAAAGGGAAGAGGGCGCGCCGGGTTGACGTACCCAGGCGTCAGATGCCCGAACCGTACCCGGTGGACGGGCGGACCGTCCCCGGCACGGCTCAGACGAGGACGTGGTCGACGAAGCACCAGCGCCAGTCCTCACCGGGTTCGAAGGTCCGCATGATCGGATGACCCGAGTCCTTGTGGTGTTCTGTGGCGTGCCGACCCGGCGAGGAGTCGCAGCAGCCCACGTGGCCGCACGTCATGCAGAGCCGTAGTTGCACCGGGTCGGTGCCGTCCCGCAGGCACTCAGGACACGTCTCGCCGAGCGGGACGGGTCCGGGGTGCGGCAGCGCTTCGGCGTGCGTGCACTGTTTCATGATTGCCAGATTACGACGGTCGTACGGACGACCGCGCGGAAAAACGAGGGTGGGCGGGACATGGACGTGATGCCACTGCTGTTGCTGGTGGCGGGCAGCGCGGCGGTCGCCGCGGCGGCCCGGCGCACCCCGGTGCCGGCGCCGCTGCTGCTCGTCGCCGTCGGCCTGGCCGTGTCGTACGTCCCAGGGGTGCCGGACTACACCCTCGACCCCGACATCGTGCTGCCGCTCCTGCTGCCCCCGCTGCTGTACACCTCCGCCACCGACAGCTCCTACCTCGACCTCCGTGCCCAGTTGCGGCCCGTGGCCCTGCTGTCGGTCGGGTACGTCCTCTTCGCGACGCTCGCCGTCGGCTGGGCCGCCCATCTGATGGTCCCCGGACTGCCGCTGACCGCGGCGCTGGTGCTGGGCGCGGTGGTGGCACCGCCGGACGCGGTCGCGGCGACGGCGGTGGCGCGCAGGGTGGGCCTGCCGTCGAAGGTGACCACGATCCTCCAGGGCGAGTCCCTGCTGAACGACGCGACCGCGATCACCGCCTACAAAGTGGCCCTCGCGGTCGTCGTCGGCGAGGGCGCGTCCTGGGCCGGCGGCATCGAGGAGTTCCTGGTCGCGGCGGTCGGCGGCACCGCCGTCGGCCTGATCCTGATGGCCCCGCTGCACTGGCTGCGCACCCACCTGAAGGAACCGCTCCTCCAGAACACCCTCTCCCTGCTCATCCCGTTCGTCGCGTACGCGGCCGCCGAGCAGTTCCACGCCTCCGGCGTCATCGCCGTCGTCGTCGTCGCCCTCTACCTCGGCCACCGCGCGTGGGAGGTCGACTTCGCCACCCGGCTCCAGGAGGAGGCGGTGTGGAAGATGGTCGCCTTCGTGCTGGAGTCGGCGGTCTTCGCACTCATCGGCCTGCAGCTCCAGATCGTCCTCAGGGGGCTCGGCGACTACGAGGGTCTGGACGCCGTCCTGTACGCGCTCGCCCTCTTCCTCGTGGTCGTCGCGGTCCGCTTCCTGTGGGTGTACCCGGCGACCTTCCTGCCCCGGCTGCTGTCGGCCCGCGTCCGCGCGCGCGAGGAGAACCCGACCTGGCGGGGGCCGATCGTCATCGGCTGGGCCGGCATGCGCGGCGTGGTCTCGCTGGCCATCGCCTTCTCCATCCCCGTCACCGTGGACCACGGCGAGGCGCCCTTCCCGCACCGCAACCTGATCCTCTTCCTGACCTTCACCACGGTCATCGGCACCCTGGTCGTGCAGGGGCTGACCCTGCCCCCGCTGATCCGCCTGCTGAAGTTCCCCGCCCCCGATCCGCAGGCCGCGACCCTCGCCGAGGCCAACGCGCAGGCCCAGGCCTCCCGGGTCGCCGAGCAGCGGCTGGAGGAACTGCTGTCCGACGAACGCAACGCCCTGCCCCCGCCCCTCGCCGACCGCCTGCGCACCGTCCTCGAACGCCGCCGCAACGCCGTCTGGGAACGCCTCGGCCAGGTCAACCCGGTCACCGGAGAGACCGTCGACGACACCTACCGCCGGCTGTCCCGCGAGGTGATCAGCGCCGAGCGGGAGGTCTTCGTGCGGTTGCGCGACGGCCGCCACATCGACGACGAGATGCTGCGGACGCTGCTGCGCAGGCTGGACCTGGAGGAGGCCGCCGCCTACCGGGAGGCGGGTTGAGGCCTTCCGCCCGGTCCGGAGCGTGGGGCGGGCGGGCCGGTCAGGACGTGAACGGCGCGCCCGTCACGACCGCCGCGAGCCGTGTCCCGCGCGGGAAGGCGCCCTCCTCGGCGAGGGCGACGAGTCCGTACAGCGACTTGGCGACATAGAGGCGCTCGACCGGCAGGCCGTGCCGCTCCTCGAAGTCCCGCGCGAAGTCCTCGAGTGCGGGTGTGGTGCGGGCGTACCCGCCGAAGTGGAAGCGCTCGTCCAGGCGCCAGTCGCCCACCGGGCCGCCGAACGCCTCCTGCTGCAGGGCCCGTATCGCGCCGTCGAGGAAGCCGCCCTTGAGGACCGGTATGCCGAGGGCCCGCCGGCCGGGACCCAGGCCGGCGGCGAGGCCCGCGAGGGTGCCGCCGGTGCCGCAGGCGAGGGCCACGACATCGGCATGGGCGCGCAGCTCCTCGCCGAGGGCCCGGCAGCCGCGGACGGCCGGCGCGTTGCTGCCGCCCTCGGGCACCACGTACGCGTCCTCGGCGCCCGCCGCGCGCAGGACCGCCGCCAGTGTGACGGGGTCGGTCTTGCGGCGGTAGGTCGCCCGGTCGACGAAGTGCAGCCGCATTCCGTCGGCCGCGCAGCGGGCCAGCGAGGGGTTCAGCGGGTGGCCGGCCAGCTCGTCGCCGCGCACCACCCCGACCGTGGGCAGGCCCAGCAGCCGGCCGGCGGCGGCCGTCGCCCGCAGGTGGTTGGAGTACGCGCCCCCGAACGTGACGACCGGCCGACCGGCCGCCGCCGCCAGGTTCGGCACGAGCTTGCGCCACTTGTTGCCGATCAGCTCCGGGTGGATCAGGTCGTCCCGCTTGAGGAGCAGCCGTACACCGTGCCGGGCGAACCGGTCGTCGGCCACCTCCTCCAGCGGTGAGGGCAGCCGGGGGCGCAGGGCGGCGGAGTCGAACGGAAGGGACCTGGTCACCCCGTCATTGTCGAACACCGCTCGCGCGGAAATCCGGCCTGCCCACACCGTCGATGATCCATTCCCGCTCTTTCGGGTAATGGCACGAACACTTTGCGTGATGGAAGGCTTGTCCGCGAGAACAGTGCGTCGGCGCAGTACGGCTCCGGCGCATCACCGGGAGGGCAATTCTCTATGTCGGTAGGCGAAGAAGTCCGCGCTGAGCAGGGCAAGCCGCAGCAGAGCCTTGGCACCGCGGCCGCGCGGAACCTGGCCACCACCACCAAGTCCGTACCGCAGATGCAGGAGATCAGCTCTCGCTGGCTGCTGCGGAATCTGCCCTGGGTCGACGTGCAGGGTGGCACGTACCGGGTGAACCGGCGCCTGACGTACGCCGTCGGTGACGGTCGCGTCACCTTCGTCAAGACCGGAGACCGTGTCGAGGTCATCCCCGCGGAGCTGGGCGAGCTGCCCGCGCTGCGGTCCTACGAGGACGAGGACGTGCTCTCGGAGCTGGCCTCCCGCTGCCGGCAGCGGGAGTACGCGCCGGGCGAGGTCATCGTCTCCTTCGGCAGCCGGACCGACAAGGTCCACCTCCTCGCGCACGGCAGGGTCGAGAAGGTCGGCACCGGCCCCTACGGCGACGACCAGGTCCTCGGAGTCCTCGCCGACGGTGCGTACTTCGGCGACCAGGCACTGCTCGACCCGGACGCCATCTGGGAGTACACCGCCCGCGCGGACACCGCCTGCACCGTGTTGATCCTGTCCCGCCAGGACTTCGAGCAGGTCGCCGAGCGCGCCGGATCACTGGCCGGGCACCTGCAGAGCCTGCGCTCGATCCCCGCGCAGTCGACCAACCGCTACGGTGAGAAGGCCGTCGACCTGGCCGCGGGGCACGCCGGCGAGCCGGACATCCCGCACACCTTCGTGGACTACGAGGCCCGGCCGCGCGAGTACGAACTGAGCATCGCCCAGACCGTCCTGCGCATCCACTCGCGCGTGGCCGACCTGTACAACCAGCCGATGAACCAGACCGAGCAGCAGCTGCGGCTGACGGTCGAGGCGTTGAAGGAGCGTCAGGAGCACGAGCTGGTCAACAACCGTGAGTTCGGTCTGCTCCACAACTGCGAGTACGACCAGCGGATCCAGCCGCACGACGGCGTGCCGGGCCCGGACGACCTCGACGAGCTGCTCAGCCGCCGGCGCGGCACCAAGATGCTTCTCGCCCACCCGCGCGCGATCGCCGCGATCGGCCGCGAACTCAACAAGCGGGGACTCGTCCCCGAGACGATCGACGTCGCCGGCAACCGGATCCCCACCTGGCGGGGGGTGCCGATCTACCCGTGCAACAAGATCCCGGTGACCGAGGCCCGCACCAGTTCGATCATCGCGATGCGTCTCGGCGAGCAGGACCAGGGCGTCATCGGCCTGCGCCAGTCCGGCATCCCGGACGAGATCGAGCCGAGCCTGTCCGTGCGGTTCATGGGCATCAACGAACAAGCCATCATCAAGTACCTGGTCACGGCCTACTACTCGGCGGCGGTGCTGGTTCCGGACGCGCTGGGCGTGCTGGAGAACGTCGAGATCGGCCGCTGGCGGTGACCTCACCGGTGCGGACGCCGTGTCCCCGCCCACTCGGGCGGGTACACCCAGGGAGTCCGCGCTCGGCCGCGCATCCGCCGCCGTGCGCGGACTTGGCGAGGGGGGCTCGATGACCGAGTACGTGACGCGGACCAGGCCGCACCCCGGCGCGGCACGGGAGAGGGGAAGGGGCGTCCCGGGCCGGACCGACAGCGGCCCCGGAGCGCTCGACGGACACGAGGCGGCCGCGATCCTGGAGGAGACCCGGGGGTGGGTCGACCCCGCGCTCCGGGCGGCGATCGACTCGCTGCCCGGCTCGATGCGGCGGATCTCGCTCTACCACTTCGGCTGGGAACACGCCGACGGCACACCGGCCGCGGGCAACGCGGGCAAGGCGATCCGGCCCGCGCTGGTGCTCGCCGCGGCCGGCGCGCTCGGTGGCCCGGCGGCCAGGACGGCGGCTCTCCCGGCCGCCGCCGCCGTCGAACTGGTCCACAACTTCACGCTGCTGCACGACGACGTGATGGACCGAGACACCACCCGCCGGCACCGTCCCACCGCCTGGACGGTGTTCGGTGACGCCGACGCCGTCCTCGCGGGGGACGCGCTCCAGGCGCTCGCTCTCGGGATGCTCGCCGCGCACCCGCATCCGGCGTCCTCGGCCGCCGCCGCCCGGCTCGCGGACTGCGTGATCGAGCTGTGCGCCGGCCAGCACTCGGACACCGCCCTGGAGAAGCGGGGCCCGGCCGAGGTCACCCTCGACGAGGTGCTCGCCATGGCCGAGGCCAAGACCGGGGCCCTGCTCGGCTGCGCCTGCGCCCTCGGCGCGCTGTACGCGGGAGCGGCCGAGGAGGATGTCGAGGCGCTGGACGGGTTCGGCCGTCAGGCCGGGCTCGCCTTCCAGCTCATCGACGACGTGATCGGCATATGGGGGGACCCGCGGCACACCGGCAAGCCGGCCGGCACCGACCTGGTCGCCCGCAAGAAGTCCCTGCCGGTGATCGCCGCGCTCGGCTCCGGCACCCCGGCCGCCGCGGAGCTGGCGGAGCTGTACGCGTCCCCCCGCGAGCAGGGCGACGACGTGGAGCGCATGACCCTGGCCGTCGAGCGGGCCGGCGGCCGGGAATGGGCCCAGGAACAGGCGGCGGACCGCATGGCCCGGGCGATGTCCGAGCTGGCCCGCGCCGTCCCGGACCCGGAAGCGGCGGGCGGCCTGCTGTCCCTGGCGGAATTCGTGACGCGCCGCAGCATGTGAGCAGGCCGGGCCCACCGCCGGGACGGCCCTCGCTTCTCGCGGCCCCCGGGGCTCCGGGACCGTACGGCTCCTGACTCCGTACGGTCCCGAGAGGCCCGGCCCGGCGGGTCCCGCGCATCCCCACGGCGCGCGGGACCCGCCTCTTCGCGTGCGGGCCGCCGCTCAGGACCCCCGGACATGCGGAATCCCTTCTCCCACTTGTCGCGGTCACCGGTCCGGTCCGGAAAAACACTTGTCATCACTACAAGTGAAGTACTACAAATGGAGTTGTTCAGTTCGGACCACGGAAAGAGACCGGCTTGCGCAAGCTCACCTACTACGTCGCCTGCTCCATCGACGGCTTCATCGGAGACCCGCAGGGCGACGCGTCGTCGATGTACGCCTTCCTGGACGAGGAGTTCCTCGGCTACCTCACCTCCACGTACCCGGACACCATCGCCGCCCAGGGCCGTGAGCAGATGGGCCTCGAAGGCGTCGAGAACCCGAACTTCGACAGCGTGATCCAGGGCCGGGCCAGCTACCAGCTCGCCCTCGACGCGGGCATCACCAGCCCTTACGGCCACCTGCGCGAGTTCGTCGCCTCCCGCACCCTCGGCCCCTCACCCGACCCGAACGTCGAGATCATCGACGCGGACCTGGTCGCCCGGGTGCGCCGGCTCAAGGCCGAGGACGGTGAGCTGGGCATCTGGCTCTGCGGCGGCTCACGCATCGCGGGCGCACTGCTCGACGAGATCGACGAACTCGTCATCAAGACCTACCCGCAGGTCTACGGCTCCGGCATGCCGATGTTCGGCGCCGACTTCTCCGTGACCGACTTCAGCCTGGAGTCCGTGCGCACCTTCACCAACGGAGTCCTCGTCCGCAGGTACGCGCGGAAGCGATGACCGGCCTACCCTGAGGAGATGGACAGGGAAAAGCACGTCTGTCCCGACTGCGGGCAGACCGTGGACACGGTGATCCAGCGCCACAAGACGCTGGGCGCATGGGTACCGCGCTGGGTGGCGGGCCCGTGCCACAACCCCGACTGCGACTCGTTCCTCGAACCCGGCGCCGCACGGCACGGCCACTCCGAGCCCGTCGAACAGCACGGCCGCCCCGAGTCCGCGGAGCACGCCGACCAGCCCGGCACCCCCGCCGCGCCCGCCTCCTGACGTCCGTCCGGCAGGGCGTTCCCCGGTGGCCGACCGGGGAGGGGCGGGGGACACCGGCGGCCGTGGGAGTCCGTGGCGCCTACCCGCGCGGCAGCCCGCCCGTCTCCGCGTCGCGGCCGGTCAGGCAGTACAGGCCGCCCGCCGGGTCGCGCAGCACCGTCCAGTGGGGGTGGCCGGCGACGAACCGCGCGCCCAGTCGCTCGTGCCGGGCCCGCACCGTCTCGATGTCCTGGCCGCACGCGAGGTCGAGGTGGGCGGAGACGGGCCGCTCCTCACCGAGGCGCTGGAGCAGGATCCGCACGGGCATCCCGGGTGGCGGCGCCAGCACGTGGAACTCCGGCAGTGAGCCCGGCCGGGACGTCCAGTCGGGCAGGAGGCTGCTCCAGAAGGCGACTTCGGCGTCGTACGCGGACGGCGGGAGGTCGATGCTGACCTGGTCCAGGCGGCCGGCGGCCACCACGGGCGGGCGTACGGACTCGCCGTGCCAGGGGACCGCGCAGAACAACTGGCCTGCGGGGGAGCGCAGTACGGCCCAGCCGTCGTGGGCGGCGACCGTGCGCGCGCCCGCGTCCAGCGCCGCCGCGACGAAGGCCGCCACGTCCTCGACGCAGAAGTCGAGGTGCGCCCCGCCCGCCCCGTCACCGACCGCCTGCGCCTTCACACAGGCGTCGGCCCCCTCCCGCAGGAGGGTGACGAACTCGCCCTTGTCCCCGCGGGGCTCGGACAGGACCGTGCCGGTGACGGCGGTCCAGAACGCGCAGGCCCGCTCGAAGCGCTCGGCGGGCCGGTCGAGGAAGGCGTACGTCCAGCGGACGCGGGTGCGGGAGCTCATGCGGCGATCGTAGGCCGGTGCCCGCGCGGGACCGCCCCGGTTTCCGGGCGCCCGCGAGGACGCGCGACCATCCGCCCGGGAACGCCGCAGGGGCCCGGTCGTGTGCCGACCGGGCCCCTCCGGGAAGTCCCTCGTCCCGCGGTGGTGCACCGACCGCCGGTGTCGGGAACGGCCGGGTGTCAGGCCTTCTTCGTCTCCCAGAAGATCCTGTCGATCTCGGCGATGAGTTCCAGCGCCTTCTCGCCCGTCTTCGGGTCGGTCGACGCCTTCGCGGCCGACAGGGCCTTGAGGGTGTCGTTGACCAGCTGGTGCAGCTGGGGGTACTTCTCGAAGTGCGGGGGCTTGAAGTAGTCGCTCCACAGCACGGAGACGTGGTGCTTCGCGAGCTCGGCGCGCTGCTCCTTGATGACGGTGGCGCGCGCCTGGAAGTGCGGGTCGTCGTTGGCGGCCATCTTCTCCTGCACGGCCTTCACCGACTCCGCCTCGATGCGGGCCTGGGCCGGGTCGTACACACCGCAGGGCAGGTCGCAGTGCGCGCTGACCGTGACCTTGGGGGCAAACAGGCGGGAAAGCATGGAGCGTTCCTTCCTCGTGATCGTCTTCTCAGGTGGGACATTACTCCCTGGGGGAGCGGTTTTCGCGAGTGCCCCCATGGGCTTAGGACAAAAGTCCGGGGTCAGACTGAGACTGTGGAGGAACGGACCAGGGGAGGTGCCGGCGATGTCGGAGCCGTCGCAGGACGCCGAGCGCGGGAGGGCCGCCGCGCCGTTCGGGCTGGCCGAGGTGACCGGCCCGTCCATGGTTCCCACGCTGCACCACGGCGACCAGCTGGTGGTGCGGTACGGGGCCCGCGTGCGGCCGGGGGACGTGATCGTGCTGCGGCACCCCTTCCAGCAGGACCTGCTCGTCGTCAAGCGGGCCGTGGAGCGCCGTGACGGCGGCTGGTGGGTGCTCGGGGACAACGTGTTCGCCGGCGGTGACAGCACCGACTACGGCACCGTGCCCGACGAGCTGATCCTCGGGAAGGTGCGGTTCCGCTACCGGCCCCGGAAGGCGGATCAGCGTTCGCCGCTGGCGGCGCTGCGCTGGGCGCTGTCCGCGGCCAGGCCCGTGCTCGCCGACCGGTCGGCCTCCAGGCGCTTGCGGGCGCGGTAGGCGGCCACGTTGGCGCGGGTCGCGCAGCGGTCGGAACAGTAGCGCCGGGAGCGGTTCGTGGAGGTGTCCAGGTAGGCGTTGCGGCACGGGCCCGCCTCGCACACGCCCAGCCGGTCGACGCCGTGCTCCGTCAGGTGGAAGGCCAGGCCCATCGCGGCGATGGCCGCGAAGCCGGCGGTCGCGTTCGACGGGTGGTCGGCGAGGTGCATGTGCCACAGCGGGCGGTCGTCGTCGTCGCGGTGGTCGTGCCCGGAGATCTGCGGGCTGACCGGGAACTCCAGCAGGAGGGAGTTCAACAGGTCGACGGCGAGGGTCTCGTCACCGCGGTCGGCCGCCTCGAAGACCGCGCGCAGCCGGGCCCGGACCGAGCGGAACCGGGTGACGTCCGCGTCGGTGGCGCGGCGGGCCGCCGACACGTTGCCGCCGAACAGGCCGCGGACGGCCTCGACCGAGGTCAGCGAGTCCTTGCCCCGGGCCGGTTCCTCGCTGTTGACGAGGCGGACGGCGTAGTCCGAGTAATAGGCCAGTTCCACGTGAAGTCCTTACGGATGGGCTCTGTGGTCGTCGGTGCGGCCGGGTAACGGCTGACTGCGCTCCCAGGGTATTACGCGGACGACGTGGGAGCGGGCTCCCGGCTCCACGGCGGCTCGCTCTCGGACACCCCCGCTGCCGGCGCCGACATGCCGCGAGGGGCGGTACGGGGGCAGATCCCCGTACCGCCCCTCGGCGGTGCGTCGCGTCCGGTCAGAGGACCTTGGACAGGAACGCCTGGGTCCGCTCGTGCTGCGGGTTGGTCAGGACCTCGCGCGGGTCGCCGGACTCGACCACCACACCGCCGTCCATGAAGACCAGGCTGTCGCCGACCTCGCGGGCGAAGCCCATCTCGTGCGTGACGACGACCATCGTCATGCCGGACTCCGCCAGGTCGCGCATGACGTCCAGGACGTCACCGACCAGCTCCGGGTCCAGCGCCGAGGTCGGCTCGTCGAACAGCATCAGCTTCGGGTCCATGGCCAGGGCGCGGGCGATCGCCACGCGCTGCTGCTGCCCGCCGGAGAGCTGCGAGGGGTAGTTGCCGGCCTTGTCGCCGAGGCCGACCCGCTCCAGCAGCTGCATGGCGCGCTCCCTGGCCTGGCCCCTGTTCTGGCGCTTGACCTGGACGGGGGCCTCCATGACGTTCTCGACCGCGGTCATGTGCGGGAAGAGGTTGAACCGCTGGAACACCATGCCGATGTCCCGGCGCTTCAGCGCGACCTCGCTGTCCTTGAGCTCGTACAGCTTGTCGCCCTTCTGGCGGTAGCCGACCAGCTCGCCGTCGACGTACAGGCGTCCGGCGTTGACCTTCTCCAGGTGGTTGATGCACCGCAGGAAGGTCGACTTGCCGGAGCCGGACGGGCCGATCAGGCAGAACACCTCACCGGAGTCCACCTGGAGATCGATGCCCTTGAGGACCTCGACGGGGCCGAAGGACTTGTGGACGCCCTCGGCCTTCACCATGGGGTGGGAAGGCTGCGTCATGCCGGGACTCCCTTCGAGCGGCGCGCCGGCAGGACGGCGGCCTTGACGCGCTGGAGCGGCGTCGGCGGCAGGCTGCGGCTCGAACCACGGGCGTAGTACCGCTCGACGTAGTACTGCCCGACGCTCAGGATCGAGGTCATGATCAGGTACCAGGCGGCGGCGAGGAAGTACATCTCCACCGTGGAGCCGGCGTTCTGGCCGATGTCCTGGGCCTCCTTGAAGAGGTCGGCGAACTGCACCGCCGAGACGAGCGAGGTCGTCTTCAGCATGTTGATGACCTCGTTGCCCGTCGGCGGCACGATCACCCGCATCGCCTGCGGGATGACGATCCGGCGGAGCGTCTTGGTGTGGCTCATGCCGAGCGCCTGCGACGCCTCGGTCTGTCCCTCGTCGACCGAGAGCAGGCCGGCGCGGCAGATCTCGGCCATGTAGGCGGCCTCGTTGAGGCCCAGGCCGAGGAGCGCCGTCAGCAGCGGCGTCATGAACGACGACCAGTAGTCCTTGTAGATCGGACCCAGGTTGATGTACTCGAAGACCAGGCCCAGGTTGAACCAGACGAACAGCTGGACCAGGACCGGGGTGCCGCGGAAGAACCAGATGTAGAACCAGGCGACCGACGAGGTCACGGGGTTCTTCGACAGGCGCATCACGGCGAGCAGGATGCCGCCGACGATGCCGATCACCATGGACAGCACGGTGAGCAGCAGGGTGTTCCAGACGCCGTGCAGGATGCGGTCGTCGAAGAAGTAGTCGGGGATCGCGCCCCAGTTGATGTTGCCCTGCGCGAAGGCGTAGACGACCGAGCCGAGCAGGGCCAGCGCGACGACCGCCGAAACGTATCGCCCCGGGTGCCGGACCGGGACGGCCTTGATGGCCTCCGGTCCGGCGGGGGGCGTCGCGTCGGGACCGTCCGTCTTGTTGACGTCAACAGTCACGGGTGGAGCCTTTCAGAGCCGAGTCGAACGGTGTCGGTTCAGGAACCGCCGTTGATCTTGGACTCGGTGACCGCGCCGTCCGCGACACCCCACTTCTCGACGATCTTCTTGTACTCGCCGTTGTCGATGATCGCCTGGACGGCCGCCTGGAGCGCGTCACGCAGCTCGGTGTTGCCCTTGGCGACGGCGATGCCGTACGGGCCGGCCTCGACCTGGTCGCCGACGATCTCGAAGTACTTGCCGCCCCCGGCGTTCTTCACGGAGTAGGCGGCGATGGGGAAGTCCGCGGAGACGACGTCGGCGCCCTTGGCGCGCATCCGGGTCTCGGCCTCGGGGTTGGTGGCGAAGTCCTCGATCTTGAGGGCCGCCTTGCCGTCCTTCGTGCACTTCTCCGCCTGGTCCTTGGCGAGGTCGTGGGAGAAGGTGTTGCGCTGCACGGCCATCGTCTTCCCGCACAGGTCGTCCCAGGTCTTGATGCCCTGGTCGTCGCCCTTGTTGGTGTAGAGGGAGACGCCCGCGGTGAAGTAGTCGACGAAGTCGACGCCCGCGCCGACCTTCTTGCCGGTGTCGGAGTCGACGCCTTCCTGGCGGTCCTTGGTGTCGGTCATGGCCGACATGGCGATGTCGTAGCGCTTGGACGCCAGACCACCGATGAGGGTGTCGAACGTCGCGTTCTGGAACTCGAACTTCACGCCGAGCTGCTCGCCCATGGCGGCCGCGATGTCGGGGTCGATACCGGCGACCTTGCCGGAGCTGTCCTTGAACTCGACCGGCGCGTACGCGATGTCGGAACCGACCTTGATGACGCCCTTGTCACGGATGGCCTGGGGCAGCTTGTCGGCCAGCGGGGCCGTGGCGGCCGAGGCGGTGTCGCTGCTCCCGGAGTCGTTGTCCTTGGTCTGGTCACCGCACGCGGTGAGCAGCAGGGCGCCCGTGACCGCGAGGGTTCCGACCGCGGCGAGCCGGGTGCGCGCGGCGGTGGTACGACGGATGGAGCGTGCGGTCATGGTGAGTGCCTCCGGCGGATGGATGGAGATGCCGATGGGTCGACGAGAACACACACCTTCGGGTGTCGCGACCTCGTGTGATGACGGCATCTTGCCATTCGGACTACGCCAATCAGGGGGCCAGCCATGTCAAAATCGGATAACGGGCGACACCCGAATCCGATCAGTCCGGTACATCGCGACCAGGGCAGGCCGAACCATCTGCGGGTATCCCCGCTCCCGGCCGGAATATCTTCGGTCCATCTCGCCATGTGGACGAACACGCTCCGCCATGGGCCCGCGAAGTCACTTCTTGTCAAGGGTTTGGCCGAGACTTGTTCGCGCTTCACGCATGAGTCATGTCACTGGGATATGACGGTGCAGGTGGAGAGGTGGAGTCCTGCCCGCGGCGGCATGTGACCTTGCACCGAATGGACTCGTCGTCGGTGGCGTCCGTCCGGTAAGAAGGTTCTTCACACCCCTCATCCGGGGCCCAGGGCGCGTGTGCGGCGCGCCCGACGCGCAGTGCCCGTACGTATCACCGCTGGGTCCTGCGCGATGCCCGCCCACTTCTCAACCAGGAGTGGCCACCCTCATCCATGAAGACCTAAGGGGTAAGACACAGTGGCAGCGGAGATCGTCAATCCTCGCAGCGAGAGCGAAACGGACCATAGGGGCCAGGAGGGCGGTGCGGAGCCTCTCGACTCGTTCGACCCCGTGTTCGCGCTGCACCGGGGCGGAAAGATGGCCGTGCAGGCCACCGTTCCGATCCGTGACAAGGACGACCTGTCCCTCGCCTACACGCCCGGCGTCGCGCGGGTGTGCACCGCGATCGCGGAACAGCCGGACCTGGTGAACGACTACACGTGGAAGTCGTCCGTCGTCGCCGTCGTGACCGACGGCACGGCCGTGCTCGGCCTCGGGGACATCGGGCCGGAGGCCTCCCTTCCGGTGATGGAGGGCAAGGCCATCCTCTTCAAGCAGTTCGGCGGGGTCGACGCGGTGCCGATCGCGCTCGCCTGCACGGACGTGGACGAGATCGTCGAGACCGTGGTGCGCCTCGCGCCCTCGTTCGGCGGAGTGAACCTGGAGGACATCTCGGCACCGCGGTGCTTCGAGATCGAGCGCCGGCTCCAGGAGCGGCTCGACATCCCGGTCTTCCACGACGACCAGCACGGTACGGCGGTCGTGACGCTGGCGGCGCTGCGTAACGCGGCCCGGCTGAGCGGACGCTCCATCGCCGACCTGCGGGTCGTCATCTCGGGCGCCGGCGCGGCCGGTGTCGCCATCGCCCGGATGCTGGTCGAGGCCGGCATCGGGGACGTCGCGGTCACCGACCGCAAGGGTGTCGTCTCGGCGGACCGCGAGGACCTGACCGACGTCAAGCGCGAGCTGGCCGGGTTCACCAACAAGGCCGGCATCACCGGCTCCCTCGGGGACGCGCTGTCCGGCGCGGACGTCTTCATCGGCGTCTCCGGGGGTACGGTCCCGGAGGACGCGGTCGCCTCGATGGCGAAGGGCGCCTTCGTGTTCGCGATGGCCAACCCCAACCCGGAGATCCACCCCGAGATCGCCCACAAGTACGCGGCGGTCGTCGCGACCGGGCGGTCGGACTTCCCGAACCAGATCAACAACGTGCTGGCGTTCCCGGGGATCTTCGCCGGTGCGCTCCAGGTGCGGGCGTCCCGGATCACCGAGGGCATGAAGATCGCGGCGGCCGAGGCGCTGGCGGGTGTCGTCGGCGACGACCTCGCGGCGGACTACGTCATTCCCTCGCCGTTCGACGAGCGGGTCGCTCCGGCGGTCACCGCGGCGGTCGCCGCGGCTGCCCGTGCCGAAGGGGTCGCCCGCCGCTGACGTACGGCTGAGACGGTCCCGCCCGTTCCTCGGGCGGGACCGTTTTTTACCCGCCCGGGCGCCCGTTCGGGTGGGTCGAGGAGAGAGCCTCGCCTCCCGGGTGACAGCGGCGACCATCGGCGCCGGCGCTGACGGCGGTGACAGCAGTCATGACGGTGACAGCGGTCATGAGGTGGTGGCGGTGATGACGGCGGTGGCAGTGGTGCGGCGGCTGCGGTCCTGAAGGCCGGCCGCGCGTCTCCCCGCTCCCTCGGGGGCGTCCGCTCGCGTCCGTGAGCCGGTCGCGCAAGAGGGCATGTCTCACAGTGTCCCCCGGTTTCGCCGGGAGCCGCGGGCCCCTATCGTCGGGGGCATGTTCGCCGTCTACGCCGCTCGAATCGACCGCGACCAGCCGCTTTCCGGACTGGAGTTGGGGGAGCGACCGGCCCCCGACGCCCGCCCCGGCTGGAGCACCGTCACCGTCCGGGCCGCCTCCCTCAACCATCACGACCTCTGGTCCCTGCGGGGCGTCGGCCTCCCGGAGGACAAGCTGCCGATGATCCTCGGCTGCGACGCCGCCGGCGTCGACGAGGACGGCAACGAGGTCGTGCTGCACTCCGTCATCGGCCAGACCGGCCACGGGGTCGGCCCCCGGGAGCCCCGGTCCATCCTCACCGAGCACTACCAGGGCACTTTCGCCGAGCGGGTCGCCGTGCCGACCTGGAACATCCTGCCCAAGCCGAAGGAGCTGTCCTTCGAGGAGGCCGCCTGTCTGCCCACCGCCTGGCTGACGGCCTACCGCATGCTGTTCACCAACGCGGGGGTGCGACCCGGTGACTCGGTGCTCGTGCAGGGCGCCGGGGGCGGCGTGGCCACGGCCGCGATCGTGCTCGGCAAGGCGGCCGGACTGCGGGTCTTCGCGACCAGCCGTGACGAGGCCAAGCGGAAGCGGGTCCTGGAACTGGGTGCCGTCGAGGCCGTCGAGCCCGGGGCGCGGCTGCCCCAGCGCGTGGACGCCGTCATCGAGACCGTCGGCGCCGCCACCTGGTCCCACTCGGTGAAGTCGCTGCGGCCCGGCGGCACCCTCGTCATCTCCGGAGCGACCAGCGGCGACCGCCCCTCCCACGCCGAACTGACCCGGATCTTCTTCCTGGAGCTGAAGGTCGTCGGCTCCACGATGGGCACGAAGGACGAACTGGAGGACCTGCTCGCCTTCTGCGCCGCGACCGGCGTCCGGCCCGTCATCGACGAGGTGCTTCCGCTGGACCGGGCCCGGGAGGGCTTCGAACGGCTCGCGTCCGGCGACCAGTTCGGCAAGATCGTCCTCACCAACTCCTGACGGCTTCTCGCGCCCCTGACGGCGGGTCCGGCTCCGGGCCCGCCTTTCGCACACCTGCCTCGTCAACCACGGTTGACATGGCAGGTGTGTCAACGTAAGTTGACATCATGACCGAAGCAACGGATCTCGCCGCACGGGCGGGTGACCGCGATCCACGGGTCGGGCTGCGTGCCGTAGCCGCCCTGCGCCGGCTGCTGGAGCAGCTGGAGGCGGTGCAGGTGCGCAGTGCGCGCCTGCAGGGCTGGTCGTGGCAGGAGATCGCCGCGGAACTCGGGGTCAGCAGGCAGGCCGTGCACAAGAAGTACGGGAGGCAGTGATGTTCGAGCGGTTCACGAAGGACGCCCGGGAGGTGGTGCGCGGTGCGGTCGCGCACTGCGAGAACGCCGGTGGGGGGACCGTGGGCCCCGAGCATCTGCTGCTCGCCCTGCTGGACCGTGAGGCGAGCCGCGGCTCCTTCGCGCTAGCGGCCCTCGGCCTCCCGGTGGAGGGCAGGGGGCCGGTCCGTGAGGCGCTGGACGAGGCGCGTCGGCGCGCGGGCCTCTCCCGGGCGGACGCCGACGCCCTTGCCGGCCTCGGTATCGACGTGTCGGAGATCGTCTCCCGGGTCGAGGAGGTGCACGGGGTCGGCGCGATGTCCGGGGAGCGGCGGGAGACGGGACGGCGGACCGGCCGTCCCGGGGGCCTCGGGCGCCCCGGCTTCGGGCGGGATGCCAAGGACGTCCTGGTGAAGTCCCTGCGCATCGCCCTGGCTCACCACGACCGGTGCATCGGCGACGAACACCTCCTGCTCGCCCTGGCCGCCCGCCCCGGCCCATCCGCAGAGGTCCTCGCCGACCACGGCGTCACCCACACCTCCCTGACCCGCGTCCTGTACGCCGGGGGAGAGGCTCGGGCGGGCTGAGCCGGGGAGGGCCGAATGGGGGAGAGGGCTGGAGACGGGCCCGGTGGCGGCGGGCGGCGGGCGGCAGCGGTGAGGCCGGTCAGGGCGGTGGCTGACGCCCGGGTGTCTTCGTTCAGTCCTTGCCGGTCCGCAGCATCGCCCCGATGCGGGCCGCCGCCGTCGACAGATGGCGGCGGGCCTCACGGAGCTGGTCGGCGGTGACGCCGTGGTCGCGGGCCGCGTCGCGGATGTCGTCGCGGAAGCGGTCCAGGAGCCGGTCCAGGTCACGGGCCGGGTCGTCGCCGGGCGCCTCGTGGGCCCAGGACGGCTCGAAGCCGGCCGGGAAGTCCGTGGGGGTCTCGGTGTAGACCGGACCCTCGGCCCCACCCGCGCCTCCCGCCGACCCCTCCGGTCCCGCGGCGGCCTTCGGCCCCTCGGTCTCCCCGGCACGCTCCGGGCTCCCGGCGCCGCCCCGGCCGAAGCCGAAGTCCTTGCCGAACTCCTTCCCGAAGTCCTTTCCGAACTCGCCGAACTCCTTGGCCAGTTCGGTCAGCCCCTCTCGGACGCCCGTCGGCCAGTCGCCCCGCGCGAAGTGGTCCTGGACCTGATCCTGGACCCGTCGCGCTATGCGCTGGACCTCCTCCTGAGCCTGGGCCACGGCCCGGTCCTGGGCCTCCTTGGCCTGGCGGCGAGCCCGCTGGGCCTCCTCGCGGGCCCGCCGGCTCTCGTCCTTGGCCCGGCGGGCCTGTTCCTTCCACTCCTGCTTGGCGCGCCGCATCTCCTCCTTGGCGACCCGCCACGACTCCCTGTCGCCGTACTCCCCGTACTCCCCGGCGCCGGGCCCGGTGTTCGCCCCGGTGCCCTGACGGGCCTCGGAGGCCGCCGCCCGCATCTCACGCCGCAGCTCGCCCGCCGCTCCGCGCACGTCGGCCCGGATCTCCGCGGCCAGTTCGGCGACCGACTCGCGGATCTCCAGCTCCAGATCCGCGAGTTCACCGCTGCGGTCGGCCAGCTCGGCCCGGCCCGCGTCGGTGATGGCGTACACCTTGCGGCCGCCCTCGCTGGTGTGGGTGACCAGGCCCTCGGCCTCCAGCTTCGCCAGCCGGGGGTACACGGTGCCCGCCGACGGCGCGTACAGCCCCTGGAAGCGTTCCTCCAGGAGGCGGATCACCTCGTAACCGTGGCGCGGAGCCTCGTCCAGGAGCTTGAGCAGGTAGAGGCGGAGGCGGCCGTGGGCGAAGACGGGAGGCATGTCAGAGCACCTTCTTGTCGGTCGTGCTGTCGTCCGGGCCGGACGCTGAACCGTCCCCGGACGGGGGACAGTCTCCCGGACCGGCGGACTCACCGTCGCCCGGAGCCGACCCGGCCTCCCAGGGCCCGTCCTCCACCGGAGGCCGCCGCAGCAGGGCGATCGATCCGGAGACCGTCGTGGCCTTGAGGCGGCCGCTGCCCGTGCCGAGACGGCCGGTGATCCGCTTGGCACCCCACTGGCCGCTCACCCGGAGGTCCTCGAAGGCGTTGGAGACCGAGCCGCTCGCGGTGTTCGCCTCCACCTGCGCGTCCGCCGGGTGGGGCAGGCGTATGGCGATCTCGCCCGAGACGCTGGTCAGGCTGATGTCGGTGGGGCGGCCCGTCGGGTCGAGGTCGACGATCATCGAGCCGCTCACCGAGTCGGCCTTCACGGAGGAGCCCGCCTCGACGACGGTCAGGTCCCCGGAGACGGAGTTGAAGCGCAGGTCGCCGGTGAGGGCCTGCGCCTCCACGTTCCCCGAGACGGTGTCCGTGCGGACCGGCCCCGCCAGGCCGACGAGGGTCGTGTCGCCAAAGACGCCCCTCACCTCGGCACGGCCGTCGATACCGGAGACCACCGCGCCGGCGCTCACCACGCCCACCTCCACGCGGGTGCCGGCCGGGACGGCGAGCGAGACGACGGCACTGCGCTGCCAGCCCTTGCGGTCGAGCCACTTGAGGAAGCCCTTCCAGGGCAGGTCCTCGTACGCCACCGTCAGCGCCCCGTCCTGGTGGGTCACGACGAGAGGGGGCCCCTCGATGTGGGAGACCTCCAGACGCGCGGAACCCTCGTCGGTGCCCACCACGTTGACCGTTCCGTCGACGATGCGGACGTGCAGCTCACTCACCGGCTCGTCGAAGGAGAGCTTCCTCGGCTCGGCGACGGACCACTCGGACATGGTGATGACCTCCTCGACGGCACGACACGCCATATCGCGTCTCACGTAAAACACGATATATCGCGGACCTCGGAAGTCAAGGCGCTCTTTCCGGTGACCGGCCTCCCGCGGCCGACGGGCGTGCCGCTCCCGCAGCCGACGGACACGCAAAAGGGGCGCCCCTCAGGGCGCCCCCGCACACGACCGGCGTGCCGCCGGTGGACCTACTCGTCGTCCTCGTCGTCCAGCCGGGCCAGCCACGTGGCCAGCCGTTCCACCGGGACCTCGAAGTCCGGGTTCAGGTCGACGAACGTCCGCAGCTGCTCGGCGAGCCACTCGAAGGTGACCTCCTCCGCGCCGCGCCTCTTCTCCAGCTCTTCGATGCCACGGTCCGTGAAGTACATGGGTCAAGGATAAGCGGGCGCAAACAGCCGGGCCGCACCCCGCGGAACAGCCGTACCGCCCCCGCGGAACAGCCAGGCCGCCCCCGCGTGACAGCCGGCCGCACCCCACGAAACGGCGGGGCCGCACCCCGTGAAGAGGTGCGGCCCCGCCGCTGTCCGGTGGTCGAGGACGCCTACGCCTCGAACACCTCACGCACCAGCTGTTCCTGCTCGGCCTGGTGGCGCTTGGCCGAGCCGACCGCCGGGGACGAGCCGTGCGGCCGCGAGATGCGGCGCAGGCGCTCGCCGTGCGGCACGTCCGCGCCGACGGCCAGGTCCAGGTGGTCGATCAGGTTCAGGGCGATGAACGGCCAGGCGCCCTGGTTGGCCGGCTCCTCCTGGGCCCACAGGTACTTCTCGGCGTTCGGGTACTTGGCGATCTCCGCCTGGAGCTCGGCACCCGGCAGCGGGTACAGGCGCTCGATGCGGATGATCGCGGTGTCCGTGATGCCGCGCTTCTGACGCTCGGCCTCCAGGTCGTAGTAGACCTTGCCGGCGCAGAAGACGACCTTCCTGACGGCGGCCGGGTCCACCGAGGCGTCGCCGATGACCGGGCGGAACTGGCCCGTCGTGAACTCCTCCGCCTTCGACGCGGCGGCCTTGAGGCGCAGCATCGACTTCGGGGTGAAGACGACCAGCGGCTTGTGGTGCGGGTTGTGCACCTGCCACCGCAGGAGGTGGAAGTAGTTCGACGGCAGGGTCGGCATGGCGACCGTCATGTTGTTCTGGGCGCACATCTGGAGGAAGCGCTCCGGGCGGGCGGACGAGTGGTCCGGGCCCTGGCCCTCGTAGCCGTGCGGCAGGAGCAGGGTGACGCCGGACGTCTGGCCCCACTTCTGCTCCGCCGACGAGATGAACTCGTCCACGACCGTCTGGGCGCCGTTGACGAAGTCGCCGAACTGCGCCTCCCACAGCACGAGCGCGTCGGGGCGGGCCAGCGAGTAGCCGTACTCGAAGCCCATCGCCGCGTACTCGGACAGCAGGGAGTTGTAGACGTTCAGGCGCGCCTGCTCGTCCGAGAGGTACATCAGCGGCGTGAACTCCTCGCCGGTCTCCCGGTCGATGATCACGGCGTGCCGCTGGCCGAACGTGCCGCGCTGGGAGTCCTGGCCGGCCAGGCGGACCGGGACGCCCTCCAGGAGGAGGGAGCCGACGGCCAGCGTCTCGCCCATGCCCCAGTCGATCGTGCCGTCCTCGACCATCGTGGCCCGGCGCTGGAGCTGCGGCAGCAGACGCGGGTGCGCGGTGATGTGGTCGGGGATGTTGACCTGGGACTCGGCGATGCGCTTGACGACCTCCGCCGAGATCGCGGTGTTCACCGCGACCGGGAAGCCGTCCTGCGGGTCGGGGGAGCTGCCGGGGACGGGCTGCGCGGTGGCCTCGCGGACCTCCGTGAAGACCTTCTCCAGCTGGCCCTGGTAGTCCTGCAGCGCCTGCTCGGCCTCTTCCAGGGTGATGTCGCCGCGACCGATGAGGGACTCGGTGTACAGCTTGCGCACCGAGCGCTTCTTGTCGATCAGGTCGTACATCAGCGGCTGGGTGAAGGCCGGGTTGTCCGACTCGTTGTGACCGCGGCGGCGGTAGCAGATGAGGTCGATCACCACGTCCTTGTTGAAGGCCTGGCGGAACTCGAAGGCGAGCCGCGCGACGCGGACCACGGCCTCCGGGTCGTCGCCGTTCACGTGGAAGATCGGGGCCTCGATCATGCGGGCCACGTCCGTCGCGTACATGGAGGAGCGCGAGGACTCGGGGGCCGCGGTGAAGCCGACCTGGTTGTTGATGACGATGTGGACCGTGCCGCCGGTGCGGTAGCCGCGCAGCTGCGACATGTTCAGGGTCTCGGCCACCACGCCCTGGCCGGCGAAGGCCGCGTCACCGTGCAGGGCCACCGGCAGGACGGTGAAGTCCGTGCCGCCCTTGTTGACGATGTCCTGCTTGGCGCGCGCGACGCCCTCCAGGACCGGGTCCACCGCCTCCAGGTGCGAGGGGTTGGCGACCAGCGAGACCTTGATCTGCTCGCCGTCCAGGCCCGTGAAGGTGCCCTCGGCGCCCAGGTGGTACTTCACGTCGCCGGAGCCGTGCATCGACTTCGGGTCGAGGTTGCCCTCGAACTCGCGGAAGATCTGGGCGTACGACTTGCCGACGATGTTCGCCAGTACGTTCAGCCGGCCGCGGTGGGCCATGCCGATGACGACCTCGTCGAGGCGCGACTCGGCGGCCGAGTCGAGCACCGCGTCGAGCAGCGGGATGACGGACTCGCCGCCCTCCAGGGAGAAGCGCTTCTGGCCGACGTACTTCGTCTGCAGGAAGGTCTCGAAGGCCTCCGCCGCGTTCAGGCGGCGCAGGATGCGCAGCTGCTCCTCGCGCTCCGGCTTGGTGTGCGAGCGCTCGATGCGGTCCTGGATCCACCTGCGCTGCTTGGGGTCCTGGATGTGCATGAACTCGACGCCGGTGGTGCGGCAGTACGAGTCGCGCAGCACGCCGAGGATGTCGCGCAGCTTCATGAGGGACTTGCCCGCGAAGCCGCCGACGGCGAACTCGCGCTCCAGGTCCCACAGGGTGAGCCCGTGCTCGGTGATGTCGAGGTCGGGGTGCTTGCGCTGGCGGTACTCCAGCGGGTCGGTGTCGGCCATGACGTGGCCGCGGACCCGGTAGGAGTGGATCAGCTCGAAGACGCGGGCGGCCTTGGTGACGTCGTCGTCGTGGCTGGCGTCGATGTCCTTGAGCCAGCGGACCGGCTCGTAGGGGATGCGCAGCGCCTCGAAGATGTCGTCGTAGAAGCCCTGCTCGCCGAGGAGGAGGTTCGCGACGATCCGCAGGAACTCGCCGGACGCGGCGCCCTGGATGACCCGGTGGTCGTAGGTCGACGTGAGCGTCATGACCTTCGAGATGCCGAGCTTGTTCAGGGTGTCCTGGCTGGTGCCCTGGAACTCCGCCGGGTAGTCCATGGAGCCGACGCCCATGATGACCGACTGGCCGGGCATCAGGCGCGGGACGGAGTGGACGGTGCCGAGGCCGCCGGGGTTGGTCAGGGAGACCGTGACGCCGGTGAAGTCGTCCATCGTCAGCTTGCCGTCGCGGGCGCGGCGGACGATGTCCTCGTAGGCCTGCCAGAACTCGAAGAAGTTCAGCGTCTCGGCCTTCTTGATGCCGGCGACGACGAGCTGGCGGTCGCCGTTGGGCTTCACCAGGTCGATGGCGAGACCGAAGTTGACGTGCGGCGGCTTGACGAGGGTGGGCTTCCCGTCCTTCTCCGCGTAGTGCCAGTTCATCGACGGCATGGCCTTGATGGCCTGCACCATCGCGAAGCCGATCAGGTGCGTGAAGGAGATCTTCCCGCCCCGGGCGCGCTTGAGGTGGTTGTTGATGACGATGCGGTTGTCGAACAGCAGCTTCACCGGGACCGCGCGCACGGACGTGGCCGTGGGCAGTTCCAGCGAGGCGTTCATGTTCTTGGCGACCGCGGCGGACGGGCCGCGCAGCGTCACGAACTCGGGGCCGTCGGGGGCGGCGGCGGGCGCGGCCTTGGCGGCCGGCTTCGCGGCCGGGGCCGCGGCCTTCGCGGGCGCCGGAGCCGCGGCGGGCTTCGGGGCGGCGGGCGCGGCCTGGGCCGGAGCTGCCGGAGCGGCCTGGGCCGGAGCTGCCGGTGCGGCGGGCGCCGCGGACGTGGTGGAGGTTGCTGCGGCCCCCGCGGCCGCAGTACCCGCCGGAGCCGACGGCGCGGCCGCGCCCGGCTTGTAGTCGGCGAAGAAGTCCCACCAGGCACGGTCTACCGAGTTCGGGTCCTGGAGGTACTGCTGATAGATCTCGTCGACGAGCCACTCGTTCGCTCCGAACGCGGCAGCGGGATTCTTGCCCGCATGGTCTGCGTCGGTGGAGATGCTCGATGCGTTACTGGGGGACTGTGGCGACACGGCGGCAACCGCCCTCTTCCGCTTCACAAGGTGGTGGACAGCGGGAATAAAGGCTACGCCTCCCAGTGGGTGAAGGTCAGGCCGGGCCGCCGCATCGTCGCGTAAGTCACATCGCAAGGGCTGTTTCGGGGGTGGAAATGGCGGGAAACAAACGCGGTTGCGTGCGAAAACGAATGCGTCGACGCAGGTCGATGCGGGTCTCGCACGCTCGGCGTGCGGACCTGGGCCACCTGGGCCGGCGGGTTCCCTGATCACACGGGTCCGACCACGCGAACGCCTGTGGATCTTGTGGCTCCGCCGCAGACTTTACGTCAATTTGGGACGGAGGAGTCTCCCGGAAGAGTGATAAGAATCCGGCAACCCCGCTCGGATTCGGCCACTCCGATCCGGCCGCCGTGCAGATCGACCGCCCAGCGGGCGATCGCCAGTCCCAGTCCGGTGCCGCCGTCGCTGCCCGGACCGTGCGGACGGCGGACGGCGCCCCGGTTGAACCGCTCGAACACGCGGTGCCACTCCGAACGCGGGATGCCGGGGCCCTCGTCCAGGACCTCCAGCTCCAGCGACCCCGGCAGCCGCCCGCGCCGCGCCCTGACCGTCACCCGTCCGTGCGCCGGGCTGTGCTTGACCGCGTTGTCTATGAGGTTGGCGACGACCTGGTGGATGCGCTCCGGGTCCGCGTGCGCGGTCAGCTCCGGAGGGGTCACGTCCAGGTGCAGATGGACGTCCGTGCGCGTGTGGCTGCCGCCCGAGCCCATCGTGGCGCGCGCCGAGGCGACCATGTTGGCCTCCTTCAGCACCCCCGACAGGTACGGCCACACCTCGAAGCGCCGCTTGCGCAGCGGTACAACGCCGTTGTCCAGGCGGGACAGGTCCAGCAGGGTCTCCACCAGCCGCCCGAGCCGCTCGGTCTGCTTCAGCGCCGTGCGCATGGTCTCGGGGTCGGCCTCGGCGATCCCGTCGACCACGTTCTCCAGGACGGCGCGCAGACCCGCGATGGGGGTGCGCAGCTCGTGCGAGACGTTGGCCACCAGCTCCTTGCGCTGACGGTCCTGCGCCTCCAGCTCGTCCGCCATGACGTTGATCGTCCGGCCCAGGTCGCCCAGCTCGTCACGGCGCTTCTCGCTCACCCGGCGGGTGTAGTCGCCGTGCGAGATGGACCGGGCCACCGTGTTCATCTCGTCCAGCGGCAGGGTGAGCGAGTGCGCCACGAACTGTGTGATCAGCAGGGTGGCGATCATCGAGAAGACCATGATGAAGCGCAGCTCGGTCTCGGTGCGCATGGCGATCATCATCAGCCCGGTGGTGATCAGCACCGCGATGACGACCAGCGCCCCCAGCTTGGTCTTGATCGAGAACGGGCGCACACCGCCCCAGGGCTCCCCGGGGCTTCTCGGTCCGTCCGGCCCGCGGCTCATGGCGTCGGGGTCTCCAGCGCGTAGCCCACGCCGTGCACCGTGCGGATCCGCTCGGCCCCGATCTTCCGCCGCAGCGCCTTGATGTGGCTGTCGACGGTGCGGGTGCCCGAGGCGTCCGCCCAGTCCCACACCTCCGCCAGCAGCTGCTCACGGGAGAGCACCGCGCGCGGGGTGTTGGCCAGGCACACCAGCAGGTCGAACTCGGTGGGCGTGAGGTGCACGTCCTCCGAACGCACCCGGACCCGGCGCTGCGCGTGGTCGATCTCCAGCTCGCCGAGCCGCAGTATCCCGCTGCGCGGCGTCGAGGCCGCGACCGTGGCGCGCTCCACGCGGCGCAGCAGGACGTGCACGCGCGCGGCCAGCTCCCGCATGGAGAACGGCTTGGTCATGTAGTCGTCGGCGCCGACGCCGAGCCCGACCAGCATGTCGGTCTCGTCGTCGCGCGCGGTGAGCATCAGTACCGGCACCGGGCGGGCGGCCTGCACGCGACGGCAGACCTCCAGACCGTCGAAGCCGGGCAGCATGATGTCGAGGATCAGCAGATCGGGCTGCCAGGCCTCCGCGGTGTCGACGGCCGCCGGGCCGTCACCCGCCGTTTGCACGAGGAATCCCTCGGCGCGCAGGCGGGCCGCGATGGCGTCGACGATCGTGGGGTCGTCCTCGACCACCAGCACCCGGCGCTGCGCACCGGGTGTCGCCGTCGTCGTGCCGTTGTGTGCGGTGTGTGTCTGCTCCATCGCCCGCCCCTGAAGTGTGCTTTCCGGAACCAGTGGGGTGATTCCTTTTCTGCGCATGACTGCGGTTGACGCCTTCATCACCTGCGTCAGGGCAGCAGCGTACGGGGAGTCACCACGGCTTTGCTATCCAGGTCGGACGGCGAGGTGCACGACGTCCGGCACGCCTCGGGCAACCGGGATCTCTTCGGTACGCACCTGTTGGAACCCGGCATTCCCCAAGGTTCCCTCGAATTTGGGAGACGGCCGGGCGGACCATACCGCGAGCACCCCGCCGGGCCTCAACAGCCTTGCGCAGCTTGCGAGTCCGGCCGGTGAGTACAGGCCGTCGTTGCCTTCCGTGACGGTCCAGTCGGGCCCGTTGTCGATGTCTAGGCACAGGGCGTCGAACGTGTCGGATGTCTCATTGACGTGGTCGAGGAGATCGGCTTCCACGACGGTGGTGCGCGGGTCGGTGAGGGCGGCGCGGGAGACGGCGCCGAGCGGGCCGTCGAGGTGCCAGTCGATGACGGCGCGTTCGCGCTCGACTACCGTGATCCGGCCCCACCGGGGGTCGGCGGCGGCGTGTGCGAGCGAGAACCCGACGCCCAGGCCGCCGATCAGCACGTCCGGTGCGGGGCGGCCGTCCAGCGCGGTGAGCGCGGCGTCCATCAGGAGGCGTTCCGAGCGCCCGTCGGAGGTGTCCATCAGGAAGCAGCCGTTGGCGATGATCTGGAGCAGCTCCCCGTGGCGGCGCAGGACGACCTCGCCGTAGGGGCCCTCACGACGGTCCAGAACCTCGGGGGAGTCGTAGGAGATGGGCATCGGACCATCTTGGCACCGGCCCTGACGGTTGGTTGAGGAATATCGGGCGGCGGGCGTTCGAACGGAGGTGACCGGGTCGGGCGAGGTTGACGTCCGCCGGTACCGCCGGTGTCCGCGAGGTCGCCGTGAGTCGACCCTTCCGGGTCGCCTTCCGGACGGTTCGCTGCACCGCCTCGACCACGGCTTCGGCTTCGGCTTCGGCGTCACGGCGGGCGTCGGCGCGTTGGCCGGCCTGCCGGTTCCCTGGCCGCGCCCACTGCTGCTCGCGGTGTCCGGCGGGATGCTCCTGAAGGGCCTGCTCGCCCCCGCGGACCCGCTGGGCGACTGGGGCCACCTGGGCGCGCCGGTGATCGGTGTCGCGACCTGGCCCTGGGGGCGGCCCCGGGGGAGCGTTCCGCGTGAGCGGCAGGGAGCGGCAGGGAGCGGCAGGGAGCGGCAGGGAGCGGCGGTGCCCGGCGCCCGTGCCGCGCGCGTGGCGCGACTGGTCGGCGGTGACGGGCGTGATCGCTGACAGCGAACGGCGGCCGGGGTGGGGAACATTCGGAGACTCACGTGCATTGAGTCGGCATAACTCAACTTGACTGCCTAAGGGGAGATCATGGCTGCTGAGTCCGCAGCGTTCACACCGCTCACCCTGCCCGTGCTGCCGCTCGACGACGAGGTCGTGCTGCCCGGGATGGTGGTTCCGCTCGACCTCAACGACAACGACGTACGCGCCGCGGTCGAGGCCGCGCAGGCCGCCGCCCGGTCCGAGCCCGGCAAGCCCAGGGTCCTCCTGGTGCCGCGCATCGACGGGTCGTACGCGAGCACCGGCGTGCTGGGCACGGTCGAGCAGGTCGGCCGGCTGGCCGACGGTGACCCGGGCGCCCTGATCCGCGGCCGCGGCCGGGTGAGGATCGGCGCCGGCACCACCGGCCCCGGCGCGGCGCTGTGGGTCGAGGGGACGGGGATCGACGAGAGCGCGCCCGATCCGCTGCCCGGCCACGTCGCCGAGCTGGTCAAGGAGTACAAGGCGCTCGCCACCGCCTGGCTGCGCAAGCGCGGCGCCTGGCAGGTCGTCGACCGGGTCCAGGCCATCGACGACGTCTCCGCCCTCGCCGACAACTCCGGCTACTCGCCGTTCCTGACCACCGGGCAGAAGGTGGAGCTGCTGGAGACCGCCGACCCGGTCGCCCGGCTCAGGCTCGCCACCCGCCAGCTGCGCGACCACCTCGCCGAGCAGGACGTCGCCGAGACCATCGCCAAGGACGTCCAGGAAGGCGTCGACAAGCAGCAGCGGGAGTTCCTGCTGCGCCGCCAACTGGAAGCCGTCCGCAAGGAACTCCGCGAGCTGAACGGCGAGCAGGAGGGCGAGGAGTCCGACGACTACCGCGCCCGCGTGGAGGCCGCCGACCTGCCCGAGAAGGTGCGTGAGGCCGCCCTCAAGGAGGTCGACAAGCTGGAGCGGTCCAGCGACCAGTCCCCCGAGGGCTCCTGGATCCGCACCTGGCTGGACACCGTCCTGGAACTGCCGTGGCACGAGCGGACCGAGGACGTCTACGACATCCGGGGCGCCAAGGCGATCCTGGACGCCGAGCACGCCGGCCTCGAGGACGTCAAGGAACGGATCACCGAGTACCTCGCGGTGCGCAAGCGCCGCAGCGACCGGGGCCTCGGGGTCGTCGGCGGCCGGCGCGGCGGCGCCGTGCTCGCGCTCGTCGGCCCGCCCGGCGTCGGCAAGACCAGCCTCGGCGAGTCCGTGGCCCACGCCATGGGCCGCAAGTTCGTCCGCGTCGCCCTCGGCGGCGTGCGCGACGAGGCCGAGATCCGCGGTCACCGCCGTACGTACGTCGGCGCGCTGCCCGGCCGGATCGTGCGCGCGATCAAGGAGGCCGGGTCCATGAACCCGGTGGTCCTGCTCGACGAGATCGACAAGGTGGGATCGGACTTCCGCGGCGACCCGGCGGCGGCCCTGCTGGAGGTGCTGGACCCGGCGCAGAACCACACCTTCCGGGACCACTACCTGGAGGTGGAGCTGGACCTGAGCGACGTCGTCTTCCTGGCCACCGCCAACGTCCTGGAGGCCATCCCGGAGGCGCTCCTCGACCGCATGGAGCTGGTCCGCCTCGACGGCTACACGGAGGACGAGAAGGTCGTCATCGCCCGTGACCACCTGCTCCCGCGCCAGCTGGAGCGGGCCGGGCTCGCCGCGGACGAGGTGACCCTGGAGGAGGGCGCGCTGCGCAAGCTGGCCGGCGAGTACACGCGCGAGGCCGGCGTGCGCACCCTGGAGCGGTCCGTCGCCCGGCTGCTGCGCAAGGTCGCGGCCCAGCACGAACTGGGCGAGCGGGAGCTGCCGCTCACCGTCCGCGAGGAGGACCTGCGCGAGCTGATCGGCCGGCCGCACCACGTGCCCGAGTCCGCCCAGGACCCGGCCGAGCGGCGCACCGCGGTGCCGGGTGTCGCCACCGGGCTCGCGGTCACCGGTGCCGGCGGCGACGTCCTCTTCGTCGAGGCGTCCCTGGCCGACCCGGAGACGGGCGCCGCGGGTCTGACCCTGACCGGTCAGCTCGGCGACGTGATGAAGGAGTCGGCGCAGATCGCGCTGAGCTTCCTGCGCTCGCACGGCGCCGAACTGGAACTGCCGGTCGCCGACCTGAAGGACCGGGGCGTGCACATCCACTTCCCGGCGGGCGCGGTGCCCAAGGACGGCCCGAGCGCGGGCGTCACGATGACGACGGCCCTGGCGTCGCTGCTGAGCGGACGGCTCGTGCGCACCGACGTGGCGATGACCGGCGAGGTCTCCCTCACCGGCCGCGTCCTGCCCGTCGGCGGGGTGAAGCAGAAGCTGCTCGCCGCGCACCGGGCGGGTGTGACGACCGTCGTCATCCCCAAGCGCAACGAGCCCGACCTGGACGACGTCCCCGCGGAGGTGCTGGACAAGCTCGACGTCCACGCCGTCACCGACGTCCGCCAGGTCCTGGAGCTGGCGCTGGCCCCGGCGACGAACGGGGCCGCGCCGGAGGTTCCGGTCGCCGCGTGATGCCGGTTCCGGCCGCGGGTCCGGCCCGCTCGGGGACCGGATGAGGGAAGGCCCGGGTTTCGTGAGGGAGGCCCGGGCCTTCACCGTGCCGCGGGCCCGGCAGCCCCGGCAGCCGCCGGCCGTGCGCGTGCCCGGCCGGCGGCGGGACGACCAGCCGGTCCGGCGCCCGGCCGAACCGGCAGAGGTGGCTGATCAGCGGGGGTGGCCGACCGGCGAGGGTCGCGGACCGGCGGGGGGCGGCCGACCGGCGGGGGTGGCCGACCGGCGAGGGCCGCGGACCGGCGGGGGGCGGCCGACCGGCGGGGGTGGCCGACCGGCGAGGGGTGGCCGACCGGCGAGGGTCGCGGACCGGTGGGGGAGCGCGGCGGCCGGTGCCGGCCGCCGGAAGAAGCCGCGAACGGAGAGCCGGAGTGCGGAAGGGGGGTCGGAGCACGCCGAAGGTCCGAGCCTGCGAAATACTGGGAGAGCTGCGGCGATGGCGGAAACGGGCGGGAAATTCCAGCGCGGGGAACCTGATCAGGAGTGCTGACGTGCACGAGGACGGAAACGGCGACGGACGCGGGAACGCACCCGGGACGCCGCCGGGCGGTGCACCCGAGGAGCCGCCGGGCGGCGTGGACCGGGAGTTCCTCTCCCTCGAGCGGGAGCTGACGGTGCTGCTGCGCCGCGCCCGCGCCAACCAGGGCGAGATGGCCCGCGAGGTCCACCCCGACCTGGAGCCGGCCGCCTACGGCCTCCTCGTCCGGCTGGAGGAGCTGGGCCGGCAGCGTGCGACCGAGCTGGCCGCCTACATCGGCGTCGGCAAGGCCACCATGTCCCGTCAGCTGCGCGCCCTCGAACAGCTGGGACTGGTCACCCGCGAGCCCGACCCGGCCGACGGACGGGCCTGGCTGGTCGCCCTGACCGAGGAGGGCCGCACCCGGGTCGGCCGCGTCCGCGAGGCCCGCCGCGCACGGTACGTCAGCCAGCTCGCCCACTGGGACCGCGGCGCCGTCGCCGAACTCGCCCGCCTGCTGCACGAGTTGAACCAGGGAATGGCCAGGTAGACCCGCAGCGCGGACTCGCGCGAGAGCCTGTGCGGGGGCCTGTGCATGGGGGGATCAGAGCTCCACGTAGACGGCCGTGGCGTCGTCATGCGTCTTGGCCCGGCCCAGGAACACCCGTTCCGTGTCCGCCCGTTCCAGTTCGCGTACCCGCTCCACCACCGCCTGCGCGCCCTGCCCGGCGACGTGGGTGAACAGGTCCGTCCAGTCCCCCTCCCGGAACGTCTCCACCCAGCGGGTGACCCCGTCGCTCAGGGCGGCCAGGGCCGCCACGCCCCCGCGCGGGACGGAACCGGTCACCGCACGGACGGCCACCGACGGATCCGCGGCGGCCGTGAAGAAGCCGCCCTCCCGGTTGCGGGCGCGCGCGTCGCAGATCTCCGCGCTGGCCAGCAGGGCCCGCGGCACCAGGTCGAGGCGGTCGTCGCGGACCGCCGTGACCGTGCCGTCGGGAGAGGCCAGCAGCAGGACCGCGTCGGACAGCACCAGGTAGTCGACCCGTTCCGGCGACCAGCGCGCCACGGCCACGGTTGCCTGCGGGGTGCGCGGGTGAGAAAGGTCACAGGTTCCGGCGTGCGCCTCGGCGGTACGCGCGAGGGCGCGGCCCAGCGCCTCCGTCAGGGGGACATCCGGGAGGGAAAGGGTCAGTTCGGTCAGGGCGCCGCCCAGCCGTGCGGTGAACCAGGGGACCGAATGCAGACAGCCCGAGCTGCCCGTGGGCGGCGTCACCCCGTCCAGGACGACCAGCACACCGCCCTGTCCGCAGGCGGGAAGCCCGACACTCGCGAAGTCCTCGTTGGGCCGGCCGCGATCACCGGGCTCCGACACAAGTTCCGTACGCATCCGGCCAGTCTGCACGACCCCTTCACGCCCTCCGTGAAAGGCCGGCAATGTTTGCCGAGCCGACGTACCCGCGCAGGTCAGAAGCCTGTTTTGGGCGGTAATGAAGCACTCCGGTAAGGCGTGGCGGCGAATATTGCCAAAGGCTGCCGCTCACGTCCAACCGGCCCGCCGGGCACCGCCGTCGCACACGCCAGGGGAACTTGCCCGCCAACTCCCCTCCGATGTTCACTCCTTCGGGTGGCGGGGCATGCGATGCGCGACCCCTGCCCACCGGCACTGGGAGGGTCGGGAACCGTACCGGACAGGACACGCCACTTGACGGTGTGTCATCCGGCCCATGGGTACACGAGTCAGGAATGCGAGCACCGGTGCAGAAGACGCGGCCTCGGCGCCCAGGCGGCAACACGGCCTCCGAGGGGGGCGCGGAGCGCACCCCCGTCGGCAAGGGCCGCCCCACCCACGTACGCAACCGGTTGATCGTCGCGGTGGCAGTCGTCGCCGCCGCCATCGCCGGAGCGGGCGCGCCCGCCGTCCTCGACGCCTCCGGGCGGTTGAAGGACTCCCAGGACCTGGTCACCCTGGCCGAGCAGACCCAGGACGCGCTCGCGCTCGCCCAGGCGCTCGCCGACGAGCGCGACGAGGTCACCGTCTACGTCGCGGCCGGCCGGACCAAGTCCAAGGCCCCCTCCGCGGAGGGCAGCGCCCGCGTGGACCGGCAGGTGCGCGAGCTGACCGCCGACACCGACACGCCCGCCGCGCTCCGCAAGGACCTCGACGGCATCGCGACCGTGCGCCAGGAGGCCCTCACCGGCCGGAGCACCGCGCTCCAGGCCCACCAGGCCTACTCCGAGGCGATCACCGCGCTGCACGGCCTGGCCGAGCTGCTCGCCGAGCGGATGCCGTCCCGCGCGGGCTCCGGCGCGTACGCCCTCGCCGAACTCGACACCGCCGTCCAGCAGGCCGCCGCGACCCGCGGACTGCTGCTCGCCGCACTGAACGTGCCCACGTCCACCGAGAGCGTCTACGACCCCGTCACCGGCGGGACCTCCACCGAGAAGGTCTCCTCCGACGCCGACACGGAGCGGCGCGACGCCCTGACGGCCGCCGCCCAGCAGGCCCGTCTGCGCTCCGACGCGTCCGTGGCCGCCTTCCGGGAGAACGCGCCCGAACAGGCCGTCGAGTCCTACGACTCCACGGTCACCGGCACGGACGTCGAGAACGCGGAGAAGTACCTCGCGTCCCTCACCGACCAGCCGGAACTGAACGACGACGACCTCGGGACCAGCACCAAGAAGCTCGACGCGGCGCTCGCCGCACGCGTCGAGCTGATGCGCGGCACCGAGTCCGCCCTCTACGACCGCCGCACCAAGGACCTCGCCCAGCTGCGCGACGACGACGTCACCGCGCTGGAGATCCGTATCGCGCTGCTCGGCGCGCTGATCCTGCTGGCCGTCGGCATCGCCACCGCCATGGCACGCAGCCTCACCCGTCCGCTCGCCGTCCTGCGCATCGGGTCCGCCCGGCTGGCCGGCGCCGAGAACCCGGCCGCCGAGGAGCCCCTCCGGTTCACCGGCCGCAACGACGAGTTCGCCCAGGTCGTCCGCTCCGTCAACGCCCTGCACGAGCACGCCGTCGCCCTCCACGAGCGCGTCACCACCCTGGAGTCCGACCGCAAGCACCTCGTCGGACAGCGCCAGCGGATGGCCGACGCCCGCGAGGAGCTGCGCGCCGAACTCGCCGACTCCGCCGCCCAGCTGGAACGACTGCGCGGCAGCATCGGCGGCACCTTCGTCAACCTCTCGCTGCGCACGCTGGGCCTCGTCGAACGGCAGCTCGCGGTCATCGAGGGCCTGGAGGAGCGCGAGCAGGACCCCGACCGGCTGGCCACCCTCTTCAAGCTGGACCACTTCGCCACCGTCATGCGCCGGCACAGCGAGAACCTCCTGGTCCTCGCCGGCACGGAACACGTCCAGCAGCACGCCGGCCCCATCCCGCTGGTCGACGTCGTCCGCGCCGCCGTCAGCGAGATCGAGCGCTACGAGCGCGTCCGCATCTCCGCGCTGCCGCCGCACGCGCACGTGGCCGGCTTCGCCGCGGACGACCTGAGCCACCTGCTGGCCGAACTCATGGAGAACGCCACCTCGTTCTCCCCGCCGGACCTGCCCGTCGAGGTCTCCGGCTGGCTCCTGGAGAACGGCGAGGTCATGCTCTCCGTCCAGGACGAGGGCATAGGCATGACCGAGGAGCGCCTGGCCCGCCTCAACGCCCGCCTCGCCGAGTTCGCCCCGGACTCGCCGTACGAGCAGGAGGGCGAGGAGGGACTCGGCCTCGGCCTGTACGTCGTGGCGCGGCTCGCCCGCCGGCACGGGGTGCGCGTGCAGCTGCGCGAGCAGAAGAAGGGCGGGATCGCGGCCGTCGTCGTCCTCCCGACACCCCTGCTCGCCGCCTCGCCGGCCGCCGCGGTCCCCGCGTCGGCCCCGGGTTCCGCGACGCAGGCCTTCGCCCTGCCCGGCGCGGACGCGGAGGCCAACTCCAACGTCCTGCCCGGCCGCCCGAAGTCCGGCGGCGACCCGCTGGTCGAGGCCGCCGAGCAGGCCGTAAGGGCGGCGGAGCCGGAGACCCCGGCCGAGACGACGATGGAACTCCTCATCCCGGCGGACGCGGGCACGGACGCGGACACGGATGCGGAGGGGACGGCGGACGCGCACGCGGAAGCCGGACAGGAGACGGACACAGCGGCCGCCGAACCCGCCGCTCCCGGACCGGAAGCCGATTCCACCCCCGAGGCCGCTCCCGCATCCGAGGCCGCTCCCGCCCCCGAGGCCGCTCCCGAGCCGGAGGCCGTCCCCGCACCCGAGGCCGCCCCCGCACCGGAATCCGCCCCCGCACCTGTCCCCGAGGCCGTCGAAGGCGCCGACGAGGCGGAGCACACCCGGACCCCCGACGCCTCGGAAGACGTCGTCACCGACAAGGGTCTCCCGAAGCGCACCCCCAAACTGTCCTCACCCACCCAGGCCCCCCGCCAGCGCAGCGGGTCCGTGGACGCCGACGCTCTCCGCCGCCGCCTCGGTGGCTTCCGTCGGGGGGCGGAGGCCGGATACCGCGACGTGGAGGCGGAGATCGCCGAACAGACGGCCCGGAACAAGGTCCCGTCGTCCCAGGAAGCACACGCACACGCCGCAGAAGACACGGGGGGCACAGTCGAGGAGGCAAGCAGTTGACCGCGTCCAGTACCTTCGGACTGAGCAGTGAAGCCCGCAACCTGCACTGGCTGCTGACGAACCTCGTGGAGGAGGTGCCAGGCATCCAGTCCGTCGCCGTCGTCTCCTCCGACGGTCTGCTCCTGCTCTCCTCGGACCCGGGCCGCCACGACGCGGCACGCGAGTCCCTGGGAGCCAGACCCACCGGCCCGCGCGGTTCCGCCGCCGACCTGGCCACCATCGTCTCCGGCATCGGCAGCCTCACCATCGGCGCCGCCAAGCTCATCGGGTTCGGCGGGGTCAAGCACACGATGATCGCCATGGACGAGGGCAGCCTCTTCGTGATGTCGATCAGCGACGGCTCGCTGCTCGGCGTGCACGGCTCCGCCGACTGCGACATGAACGTGGTGGCCTACCACATGGCCCTGTTCGTGGGCCGCGCCGGCCACGTCCTGACCCCCGAACTCCGCAGCGAACTGCGCAGATCCCTGGAGTCGGAGACGACGGGGAGCGGCCGATGAGCAAGGCGCCGCAGAACCGCAGGCCGCAGCTCCCCGTCCGGGGCGGCGACCGCAGGCCGGCCCGCGTCCGCCCCTACTCGCTGACCGGCGGCCGTACCCGCTTCGGTCACGTCCTCCTCGTCGAGACGTTCGTGGCGACCACGGCCGAGCTCGAGGCGCCCGAGGAGCGCAAGGAACTGACCGGGGGTACCGCCCATGCGTTGAGCTATGGGGGAGGCTCCCTCACCACCCGGGTCATGCCGGAGCTGCGGGCCATCGTCGAACTGTGCCGCCGGATGCGCACGGTGGCCGAGATCGCCGCGCTGCTGAAGATGCCGCTCGGCGTGGTCCGGGTGCTCCTCAGCGACCTCGCGGACCAGGGAAAGATCCGTGTGTACGGCACCGGGACCGGTCACGGTACGGGCCGTCCCGACCGCGCTCTGCTGGAAAGGGTGCTGAGTGGACTCCGTCGTCTCTGACGCCGACACCCCCTTCGGGGTGTCCCCGCTCCTCGACGAACCGGACGAGGAACTGAAGTCCTGGCAGACGGACCGCACGCGGGCCCCCGTCGCCACGAAGATCGTGGTGGCCGGCGGCTTCGGCGCCGGCAAGACCACCCTCGTCGGCACCGTCTCCGAGATCACGCCCCTCACGACCGAGGCGCTGATGACCGAGGCCAGCGAGGAGACCGACGACCTCACCGGCACCCCGGACAAGGTCACCACCACGGTGGCCATGGACTACGGCCGCATCACGCTCGACGACGACCTGGTGCTCTACCTGTTCGGCACGCCGGGCCAGCAGCGGTTCTGGTTCATGTGGGACGACCTGGTGCGCGGCGCGATCGGCGCCGTCGTCCTCGCCGACACCCGCCGGCTGAAGGACTGCTTCCCCGCGCTCGACTACTTCGAGAGCTGCGGACTGCCGTACGTCGTGGCCGTGAACCACTTCGACGACAGCGAGCTGTTCGAGCCGGAGGACGTACGGGAGGCGCTGACCGTCCCGAAGCACATACCTGTCATGATCATGGACGCGCGCCGCCGGATCTCCGTGATCGAGACCCTCCTGGCCCTGGTGGGCCACGCGCTCGACGAAACCCCCGAGTAGGAGACAGCCCCGCATGCGGAAGATACTCGTCGTCGGAGCCGGCCAGTCCGGTCTCCAGCTCGCCCTCGGCCTCCAGTCGCACGGGTACGAGGTCACCCTGATGTCCAACCGGACCGCGGACGAGATCCGCGCCGGCCGGGTGATGTCGACGCAGTGCATGTTCCACACGGCCCTCCAGCACGAGCGCGACCTCCAGCTGAACTTCTGGGAGCAGCAGGCCCCGAGGATCGAGGGACTCGGCGTCTCGGTGGCGGCGCCCGGCTCGCACGACCCCGGCCCGACCCAGCGCGCCATCGACTGGGTGGGCAGGCTCGACGGGTACGCGCAGTCCGTCGACCAGCGCGTGAAGATGGCCGGCTGGATGGAGACGTTCGCGCAGCGCGGCGGCCAGCTGGTGATCCACGGCGCGGCGGTCTCCGACCTCGACTACTTCTCCCGCGCCTACGACCTCGTCCTCGTCTCCGCGGGCAAGGGCGAGCTGGTGCACATGTTCGGCCGCGACGCGTCCCGCTCCCCGTACGGCGAGCCGCAGCGCGCGCTGGCGGTGGCCTACGTGCACGGTATGGCCCCGCGTCCGGAGCACCCGGACATGGAGGCGGTCCGCTGCAACCTGGTGCCCGGCGTCGGCGAGATGTTCATCATGCCGACCTTCACCACCTCGGGCCGCGCCGACATCCTGTTCTGGGAGGGCGTACCCGGCGGCCCGCTGGACGTCTTCAAGGGGGTCAAGGACCCCTCGGAGCACCTCGCCCTGACCCTGGAACTCATGGAGAAGTTCCTCCCCTGGGAGTACGCGCGGGCCACCGAGGTCGAGCTGACCGACGCCGGCGGCACCCTCGCCGGCCGCTACGCCCCCACCGTCCGCAACCCGATCGGCCGCCTCCCCGGCGGGGGCCTGGTGCTGGGCGTCGCCGACGTCGTCGTCGCCAACGACCCGATCACCGGCCAGGGTTCCAACTCCGCGTCCAAGTGCGCGGCCTCCTACCTCGCCTCGATCCTCGAGCAGGGCGAGAAGGAGTTCGACGAGGCGTGGATGCAGGCGACGTTCGACCGCTACTGGGACACCGCCCGGCACGTCACCAAGTGGACGAACGCGATGCTCGCCCCGCCGCCGGAGCACGTCCTGGGCCTCATCGGCGCGGCCGGCGCGCTCCAGCCGGTCGCCGACCGCTTCGCCAACGGCTTCAACAACCCCGCGGACTTCGAGAACTTCTTCTACGAGCCGGAGAAGACGGCCGCCTACCTGGAGTCGCTCGCCGGGGCCTGAGCCCCGGAAGAGTCCTCACCGCCCGGTGCGGGCAGGCCGGTCGTGGCGTCGTTGCCCTCGTCCGGGCCGTCCGTCGCGGTCTCCGGGAGGACGGGCGGCTCGTACCGGGGGCCGGACGGCTCCAGAGGGTCCGGACGTACGGCTCCGAGGACCGGGTTGGCCGCGATCGGGGACACCTTCACCGCGGCCCCCGGTCGCGGAGCCTGGATCACCCTCCCCCCGCCCAGGTAGATCGCGACGTGCGTGGCCTCGGGGAAGTAGACGACCAGGTCGCCGGGGCGCAGTTCGGCCAGGGGGATGTGTTCGAGTTCGGCCCACTGCTCCTGGCTGGTGCGGGGGATGGGGGAGCCTGCGGCCCGCCAGGCCTCGGAGGTCAGGCCCGAGCAGTCGTAGGACGCCGGGCCCTCCGCGCCCCACTCGTACGGTTTGCCGAGCTGGCGCACGGCGTAGCGCACCGCGCGGTCGCCCTCCTCCGACGGGTTGCGGTCGTCGCTCAGCGCGCCGGAGGCCATGATCTCCTCCTGGGCCTCGGCGACGCCGTCGCGTTCGAGGCGGGCGAGGGCCGCGAGCTGGTCGGCGGTGAGGGAGGAGAGGAGCTCCTCCACGTCGTCCAGCCGGCGGCGTACCGCGTCGCGTTCCTTCTTCCGGCGCTCGGTGAGGGTGAGTTGTTCGTCGAGGGCGGCGCGGGCCCGGCGGGCGAGGCCGTCGGCCTTGCGTTCGCTGCCCTCCAGCCGCCCCACCGTCTCCGCGCGCTCGCGCGCCAACCGGCCGATCACATGGCCCTGGTCGAGGGCGCGCTGCGGGTCGCGGGCGAGCAGCAGCCGTACGTAGGGGGAGAGGTCGGTGCTGGTCTGGTACTGCCGACTGGCCAGCCGGCCGGCCGCGCCCCGGCTCTCCTGGAGGGACAGACGGGTCCTGGCCAGCGCCGCGGTGAGCCGATCGGCCTCGGCCCGGCGTTCCTTGAGCTTCTCCTCGGTGGCGTTGTAGGTCTCGGTGGCCCGTTCGGCCTCCCGGTACAGCTTCTGAAGGTCCGTCAGCAGCTCGGCCACCGAACGTTCGCCGCCCGTCGGCGGTTCCGGTACGGCCGCGGCGACCCCGGGGATCAGCAGCGCCTGCGCGGCCAGCGCCGTCGTACACACGACACCCAGCAGACTCAGAAGCCTTCCTGACACGTCATCACCTCCGCCGCGGGGCGGCCCCTCCGCCCCGCACGGCGAGCATCAGGTGCGCGTGCGGATCCCGCGCGCCGGGTGTGAGCGGTTCGGCGCAACGGGGTCACCCGTCGGCGTCGTCCCGGTCGCCGCACGGCGTGGCGCCGGGCTTCGGCCCTCACGGTGTGGCGTCGGGCTTCGGCCCCTCACGACGTGGCGCCGGGCCCGGCGTCCGGCTTCGACCACGGCCACTTCAGCCGGGTGTCCTTCTTCCCGCCCTCCGGGTCGTAGGCGTACTTCCAGCCCCGTCGCAGGCCGAGCTTCCCGCCGGAGCCGCGCGGCACGCGCCGGTAGACGAGGACGGTGGGCGGGCCGCCGGCGCCGTCCGGCACCGGGATGCGGTACGTCTTCGGCGGGTGGCCGGTCGGACCCAGCAGTACGGGGAGGACACGGCCGTCCATGGGGCCGCCCTCGAAGGGGGTGTCTTCGCTCTTCACGGGACCAGTGTCGATCAGGTGTCCGCCGCGAGCGCACCACGGAGCAGCTCGGCGGTCTGGGCGTCCCGCTCCGCGGTCACCGCGAGGACGGCGACGAACTGGTCGACCAGCCAGTCCCGCAGCTCGTCGGCGGGCGGCTGCTTGTCCTCGTCGAGCCAGATCAGCGAGGCCGCCTCGACCGCCGTGATCCACATCCGGACGGTCATCCGCAGCCGGGGCCCGGGGTCGGCCACGCCCAGGTGGCTGTAGACGCGCTCGGCCGCGGCCCGCCGCACGCCGTCCACGATGGCGGTCGTACGGGAGGTCTCGACGACGCTGCCGCCCTGGAGGAGGGCGCTGAAGCCGGCGTCGTGCCGGCCGACGAAGGTGAGGTAGCGGTCCAGGGCGCGGGCGAGCCGGGGGAGCGGCGGGCCCTCGTGGGGCTCGTCGAAGCAGTGCCGCAGCTCGTCGGCGGCGGTCCGCAGCGCGGCCTCGTACAACTGCTGCTTGCCGCCGGGGAAGTACCGGTACACCAGGGGCCGGGAAACCCCGGCGGCCTCGGCCACGTCGTCCAGCGAGACGTCCTCGGGGACGCGGTGCGCGAACAGCGACAGGGCGGCCTCCAGCAGCTGGCTGCGGCGCTCCTCGACGCTGAGGCGACGGTAGGCGGGGGCGGCGGGGCTCATGACGTGCAGCGTAATCGCCCGCCCCCGCGGCGCGCCTACGCCAGCAGTCCCGAGGACTTCCACAGCCGCCGTCCCACCCCGCGCAGCACGCCGATGTCGTCGAGGAAGTCCGTCAGGCGCTTCGCGCCGGTCTGCATGACCTCGCGGCGGTGGCCGCTGGCCTTGACCTGGGCGAGCGCCTCCCGCTTGTCCAGGCCGACGTTGGTGTAGACGTCGGGGTTCACGAAGGCCACCGAGAACACCCGGGCGAACTCGCCGGAGGTCACCCGCGTGAACTCCTGCGACCACCTCGGCGCGGTCACCATCTGCCGCCGCAGCTCCTCACGGGCGTACCGCACGTGCCGGGCCTCCTCCACCACGTGGATGCGGGTGACCCCGCGGATCAGGGTCTGGACCCGCTCGTCGGGGAAGGTCAGCCGCTGCATCCAGTCGAGGATCTCCTCGCCGAGCAGGGTGGCCGTGAAGGAGCCGGGCGTGGTGGAGACGGTCTTGAACAGGCGGCCGAGGTGCTGGTGGGCGCGGCTCACCGGGTACCAGGGGGTGCCGCCCTGCGCGATCAGCCGGGCGAACATCTTCGAGTGCCGGCACTCGTCCTCGATCTCGGTGAGCGCGTACCGCACGTGCGCGCTCGTCGCCGCCTTGTCGTAGATGTGCCGGCACAGCAGCTGCATCAGGATGATCTCGAACCAGATGCCGAGCGAGGCCAGTGCGGCGGACTCGTGCTGGGACAGCAGGATCCGCTGCTCCTCACCCATCTTCTTCCACAGCGGGGTGCCGTACAGCGACACCAGCTCCGGCGGCCAGAACCACTTGCCCTCCTCGAAGGGCGCGTCCCAGTCCAGTTCCCGGTCCGGGTCGAAGGAGTGCTTGGCGGAAGAGGCGAGCAGCCGCTCGGCCACCTGCTCCCGGTCCTTGAGCAGTCCGAGCGCGTCGCGCAGGCCGTCCAGCGCGTCGGCTTCCGTCAGGGTCGTCATGGCTGATCCACCTCGTCGTACGGGGGCGGGTACGGGGTCGCACGGCAAGTGGGCCGGGTCCAGCGGGGTCGGGTACGCGGTCGTGCGGGGGTTACCGGCGGTTCACTTGCCCAGTGCTCTTATGAGACTGCCTGTCAGCAAGCTCGTCAATCCCCCGGGCGGAACTCGCCGGCTCCGCGGCCACCCCGTACGCGCGTGGGACACTTGCCGGGCCGTGAGCCGCAGGGGGGAGACCGAGTGGGCACCGCACCGCACAGAGCCGCCGCGCGTCGCAGTCTGGAGGGCCTCGCCCTCGGCGACGCCTTCGGCGAGCGCTGGTTCCCGCTGTTCAGGGACCGGCGGCAGGCCTACGCCGAGGTCCGCGCCCGCCGGATGCCCGAGGAGTCCCACTGGCACTGGACCGACGACACCGCGATGGCGCTCGGCCTGCTCCGGGTGCTCGACCGGTACGGCGAGGTGCGGCAGCGTGAGCTGGCCCTCGCCCTCGCCCTCGGCTACGCCGCAGATCCGGCCCGCGGCTACGGCCACGGCATGCACGACCTGTTGCCCCGCGTGCTCCGGGAACCGGACCGCTGGCCCGAGTTCGCCCGCGACCTGTTCGGCGGCGAGGGCAGCCTCGGCAACGGCGCGGCGATGCGGGTGGCGCCCCTGGGCGCCTGGTTCCACGCCGACCTCGGGCAGGTCGTCGAGCAGGCCGGCCGCTCGGCCGAGGTCACCCACGCCCACCCCGAGGGTCTCGCGGGCGCGGTCGCCGTGGCGGTGGCGGCGGCCCTGTCGGCCCGCGGCCGGCTGAGCATCGCCGAGGTGGCGGCGCTCACTCCGGACAGCGCCACCCGCGACGGGCTCACGCGCGCGGCCGGCCTCCCCTTCGCCACCGAGCCGTGGAAGGCCTCCGACCTCCTCGGCAACGGTCAGCGCATCCGCGCCGACGACACCGTCCCCTTCGCCGTCTGGACCGCCGCCCGGCACCCCGACGACCTCGTCGGCGCCCTGTGGGCCACCGCCGAGGGCTTCGGTGACGTGGACACGACCTGCGCGATCACCGGCGGCATCGTGGCCGCCCGCACCGGCGTCGACGCCGTACCGGAGCAATGGCTCCGGCGGCGGGAGGCCCTGCCCGCGGGAGCGGACGGGCGGTGACGGCGACGGGACCGGGACCGGGACCAGGACCGGGCTCGAGCGCGGTCGTCGGCATCCGACGCCGCCCGGCCCGCCCCGGCCGGGGCCGTGGGCCGGGGCTCAGACCGAGCACCCCAGGTCCTCGGGCGCCTCGAAGGCGACCGGCTCCGCGCCCCGCGCCGGGAACGACGTCCGCAGGGTGAAGGCGTACGGAGTCGGGCCGTGCGCGCGCAGGTGGAGCAGCCGGGTCTCAGCCTCCGCGACGGTCGGGCGGTGGCCCGCCGGCACCCACCACAGGGCCGTCATCGCCTCCTGGACCCGCTCGAACCACTCCCGCCGCCGGGCGAGCATCTCGCGGTGGCGGCCCTGGTACATGTACGCGGTCAGGGCGTCCCGGTCCCGCCACACCGTCAGGTTGACGATCAGCCAGTCGTCGCCGAAGACCGCGACGTCGGTGGCGTCGCCCTGCTCCGACTGGAGCCGCCACACGAAGCCGTCCGCGGCTTCCGCGTCGGCGTTGACGGGGTCGAGGGCGTCCACGAAGTCCTTCAACTCGGGTGAGTCCAGAGGGAACTTGAGGCGGGCGAGGTTGACCTGGGCGAGTTGGGGGGCCGGTGATGCGGTGGCTGCGTCAGTCATGAGCGCACGGTAGGACGCACCTTTCCGGTGCGGGAAGACCCCGTCTCACGGGGTGAGCACCGCCTCCATGACCGACCGCGCGATCGGCGCCGCGAGCCCGCCCCCGGTGATGTCCCGCCGTCGCGCCGCCGAGTCCTCCACCACCACCGCGACCGCCACCTTCGGCTCCATGTCCCGGTCGCCCTGCGCCCAGGAGACGAACCAGGCGTACGGCGTCCCGGCGTTGCCGATGCCGTGCTGCGCGGTGCCGGTCTTGCCGCCCACGGTCGCGCCCGCGATCGCGGCGTTCTTCCCGGTCCCCTCGCGCACCACGTCCGCCATCAGCTCCCGCAGCCGCCGCGCGGTCGACGGCCGCAGCACCTGCCGCGCCGGACGCGGACCGGCCGAGGCCACGGTCGCCCCGCCGCCGCGTGTCGTCCGCTCCACCAGGTACGGCGTCCGCAGCTGCCCCCCGTCGGCGACGGCCGCCGAGACCATCGCCATCTGGAGCGGCGTGGCCCGCGTGTTGTACTGCCCGATCGAGGACAGGGCCAGCTGGGCCCGGTCCAGCGAGGTGTCGAAGGTGCTCCGCGCGACGGCGAACGGGATCCGTACGTCGGCCGCATTGAACCCGAACGCCTCCGCCGTGCCCACCATGTCGGCGAGCCCCACATCCACGCCGAGTTTCGCGAACACCGTGTTGCACGACCACATGAACGCCTCCCGCAGCGGCGCGTCCTCGCAGCCCTCGCCTTCGTTCGCCAGCAGCGTCCTCGTGCCGGGCAGCCGGTACGGCGCCGGCGAGTCGGTCGGCGCGTCCAGGTCCCTGATCACCCCCGCGTCCAGCGCCGCCGCCGCGGTGACCACCTTGAACGTCGACCCCGGCGGGTACGTCTGCCGCACCGCCCGGTTCAGCATCGGCCGGTCCGGGTCGGAGTTCAGCCTCGCCCACGCCCGCTCGACCCGCGGCCCGTTCCCGGACAGCGCGGCGGGGTCGTACGACGGTGCCGACACCAGCGCCAGGATCCGTCCCGTCGTCGGCTCCACCGCCGCCACCGCGCCCTTGCGGCCGGCCAGCGCCTCGTACGCCGCCCGCTGTGCCCGCGGATCCAGGGTCGTCACCACGTTCCCGCCGGCCGGCAGGGACCGGGTGACGTCGTTCCACAGCGGCAACGGCGCGAGCCGGGGGTCCGTACCGGAGAGGACGCCGTCGTGCGCGTGCTCCAGGAACGTCGTCCCGTACACCTGTGAGGCGAACCCGGTCACCGGCGCGTACAACGGGCCGTTGAGATACGTCCGTTCGTAGCGCAGCTGCTCCCTGGTGTCCCGGGAGCCGGTGACCGGCACGCCCTCCACCAGGATGTCCCCGCGGGGCTGGCCGTAACGGGCGATGGAGGCACGCCGGTTGGCCGGGTTGCCGTCGTAGGCGTCGGACCGGACGACCTGGACGCGGGCGGCGTTGACGAGCAGGGCCACCAGGAGGAGGGCGCAGAAGAACGCGGCGTGGCGGATGTGACGGGACATCACGGGATCACCTCGGATCGCGGGCGGCGGCCTCGGCACGCGGCCGTGCCCCCCGTGCGGGGCCTCCTGTCGCGCGGGGACCGCCCGTGCCGCACGGCGGCCTCCCCGCCCGTCCCCTCGTCCGTCCTCGCGCCCGTCCTCCCGCCCGTCTCGTCCGTCCCCTCGTCCGCCCGCTGGAGTCCGTTCACGGCGCGGCCCTCCCGTCGTACTGGCGTCGTGCCGAATTGCTGACGCGGATCAGCAGCGCCACGATCGCCCAGTTGGTGACGACCGAGGAGCCGCCCTGCGCGAGGAACGGCATCGCCATCCCGGTCAGGGGGATCAGGCCGCTCACCCCGCCCGCGATCACGAACACCTGGAGCGCCCAGATCGAGGCGAGCCCGACCGCCAGCAGCCGGCCGAAGGGGTCGCGCAGGGCCAGCCCGGCCCGGTAGCCGCGCTCCACCAGCAGCCCGTACAGCAGGAACAGCGCGGAGAGCCCCGCCAGGCCCAGTTCCTCACCGGCCGTCGCCAGGATGAAGTCCGACTTGACGGCGAAGCCGATCAGGACGGAGTGGCCGCGCCCGAGACCGGTGCCGAAGGTACCGCCGGCGGCGAAGGAGAACAGCGACTGCGCCAGCTGGTTGGGCCCCTCGCCCGCCTCGATCGACGCGAACGGGTGCAGCCAGTCCTCGACCCGGCCGTGGACGTGCGGCTCCAGCAGGCCGACGGCGGCCGCGCCCAGCGAGGCCAGCACCAGCCCGACCGCGGTCCACCCGACCCGGCCGGTGGCCACGTACAGCATCACCACGAAGAGGCCGAAGAAGAGCAGCGAGGTGCCGAGGTCGCGCTCCAGGACGAGGACGCCGACGCTCAGCAGCCAGATCGCGACGACCGGCCCGAGGACCCGGCCGGTCGGCAGCTGCACGAACCCGATCCGGCGGCCCGCGTGCGCGAGCGCCGTGCGGTTTGCCGCGAGGTACGCCGCGAAGAACACCGCGAGCAGGACTTTCGCGAACTCGCCGGGCTGGATGGAGAATCCGGCGACCCTGATCCAGATCCGGGCGCCGTTGACCGCCGGGAAGAAGATCGGCAGCGTCAGCAGGGCCAGCGCGGTGACCACGCACACGTACGCGTACCGCTGGAGCACCCGGTGGTCGCGCAGGGCGGCGACGACGAAGACGAACAGGGCCACACCCAGCGTCGACCAGACGAGCTGGGTGGGCGCCGCCCGGTCGCCGGGCGTCTCCAGGTCCAGCCGGTAGATCAGCACCAGCCCGATCCCGTTGAGCAGCACCCCGATGGGCAGCAGCAGCGGGTCGGCGTACGGCGCGCGCAGCCGGACCGTCAGATGCGCCAGCAGCGCGAGCACACCGAGCCCGGCACCGTAGCCGGCGGCGCCGGGCGGGACGGTGCCGTTCCTGGCGAGGCCGACGGCGCAGTAGCCGTACACCGACAGCAGGACGGCCAGGACGATGAGGGAGAGTTCGACGCCGCGGCGCCTGGGCAGGCGCGCCACCGGGTCCGGTGCGTCCGCCGTCGGGACGATGACTTCGGCTCCGGCGTGCATCATGTCCGGAACTTACCCAAATGGGGCTCCTCGTGAGCCTTGGTGGACGGTCGGTGTCAGCATCGGCGCGGCGTCGGCCCGAGGTCGCGGATGTAGCGCGCCGCACCGTAGGCCCAGGCGCCGTCCCTGAGGAGGTACCACTGGGAGTTGCCGTCCACCTTCTGGCCGGTGGTCCGGCAGTAGACGGTGACGACGTCGCCGCGGAAGGCGACGCGGACCACCTTGCCGCCGCGGTTCGGCGCGTTGCGCAGCAGCAGCTTGTTCGCGGTGACGACGCCCTTGTACAGGCGCGGGGCCTGACGGTGGGTGCTGCCCTGGCCGCCCTCGCTCGCGGTGGCGGGGGTGACGGCGGCCGCGGCGGCGAGGGTGCCGGCGGCACCGGCTACGGCGAACCGGGTGAGGGCGGAGCGCAGGGGCATGGGGCACCTCCGGGAAGGGGGCGGAATCGACTTACCGCCACATTAGGAGGAGCCGCCGCGGGCCGCCCGTCACGCTGCGCCATCGGGGAGACCCCGGCCGCCGGGGGGCGTGGTCCCGTCGCGGGGAACCGTCTTCGGGGGCGGTGTGTGAGGCAGCGTCAGCGTGGCCACCGCGCCGCCGTCCGGCGCGTTGGAGAAGGCCAGCCGGGCGCCCAGCACCTCCGCCTGACCGGCCGCGATCGTCAGCCCGAGGCCGTGCCCCTTCGCGCCCCCCTCGGTGCGGAACCGTTGCGGCCCGTGCGCCGTCAGGTACTCCGGATAGCCGTCCCCGTGGTCCCGCACGGTCACCACCGGCCCGTCCACCGTCAGCACCACCGGCGCCCGCCCGTGCCGGTGCGCGTTGGCGACGAGATTCCCGAGGACCCGCTCCAGTCGGCGCCGGTCGGTCTCGACCCGGGCGTCGCGCACGACCCTGACCTCGGTGCCGGTGCCGGTGCCGGTGCCGGTGCCGGTGCCGGTGCCCGGATGGGTGCCCGGGTGGGTTCCCGTGCCCGGGGAGGCGCTCGACGGGGTGCCGGAGGAGGCCGCCGCCGCCCGTACCACCCGGCGGGCCACCGCCCCCAGGTCCTCGGTGTCCGGCTCCAGCCGCTCGCGTCCGGTGTCCAGGCGGGAGATCTCCAGCAGGTCCTCGGTGAGCGTGCGCAGGGCCGCCACCCGGTCGCGCACCAGCTCCGTGGGCCGGCCCGGCGGCAGCAGCTCGGCCGCCGCGTGCAACCCGGTCAGCGGGGTGCGCAGCTCGTGCGCCACGTCGGCGGTGAAGCGCTGCTCGCTCAGCAGCTTGCCCTGGAGCGAGGACGCCATCGAGTCCAGCGCGACGGCGACGGCGGCCACCTCGTCCTGCGGGCGGGTCGGATCCTTGGTCCGGGGGTCGTCCACGCGCGCGTCCAGGTCACCGGCGCTGATCCGCCGGGCGACCCGCGCGGTGGCGTGCAGCCGCCGCGTCACCCGGGTCACCGCGAACGCGCCGACCAGCAGCGTCGCCCCGATCGCCAGCGCCGACGAGCACAGGATCGCGTTGTCCAGCGCCTCGATGGTGCGGGCGCTCTGCGCGTAGTCGACGGTGACCGCGAGGGCCCTCCCCCGCCCTCCGGGCGGGGGGACCCCCCTCTCGCTCCGCTCGCCGTCGGCGGGCCCGGCGGCCCACATCGTCGGCCGCCCGCGGTGCTCGGCGACCATCGTGCCGCGCTCTCCCGACACCGCCAGGGCCCGCAGCGCCGCGGGCAGCCCCGGCGGGTCGACGCCCGCGCCGGGGCCGAGCGTGTCCCCCGCCTCGAACGCCGCCGTGGCGTCCGCCAGCCGGGACAGCGCGAGATCGCGGGCCTCGCCGACGGTCCGGTGGGTCACCGAGACGTGCACGAGGACGCCGAGCAGCGCGGCGAGCGCACAGCACATCACCGTGATGAACACGGCGGCCTTCACGGCGAGCGTGCCGGACCACCGGGGGAGCGCGAGCCTCATCGGCCGCTCACGGGGGCCGAGGGGGAGGCCCCCGAGGTGGACGCCCCGGAGGTGGACGTCGGCCGGGGCGGGCGGGTCCGCCCGTCGCCCCGCCCCTGCGTCCGCACCATCTCGTCGTGCGTGAGCAGCATCGCCCGCTGGTCCTGGTCCCACGTCCACTGGAGGCGGTACTCGTACCCGGCGACCTCGGAGGGCGAGCGGATGATCACCGACCGCCCGGCCAGCTCCACCGCGCTCACGGCGTCCTCCCACCCCATGACCTGCACCAGCCGGTGCTCATCGACCGTGTACACGCGGACGGCCGTCAGGTCACCGGGCAACTGGCGGAAGCCCAGAGTCAGTTCGTCCCGTCCGTCACCGGTCAGATCCCGGTGGTACGGCCGCAGCACAGGGCAGGGGGGCCGCCCGACGCCGCTCTCGTCGCAGTCGGCGATCCGGTCGGCCGTCTCGCGGTACGGAGCCTTGGAGCCGGTGTAGTCGCCCGGATGTGCGGCGATCTCGCGGCGTACGACCTCCAGCGGGTCCACCCGGCGGATGTCGTCGGCGGGAACGGCGACCCCCTTCACGACCTCGGTGTTCACCTCGTCGGTGTCGAACGCCGGACTCGACGCCGCCGGCAGGTCCGGCCACAGCTTCTCCGGGCTGACCGCTGTCGGCGTCGCCCCCGCGCCCCGCAGCCCGCCGGCGTCGCCGCAGGCCGCGGTCGCCGACGCGAGCAGGGCGACGGCCGCCAGCGCGAGGGCGGTACGGGTGGGACGCAGGTGCGGCACGGGGCTCCTGTGATCAGGGTGACGGGCGGCCCCGTACACCCTATTCGTGGGGAAGTCCTTTTTGCGTACCGGTCGGGCGCCGGTCGACAGGCCGCTCGGACCGCTCGCGCCGCTCGGACCGCTCGGCGGGCCCGGCGGTCGCCCGTCCGCCCCGAGGCCGGCCGGCCGGGGAGCCGTGGGAGAACGTCGGCGGGACAGCAGGGAGGGGGGTCGCGGGACGCCGGGAGGACGGTCGCGGGACAGCAGGGAGGGCGGTCGCGGGACGCCGGGAGAAACGATTACTCGGCCAGCTCCTCCAGCAGCCGGGCCGTCGGCAGGCCCGCCAGCAGGTACTCGACGAACAGCTCGTTGTGCAGGGCCCAGGGAGAGCGCCGCGACCGTATCAGCCCGATCGCCTCGTCGGGCGAGTGGCCCCGGCCCACCAGCGCGTGGGCGACGACCAGGCCCGAGCGGTTGTATCCGTGCCAGCAGCGGACCAGCACCGAACGGCCCTCGTCCAGCGCCTCACCGGCCGCCTGCGCCAGCCGCATCACCCCGGCGAGCTGGGTGCCGTCCAGCGGCCCGTCGGGTATGGGCCAGACATGATGCGCAACACCCCGGTCGGGCCCGTGTCCGGGCAGCCGCAACAAGGTCTGGACGAGATCGAACTCGCCCCTCACCACCACGAACTCCCGCTGTCCGCTCCGGCCGCGGAACTCGTGCCCGCCCATCCACAGGCCGGGCACGATCTCGCTCCACGGACTGTCCGGAGCCGGTACGTCGGGTTGCTTCCTGCGGTTCCGCAACGGCGCCTCCCCAACCGCGTCCCTGGGGCATGCCCAACTCCTCCCCAAGGTAATCGCCTGCTTGCCCCCGCGGCATCCAGCCTGTTCCCATGGTCATGGGGTGATGGTGCATGAACGGACTGCGCGTCGTACCGACCTGGTGCCACGGCCGGGAGCGGCTGTACGTCTGCCTGAGGGACGGCAGGAACATCGCCTGGTACGACAGGGAGGCCGGCCGGGTCAACATCCTGGGCGACGACCGCCGGGCGGACGTCCTGGAGGTGCTCGAACCCTTCCTGACCGGCTCCGTCACGGTGGGCCCGCCCCCCGTCCCCACCCCCGCCGAACTGGCCCGCCTCACCCTCCACCCCGACGACGACCTCGCCCCCAACCGCCCCGGAGAGGCCCTGCTGATCGACCTGGAACGCGGCCCCGGCCCCGCCCGCCTGCTGCGGCCCGACCCGCGCCGCCGCGCCCTGGAGGCCGAGCAGACGGTCGGCGAGCTGCTGGACCGGCTGGACGGCGCCGGCTGGCACACCCTGCACTCCGTCCCGCTGCCCGGCGGCGACCGCGTCCACCACCTGGCGATCGGCCCCGCCGGACTGTTCGCCGTGCACACCGTGCACGCCCGCAGGCAGCGGGTCCGCGTCGCCGACCCGCTGGTCGCCGTCGGCCGCCGCGACCCCCGGCCCCTGCTGCGCCGGGTCCGCGCCGACGCCGACCGCGCCTCCCACGCGCTGACCGCCGAGGTCCGCCCGGTGCTGGCCCTGGTCGGCCCGGCCGACGTGCGCGTGGACACCGCCCCGCGCGAGGTGCGGGTGCTGCGGGACACGGAACTGGCGGGCCTGGCGCGGCTGGGCGGCGTACTGAAACCGGCGGACGTGGAGGCGCTGCACGCGATGGCGCGGGACCGGGGGACGTGGGCCTCCGGCGGCTGAGCCGTGTCGTGCGCGCGAGCCTCGTGAAGAGGCGCGGGCCGACGCCGGCCGGGAAGCCGTCCGGCGCCCCGCACGCCTCCACCACCTCCCGGGAGACGGCCGCCGTCGCGCTTCCCCCTCCGCGACGGGCGCCGTACGGCAAAAATTGCGAGGATGGTCCTCATAAGTCCCGTACATCTCATGCATGGCTTCGGCCGGCGAAGCCGGGAGGGTGCTGCACGTGCGATCCCTATGGAACGGCGCCATCTCGTTCGGCCTCGTCAGCATCCCGGTCAAACTGGTGAACGCCACCGAGAGCCACTCGATCCCCTTCCGCCAGGTCCACGTCGAGGACGGCGGGCGCATCCGCCACCGCAAGGTCTGCGAGCTGGAGGACCGTGAGGTGAGCCAGGCGGAGATCGGCAAGGGCTACGAGGCGGCCGACGGCACGATCATCCCGATCACCGAGGACGACCTGTCCCGCCTGCCGCTCCCCACGGCGAAGACGATCAGGATCGTGGCCTTCGTGCCGGCCGACCGGATCGACCCGCTCCAGATGGACGCCGCGTACTACCTCCAGGCGGGCGGCGTCCTCGCGGCCCAGCCGTACACGCTGCTGCGGGAGGCGCTGAAGCGCAGCAACAAGGTCGCCGTCACCAAGTACGCGCTGCGCGGCCGCGAACGCCTCGGCATGCTCCGTGTGGTCGGCGACGCGATCGCCATGCACGCCCTGCTGTGGCCCGACGAGGTCCTCGCCCCCGAGGGCATGGCCCCCGCCGCCGACGTCACGGTCCGCCTCCGGGAGCTCGACCTCGCGGACGCCCTGATGGACGCCCTCGGCGAGGTCGACCTGGAGGACCTCCATGACGAGTACCGCGCGGCCGTCGAGGAGGTCGTCGCCGCGAAGGTGGCGGGCGAGGCACCTCCCGAGGCTCCCGGCACCGCCCCCGGCGGCAGGGTCCTGGACCTGATCACGGCCCTGGAGAACAGCGTCCGCGCCGCGAGGGAGGCGCGCGGCGGACCGGCGGGGCGCGAGGAGGCCGGGGCAGGACGCAAGCCGGCCCGCACGGCCCCGAAACAGACCGGCGGCAAGAAGTCCACGTCGACGGCGAAGAAGACGGCGGCGTCCACGAAGTCCAGCCAGCCGGCGAGGAAGACGGCGTCGACGGGCAAGAGGACGGCGACGACGGCGAACAGCGCGACGAAGAAGACGACAACGAAGAAGACGACGGCCCGGAAACGGTCGGCGTGAGGACCCGTGTGTGGGCCGAGGCTCAAGGGCTCCACGCGGCCGCAAAGGGGTCGTCCCGAGGCCCGGCGTGAGGAGAGCGACCCTCGGCCGCCCTCTTCAGCGCTCGTACCGCCCGGTCTCAGGCGGCCTCCTCCAGCTTCCGCCGGGTCTGCGCGCCGCCGTCACCGTTCCCGCCCTTCCGGTCCGCCCCGCGGTTGAGGGCGACGAGCACGGTGCCCGCCCCCAGCCCCGCAGCGGGCCACACCGGGAACCTCCCCCCGTACGCGAAGCCGTGCCCCGCGAAGTACGTCAACGCCCAGACACTCAGGCCGAGTCCGGCCCACAGCCGCCAGGCCCACCGCGCCCCCGGGTCCGGCCGCAGTCGCACGTTCAGGGAGGCGAGTCCCCGCTCCAGCGGTCGTAGTCCCCACACGACACCGGCGAGGACGGCCCCCAGTACGACCAGCCATGGCACCCGCAGGATCCACCAGCCGACGGAGCCGTAGCCGGGCTGCGGAGCGAGCCCGGTCAGATAGAAGGCGGCGGCGACGAGCACCGGCAGCATGTGCCACAGGTAGAGAGTCATGCTGCCGCTCCCCACCGCCCGCACGGCGGCCCACACTCCGGCTCCCCGCAACAGCCGCCGCACGCCGGGGGCGGCCAGCAGAGCCACCCCCACTTGGGCGACGGCCCACGCGAGCATGGCCGGGGAGGGCGGATCGGTATTGCTGAGGTCCTGCCCCGTCACCATGATCAGACTGACGGGAAACGGTCCCGGTCCCACAAGCCCCGCGAACGCGACCCCACCCCCCACGGCCATGCCGACCGGCACGACCCGGCCCCGGCCCGACAGCCCGTCCCGCCAGCAGAACCCGAGCTGGTAGGTGACCCCCCACACCAGCAGGGAGGTGACCGGGCCGACAGCCCCGACGAACGACGAGTCGCTCAACACGCCCAGCATGCCGACACCACCTCCGACCAGACCCATCCCCAGGGGGACGCGGAGGCCCCACCGCTGATGAAGGCCGTACAGCACGGGAGTCAGCGCGCTGAGCAGCAGATAGACGGGCAGGAACCACAACTGCATGGCCATCGCCCACCCCACCATCGCGAGGGTGGCCCGATCGACAGTGAGTGCGCCGCACACCCCGAGGGCCGACAGCACCAGCCCGCAGTACGCCGCCGTGGGCAGCAACAGCCGCAACGCCCGCTGCCCCACCCACCCGCCGATGGTCCCACCGGCCTCCCGTGCCCGCGCCCAGGACCCGCCGGCCGCGTACCCGCCCGCCAGGAAGAACAGCGGCATGATCTGGAATCCGAGGGTCAGCCACTGTGTCCACGGCACGGTCGCCAACAACTCCGGCGCGGTGATCCTCCCATCGGCATGCCGCTCCAGTCCGGTGACCAGCCAGTGCCCGAGCACCACCAGCACGATCGACCACGCCCGCAGAAAATCGACGTACCGATCTCGCCCCATGCCCCGCATGCTTCCCGCCCCTCGCTCCCCGGACGCCGAAAACACCGTGTCGCGACCAACCCGTGGCTGCCGCGTCACCTACCGGTCCACCTCAGGGTGGAGTTTTGCGGCTTCTCGTCACGGAACGTGGCCGTTACGTCCTAATCTGCAACCGGCCAGGGGGTTTTGAAGGGAAGGGCAAGCCGCAGATGACTGTTTCCGAGCAGGTGGTGAGTGCGGAGGCCGAGGAGGCTTACGACGAGGTCGAGCAGCTCAACGACCTGAACAGGGCGGTCGGCAAGCAGGTCAGACTGCTCAGGGAACGGTCCGGCCTCACGCAGAAGGAGATCGGCGACCGGCTGGGCTACGGTCCGGACCTGATCTCCTCGCTGGAGAGGGGCGTACGAACGCCGCAGCGCGAGTTCCTGGAGGCGGCGGACGAACTCCTCGACGCCGGTGGGCTGCTGAAGACGCTGACCGAGGACGTGGAGCGGGCCAAGGCGAAGGCGCGCGTTCGGCATCCGGCGTGGTTCAAGGACTATGCGCGGTTGGAGAAGAGCGCGGTCGAACTCAACTTCTACAACAACCATGATGTGCCGGGCCTGTTGCAGACAGAACGGCGAATCCGTGCGCTGTACGTGATGCGCAAACCGGTCTTGGATCCGGACACCGTCGATCAGCGCGTGGCATCCCGGGTGGCTCGGCAGGACATCCTGACCCGCTGGCCCCTTCCCATGGTGACGGCTGTGATCGAAGAAGTGGTGCTGCGGCGGCCTCTCGGGGGCCGAGAGGTCCATCGTGAGCAACTGGAGCATCTGCTCAGGCTCGGTCGGCTGCCCAACGTCGAGCTTCAGGTGATGCCTTCGGAGCGAAGTGAACACGCAGGGATGGGCGGTCCGTTCGTGTTGCTGACTCCCAAGGGGAAGTCGCAGGTCGGTTACACCGAGGCGCAGAGCAGCAGCAGCCTCGTCGTGGAACACGAGGAGGTCAGGGTGCTTGCTGCACGGTACGGGAGCATCAGGGCACAGGCACTTACGATGCAGGAGTCCCTTGCCCTGATCGAGAGCTTGCTGGGAGAACGATGACGGTCGAGCACGCCCCCCGCGCCTGGTTCAAGAGCAGCTACAGCGGCAATGAAGGCGGCGAATGTCTGGAAGCCGCCACGGCGCCCGACGCCATCCACGTCCGTGATTCCAAGGCCCCCGCGCGCGCCCAACTCACCTTCTCCGCTACGGAGTGGACGGCCTTCCTGGCATTCGTGGCCCGCGGCTGACGACGGCTCGAACCCGGCGGTGCGCTTCGCCGAATCGAGGCCGCCGCCGGGCCGGTGAGGTCGTGCGAGGCGACCCGGCGAACCGTGTGGACACGACTGCCGGGACGGCCCGCTCCGAACGACGACTCTGATACTCCGCGAGCGTGGTCGGATCTCTTGACGCATAAATTGTTACCGGTAACATCAGTCGTCGTCAGAGATCACCGCACCGCACTCCCACGTCCTCGTCGTGGGCCCGTCCGTCCTCGGGAGTCCGCGTGACAGAGCAGCCCACGGCACAGCGCGCGAAGGCGCCGCCGAGCGGACCGCACGGCGAGGGTGGTGCCGTCTTCAGCAGGTCCGCCACCGCCGCCTCCTGCGTCGGCTTCGTCCTGATCGGCGTTCTCCAGGCGCTCTACGGCCCCGCGATCCCGGCCCTCCGCGAGGAATTCGGGCTGTCGCCCTCAACCGCCGGACTGGCGCTCAGCGCGCACTTCGTCGGCGGCGTGGCGGGTGTCCTCCTCTTCGACCGGTGCTACGGCCGGATCGGCAACAGGCGGATCCTCGCCGCCTCCTACCTCCTCATGGCCGCCGGCGCCGCGGGTTTCGCGTTCGCGCCGAACTGGCCGACGGTCCTCGCCGCCGCCCTCCTGGCAGGACTCGGTTTCGGCGGTGTCGACTACGGGCTGAACCAGCTCTTCGCCGTGGGCTTCGGCCACCGCTCCGCCGCGATGCTGAACGTCCTCAACGCCCACTTCGGCATCGGCGCGATCCTCGGCCCGGCCCTGATCGGCGCGGCCGGCGCCGAGCACTATCCCGCGGTCTTCCTGGCCTTCGCCCTCGCCAACCTGCCCCTCCTCCTGTGCCTGAAGGGCGTACGCGACAAGGCGCCACAGTCCACCGGCGCCACCGCCACCTCGGCCGGTCCGACGCCCCGCACCCGCAGCCTGGTCTCCGTCCTGACCGTCTTCGTCGCCCTCTACGTCCTGCACGTCGGCATCGAGGCGGGCGTCGGCGGCTGGGAGCCCACCCACCTGGAGACCGTCGGCTACGGCGCGGGCGTCGCCGCGACCGCCACCTCCGTCTACTGGCTGATGATGACGATCGGCCGCTTCCTGGTCGCGCCCCTCGCCCTGCGCTTCCCGGCCCCCGCCATCATCGCCGTCTCCTGCGCCGGCATGACGGCCTGCCTGCTGCTGGCCGCCGTACCGGCCCTGGCGCCGTACGCCTACGCGGGCGTGGGCCTCTTCATCGCGCCGATCTTCCCCACCGGACTGCCCTGGCTGCACCGGGCCGCCCCCGGCGCCGGTCGGGCGGGCGCGCTGGTCATCGCCGCCTCGATGATCGGCGGAGTGGCCGCCGGACCGTCCCTCGGCAAGGTCATCGAGTGGTCCGGCATCAGGGCCGTACCCCTCCTCCTGGCCGCGGTCTCCGCGGTCTGCCTGGCAGCCACCCTCTGGCTGGTCCGGGCGACCCGCACGGCCGGCCCCGGCCCCGGTCACTGACGACCCCGGGCGCCCACGTGGCACCCACGGCCATCCGCGGCCGATCCACCTCCTCCCCCCTGCACACACCACCCCGGCCCTCAGTCCCCAGCCCTCCGCCTCCCCCAGCCCTCGAAGGGACCGCACATGTCCGCCCTGACCACCACCCCCGACGGCTTCCTCCTCGACGGCGCCCCCCTGAGGATCATCTCCGGCGCCCTCCACTACTTCCGGATCCACCCGGACCACTGGACCGACCGCCTCCGCAAGGCCCGCCTGATGGGGCTGAACACGGTGGAGACGTACATCCCCTGGAACCTCCACCAGCCCGAGCCCGGCACCCTCGTCCTCGACGGCCTCCTCGACCTGCCCCGCTTCCTGCGCCTCGCCGCCACCGAGGGCCTGCACGTCCTGCTCCGCCCCGGCCCGTACATCTGCGCCGAGTGGGACGGCGGCGGCCTGCCCCACTGGCTCACCGCCGACCCCGACATCCGCCTGCGCAGCAGCGACCCCCGCTTCACGGACGCCGTCGACCGCTACCTCGACCTCCTCCTCCCCCCGCTCCTCCCGCACATGGCCGCGTCCGGCGGCCCGGTCATCGCCGTACAGGTGGAGAACGAGTACGGCGCCTACGGCGACGACACGGACTACCTCAAGCACCTGGAGGCCGCCCTGCGCACCCGTGGTGTGGAGGAACTCCTCTTCACCTGCGACCAGGCCGACCCCGAGCACCTCGCCAAGGGCAGCCTCCCCGGCGTCCTCGCGACCGGTACCTTCGGCAGCCGGATCGACCGCTCCCTGGAGCGCCTGCGCGAGCACCAGCCCGAAGGCCCCCTGATGTGCTCGGAGTTCTGGATCGGCTGGTTCGACCACTGGGGCGGCCCGCACCACGGCCGGGACGCGGCCGACGCCGCCGCCGACCTTGACCGCCTGCTCTCCGCGGGCGCCTCGGTCAACATCTACATGTTCCACGGCGGCACCAACTTCGGCTTCACCAACGGCGCCAACCACCACCACACCTACGCCCCCACCGTCACCTCCTACGACTACGACGCCCCCCTCACCGAGCACGGCGACCCCGGCCCGAAGTACCACGCCTTCCGCGAGGTCATCGCCCGCCACGCGCCGGTCCCGGACGAGCCGGTCCCCGCGCCGGCCCGCAAACTGCCGCCGACCACGGTGGAGTTGACCCACCGCAGGCCCCTCCTCGCGTCGGTCCCCGCGAAGGTCGTTCCCGCACCCGTGGACCCCCTCTCCGCCGACGCCCTCGGCCGGCGCGCCGGCTACGTGCTGTACCGCACGACGCTCCCCACGGAGGGACCCGGCCTCCTCCACTTCACCGGCGGAGTGGGCGACCGCGCCCAGCTCTTCGTGGACGGCGCCCCCGTCGGCGTACTCGAACGCGAGCGCCAGGAGGAGACCCTGCCGGTCCGGGTCCCACGTGCCGGCGCCGAACTCCACGTCCTGGTCGAGAACATGGGGCGGGTCAACTACGGCCCCCGCATCGGCACCCCCAAGGGTCTGCTGGGACCGGTCACCTTCGACGGCACACCCCTGCACGGCTGGGACTGCCACCCCCTGCCCCTGGACGTCCCGCCGCCGCTGCCCTTCGCGCCGGCCACCTCCCTCCTGTCGGCGGAACCGGCCTTCCACCACGGCACCTTCGAGGTGGGGTCCCCCGCGGACACGTTCCTCTCCCTGCCCGGCTGGACCAAGGGCCAGGCGTGGATCAACGGCTTCCACCTGGGCCGTTACTGGAACAGGGGACCCCAGCGCACGCTGTACGTCCCGGCCCCCGTCCTGCGCCCCGGCACCAACGACCTGGTCCTCCTGGAACTCCAGGCCACCACCGCCACCCGTGCCCACCTCACGGACACACCGGACCTCGGCCCGGCGGCGCACTGACCCTCCCCGGCGCCGCCGCCCCGCTCCCGCCACCTGACCACGGTCCCCGGCAACGACCGGCCTATCCTGTGGACCGGCGGGAGCGGGCCCCGACGGCCGCGCCGCCACCCCCACCGCGGCCACCCCCTTACCCGCACCACCAGAACCGGACCTGGGTCCGGACCGCACCGGACCCGGACCCGCACCGGAACCCGGACGGGGCCCCGGACACGGACCCGCACCGGCCGCATTCGGCGAAGGACAAGAAAAGGGCACCCGATGACCCCGAACGCCGCCGGCGACCCGGCGACCAAGGGAGGCCGCAGCCGCCGCAACTTCGCGGGCGCGCGCCCCGTGATGGCCGACGTGGCACAGCTGGCCGGCGTCTCCAAGCAGACGGTCTCGCGGGTGCTGAACTCCCACCCGGCCGTACGCGCGGAAACCCGCGAGGCGGTCCTCGCGGCGATGCGTACGCTCGGCTACCGCCCGAGCCGCAGTGCCCGCTCGCTGGCCAGCGGCCGGACCCGGATGCTCGGCGTGATCTCGTTCGACGCGGCCCGCTACGGCCCCGCCTCCACCCTGACCGCGATCAACACGGCCGCGCAGGAAGCCGGTTACCTGGTCAGCGCGATCGCCCTGGACACCGCCGACCGCGACACGGTCGTACGGGCGGCGGACCGCCTGTCGGCGGAGGGCGCGGACGGCGTGATCGCGATCGCCCCGCAGCTGCGCGTGGCGAAGGCGCTGGCGGAGGCCCGCCTGGACACCCCGCTGGTGGTCCTGGACAACGACCTCGGCGACGGCACCCCGGTGGTCACCTCGGACGCCCGCACCGGAGCCCGCAAGGCCACCGAACACCTCCTGTCCCTCGGCCACCCCACGGTCTGGCACGTGGCCGGCCCGAGCGGCTGGGCGGCGGCGGACCGCAGGGCGGAAAGCTGGCGGGCCACCCTGGAGACCGCCGGAGCCCCGGTCCCCGCCCCCCTCCGCGGCGACTGGAGCGCCGACTCCGGCCACGACCTCGGCCGCGAGCTGGCGCGGAACCCGGACATCACCGCGGTCTTCGTGTCCAACGACCAGATGGCCCTCGGCGTCCTGCGCGCCCTGCACGAGGCGGGCCGCCGCGTCCCCGACGACGTCAGCGTGGTCGGCTACGACGACATCCCGGAAGCGGCCCACTTCCTGCCCCCGCTGACCACCGTCCGCACGGACTTCACGGACATCGGCACCCGCGCCCTCCACGTCCTCCTCGACCGCATCGACGCCCCGGCGGCGCCCCCGCCGGCCCTGACGGTCACCCCCGTGGACCTGATCATCCGCGACAGCACGTCGGCACCCGCACGGCAACGCTGACCCGGTCCCACCGCCGGGCCATGCCGGACGCGGGCGCGCTCCCCGTGCCGGCCCTCGTCGAGGCCCTCGCACTCGTCCGGCACCCGATGCCGGGTTCTCCCTCTTCGGGAAATACCCGAGGGCGGTATGCCCCAGCCACCGCCGCCAGGGGTGAAGGGGGACCTCTTGACAGGCTTTGGATCGGGAGTAAGGCCTGTCGAATATTCTCCGGCACTCTCTCGACCGCCTCCGGGAAAAGGTGCGCGGGCTCCGCGCGGAAGACGGGTCCCTCCCCTGCGAAACAGCGATACCCCCCTGATCCTGCTGATCCTGCTCGGCCTCGTCCTGCCGGTCCTGACCGCGGTCGTGATCGACCAGGTCCTGCCCTTCGGGATGCGCGACGTCATGCCGGTCCTGGGGATCGGCATCGTCGCGGTCTTCCTCGCCCAGACCGTCGCGACACTGCTGCGCGAATGGCTGCTGGTGTACCTGAGGGCGCGTATCGACGTCGGCATGATGCTCGGCTTCGTCGAGCACCTCCTCGCACTGCCCTACAAGTACTTCCAGCAACGGTCCACCGGCGATCTGCTCGCCCGGGCGGCCAGCAACGCCATGCTGCGGGAACTGCTGAGCAACCAGCTGCTGTCCGCCGTCATGGACAGCGGGCTGGTGATGTTCCACCTGCTCCTCCTCTTCTGGCAGTCCCCGCCGTTCGGCGCGCTCACGCCGGGCGTCGGCCTGCTGGGAGCGACGGTCCTCATGTTCAGCAACGGCACCATCGGCCGGTTGTCGGGGCGTGAGCTGGCCGCCTTCGGAAAGTCCCAGGGGTACCTGGGCGAAGCGATCGTCGGCATCGGGACGCTGAAAGCGGCCGGCGCCGAAGCACAGGGGTTCGACCGCTGGTCGAACCTGTTCTTCGACCACCTCAACATCTCGCTGCGCCACAACTACGTCTCCGGCACCGTGGCCTCGACACTCGGGTCCCTGCCCTTCTTCGGGCAGCTCGCGTTGTTGTGGGTGGGCGCCACCCAGGTACTCGACGGATCCATCAGCGTGGGCACGATGGTGGCGCTCCTGTCCCTGGCCGCCGCCTTCTTCGCGCCGCTCACGTCGCTCGTGGACAGCGCCCAGCAGTTCCAACTCGTCAGTGCCAACCTCGACCGCATACGGGACGTGACCGAGGCGGAGCCGGAGCAGTCGCCGTCGGCGCACCGGCCGGCCCCACGACTGTCGGGGCACCTGCGGATGGACGGGGTCGGTTTCCGCTATTCGCAGGCGGGTCCCCAGGTGCTGCACGACATCAACCTGACCGCACGGCCCGGAGAGAGAATCGCGATCGTCGGGCACTCCGGTTCGGGCAAGAGCACACTCGGCGAACTGCTGCTCGGACTCCACGTCCCCACCCAGGGAGACATCCTCTACGACGGCGTCTCGCTGCGGGACGTCAAGTGGCAGGAGCTGAGACGCCAGTTCGGTGTCGTGCTGCAGGACAGCGCCCTGTTCAGCGGCACGATCCTGTCCAACATCACGCTCAGCAACCCGTCGATCAAGCGCGAGCGGGTCGTCGCGGCGGCCGAGCTGGCCGCGATACACGACGACATCATGGCCATGCCGATGCAGTACGACACCTTCGTCTCCGGGGGCGGGAGCGCCCTGTCCGGAGGGCAGCGGCAGCGGCTGGCCATCGCGCGGGCGATCGCGCACAGACCGGCGATCATCATGCTCGACGAGGCCACCAGTCATCTGGACGTCGAGACCGAGCGGAGAGTCGCGGAGAACCTGCGCACCCTGGGCTGCACCCAGGTCATCGTCGCGCACCGCCTGAGCACGATCCGCGATGCCGACACCATCCTGGTGCTCGACCGGGGAACCATCGTGGAGCGGGGCGGCCATCACGACCTGCTGCGCCGCGCCGGCCCCTACGCGAGACTCGTACACCAGCAACTCCAGACGGGCGAGGAGGCAGGACCCCGCCCCGGTGTCCCCTGACGGCGAGGGCCGACGGTCCCCCTCCTCCACGGCCCGAGGTGTCGTCCACGGCCCGAGGTGTCGTCGCACCCCCGAAGCCGAGCGGACCAGAGGACCGAACCGCCGCCGGACCATGATCCCGACGCACCTCCGGCACGCGCGCCTGCGGGGCTGTTGATGCTGCTGGGGCGGCGTGCGGCTTCAGTGACTGTTGTGGCGACAGAGGCGATCGATCACCCGTGGGCACGGAGAGCGCGAAGGCAGGCCCGTGACTAAGAGGGGTGAGCGGTGCTAGAAAGACCGGATGGAAGACCGTTTCGCCCGATTTGGTCACATGTCGCGGCTATGGTCACTGGCGCGGAAGAACACGCGAAGCGTCGCGGGCCAGATGTTCCTCATGCAGGTGACACTGGTGGTGCTGCTCGTGGCATTCGCCGTCCTCGCCCTCGTCCTGCAGTCACAGCGGCACACCGACGCCGAGGCCAGACGGAGATCCATAGCCGTCGCGCAGGCCTTCGCGCATTCCCCGGGGGTGCTGTCCGCACTGCGGGCCCCCGATCCCTCGGAAGTCCTGCAGCCGCTGACCGAGGCCGGACGCAAGTCCGCGGGCGTCGACTTCATCGTGGTCATGGACACGGAAGGGATCCGCTACACCCATCCCCTGCCGGACCGGATCGGGCAGCGGTTCGTGGGGGAGATCGAGCCGTCGCTGGCGGGAAAGGTCTATACCGAAAGCGTGGACGGCCCCCTCGGCGAGGAAGTCCAGGCGACCGTGCCCGTCCGGAACGCCCCGGGCCAAGTGGTGGCCCTCGTCTCCGCCGGGCTGAAGGTCAAGAACGTGACCGGTCTGGTCGAGCGGCAGATACCGATCATCCTGACCGCCGGGGCGGGCGCGCTCGGAGCGGCCACCGCCGCCACGGTGCTGGTGAGCAGGCGGCTGCGACGGCAGACCCACAGCCTGGCCCCGAACGAGATGTCCCGCATGTACGAGCACCACGACGCGGTGCTGCACTCCGTGCGCGAAGGGGTGCTCATCGTCAATGACGAGGGGCGCCTGCTGCTGGCGAACGACGAGGCCAGGCGGCTCCTGGAACTGCCCCCGGAGGCGGAGGGGCAGCACGTGTCCGCGATGCCGGCCCTCGAACCGGAAATGATGTCGTTGCTCAGTTCCGGCCGCGAGGCCAATGACGAGGTGCACCTGGCCGGACCGCGACTGCTGGTGGTCAACCAGAGGCTCACGGACTGCGGCGGAGGCCCCAAGGGCACCGTTGTGACGCTGCGCGACTCCACGGAACTGCGGGCCGTGTCAGGCAGGGCCGAAATAGCGGGTGAGCGGCTGAAGCTGCTCTACGACGCCGGACTGGGCATCGGCACCACCCTGGACGTCGTCCGAACGGCCGACGAACTCGCCCGGATCGCCGTCCCCCGCTTCGCCGACTTCGTCACCGTGGACCTGGCCGACGCCGTACTGCACGGCGAGGAACCGGCGACCACGGCAAAGGGAATGAGACGCGTCGCCGTATGCGGCATCCGCGACGACCATCCGCTCTACGAGAAGGGCCGACTGATCGACTTCCTGCCCTCCACGCCCCAGGCACGCGGCTACGGCACCGGCCGCTCGGAACTGGTGGCCGACCTGTCCACCGCGACGGACTGGCATCTGCAGGACCCGGAACGCACCGAACGGATAGTGGACTACGGCATCCATTCGCTCATAGCGGCTCCGATCCAGGCCCGCGGTGTCGTACTGGGCACGGTCAACTTCTGGCGCTCCGAGGAGCACGACCCCTTCGACCGGGAGGAACTCTCACTGGCGGAGGAACTGGTGGCTCGTGCAGCGGTCAGCATCGACAACGCCCGCCGGTACACGCGCGAGCACGCCCTGGCGGTCACCCTCCAGCGCAGCCTGCTGCCGCGAGGCCTGCCCGAGCAGAGCGCCCTCGACGTCGCCCACCGGTACCTCCCGGCCCAGTCGGGGGTGAGCGGGGACTGGTTCGATGTGATCCCCCTGCCGGGCAGCCGCGTGGCGCTGGTCGTCGGTGACGTGGTCGGCCACGGCCTGCACGCCGCCGCGACCATGGGGCGGCTGCGGACCGCGGTGCACAACTTCTCCACGCTCGACCTGCCGCCCGACGAACTGCTGAGTCATCTGGACGACCTGGTCGGGCGCATCGACCAGGACGAGGCGTGCACGGACAGCCCCGCCGCCGTCGTGGGCGCCACCTGCCTGTACGCGATCTACGACCCCACGACGCGCCGCTGCACCATGGCACGCGCGGGACACCTGGCTCCCGCGCTGGTCCGCCCTGACGGAGACGTCACCTTCGTCGACCTGCCGCCGGGTCCGCCACTGGGTCTCGGCGGCATGCCCTTCCAGGCCGCCGAGCTGGACATCGCCGAAGGCTCCCAGCTCGTCCTCTACACCGACGGCCTCATCGAGGACCGGACCCGCGACCTCGACGAGGGAATGGAACTCCTGCGCAAAGCCCTGGCGGGCCAACCCGAGCGGGCGCCGGAGGAGAGCTGCCGGGCCGTGCTGGGATCGCTGCTGCCCGAACGCCCCAAGGACGACGTGGCCCTGCTCATCGCCCGCACCCATGCGCTGCCGCCGGAACGGATCGCCGAGTGGGACGTACCGCCCGACCCGGCCGCCGTCGCCGGGGTACGCGCCGCGGCGACCGACAAGCTCGACGAGTGGGGGCTGTCCGAACTGGGCTTCAGCACGGAACTGGTGCTGAGCGAGCTCGTCACCAACGCCGTCCGCTACGGCTGCGAGCCGATCCGCATGAGACTGATCCACGACCGCACGCTGATCTGCGAGGTGGCCGACGGCAGCAGCACCTCGCCCCACCTGCGGTATGCCGCGACGACCGACGAAGGCGGCCGGGGCCTGTTCCTGGTGTCGCAGCTGACCGAGCGCTGGGGGACCCGGTACAACCCCCAGGGCAAGGTCATCTGGGCCGAACAGGCGCTGCCGGAACGCTGAGACGCCATGCGCCTCAACCCTGAGACGCCATGCGCTTCCGCGCCCGGGGCCTATGGCGTCTCCAGCACTTCCGGAACTTCCGGACGCCGCTGCGACGCCCGCCGGGAGCAGGCCCATCGACGGACGCACACGCCAAGACCCCGGCCTCAGCGTTTCCGCTGGTGACGGGGTCTTTGGGCACCTCATGCAAGGTGCCCCCGGCAGGATTCGAACCTGCGCACACGGCTCCGGAGGCCGTTGCTCTATCCCCTGAGCTACGGGGGCGTGTCGGTCGCGTTGCTCGCGGCGACGGACAGAACACTACCAGCTCCCTCGGGGTGATCAGGAACGGGTTTGTCGGGGCGGAGGCGGGGCGGGTCCCGCGGAGGGGGTGGAAGTGGGGAAAACCCGGACGCGATGGCCGGGCCCGACCTACTCTCGAGTTGTGTCAGGCGCTTCGGGCAGGGTGCTTGTTGTCGACGACAACAAGGTCATCCGGCAGCTGATCAGGGTCAATCTCGAGCTGGAGGGCCTCGAGGTCGTGACCGCGTCCGATGGTGCCGAGTGTCTGGAAGTCGTGCATCAGGTGCGGCCCGACCTCGTGACCCTCGATGTCGTCATGCCCCGGCTGGACGGCCTTCGCACCGCCGCGCGGCTCCGCGCCGACCCGCGCACCCACGGCCTTCCCCTCGCCATCATCAGCGCCTGTACGCAGTACGAGGTCGAAGCCGGCCTCGAGGCGGGCGTCGACGCCTTCCTCTCCAAGCCCTTCGATCCCGCCGATCTCGTCAGCCTCGTGCGCCGGCTCATCGAGGGGAAACGGGGGGAGGGGAGTGGTGGTGACGCTCCTGGCGGTCCGGCCGACGCCGACGGGGGACCCGGGCTCGACACCTCTCGCGGTACGGCCCCCGGTCTCACCTTCGACGCGGCTTCCGGAGTCTGTCGCGGTACGGATCCCGGTCCTGCCCGCGGCCGCGGCTCCGGGCCCGCCCGCACCCTGAGCCATGACCTCGCCCCCGGCAGTGAAGGCGAAGATGAGGGCGCGGGTGACGGCGGGGGCGGGGACGGTGGCGTCGGTATGCGTAACGGACACATGCAGGGGCAGCGGCACGGACAGGGCTACGGACAGGGCCACGGGCAGGGGCAGGGGCACCTCGGCGGACCCCCGCCCAGCCACAGTCCCCTCCACGGCCCCGACCCCACCTTCACCCCCAGCTCCACCCCTACCCCCACCCCCCTGGTCGAGCCCGTCGCCGAATGAACCACTGGCTGCCTCCCCTCCCGGGGCACCTCCCCACCTCCTCACCTCCCTCCTCCCGGGGCACCTTCTCCCGCCCCCGTCCCGTCCACATCCCGGACACCCCCAAACCGGCTCGCGTACCCACCCCCCTCCTCCCCTACGCTTGTCCCGTGACCCCCGTCGAGCTGTCCCGCACCGTGCTGCACGCAGTGCGGTGCGCCGTCGACGACGGGGCGCTGAGCGTGGTCGTTCCCTCGCGGGTGGTGGTCGGGCCGCCCGGGGCGGGAGGGTGCGGGGACTACGCCACCAACGTCGCCCTCCAGCTGGCCCGCCCCGCCGGGCAACCCCCGTTGCGGGTCGCCGCGCTGCTCCGGCCGTACCTCGTGCGCGAAACCGGTGTCACCGACGTCGCGATCACCGGGCCGGGGTTCCTCAACATCAGCCTCGACCGGGCCGTCACGTCCGCCGCGCTGGTCCGGCGGATCCTCGACGAGGGGCCGGGGTACGGCCGTACCGACGTCCTCGCCGGTCAGGTGTTCGTGTTGCGCGTGCCGTACGAGGTCCGTGCCGAGGTGGTGGCCGACGTGCTCGCGCGCATGGTCGGCTCACAGGGCGGGCGCGTCGAGATCGCGCACGGCGACGGGGTGAACCTGCGGCCCGTGCCGGCGCCGGAGGACCCCGCTCCGCTCGGGCCGGACGCCGCCCGCTGGGCCCTGCTCCATCCCGCCCCGCACGACCGGCCCCGCATCACCGCCGACCATCTGGTCCAGCGCGAGAGCAACCCCCTCTTCCGGATCCGTTACGCCCACGCCCGCACCCGCGCCGTCGCCCGCAACGCCGCCGACCTCGGATTCGACTCCGCCGTCCGGCCCGGGACGGCCCCGGCGGCAGCGGACGCGAAGACTTCGGGCACCCCGGGCACTCCGGACGCACCGGGCGCCCCGGGCACTCCGGATGCCCCGGGCACCCCCGACCTCGTGGCGCTGCTCGCCGACCACCCCCGCGTCATCGCCACCGCAGGCAGGTTCCCGCACCCCGACGGCCTTGCCGCCCCCTCCCGGCTCAGCCGGCACCTCCTGGCCCTCGCCGACGTGACCCTCGCCCACCTGCCCGCCGTGCTGCCCCGTGGGGACGAGAAACCCTCGGCCGCCCACCGCGCCCGGCTCGCCCTCGCCGAAGCCGCCGGGACGGTGCTGGCCGGTGGCCTGTCCCTGCTCGGCATCGACGCACCCGACCACCTCTGAGAGAGCACGCCCAAGATGAGCCGTTCCGCACACCCCGCCGGGCCCCGTCACGCCGACGTCCTGCCGGAGGGGCACTATTCGGCGCCGCCCGCCGACCTCAACTCCCTCGACCCCAAGGTGTGGTCGCACACCGTCACCCGTGACGCCCTCGGGGTCGTCACCGTCGGCGGGATCGACGTGAAGACGCTCGCCGAGGAGTACGGCACCCCGGCCTACGTCCTCGACGAGGCCGACTTCCGGGACCGGGCCCGTGCCTGGCGCACCGCCTTCGGCACCGACGCCGACGTCTTCTACGCCGGGAAGGCGTTCCTGTCGCGCGCCGTCGTGCGGTGGCTGCACGAGGAGGGGATCAACCTCGACGTCTGCTCCGGCGGCGAGCTGGCCACCGCGCTCTCCGCCGGCATGCCCGCCGACCGCATCGCCTTCCACGGCAACAACAAGTCGACGCAGGAGATCGAGCGGGCCGTCCGGGCCGGTGTCGGGCGGATCGTCCTCGACTCCTTCCAGGAGATCGTCCGCGTCGCGCACATCGCCCAGTCGCTCGGCAGGCGGCAGCCCGTGCAGATCCGCGTCACCGTCGGCGTCGAGGCGCACACGCACGAGTTCATCGCCACCGCCCACGAGGACCAGAAGTTCGGGATCCCGCTCGCCGGGGGGCAGGCCGCCGAGGCCGTACGGCGCGCGCTGAAGCTCGACGGGCTGGAGCTGATCGGGATCCACTCGCACATCGGGTCGCAGATCTTCGACATGTCCGGCTTCGAGGTGGCCGCCCACCGGGTCGTCGGACTGCTCAAGGACGTCCGTGACGAGCACGGCGTCGAGCTGCCCGAGATCGACCTCGGCGGCGGGCTCGGCATCGCCTACACCAGCGACGACGACCCCCGCGAGCCGCACGAGATCGCCAAGGCGCTGACGGAGATCGTCACCCGCGAGTGCGAGTCCGCCGGGCTCCGCACGCCCCGCATCTCCGTCGAGCCCGGCCGTGCCATCGTGGGGCCCACCGCCTTCACGCTGTACGAGGTCGGCACCGTCAAGCCGCTCGACGGGCTGCGCACCTACGTCTCCGTCGACGGCGGCATGTCCGACAACATCCGCACCGCCCTGTACGACGCCGAGTACAGCGTGGCGCTCGTCTCCCGCTCCTCCGACGCCGCCCCGATGCTCGCGCGCGTCGTGGGCAAGCACTGCGAGAGCGGGGACATCGTGGTCAAGGACGCGTTCCTGCCGGCCGACCTGGCACCGGGTGACCTGATCGCCGTCCCCGCCACGGGGGCGTACTGCCGGTCCATGGCCAGCAACTACAACCACGTGCTGCGGCCGCCGGTCGTCGCCGTGCGCGAGGGCGAGGCCCGCGTCATCGTCCGGCGCGAGACGGAGGAGGACCTCCTGCGGCTCGACGTCGGATAGGCGCAGGCCGACGGGTGGAAGATCTCCTGTCTGTCACCCCGTGAAAATGAAATACATGTCTCACGATCCGGACCAGGGGCAGAAACCCCGGTCCGGTGAGTGAGACTGGAGCAACCGTAGACGGTATGAGGAAACGAGGTCGGATGATGCGTACGCGTCCGCTGAAGGTGGCGCTGCTGGGCTGTGGAGTGGTCGGCTCAGAGGTGGCGCGCATCATGACGACGCACGCCGACGACCTCGCCGCCAGGATCGGGGCCCCGGTGGAGCTGGCCGGAGTGGCCGTGCGGCGGCCCTCCAGGGTGCGCGAGGGAATCGATCCGGCGCTCGTCACCACCGACGCCACCGCGCTGGTCAAACGGGGCGACATCGACGTCGTCGTCGAGGTCATCGGCGGGATCGAGCCCGCCCGCACCCTCATCACCACCGCCTTCGAGCACGGCGCGTCCGTCGTCTCCGCCAACAAGGCGCTGCTCGCCCAGGACGGCGCCGCCCTGCACGCCGCCGCCGGCGAACACGGCAGGGACCTCTACTACGAGGCCGCCGTCGCCGGCGCCATCCCGCTGATCCGCCCGCTGCGCGAGTCGCTCGCCGGCGACAAGATCAACCGCGTCATGGGCATCGTCAACGGGACGACCAACTTCATCCTCGACAAGATGGACTCCACCGGGGCCGGCTACCAGGAGGCCCTCGACGAGGCCACCGCCCTCGGGTACGCCGAGGCCGACCCCACCGCCGACGTCGAGGGCTTCGACGCCGCCGCCAAGGCCGCCATCCTCGCCGGGATCGCCTTCCACACGCGCGTGCACCTCGACGACGTCTACCGCGAGGGCATGGCCGAGGTGACCGCCGCCGACTTCGCCTCCGCCAAGGAGATGGGCTGCACCATCAAGCTGCTCGCCATCTGCGAGCGGGCCGCCGACGGGGGATCCGTCACCGCGCGCGTGCACCCCGCCATGATTCCGCTGACCCACCCGCTCTCCTCCGTGCGCGGCGCCTACAACGCCGTGTTCGTCGAGTCGGACGCGGCCGGTCAGCTCATGTTCTACGGCCCCGGCGCCGGCGGTGCTCCCACCGCCTCCGCCGTGCTCGGCGACCTCGTCGCCGTGTGCCGCAACCGGCTCAGCGGGGCGACGGGGCCCGGCGAGTCGGCGTACGCCGCCCTGCCGGTGTCGCCGATGGGTGACGTCGTCACCCGGTACCACATCAGCCTCGACGTCGCCGACAAACCGGGCGTCCTGGCACAGGTCGCCACCGTGTTCGCGGAGCACGGGGTGTCCATCGATACGGTGCGGCAGCAGGGTAAGGACGGCGAGGCCTCCCTCGTCGTCGTCACCCACCGCGCGTCCGACGCCTCCCTCACCGGGACCGTCGAGGCGCTGCGCAAGCTCGACACCGTGCGGGGTGTCGCCAGCATCATGCGGGTTGAAGGAGAGTAACCAGCAATGACCCACCAGTGGCGCGGAATCATCGAGGAGTACCGGGACCGGCTGCCGGTTTCCGACAGCACGCAGGTCGTGACGCTCCGTGAGGGCGGCACGCCCCTCGTGCCCGCGCAGGTGCTCTCCGAGCGCACCGGCTGCGAGGTCCACCTCAAGGTCGAGGGCGCGAACCCCACCGGCTCCTTCAAGGACCGCGGGATGACCATGGCGATCACCCGGGCCAAGGAGGAGGGCGCGAAGGCGGTCATCTGCGCCTCCACCGGCAACACGTCGGCGAGCGCCGCCGCGTACGCCGTGCGAGCCGGCATGGTCTCGGCCGTCCTCGTCCCCCAGGGCAAGATCGCGCTCGGCAAGATGGGGCAGGCCCTCGTCCACGGCGCGAAGATCCTCCAGGTCGACGGCAACTTCGACGACTGCCTCACGCTGGCCCGCTCGCTGAGCGACAACTACCCGGTGGCGCTGGTCAATTCGGTGAACCCGGTGCGTATCGAGGGGCAGAAGACGGCTGCCTTCGAGATCGTGGACATGCTCGGGAACGCCCCCGACATCCACGTCCTGCCGGTCGGCAACGCGGGCAACATCACGGCGTACTGGAAGGGGTACAAGGAGTACGCCGCCGACAGGATCGCCGGGCGCACCCCGCGCATGTGGGGTTTCCAGGCCTCCGGCAGTGCGCCGATCGTGCGGGGCGAGGTCGTGAAGGACCCGTCGACCATCGCCACCGCGATCCGCATCGGCAACCCCGCGTCCTGGCAGTACGCGCTCGCGGCGCGGGACGAGTCCGGCGGTCTCATCGACGAGGTGACGGACCGTGAGATCCTTCGTGCCTACCGGCTGTTGGCCGCGCAGGAGGGCGTCTTCGTGGAGCCCGCGTCCGCCGCGTCGGTGGCCGGCCTGCTGAAGGCCGCCGAGCAGGGCAAGGTCGACCCGGGCCAGACGATCGTGTGCACCGTCACGGGCAACGGTCTGAAGGACCCCGACTGGGCCGTGGCCGGCGCTCCGCAGCCGGTGACCGTCCCCGTCGACGCGGTGACCGCGGCCGAGCGCCTCGGGCTCGCCTGAACGACCCCGCGGGGAGCGGGGGCGCCACCCGGAGACGCGGGCGCCCCCGCGCAGGCATGAAGGGCCTCACCTGGGGAAGTTCCTCCACGGAGGACTTTCCCTGGCGAGGGTGCACGGGGGGCTTGCGACACGCATCGTGCGCCTCCTGTGCGCCCTATGTCGCCACAGAACCTTCCTTCGATAGGCTGTACCGAACCCGCCTACCGCATATGCCTCCGCATCTCGCGCGGGCACCGGTGCCGCGCCGTCATCAGCGGCCCGAGGGTCTTCGTACGTCATCGAAGTCAATCGAAGCCAAACGGATCCAGTCGAAGTCATTCGACCGTCACGCAGCTCAAGGAGAGTCAACGAGCGATGGCCGGTCCAGCGTTCCGCGCCGCCGCCGTCCGGGTGCGCGTCCCCGCCACCAGCGCCAATCTCGGTCCGGGCTTCGACGCCCTGGGCCTCGCGCTGGGGCTCTACGACGACGTCGTCGTCCGGGTGGCCGACTCAGGGCTGCACATCGACATCGCGGGTGAGGGCAGCCAGACGCTGCCGCGCGACGAGAAGCACCTTCTCGTCCGCTCCCTGCGCACCGCCTTCGACGTCCTGGGCGGCCAGCCCCGCGGCCTCGAGATCGTCTGCGCCAACCGCATTCCGCACGGCCGCGGCCTCGGCTCCTCCTCCGCCGCCATCTGCGCCGGGATCGTCGCCGCCCGCGCGGTGACCATAGGCGGCGAGGCCCGCCTCGACGACGCCGCCCTGCTGGAGCTGGCGACCGAGATCGAGGGGCACCCCGACAACGTCGCGGCCTGCCTGCTCGGCGGGTTCACGCTCTCCTGGATGGAGGCCGGCGCCGCGCGGGCGATCAGGATGGAGCCCTCGGATTCCATCGTTCCGGTGGTTTTCGTGCCCGGGAAGCCGGTCCTGACCGAGACCGCGCGCGGACTGCTCCCGCGCACCGTGCCGCACGTCGACGCCGCCGCCAACGCGGGCCGTGCCGCCCTGCTCGTCGAGGCCCTGACCAGGCGCCCCGAGCTGCTGCTGCCCGCCACCGAGGACCGTCTCCACCAGGAGTACCGCGCCCCCGCCATGCCGGAGAGCGCCGCACTGGTGGAGCGGCTGCGCGCCGACGGGGTCCCCGCGGTGATCTCCGGCGCCGGGCCGACCGTGATGGCCCTGGCCGACGCGGAGTCGGCCGACAAGGTCGAGCGGCTGGCGGGCGCGGAATGGGCCGCCAACCGGCTGAGCCTGGACCTGAAGGGAGCGAGCGTGCTGCCGCTCGCGCCCTCCGGCGACTTGTGAAAGCACACGGTTGCCGGATTTCGAGAGGGGGAATGTTTGTTGGATCCGGTAGTGTTAACCTCAAGTCTGCACCCGACCTCACCATGGCGAGGTGCTTCATGTCCCCCTCCGGGACAGACATTCTTCCGGGAGCTCCCCAAGCCGCACTGCGTTCCGTACGTCGTACCTGGGCAGTACGCCGTGCAGCGACGCTGAGCGGTCCGACGGGCACGCTCCGGAATCGGTGCGACCACGCCACGTGACACTGGGTGTCACGGATCGTCGAGGAAGCGCCATCACCAGAAATCTCTTCCGCCGCTTTGGCGGACCACCGCCCCGGCTTCGCCACAGCAAGGACCGAAGCCGGACAGCACAACCGGTCGCCGAGCCAGACAGGCCGACGTCCGCTCCAGGGAAGGACCCTTCGTGAGCGACACCACCGATCTGATGGGCGCACGTGTCGAGGAGACCGCTGCCGCGCCCGCCACGGACGCCTCCGCGCCTGCTGCCGGTGCCGGCTCCCGGCGGCGCCGCGGTACCGGCCTCGAGGGCATGGTGCTGGCCGAGTTGCAGCAGGTCGCATCCGGCCTCGGCATCAGGGGCACCGCGCGGATGCGCAAGAGCCAGCTGATCGAGGTCATCAAGGAGGCGCAGGCCGGGGGTACCTCCTCTGGGGGAGGGGGCACCTCCGCGGCGAAGGCCCCCGCCGGGGACGCCACCGAGACCAAGCCCAAGCGCCGTGCCACCTCCAAGGCCCGCACGGGCGAGGACGCCGCCGTGAAGAAGGCGGACGCCGCCCCGGCCGAGGCCCCCGCCGAGAAGGCCGTGGCCCAGCAGCAGATCGAGATCCCCGGCCAGCCGGCCGGTGGCAACGACGCCCCCGTCGAGCGCCGCCGTCGCCGGGCCACCGCCGACGCGGGCAGCCCCGAGACCGTCACGGCCGAGGCGAAGAGCGCCCCGAAGGCCGACACCGCGGTCGCCACGCAGACCGAGCAGGCCCAGCCGCAGGGCGACGCCGACGGTGCCGAGGGCCGGCGCCGCGACCGCCGGGAGCGCGGCCGCGACCGTGACCGCGACCGCCGCGGCAAGGGCGACGACCAGCAGGGCCAGGGCGGTCAGCGCCAGCAGCAGGGCCAGCAGGGCGGCGGCCGCCAGGACCGTCAGGACCGCCAGGACCGCCAGCGGGACAACGGGCCGCAGGACGACGACGACTTCGAGGGCGGCCGTCGCGGCCGTCGCGGGCGTTACCGGGACCGCCGTGGCCGCCGTGGCCGTGACGAGATCGGCGCGGCCGAGCCGCAGGTCGCCGACGACGACGTCCTGATCCCCGTCGCGGGCATCCTGGACATCCTCGACAACTACGCCTTCATCCGCACGTCGGGCTACCTGCCGGGTCCGAACGACGTGTACGTCTCCCTCGCCCAGGTCCGCAAGAACGGCCTGCGCAAGGGCGACCACGTCACCGGCGCGGTCCGTCAGCCGAAGGAAGGCGAGCGGCGCGAGAAGTTCAACGCGCTCGTGCGTCTCGACTCCGTCAACGGCATGGCGCCCGAACACGGCCGCGGCCGCCCGGAGTTCAACAAGCTCACCCCGCTGTACCCGCAGGACCGCCTCCGTCTGGAGACCGACCCGGGCGTCCTCACGACCCGCATCATCGACCTCGTGTCGCCGATCGGCAAGGGCCAGCGCGGTCTGATCGTGGCCCCGCCGAAGACCGGCAAGACCATGATCATGCAGGCGATCGCCAACGCGATCACGCACAACAACCCCGAGTGCCACCTGATGGTCGTCCTGGTCGACGAGCGTCCCGAAGAGGTCACCGACATGCAGCGGTCGGTCAAGGGCGAGGTCATCTCCTCGACCTTCGACCGTCCGGCCGAGGACCACACCACGGTCGCCGAGCTGGCCATCGAGCGCGCCAAGCGCCTGGTGGAACTGGGCCACGACGTCGTCGTCCTGCTCGACTCGATCACCCGTCTGGGCCGTGCGTACAACCTCGCCGCCCCGGCCTCCGGCCGCATCCTGTCCGGTGGTGTCGACTCGACCGCGCTGTACCCGCCGAAGCGCTTCTTCGGTGCCGCGCGCAACATCGAGGACGGCGGCTCGCTCACCATCCTGGCGACCGCGCTCGTCGACACCGGGTCCCGCATGGACGAGGTGATCTTCGAGGAGTTCAAGGGCACCGGCAACATGGAGCTCAAGCTCGACCGGAAGCTCGCCGACAAGCGGATCTTCCCGGCGGTGGACGTGGACGCGTCCGGCACCCGTAAGGAAGAGATCCTGCTCGCCCCCGACGAGCTCGGCATCGTCTGGAAGCTGCGCCGGGTGCTGCACGCCCTCGACCAGCAGCAGGCGGTCGAGCTGCTTCTCGACAAGATGAAGCAGACGAAGTCGAACGCCGAGTTCCTGATGCAGATCCAGAAGACGACGCCGGCGCCGGGCAACAACGACTGACGCGTTTCTTCGCCGCGTTCCTCCACAAGAGGGCCGCCCCCTTCCCGGGGGCGGCCCTTTTCGCTGTTCAGGGACAAGGTACGATCGCCGCCTTCGGTCATTCTTTCGACCGTGAACTTCATATCCCTAGGGGGGACTTGAGTGGGTACACCCACGTCCGGGGGCGGGCGTCACAGACGTCGGATGCGGATCGTTCTGCCGGTGGCCGCGGCCGGCCTGGCCGCGGCGGTCGCCGGTACGCTGCTGACCTCCTCGGCCTCGGCCACGGAGGCGCCGCCGACGCCCGGCATCACCGTGCCGTCGGCGAAGGAGCTGCAGAAGCGGCTCGACATCGCGCTCGCCGGTGACGACACCGCGGGCCGGACCACGAACACGTCGCAGAGCGCGAGCACGGGCACCACCACGATCGACCCGAAGATCATCGGCGGCACCACGACGACCATCACCACGGCACCGTGGATGGCTCAGCTCTGGTACGGCGACGACCGCGGCACCGACACCACGAGCGACGACATCGGCTTCTTCTGCGGCGGAGCGGTCGTGGCGCCGACGAAGATCCTCACCGCCGCGCACTGCGTCAAGGGCTACGACTGGAAGGCGCACGGCGCGATCGTCACCGGCACCTCGCAGCTGGCGACCGGCGACGACCTGCACGGCGGCACCGTCAGCGGCGTCTGGCGCCAGTGGAACCACGGGTCGTACAACGCGACGACGATCGACAACGACATCGCCGTACTGACCCTGCCGAACCCGGTCAGGGCCACGCCGATCAAGATGATCACGGCCGGGAACACCGGGTCGTACGTGCCCGGGACCAAGGCCAAGGTCTACGGCTGGGGCCGCACCACCTCCACCAGCCAGGACATCTCCGACACCCTGAAGACGGCCACGCTGCCGATCCAGTCCGACGCCACCTGCGCGGACGCCTACGGCGCCGACTTCGTCAAGGGCCACATGGTCTGCGCGGGCACCCCCGCCACCGGCAGCGACGCGGGCACCACCTCCGCCTGCAACGGCGACTCCGGCGGTCCGCTGGTCTACGGCGGCCGGATCGTGGGCGTCGTCTCCTGGGGCGTGAAGGACTGCGTGGCGAGCGGCGCGTACAGCGTCTTCAGCAAGGTCACCTCGTACGTCGGCACCGTCCACCCGCGGATCGACGACACCAACATCAGCGGTGACCACTACGCGGACCTGTGGGTGCGCAACGCCTCCACCCAGACCGGATACGAGCTCGACTCCAAGGGCACCACGCTCGCCGCGCGCGAGTCCTGGGGCAACTGGAGCGGGGTCAACGTCGTCCTCCAGACCGATCTCGACCGGGACGGTTACCAGGACCTGATCGTGCGCCGCACGTCCGACGGCGACGTGTTCTGGAAGCACTTCGTGCCCTCCAGCGGGACCTGGGCGGACAAGCTGATCGGCGACAACTGGAAGACCCGCCTGAGCATCGTCGCCCCCGGCGACGTCACCGGGGACGACCTGCCCGACCTGGTCTCCGTCGACTCGGCCGGCGCACTGTGGATCTACCCGGGCAAGGGCACCGGCAGCTTCGGCACGCGGGTGAAGGCCGGCTCGGGCTGGAACAACTTCAACGTCGTGCGCGGCCACGGCGACTTCAACGGCGACGGCAGGGCCGACCTCCTGGCCCGCAACAAGACGAGCGGTGCCGTGTACCTCTACCGGGGCCGCGGCGTGCTGAGCTCGACCGCCTTCATGGCCGGGCTCAAGGTCGCCACCTGGAGCAACACCACCTACAACGCCTTCGCCACCGTCGGTGACGTCAACGGGGACGGCAGGGCCGACCTCCTGGCCCGCACCCCCGCCGGCACGCTCTACCTGTACCGGGGCAACGGAAGCACCGGGAGCGTGATCTTCTCCGCACGGCTCTCGCTCGGGACGACCTTCAAGCAGTACGACATCCTCGGCTGACACCGCGGGTGAACGGGGTGCTTCCCCGCTCACCCGGTGACGCCCTGTGCCCGGCCTCCCCGCAGGCCGGGCACAGGGCGTCGCGCCACCCCGCGCCGAGTTTCTCCGTCCGACGTGGCGGAGGACGATGGTGAGGACGACACGAGACGTGAGGAGCACATGTCCGCCGACAGCACACCGGAGCCCGGCATACCGGGGGAGTCCGGCGCACCGGACGGGTCCGGCGCCAGTGGCCCGCGGCAGCCGGCCGGCGGCCCGCGCCGCAGGACCCGCGCCCGGCGCAGAGGCCTGCTGATCGCGGCGTGGACCGCGGCGGGAGTCGTCGTCCTCGGCGGCACCGGCCTCGGGTACGTGTACGTCAAGCTCAACGGCAACATCGAGAGCCTCGACATCGACCACGCCCTCGGCGCCGACCGGCCCACGAAGGCCGACAACGGTTCGCAGAACATCCTCGTCCTCGGCTCGGACACCCGCTCCGGCGCCAACAAGAAGCTCGGCGGCGGCGCCGACGACGGCAGCGCCCGCTCCGACACGGCGATGATCGTCCACGTGTACGAGGGCCACGAGAAGGCGAGCGTGGTCTCCTTCCCGCGCGACACCATCGTCGACCGCCCCGCGTGCACCGACACCGAGGGCGGCACCCACGACGCCGCGACCGGCGTGATGTTCAACTCGGCGTACACCACGGGCGGCGCGGCCTGCGCGGTCAAGACCGTCGAGGCGATCACCGGCATCCGGATGGACCACTACCTGGAGGTCGACTTCTCCGGCTTCGAGAAGCTGATCGACGAGCTGGGCGGGGTCGACATCACCACCACCAAGGACATCGAGGACCCCGACAGCCACCTGGACCTGAAGGCCGGCACGCACACCCTCGACGGCGAACAGGCCCTCGGCCTGGTCCGCACCCGGCACGGCGTCGGCGACGGCTCCGACCTCGGCCGCATCCAGCTCCAGCAGGCCTTCGTCAAGGCCCTGGTCGACCAGGTCGAGGACATCGGCCTCCTGACCAGCGGCACGAAGCTGTACGCCCTCGCCGACACCGCCACCAAGGCCGTCACCACCGACTCCGACCTCGGCTCCCTGAACTCCCTGATGTCCTTCGCCGGCGGCCTCAAGGGCATCGGCGCGGACGACATGACCATGGTCACGATGCCGGTGCGGTACGACCCCGCGGACCCCAACCGCGTCATCGTCGAGAAGGCGAAGGCCCAGCAGGTCTGGACGGCCCTCAAGAAGGACCTCCCGATCCCGGAGTCCGCCACCGAGGGCAACGCCACGGGCGAGGCCGCGGGCGTCGTGTCCTCGTCCTGACCACCCGATGTCCATACCGCTCGATGTCCTGACCTCCCGATGTCCTGACCGTCCGGGGGCCTGACCGTTCGCGGCCCCGACTGCCCAATGTCCTGACCGTTCGCCGCCCCGACCGCCCGGGGTCCGGCACCGGCCTGGGACCCGCCGGGAATAGATCGCCCCACCCCCCGGTTTTGGGGGATGCGGCCAGTCCTGGCAGACTGGTACGTCGGCCCCGGTTCACGCTTCCGCATCCCGCGGACGGCGACCCGGCGCCCTCCCGAAACCTAGGAGACACCTTGAAGCGCGACATCCACCCCGAGTACGTCGAGACGCAGGTCAGCTGCACCTGTGGCGCGTCGTTCACCACCCGCAGCACCATCGAGTCCGGTGCCATCCGCGCCGACGTGTGCTCCGAGTGCCACCCGTTCTACACGGGCAAGCAGAAGATCCTCGACACCGGTGGCCGTGTGGCCCGCTTCGAGGCCCGCTTCGGCAAGGCCGCCGGCTCCCAGAAGTAGCGAGCCCCATTTCGCCGGTCCACGGCCGTGCTCCCGCCCGGGGCGCACGCCGGGACCGGCGTTTTTGGTCGCCTGCCTTCCCTTTCGTTCGCAGTACAGGAGCCAGAGATGTTCGAGGCCGTCGAGGAACTCGTCGTGGAACACGCCGACCTGGAGAAGAGGCTCGCCGATCCGTCGGTCCACTCCGACCAGGCCAACGCGCGCAAGCTGAACAAGCGCTACGCCGAGCTGACCCCGATCGTCGCCACGTACCGCTCCTGGAAGCAGACCGGCGACGACGTCGAGACCGCGCGCGAGTTCATCGCCGACGACCCGGACTTCGCCGCCGAGGTCAAGGTGCTGGAGAAGCAGCGCGAGGAACTGACGGAGAAGCTGCGGCTGCTGCTCGTCCCGCGTGACCCGAGCGACGACAAGGACGTCCTGCTGGAGATCAAGGCGGGCGCGGGCGGCGACGAGTCCGCGCTGTTCGCCGGCGACCTGCTGCGCATGTACCTGCGCTACGCCGAGCGCGTCGGCTGGAAGACCGAGATCATCGACGCCACCGAGTCCGAGCTGGGCGGCTACAAGGACGTCCAGGTCGCCGTGAAGACCAAGGGCGGCCAGGGCGCCACGGAGCCCGGTCAGGGCGTGTGGGCCCGCCTCAAGTACGAGGGCGGCGTGCACCGCGTCCAGCGCGTCCCGGCGACCGAGTCGCAGGGCCGTATCCACACCTCCGCGGCCGGTGTCCTCGTCACGCCCGAGGCGGAGGAGGTCGACGTCGAGATCAATCCCAACGACCTCCGCATCGACGTCTACCGCTCCTCCGGGCCCGGCGGGCAGTCCGTCAACACCACCGACTCCGCGGTGCGCATCACGCACATCCCCACCGGAGTCGTCGCCTCCTGCCAGAACGAGAAGAGCCAGCTGCAGAACAAGGAGCAGGCGATGCGTATCCTGCGCTCCAGGCTGCTCGCCGCCGCGCAGGAGGAGGCGGAGCGGGAAGCCGCCGACGCCCGCCGCAGCCAGGTCCGCACCGTCGACCGCTCCGAGAAGATCCGCACCTACAACTACCCGGAGAACCGCATCTCCGACCACCGGGTCGGCTTCAAGTCGTACAACCTGGACCAGGTCCTGGACGGCGACCTCGACGCGGTGATCCAGGCCTGCGTCGACGCGGACTCGGCGGCGAAGCTGGCAGCCGCGTAAGGCACGTACGCACGACCGAGGACGACACGGAGGACTTGCGTGCAGCGATCATCTGGGGGACGTACCCCGAGCCCCCGCAGTCTGCTGCTCGCTGAGGTAGCTCAGGCCACCCAGCGGCTGGCCGACGCCGGCGTGCCCTCGCCGCGCAACGACGCGGAGGAGCTCGCCGCGTTCGTGCACGGGGTGAAGCGGGGCGCGCTCCACTCCGTCAAGGACTCCGACTTCGACGCCCGGTACTGGGAGGTCATCGCCCGGCGCGAGCAGCGCGAGCCGCTCCAGCACATCACCGGGCGCGCTTACTTCCGGTACCTGGAGCTCCAGGTCGGGCCCGGCGTCTTCGTGCCGCGTCCCGAGACCGAGTCGGTGGTCGGCTGGGCCATAGACGCCGTGCGCGCCATGGACGTGGTCGAGCCGCTGATCGTCGACCTGTGCACCGGCTCCGGCGCCATCGCGCTCGCCCTCGCCCAGGAGGTCCCGCGCTCGCGCGTGCACGCCGTGGAGCTGTCCGAGGACGCCCTGGTGTGGACCCGCAAGAACATGCAGGGGTCCAGGGTCGACCTGCGGCAGGGCAACGCCCTGGACGCCTTCCCCGACCTCGACGGCCAGGTCGACCTGGTGGTCTCCAACCCGCCGTACATCCCCCTCACCGAGTGGGAGTACGTCGCCCCCGAGGCCCGCGACTACGACCCCGAACTGGCCCTGTTCTCCGGCGAGGACGGCCTCGACCTCATCCGGGGCATCGAACGCACCGCGCACCGCCTGCTGCGGCCCGGCGGCGTCGTCGTCATCGAGCACGCCGACACCCAGGGCGGCCAGGTGCCGTGGATCTTCACCGAGGAGCGGGGCTGGGCCGACGCGGCCGACCACCCCGACCTCAACAACCGGCCGCGCTTCGCCACCGCCCGCAAGGCGCTGCCGTGACCTTCCCCCCTGCTTCACCCGCTTCACCCGGTTCATTCGATTCATCCGTGAGTCACGTGCACGAGGAGGCCCGCCAGACATGGCACGGCGATACGACACCAACGACGCGACCGACCGCGTGACGGGTCTGCGCGAGGCGGCGTCCGCCGTCCGCCGTGGCGAGCTGGTCGTCCTCCCGACCGACACGGTGTACGGCATCGGCGCCGACGCGTTCTCCAAGGAGGCCGTCGGCGACCTGCTGGAGGCCAAGGGCCGGGGCCGCAACATGCCCACGCCCGTCCTCATCGGCTCCCCGAACACGCTGCACGGTCTCGTCACGGACTTCTCCGAGCTGGCCTGGGAGCTGGTCGACGCCTTCTGGCCGGGTGCGCTCACCCTCGTCGCCAAGCACCAGCCGTCCCTGCAGTGGGACCTGGGGGACACCCGTGGCACCGTCGCCGTCCGCATGCCGCTGCACCCGGTCGCCATCGAGCTGCTGACCGAGGTCGGCCCGATGGCGGTCTCCTCCGCCAACCTCACCGGCCACCCGGCGCCGGAGAACTGCGACTACGCCCAGGAGATGCTCGGCGACTCCGTCTCCGTCTACCTGGACGGCGGCCCCACCCCCGGCAACGTCCCGTCGTCGATCGTCGACGTCAGCCGCGAGGTGCCGCTGCTGCTGCGGGCCGGCGCCATCTCTGAGGACGAGCTGCGCAAGGTGGTACCCGACCTCGAGGTGGCGAATTGACAGCCCCTGACGCGGGGCGTGGCATAGGCAACGGGGAGCGTGCCGCGGAACAGACGACGACGTTCGGGTTCCCGCGCGACACCTTCCGCATCCTCCACGTCAGCACCGGCAACGTCTGCCGCTCGCCGATCACCGAGCGGCTGACCCGGCATTTCGTGTCGCAGCGGCTCGGGGTGCTCGGCGGCGGGCTGATCGTGGAGAGCGCGGGCACCTGGGGCCACGAGGGCGCGCCGATGGAGGCCAACGCGGAGACCGTGCTGGCCGACTTCGGCGCGGACGCCTCCGGCTTCACCGGCCGCGAGCTGCTCGACGAGCACGTCATCATGGCCGACCTGGTGCTGACCGCCACCCGGGACCACCGTGCCCAGGTCATCTCCATGGGCCACTCGGCGGGCCTGCGCACCTTCACGCTGAAGGAGTTCACCCGCCTGGTCGACGCGATCGACCCGGCCACCCTCCCCCCGCTGGAGGAGGGCGTGGTGATGCGCGCCCGCGCCCTGGTCCGCGCCGCCGCCGCGCTCCGCGGCTGGCTGCTGGCCCCCACGGTGGAGGCGGACGAGGTGTACGACCCGTACGGCGCGCCCCTGCCCTTCTTCCGCTCGATCGGCGACGAGATACACCAGGCGCTGGATCCCGTGGTGACGGCGCTGACCGGAGTACCGGCGCGGGCCTGAGACGTGCCCTGAGGCGTGTCGGGTGCCGGGCGGTTCCCGCGGTGGCGCCCTACATTGGACGTACGTCACCGTCGACGCCCCGGAGCCCACCATGCCGGTCACCCATGCCATCGAGGCCGACGTCCTGCACCGGCAGGACCCCGCGCTCGCCGAGATCCTGCTCGGGGAGCGCGAGCGGCAGGCGTCGTCGCTGCAGCTGATCGCCGCCGAGAACTTCACCTCGCCCGCCGTACTGGCCGCGCTCGGCTCGCCGCTGGCCAACAAGTACGCCGAGGGCTACCCCGGCGCCCGTCACCACGGCGGCTGCGAGATCGTGGACATGGCCGAACGCCTCGCCGTGGAACGGGCCAAGGCGCTGTTCGGGGCCGAGCACGTCAACGTCCAGCCGCACTCCGGCTCCTCGGCCGTCCTCGCGGCCTACGCCGCCCTCCTGCGCCCCGGTGACACCGTCCTGGCCCTGGGCCTCGCCCACGGCGGCCACCTCACGCACGGCTCGCCCGCGAACTTCTCCGGCCGCTGGTTCGACTTCGTGCCGTACGGCGTGGACGCGGAGACCGGGCTCATCGACCACGAGCAGGTCCGCACGCTGGCCCGCAGCCACCGCCCCAAGGCGATCGTCTGCGGTTCCATCGCCTACCCCCGGCACATCGACCACGCCTTCTTCCGCGAGGTGGCCGACGAGGTCGGCGCCTACCTCATCGCCGACGCCGCCCACCCCATCGGCCTGGTCGCCGGGGGAGCGGCCCCGAACCCGGTGCCGTACGCCGATGTCGTGTGCGCCACCACGCACAAGGTGCTGCGCGGGCCGCGCGGCGGCATAATCCTGTGCGGCGCCGAGCTGGCGGAGCGGGTGGACCGGGCCGTGTTCCCGTTCACGCAGGGCGGTGCGCAGATGCACACCGTCGCCGCGAAGGCGGTCGCGTTCGGCGAGGCGGCGACGCCGGCGTTCGCCCGGTACGCCCGTCAGGTGGTCGCCAACGCGAAGGTGCTGGCGGCCCGCCTGGAGGCGGAGGGGACGGCCGTCACCACCGGCGGCACGGACACCCACCTCATCACCGTCGACCCGGCGCCCCTCGGCGTCGACGGACGTACCGCCCGCGGCCTGCTCGCGGCGGCCGGGATGGTCCTGGACTGCTGCGCCCTGCCGCACGGCGGAGCCGTCGGTGTCGCGGTCGCCGACGTGCGCGGCCTGCGTCTGGGCACGGCCGCGGTGACCACGCAGGGCATGGGGGAGACGGAGATGGCGCGGATCGCCAAGCTGATGGCGGGCGTGCTGCGCGGCGAGGTCGAGGGCCGGCAGGCGCGGGAGGAAGTGCGGGAACTGACCGCGGGGTTCCCGCCGTATCCCGGCTGAAGCGGGGTGGGCGCCGACCCGTGCACAGCCGCACGTGCAACCATCGTCGCTACCCGGAAGTCCCCAACCATATGCGCGCATCGCTAGGGTGTGGGGCTGAGATGGCCAGCGAGACCTGTGGGGAAGCCTGTGCGTGAATACCTGCTGACGCTCTGCGTGACGGCCGCGGTGACGTATCTGCTGACAGGGCCGGTACGGAAGTTCGCGATCGTCGCGGGGGCGATGCCGGAGATCCGGGCCCGTGACGTGCACCGGGAACCCACTCCGCGCCTCGGCGGGATCGCCATGTTCTTCGGCCTGTGCGCGGGACTGCTGGTCGCCGACCACCTGACCAACCTCAACCAGGTCTTCGAGAAGTCGAACGAACCGCGCGCCCTGCTCTCCGGCGCGGCGCTGATCTGGCTGATCGGCGTGCTGGACGACAAGTTCGAGATCGACGCCCTGATCAAGCTGGGCGGCCAGATGATCGCCGCCGGCGTGATGGTCATGCAGGGTCTGACGATCCTGTGGCTGCCGGTCCCCGGCGTGGGCACGGTCGCGCTGACCCCGTGGCAGGGGACCCTGCTGACGGTCGCGCTGGTCGTCATCACCATCAACGCGGTGAACTTCGTCGACGGCCTGGACGGCCTGGCCGCGGGCATGGTGTGCATCGCCTCCGCCGCCTTCTTCATGTACGCCTACCGCATCTGGTACTCGTACGGCATCGAGGCCGCGGCCCCCGCCACCCTGTTCGCGGCGATCCTGATGGGCATGTGCCTGGGCTTCCTGCCGCACAACATGCACCCCGCGCGCATCTTCATGGGCGACTCCGGTTCGATGCTGATCGGGCTGGTGCTGGCGGCGGGCGCGATCTCCATCACGGGCCAGGTCGACCCGGACGTGATGAACCTGTTCTCCGGTTCGGAGCGCGCCACGGTCCACCAGACGGTCCCCGTCTACATCCCGCTGCTGCTGCCCCTGACCATCATCGCGATCCCGGCCGCCGACCTGATCCTGGCGATCGTGCGCCGCACCTGGCGCGGCCAGTCGCCGTTCGCCGCGGACCGCGGGCACCTGCACCACCGGCTGCTGGAGATCGGCCACTCGCACAGCCGCGCGGTGCTGATCATGTACTTCTGGTCGGCGCTGATCGCCTTCGGCGCCCTGACCTACTCGGTCAACTCCGCGTCCATGTGGATCGTCCTCGGTGTCGTGATCCTCAGCGCGATCGGCCTCGGTCTGCTCCTGCTGCCGCGCTTCACGCCGCGCGCCCCGCGCTGGGCCGAGTCCTTCGTGCCGCCCCGCTACCGGCGCCGCAAGGTCCTCCCGGAGTCGGCGCAGGTCCTGGCGGCGGGTGCCGAGGGGGAGCCGACGGGCGACGACGACGAGGAGCGGGAGCGCCGCACGCCCGTGGCGGTGGGGGTCTCGGGGGCCAACGGGGCGACCGCGGTCGGGTCCCGCTCGCGTGCGGCAAGGTAAGAATCTGACTAGAGCATTGCCAACTCGTGGGGAAAGCACGGGTGGGCAAAGATGCCCAATACCAGACAAGTGGTCGCGGTTCCTGCACAGACGCGCAGTCTCACTCTCATGTGTGACACCGGGCACACCATCCAGGTAAAGACCTCATCAAATAGTTTGTGATACGGTTCACGAGAACCCCGGATGGAACCGAAGGACCGTGTGCCACGGCCCCTCGGTCGCGAGGTCGGCGTGCGGTCCTTCGCCCCTCGGACGGGGACTACGCTCGTCCATGACGACACCCTGCCCCCCTTTGAAAGCGGAGTTGCCGCCATGCCGTCCAACGACGTCCGGAACCTTCTGCAGTGCGCTGTGCCCACAGCGGCTGCCGGTGTGGTTGCCGTCGCCGTCAGCGCTGCGGTGGCCGGAGGCAAGGGGGCGCTCGGAGCGGCCGTCGGAGCGGGGGTGGCCATCCTCTTCATGGGTATCGGCCTCTACGTCCTGCAGTGGACGGCGAAGACGCTCCCGCAGCTGTTCCAGGCGATGGGCCTCATGCTCTACGTCGCCCAGCTCCTGCTGCTCCTGATCTTCGTCGCCCTCTTCCAGGACACCTCGCTCTTCAACGCGAAGGCGTTCGCGGCCACGCTCGTCGCCGCGACAGTGGTGTGGATGGCCGCGCAGGCGCGTGCGTACCTGAAGGCCAAGATCTTCTACATCGATCCGGACTCCGTGAAGACCGAGAAGCCCGAGACGACAGGGCCTTCGTCGTGAGGGGTAGGGGCGGGATAAAGGCGAGTGGGATCTCCTGCTATCGTCCGGTGCCAACTGCGGCATCGCGGGCGCGGGCATTCGAGCTGACGCCTGCTCAATCGCGAGGCTCATCGCCCCCCAGCCGCCCCCACATCCGTATCACCAGTCCGGTGCCGACCCGCGGCCTCGCGCCGCGCCGACACAACGAGGTTGCCGTACCCATGCGTCATGCCGAAGGAGCCCGCGGTGAGTGCTGACCAGACCCAGCTCGCCTTTGACTGGAGCTGTCGGATCATGTCCGACGGGTGTGGTTTTCCGGCCCCGGGCCTGCACTCGTTCCTCTTCCAGCCGATCGCCACGGTGGGCGGGTTCGAGTTCAACAAGGTGATGCTGCTCGCGCTGATCACCACCGTTCTCGTCATCGGCTTCTTCTGGGCGGCCTTCGGCAAGGCCAAGGTGGTGCCGGGCAAGCTCCAGATGATCGGCGAGGCCGGCTACGACTTCGTGCGCCGGGGCATCGTCTACGAGACCCTCGGGAAGCGGGAGGGCGAGAAGTACGTCCCGCTCATGGTCTCCCTGTTCTTCTTCATCTGGATCATGAACATCTGGTCCGTGATCCCGCTGGCGCAGTTCCCGGTGTCGTCGATCATCGCCTTCCCCGCGGTGCTGGCCGCCATCGTGTACGTGGTGTGGGTCTCGGTGACCTTCAAGCGACACGGCTTCATCGGCTTCTTCAAGAACGTCACCGGCTACGACAAGTCGCTGGGCGCCGTGCTGCCGCTCGTGATGGTCATCGAGTTCTTCTCGAACCTGATCGTCCGCCCCTTCACGCACGCGGTCCGGCTCTTCGCCAACATGTTCGCCGGTCACCTGATGCTGGTCATGTTCACCGTTGCCTCCTGGTACCTGCTGAACAGCTGGATGGTCCCCGCAGCCGGCGTCTCCTTCATCATGACCATGGTCATGATCCTCTTCGAGCTTTTCGTGCAGGCCGTCCAGGCATACGTCTTCGTACTCCTGGCCTGCTCGTACATTCAGGGCGCTCTCGCCGAGCACCACTGAGCCACACCAACCCCCTGATCGTCCGGTGGTCCAACCCCCCCACCGGTCCGTAAAGAGAAGGAAGAATCAGCATGGCTGCCACTGAGACCCTCGCCGCCGTCTCCGGTTCGCTCGGCTCCATCGGCTACGGCCTCGCCGCGATCGGCCCCGGCGTCGGCGTCGGCATCATCTTCGGTAACGGCACCCAGGCCCTGGCCCGTCAGCCCGAGGCCGCCGGCCTGATCCGCGCCAACCAGATCCTGGGCTTCGCCTTCTGTGAGGCGCTCGCCCTCATCGGCATCGTTATGCCGTTCGTGTTCGGTAAGTAATCACCCCTTACTGACACGCATCGACGAAAGGCATTGATGTGATCGCCAACCTGGTTCAGCTGGCGGCCGAGGAGGAGCAGAACCCGCTCCTGCCTCCGGGCCCCGAGCTGCTCGTCGGCACCATCGCCTTCGCCATCGTGTTCTTCTTCTTCTGGAAGAAGCTGCTTCCGAACATCAACAAGGTTCTGGAGGAGCGCCGAGCGGCGATCGAAGGCGGTATCGAAGAGGCCGACGCCATGAAGGTCGAGGCACAGAGCGTTCTTGAGCAGTACAAGGCTCAGCTCGCCGAGGCCCGGCACGAGGCCGCGCGTCTGCGCCAGGAGGCGCAGGAGCAGGGCGCGACCCTCATCGCGGAGATGCGCGCCGAGGGCCAGCGTCAGCGCGAGGAGATCGTCGCCGCCGGTCACACGCAGATCGAGGCCGACCGCAAGGCCGCCGCGTCCGCGCTGCGCCAGGACGTCGGCAAGCTCGCCACCGAACTGGCCGGCAAGCTCGTCGGCGAGTCCCTCGAGGACCACGCCCGCCAGAGCCGCGTCATCGACCGCTTCCTCGACGAGCTCGAGGAGAAGGCCGAGGCGTCGCGATGAACGGAGCGAGCCGCGAGGCCCTGGCAGCCGCACGCGAGCGTCTCGACGCGCTGACGGACAACACGTCCGTGGACGCGGCGCGGCTCGCCGCCGAGCTGGCGGCCGTCACCGCGCTGCTCGACCGCGAGGTGTCGCTGCGTCGGGTCCTGACCGACCCGGCGCAGTCCGGCGAGGCCAAGGCCGAGCTGGCCCAGCGCCTGCTCGGCACCCAGATCAGCGGCACCGCCGCCGACCTGGTCGCCGGTCTGGTGCGTTCCCGCTGGTCGCAGTCGCGCGACCTGGTGGACGCGCTGGAGCAGCTGGCGGACGCCGCGGACCTCACCGCCGCGCAGCGGGTGGGCACGCTCGACAACGTCGAGGACGAGCTGTTCCGCTTCGGGCGGATCGTCACCTCGAACGTGGAGCTGCGCGCCGCACTGACCAACCGGAAGGCCACCGCGTCGGCCAAGGGCGAGCTGCTGCGCAGCCTGCTCGGCGGTCGGGCGGACGCGGCCACCGAGCGTCTGGTCACGCGCCTCGTGACCGCGCCGCGAGGCCGTAGCCTGGAAGCGGGACTCGAGTCCCTGTCCAAGCTCGCCGCCGCGCGCCGGGACCGCATGGTGGCCGTCGTCACCTCGGCGGTGCCGCTGAGCGTCCTGCAGAGGCAGCGCCTGGGCGCCGCCCTCGCGAAGCTCTACGGCCGCACGATGCACCTCAACCTCGACGTGGACCCCGAGGTCCTCGGCGGGATCCGGGTGCAGGTCGGTGACGAGGTGATCAACGGCTCGCTCGCGGACCGCATCGAGGACGCCGCCCGCCGCATGGCGAGCTAGCAGCAACTCAACACGTAGCAGTACTTACGGCCCTGGTTGGGCCGTGCAGAGGATGCAAAGTTTCTGGGGGAGTCCCCAGATCCCCCAAAGAAACTTCGGGCCCAACAAGGAGAGCAGGGAACCCAGATGGCGGAGCTCACGATCCGGCCGGAGGAGATCCGGGACGCACTGGAGAACTTCGTCCAGTCGTACAAGCCGGACGCGGCCTCGCGCGAGGAGGTCGGTACGGTCAGCCTTGCCGGCGACGGCATCGCGAAGGTCGAGGGCCTCCCCTCGGCCATGGCCAACGAACTGCTGAAGTTCGAGGACGGCACCCTCGGTCTCGCCCTCAACCTCGAGGAGCGCGAGATCGGCTGCGTCGTCCTCGGCGAGTTCAGCGGCATCGAGGAGGGTCAGCCGGTCACGCGTACCGGTGAGGTCCTCTCGGTCGCGGTGGGCGAGGGCTACCTCGGCCGCGTCGTCGACCCCCTCGGCAACCCGATCGACGGCCTCGGCGAGATCGAGACGTCCGGGCGCCGCGCCCTGGAGCTGCAGGCTCCGGGCGTCATGGCCCGTAAGTCGGTGCACGAGCCGATGGAGACCGGCTACAAGGCCGTCGACGCGATGACCCCGATCGGCCGTGGTCAGCGTCAGCTGATCATCGGTGACCGCCAGACCGGCAAGACCGCCCTGGCCGTCGACACGATCATCAACCAGCGTGACAACTGGCGCTCCGGCGACGTGAACAAGCAGGTCCGCTGCATCTACGTCGCCATCGGCCAGAAGGGCTCGACCATCGCGTCGGTCCGCCGCGCGCTGGAGGAGAACGGCGCGCTGGAGTACACGACCATCGTCGCCGCCCCGGCGTCCGACCCGGCCGGCTTCAAGTACCTCGCGCCGTACACCGGTTCGGCCATCGGTCAGCAGTGGATGTACGAGGGCAAGCACGTCCTCATCATCTTCGACGACCTGTCGAAGCAGGCCGACGCCTACCGCGCCGTGTCCCTGCTGCTGCGCCGCCCGCCGGGCCGCGAGGCCTACCCGGGCGACGTCTTCTACCTGCACTCGCGTCTGCTGGAGCGCTGCGCCAAGCTCTCCGACGACATGGGCGCGGGTTCGATGACCGGTCTGCCGATCGTCGAGACCAAGGCCAACGACGTCTCGGCGTTCATCCCGACCAACGTCATCTCCATCACCGACGGCCAGTGCTTCCTGGAGTCGGACCTGTTCAACGCCGGTCAGCGCCCCGCGCTGAACGTCGGTATCTCCGTCTCCCGAGTCGGTGGTTCCGCGCAGCACAAGGCGATGCGACAGGTCTCCGGCCGTCTCCGCGTCGACCTGGCCCAGTTCCGTGAGCTGGAGGCGTTCGCCGCCTTCGGTTCCGACCTGGACTCCGCCTCGAAGGCGCAGCTGGAGCGCGGTGCGCGCATGGTCGAGCTGCTGAAGCAGGCGCAGTACCAGCCGATGGCCACCGAGGACCAGGTCGTCTCCATCTGGGCCGGCACCACCGGCAGGATGGACGACGTTCCGGTCGCCGACATCCGCCGCTTCGAGAAGGAGCTGCTGGAGTACCTGCACCGCAAGGAGCAGGGCCTCATGACCTCCATCCGTGAGGGCGCCAAGATGTCGGACGACACCCTGACCGCCATCGCGGACGCCATCGCCGAGTTCAAGAAGCAGTTCGAGACCTCGGACGGCAAGCTGCTCGGCGAGGACGCCCCGTCCGCCGCCAAGTGACGTAAGGAAGGGACCTGACTCATGGGAGCCCAGCTCCGGGTCTACAAGCGTCGCATCCGATCCGTCACCGCGACCAAGAAGATCACCAAGGCGATGGAGATGATCGCCGCCTCGCGTGTCGTCAAGGCGCAGCGCAAGGTGGCGGCCTCCACGCCGTACGCGACCGAGCTGACACGCGCGGTCACGGCGGTCGGGACCGGCTCGAACACGAAGCACCCGCTGACCACGCAGGCCGAGAAGGTCGTGCGGTCCGCGGTGCTGCTCCTGACGAGCGACCGCGGCCTCGCGGGCGCCTTCAACTCCAACGCCATCAAGGCCGCGGAGCAGCTGACGGCGCGCCTCGAGTCCGAGGGCAAGCAGGTCGAGACGTACATCGTCGGCCGGCGTGGTCTCGCCCACTACAACTTCCGTGAGCGCAAGGTCGCGGAGTCGTGGACGGGCTTCACCGACGAGCCGACGTACGCGGACGCCAAGAAGGTCGCGGGCCCCCTGATCGAGGCCATCGAGAAGGAGACGGCGGACGGCGGTGTGGACGAGATCCACATCGTGTTCACCGAGTTCGTGTCGATGATGACGCAGACGGCGCTCGGCGACCGTCTGCTGCCGCTCAGCCTCGACGAGGTGGCCCAGGAGTCCAAGGCGAAGGACGAGATCCTTCCGCTGTACGACTTCGAGCCGTCGGCGGAGGACGTCCTCGACGCCCTGCTGCCGCGCTATGTGGAGAGCCGCGTGTACAACGCGCTGCTCCAGTCGGCCGCTTCCAAGCACGCCGCCACGCGGCGCGCGATGAAGTCGGCCACCGACAACGCCGGAGAGCTGATCGAGACGCTCTCCCGGCTTGCCAACGCGGCCCGCCAGGCCGAAATCACCCAGGAAATCAGCGAGATCGTCGGTGGCTCCAGCGCCCTGGCCGACGCGACCGCGGGGAGTGACCGCTAATGACCACCACTGTTGAGACCGCGACGGCCACGGGCCGCGTCGCCCGGGTCATCGGCCCGGTCGTCGACGTGGAGTTCCCCGTCGACGCGATGCCGGAGATCTACAACGCCCTCCACGTCGAGATCGCCGACCCGGCGAACGCGGGCGAGAAGAAGACCCTGACCCTGGAGGTCGCCCAGCACCTGGGTGACGGCCTGGTCCGCACCATCTCCATGCAGCCGACCGACGGCCTGGTCCGTCAGGCCGCCGTCACCGACACCGGCACGGGCATCACCGTCCCGGTCGGCGACTTCACCAAGGGCAAGGTGTTCAACACCCTCGGTGAGGTGCTGAACGTCGACGAGAAGTACGAGGGCGAGCGCTGGACCATCCACCGCAAGGCCCCCAACTTCGACGAGCTCGAGTCGAAGACCGAGATGTTCGAGACCGGCGTCAAGGTCATCGACCTCCTCACCCCGTACGTCAAGGGTGGAAAGATCGGTCTGTTCGGTGGTGCCGGCGTCGGCAAGACGGTGCTCATCCAGGAGATGATCTACCGCGTCGCCAACAACCACGACGGCGTCTCCGTGTTCGCCGGTGTCGGCGAGCGCACCCGTGAGGGCAACGACCTCATCGAGGAGATGTCGGACTCGGGCGTCATCGACAAGACCGCCCTGGTCTTCGGTCAGATGGACGAGCCCCCGGGCACCCGTCTGCGCGTGGCCCTCGCGGGTCTGACCATGGCGGAGTACTTCCGCGATGTGCAGAAGCAGGACGTGCTGTTCTTCATCGACAACATCTTCCGCTTCACCCAGGCCGGCTCCGAGGTGTCGACCCTGCTCGGCCGTATGCCCTCCGCGGTGGGCTACCAGCCGAACCTGGCCGACGAGATGGGTCTCCTCCAGGAGCGCATCACCTCGACCCGTGGTCACTCGATCACCTCGATGCAGGCGATCTACGTCCCCGCGGACGACCTGACCGACCCGGCCCCGGCCACCACCTTCGCCCACCTCGACGCGACGACGGTTCTGTCCCGTCCGATCTCCGAGAAGGGCATCTACCCGGCCGTGGACCCGCTGGACTCCACGTCCCGCATCCTGGACCCGCGGTACATCGCGCAGGACCACTACGACGCCGCCATGCGCGTCAAGACGATCCTGCAGAAGTACAAGGACCTCCAGGACATCATCGCGATCCTCGGTATCGACGAGCTGGGCGAAGAGGACAAGCTCGTCGTCCACCGCGCCCGTCGCGTGGAGCGCTTCCTCTCCCAGAACACCCACGTCGCCAAGCAGTTCACCGGCGTCGACGGGTCGGACGTGCCGCTGGAGGAGTCCATCCGGGCCTTCAACGCGATCTGCGACGGCGAGTACGACCACTTCCCGGAGCAGGCGTTCTTCATGTGCGGTGGTCTCGAGGACCTCAAGAAGAACGCGAAGGAGCTCGGCGTCTCCTGACCTGGGGAGTCGCTCAGTCCTGAGCTGTGAGTTCGTGTGAGGGGGCGGGCGCGTCCCGCCCCCTCTTCCACGCCTATTAGACTTGTAACCAACACCCGGCAGACCCGCCGGGTGGTGACCCGAGGAGCCACCTTGGCTGCTGAGCTGCACGTCGCGCTGGTCGCGGCCGACCGAGAGGTCTGGTCCGGCGAGGCCACCCTGGTCGTCGCGCGCACCACGTCCGGCGACATCGGCGTCATGCCCGGTCACCAGCCGCTGCTCGGTGTGCTGGAGTCGGGCCCGGTGACCATCCGTACGAGTGAGGGTGGAACGGTCGTCGCCGCGGTGCACGGCGGTTTCATCTCGTTCGCGGACAACAAGCTGTCCCTGCTGGCCGAGATCGCCGAGCTGTCGGAGGAGATCGACGTCCAGCGCGCGGAGCGGGCGCTCGAGCGCGCGCAGGCGGAGGCCGACGCCGCCGCCCAGCGCCGGGCCGACGTACGACTGCGTGCGGCGGCGGTCCACTGACCCGGCTCGCCGTGTGACGACGTCACTCAGCCGCGGCCGGCACCGGAGCGATCCGGAGCCGACCGCGGCTGAGGCAGATCTGGATGTTTTTTCCGTTCCGTTACCTATTTTCGGTACCTAGGAGACGAGGAGGTCGGTGTCGATGGTCCTCGCTCTGACTGTGTGCGGAATTGTCGTGGCCCTGGTGGTGCTGGGGCTGTTCGTCTTCGGCCTGCGCCGCAGACTCATCCAGCGTTCCGGCGGGACCTTCGACTGTTCCCTGCGCTGGGACGTCCCCGAGAACGCGGACACGAGCGGGAAGGGCTGGAGCTACGGCGTCGCCCGCTACAACGGCGACCGCATCGAGTGGTACCGCGTCTTCTCCTACGCGTACCGCCCGCGCCGCGTGCTGGAGCGTGCCTCGATCGAGGTGGCCGGCCGCCGGCTGCCCGAGGGCGAGGAGGAGCTGGCGCTGCTGTCCGACGCGGTCGTCCTCACCTGCGTGCACCGGGGCACGCGTCTGGAACTGGCGATGAGCGAGGACGCGCTGACCGGATTCCTCGCGTGGCTCGAGGCGGCCCCGCCCGGCCAGCGGGTGAACGTCGCGTAGAGCGGCGTTCAGGGGCCTGCTGGGTGGGGGTGCCCCCGGCAGCGGAGCTGTTGGGGGAGGGTGAACGTCGCGTAGAGCGGCGTTCAGGGGCCTGCTGGGTGGGGGTGCCCCCGGCAGCGGAGCTGTTGGGGGAGGGTGAACGTCGCGTAGAGCG